>JBEKZP010000009.1:0-128176 GCA_049509755.1 Terriglobales bacterium | reverse complement strand
TGATTTAGCTCCCGGGCCGAGCAGCAGTTCGACCGCTAGCCCGGAATAGAAACAAAGAAGGCAATACCTGGGGCTCGCGCAGAGAACGTCACGACGTTCTCACGCACACACTAAAGCCCTGCTCCACCCGTCTGATCGGGCTGATATTGGTGGTGACGTTCAGCGTGATCGCGGCCGGACAAGGGATGGGACCGCCTGCAGTGACGCGGGCCACACCCCCGCCGCAGATCCTGAACAACATCGAGATCGAGCAGAAGCTGAACGCGCCGGTTCCGCTGGACCTCGCATTCAAGGATGAGAACGGGCAAGCGGTGAAGCTGGGTGACTACTTCGGCAAGAAGCCGGTGGTGCTGGCGCTGGTGTACTACGACTGTCCGATGCTGTGCACGGAAGAGCTGAACGGCATGGTGAGCGCCTTTTCCGTGCTGAAATTCGATATCGGCAAAGAGTTCGAGGTGGTGACGGTCAGCTTCGATCCACGCGAGAAACCTGAACTTGCGCGCGCCAAAAAGACGACCTACCTGCGGCGATACGGACGTCCGGGGGCGGAGCAGGGCTGGCATTTTCTGACCGGCGAGCAACCGGCAATCGCGGCTCTGACCAAGGCGGTGGGATTCCATTACCAGTGGGACACAGAGACGCAGCAGTTTGCGCACGCCACGGCGCTCATGGTGCTCACGCCGCAGGGCAGGATCGCGCAGTACTACTACGGAGTGGAATATTCGCCGAAGGATCTGCGGCTCGGCATGGTGGAAGCCTCGCAGGGACACATCGGAACCATGGTGGACCAGGTCTTGTTGTACTGCTACCACTACGACCCGCGCACCGGGAAGTACGGCGCCATCATCTCGCGTGTGATGCAGATCGGGGGCGCGATCACGGTGCTGCTGCTGGGCGCATTCCTTATCGCGATGTTCAAATTCGAGCCCAGGAACAAGCGGATCACCAGCGGCCGAGCCGCGCCGAGGGGAGGGCGTTAGCGTATGTGGCAAACCCTGCCGCTGTGGCCGGTGCGCGCCTCCACCCTGGCGAACCGAACCGACGCGCTCATGATCTTCATGCTCGCAGTCACCGGGTTTTTCACGGTGATGATCTTCACCCTGATTTTCATTTTCGCGATGAAATTCCGGCGCGCCAAGAACCCCATTGCCACCCAGATCGAGGGATCGAACACTCTGGAAGCCATTTGGACGGTGATCCCTTTCGGCATTTTCATGGTCATGTTCGTTTGGAGCGCGTCGATTTACATGACCTGGGCGCAACCGCCGCCGGACGCGGAGGAGATCTTTGTCGTCGGCAAGCAGTGGATGTGGAAATTTCAGCACCCCGAGGGCCAGCGCGAGATTGATCAACTGCACGTGCCCCTGGGACGCGCCGTCCGGCTGACGATGATTTCCCAGGACGTGATCCACAGCCTGTTTCTGCCCGAGTTCCGGGTGAAGCAGGATGTGCTGCCGGGACGCTACACAACCCTGTGGTTCCAGACGACGAAGCCGGGCCGCTATCACCTGTTCTGCACGCAATACTGCGGCACCATGCACGCGGGCATGATCGGCGAGGTGGTGGTGATGGAACCGGCCAGCTACCAGGCGTGGCTATCGGGCGGAAACGCGGAAGGGTCGCTGGCTTCGACCGGACAGAAGCTGTTCCAGCAGCTCGGCTGTACTACCTGCCACCGCTTCGACACCCAGGGTCGCGGGCCCAACCTGGTGGGCGCTTACGGCAAGCCGGTGCTGTTGGATGACGGGCGCACGGTTACGGTTGACGACAACTACGTCCGCGAATCCATCCTCACTCCGGGAGCGAAGGTGGTGGCGGGATTCAAGCCGATCATGCCCACGTTCCAGGGGATCGTCAACGAGGAGCAGTTATTGTCCCTGGTCGCATACATCAGGTCGTTATCTCAACCCGAGCAGCGTGAGCCGGTGAGCCATCGTCCGGCCGCCCCTACAACAAGGAGTCGTTAAGGCGAATTATTATGGCCACCATTGCCGCACCGGCGGTCGAACGCGAGAACTACCTGAACACCGATTTCAGCGTGAGGTCGTGGCTGCTGACCACCGACCACAAGCGCATCGCCATCCTTTACCTGATTTCCATCACCGCCATGTTCTTCGTCGGCGGGTTCGCGGCCACCATGATCCGCCTGGAGTTGCTGACCCCGGCGGGCGACCTGATGTCGTCGGATACCTATAACAAGATGTTTACCATCCACGGGGTCATCATGGTGTTCTTCTTCCTGATCCCGTCGATTCCCGCCACCCTGGGCAATTTCCTGGTGCCAATGATGATCGGGGCCAGGGACCTGGCGTTTCCCAGAATCAACCTGGCGAGCTGGTACCTGTACATCGTCGGCGCCGGGCTGATGATGTACGTGGTCCTGAGCGGCGGCATTGACACCGGGTGGACATTCTACGTGCCCTACAGCAGCACCTACTCGAACACGCACGTGATCACGGCGATTGTGGCGATCTTCCTTGCGGGATTCTCCTCCATCTTCACCGGCTTTAATTTCATCGTGACCATCCACCGCATGCGGGCGCCGGGCTTGACCTGGGGCCGCCTGCCGCTATTCATCTGGGGCCACTACGCGACCTCGGTGATTCAGGTGCTGGGGACACCGGTGGTGGCGATCGCGCTGACCCTGGTGGCGCTGGAGCGGGCCTTCCACCTCGGCATCTTCGATCCCCGGCTGGGCGGCGACCCGGTGCTGTTCCAGCACCTGTTCTGGTTCTACTCGCACCCCGCGGTGTACATCATGATCCTGCCTTCGATGGCGGTGGTCTCGGAAGTGGTCTCGACGTTTTCCCGCAAGCGCGTGTTCGGATACATGGCGGTTGCGCTGGCTTCGATCGCGATTGCCGTGCTGGGATTCCTGGTGTGGGCGCACCACATGTTTGTCGCCGGAATTTCGGCCTACGCGGCGCTCGTCTTCTCGCTGTTGAGCTACTTCGTGGCCGTGCCCTCGGCCATCAAGGTGTTCAACTGGACGGCGACCATGTACAAGGGCTCGGTGTCGCTGACCACGCCCATGCTCTACGCCATGGGATTCATCGGGCTGTTCACCATGGGCGGCATGACGGGCCTCTACCTGGCGGCGCTGGGAATTGATGTCCATGTGCACGACACCTATTTCGTGATCGCGCACTTCCACTACATCATGGTGGGCGGGGCGGTGATGGGCTATCTGGCCGGCATCCACTTCTGGTGGCCGAAAATCAGCGGGCGCATGTACCCGGAGGCGTGGGGAAAAATCGCCGCCGCCACCATCTTCATCGGCTTCAACCTGACGTTCTTCCCGCAGTTCGTGCTGGGATACCTTGGCATGCCGCGGCGGTATCACTCGTATCCGCCGGAGTACCAGGTGCTGAACGTCATGTCGAGCGCGGGCGCGTCGATCCTGGCGGTGGGCTACGTCCTGCCGCTGGTTTACCTGCTGTGGTCGCTGCGCTACGGCGAAGTGGTTTCCGATAACCCATGGGGCGCAACCGGTCTGGAGTGGCGTACGCCCTCGCCGCCTCCCACCGAAAATTTCTCCGAAACCCCGGTGGTGACCTGGGAAGCGTACGACTACTCCACCGTGTCGGAGGTCCCTGTTGCACGATAGAGCCATAGCCGCCACTCACGGCCTGCGGCACCATTTCGCCGACCTGGACCAGCAGCGCGAAAGCGCCACGCTGGGCATGTGGGTGTTCCTGGTCACCGAGATCATGTTCTTCGGCGGCCTGTTCGCCGCCTACCTGGTGTACCGCACCGCGCATTACGACGCCTGGGTGATCGGCAGCGAGCACATGGATTTCTGGTTTGGCACCATCAACACCGTGATCCTGCTGTGCAGCAGCCTGTTGGTGGCGCTGGCCGTGCACGCGGTGCAGGTCGGGCACAACAAGACATGCGGGCTCTACCTGTGGATCGCCTCCGCCATGGGCGTGGCCTTCCTGGTGCTGAAGGGTTTCGAGTACCACTCGCACATCGTGGAGGGCGCGGTTCCCGGCGCGCTGTGGAAGCTGGCGGTACCGGACCCGCAGGCGGTGCAGATGTTCTTTTACATCTATTTCGTCATGACCGGCCTGCATGCCCTGCACGTGACCATCGGAATCATCCTGCTGGCCGCCATCGGATGGTATGCAGCCAAAGGGGCCTACTCGCCGGCGTATCACAACCCGGTGCACGTAAGCGGTTTGTACTGGCACTTCGTGGACGTGGTGTGGATTTTCCTCTATCCGCTCCTCTACCTGATCGCGCACAAAAAGGCATAGAGAACGAGAACGCATGGCTGAGCACGTCATATCGCGCAAGACTTACATCGTGGTTTGGGGCGCCCTGATGGTGCTGATGATTCTGACCGCGGGGTTATCGCGCATCGACCTGGGCGAGTGGAGCACCTTGGTCGCGCTGGCGATCGCGGCCATCAAGGCCCTGCTGGTGATCCTGTTCTTCATGCACATTCGCTACGAAAGCCAGAAGATGGCCTGGGTCTTCGTCGTGGCCGGGTTCTTTTGGCTGGGAATCCTGCTGGCGCTGACCATGACCGATTACCTGACCCGCGGCTCCCTGGGAGTGGTCGGGCACTAGCGCGCTTCTGGCAGTTGGAATCTTCAGCTATCATGGACTGATCCCGAGGTGAATTCATGGCTTTCTGTACTGCTTGCGGCTTACGGATAGACAACGCTGCGGGTGTGTGTCCGAAGTGCGGAGCCAACGCCACCGCGTCCTCGCCTTCGGCGGTCTCTCCTCCAGCCACGCCCGCCATGCGTCAGCCCGCCGGGCGCAATGCGCTCAGCATCGTGCTTATCGTGGTGGCGGTAGTGATTGCGTTCGGCATACTCGCCACCGTGGGAACTGTGCTCGCGCTGAAAAGAATGGCGCATCGTGTACGCGTGGGGAGCGATCCGAATTCGACGGCCATTACCACGCCGTTCGGCTCGGTGACTACGGATGATCCCGCAGTGGTTGCCAAACAGCTCGGGGTGGATGTGTATCCCGGAGCGCGCGGCATCAAGGGCAGCGCGGCGGTCGGGATTGGCGGTATGCAAGTGGTGGCGGCGAAATTTGAAAGTGATGCCGCGCCGGACAAGATTCTCGAGTTCTACCAGCGCCGATATCCCAAGGCCGCGTTCCGCGTGGTTGGGGCCAACAACAGCATGGTGTTCAGCACCGACCAGGGGATGGTCACCATCAAGGTGAGTTCGCGGGGGGACGGCAGCCTGCTCGAAATCGCTCGCGTCAGTGGGAACTTCTCCGGGACTAACGACGATAAGGCCAAGCCCAATTAGCGGGAATGTTCCGGTACAACGCAATCTTCGCTGGCGATGTTTTATCGTACCACGATGTTTCTTCCCTGGCGAACCCAGGTAGTGTGCGGCTGCTTCCCGATTTGGAATGGTTGCATGGTCCAGAATTGTCAGTCTCTGCGACCCTCGCCACTTGAACGCATCGCATGTTGTGAACTATAAGAAACTCTCCGGAGGGTCTGATGAACCCGGCGACGTCCCCCGAGCAACTCCGGCCTTCCGTCTCCCAAATGCGCGAGTTGACCCTGCGCGGCTGCGAGGTGGCGCGCATGGCCGCCGCAGCGACGGCGGCGGGCGTCTCCACCGGCTCCGCCGATGCGCTGGATTTCATTCGCGGCTGCGAGGAAGAGCTGGACGAGCTCGATCGCCAGATTAACGAGGGCGTCACCGCGGCAATTGCGGGCGCCTCCGAGTCCGACGCCCGCGAGTTGCTTTCCTGCCTGAAGTACATTCTCGAACTCGAGCGCGTGGGCGACCTGCTGCTCAACGTGGCCAACCGCGCTCCCATGGTCGCGGGTAAGATTGGAGGGCAGGACGGCGGCGATCTCAAGCGCATGGCCGAACTGCTCGAGCAGATGCTTGCCGACGCGCTGGTTGCGTTTCGCAATCGCGACCTGCAGCGAGCGCTTGCCATCCTCCGTACCGACGCCGAGATGGACCGCCTCCGCAACCTGTTGTTTGTCCGCCACATTGATAATCCCGAGAAAGAGCCTCGCCACCAGAGCTTCCACCTGGTTTTCATGACGCAGACCCTGGAGCGCGCCGGCGATCATGCCAAGAACCTGGCCGAGGAAGTTTGCCACCTGGTGACCGGGCGCAGCGTCCGTCACATGATCCGCGCCGCCGACAAGCCGTTCGAGGAAATGTTCCTCGACTGGATGCGCCGCCAGAGCGCGAAACCCTGAATGGGCCTGGTTTTGCCTTTGTGTCGATCCTCGAACTTCCTTGTTATGGATGCAGAATTGTGCGGTTATCTCGGCTGACCAACCATCCCAGGCAACGCACAATTAGTCAGGCTAGCACGGACCTCCGAATGTGGCGCACTGACTGCCTTGAGCGCAGTAGCAACCGTCCGTTAACGTCCCGGCACGCTATACTGCCGTACCGCAATCACGGAACGATCTGACGCGTGCCCAACCTCATTTCTCCCGCTCTGAGCCTTTCCGCTGCCGTCACCTGGGGCGCCGGCGATTTCAGTGGTGGCATGGCCACCAAAACCGCCAACGCCTTTCACGTCGTGGTGGTCGCGCATGCCACCGGACTGGCGTTCATGGTCTCTCTGGCCCTGCTGTCGGGCGAAACGGTTCCCGGCTGGACCGCGCTGCTCTGGGGAGCGGTCGCAGGTCTCATCGGCGGCATCGGCCTGGCGGCGTTCTACAAATCGTTGGCCGTCGGGACCATGGGCATCAACGCGCCGCTTTCCGCCGTCATCACCGCGCTGGTGCCGATGCTGTTCAGCTTCCGTACCGAAGGCCTGCCGCATGCCGTCCAGATCGCCGGCATCGCGCTCGCCATGGTCAGCATCTGGCTGATCGCCACGCCCCATGGAATGTCCGCGCAGTCGAAAGGCCTGCTTCTGGCAGTGCTCGCCGGAGTTGGTTTCGGCGGCTTTCTTCTGTGCATGAAACTGGCCGGATCGCGCTCCATCTTCTGGCCGCTGGTTTCGGCCCGCGCGGCGTCATGTCTGCTCATGCTGGGAATCGTCCTGCTGTCCGGTCACTCATGGAAGGCGGGCCGCGGCGCGCTTGGCTGGATGATACTGGCTGGGATTCTGGATTCCGGCGCCAATGCGCTATACGTCGCCGCCACGCAGCGGGGCCGGCTCGATGTGGCCGCCGTGGTGTCTTCTCTTTATCCGGCCAGTACGGTCGTGCTCGCGCGCATGGTGCTGAAGGAGCGTCTTTCGCGGCTGCAAATCGTTGGCATGATCGCAGCGCTGGCCGCCGTCGTTCTGATTGCCGGCAAGTGAGCGCGCACCTCCGCCAGGGTAATCCGTGCATGAAAAAAGGGCTGGAACTCTAATGCGGCTCTGGCGCGCCGGAGCACGAACGATGAAGTGGCTGCTGGTGGCCGCAAAGCGCCAAGGTCCGGACGACAGGAGTTGCTACCGTTCGAACGTGTTTTCCCGTACAATTTGCGAACCTCAGCATGCCGCTACTGTTCAGTGGCTGCACTGCGAACGGGAAGGGCCTATTCGTGGATTGTAGCGTCACATTGGGAGGGTAAGCTGCAAATGCGCAAGGCGGCTCAGCAACTACTGCTCGTCTTCCTGGGCTCGATAATGTTCAGCGCGCCTGCTCAAGCACAGATCAGCTTGAGCGTCACCCTGCCGTTTGCTTTCCAGGTCGAGGAAATCAAGTTTCCGCAGGGCGCCTACCTGATCAAACAGGACACTCCAGACAAGAAAATCACCATCCGCAGCCAAAAAGGACGCGAGGTGGGCTTATTTGCCGGTTCGCCGCTGCCGCCACAGAGTGTCTTCGAGCGGGACCAGACTTGGCTTGTGTTTCACCGCTATGGCGATAAGTACTTCCTGAGCGAGATCTGGTCGCACCATCTTGGACAGCTCATGACAACTTCATCGGCGGAGAAGCAGTTGCGTGAGTCGGGCGCGAAGGGAACGGATGTAAGAGTGAACGTCAAGTGATGCCGATGGAACCGCTATCAGCCGCTCGGCAAGAGGCAAGATCAAGCTTGCGGAGATTTCGTCAACCGGAGCAGCTCCTCCTGAGCGCGCTGTGCATTCGGCCCTTTCGGGTCTTCCTTTAGGTACAGCCTCCACTGCAAGACGGCTTCCGGCTGCCGCCCCAAGGCATCCAGCGCATAGGCGGCAATGGCGTGGGCATTGGCCAGACCCTCGTGGGGAAGCGCATGTACTTGCAAGGCGTGCTCAGCGGCTTCCTTGTATCTTTTCAGCTCGAGCTCGGCGTAAGCAGCATTGGTCAGCGCCCAGGCATTCTTGGATTCGACGCTCAGCGATCGGTTCAACAGCGAGGCCGCCTCTTGGTAATCGTGCTCGGAAAGCAGGATGCGGGCCAGGTTACGCTGCGCTCCTGCGAACTTGTCGTTGAGCGCGATCGCCTTCTGAAACGCCTGCTTCGCCGCCGGCACGTCGTGCATTTCCGAGCAGGCCACGCCTAAGCCATTGTAGGCCAAGTCGTAATCGGAATAGAGATCGATGGCCGTCTCGAAATGCTTTCGACTCTCAGTCCACCTTTGTTGCTCCATGGCCTTGCTTCCTTTTTCGAATTCCCTGCGAGCTGCGTCGGGAATTCTCAAGCGAAGGACGGAAACCGTGCCCTTGCCGTCGGCAGCCGGCTCTTGTGCGCCGGGCTTACGGCGTACGCGGAAGTACTCGACATGAGAAGTCTCGACCGGGGCGATTTCAAATTCACCTTCGTAGGGGTAAAAGCCATCGCCGCTGATGCGGACACGGTGGGAGCCGGTCAAGGTGTTAAACTCCACTCGCCCATCCTGGTCGGTGGGTTTCTTGTCCATGGCAGAGCTGCCGCCGACCGCATCCTGAAGATCGACCGTGGCATCCCGTACCGTCTCCTGGTTGTCCGCATACCTGACCTCAACGCGCAGCCTGACCGGGCGTGGCCGGGCAAGCAACTGGGTGAATCCAGTGGCGCAAACAGCCCCAACGAATAGAACGACAGCCAAACCAGTTCGCAGCATGGGAAGCACCTCGGGAGGAGTTTTCTGCCGGACGCCCACTGATTACCGATAATCATAGCCGATATGGTGGGCAAAATTCCGAAAAACCAAAAAAGGGGCCGGCTTTGCAGCCGGCCCCAAAGTGATCAAGCTCCGCTCTGGTTAGAACGTGAACTTGAACTTGAAACGCATGGCCCGTGGGGTCTGCCACATGTATGGCAGTCCATACTGGCCATTCAGGATCAGCCCGGCGCTATTCGCCTGCGTAAGGAAGTTATATCCTCCCATCACTTGCTTGTAGTTAAAACTCTGAGCCGTCACGCAAGGTGCGCCAGCCCCGCTGCAGGGATACGGCTGGATTTGGCTCCCGCCTCCTCCACCGATCAGGTTGCTGTTCACATCGACCACGCTGTGCTGGTTGAACAAGTTGCTGATGTTGGCCTCGAAACCAGCCATCAACCTCTCGTTCGTCTTGGAGACATGCACATTGTGGACGAAGCTGAAGTCAGTCTGGCTGAAAACCGGAGTGCGTTTTTGGCTGAAGCCGTTGAGCACCCAGCTGCCGGTTGCTGCATCCCGGGTGATATTGGCCCACTCGCCGCGGCCATCCACGTACACCGGGGCGCCCCAGACGCTAAGGTAGCTGCTCAGGGGAGTACCGGAGTACCACTGCTGGAATCCGCCAATCAAGGTTTCCATATGCCACCACTTCAGGCGATAGTAGCCCATCGCCTTGAAGGTGTGCGGACGATCGGTGGACAGCGGCCCGTTAATCGGCTTGCCGTTCGCATCAAAGGACATGTACGGCTCGTCGAAGGCACGGTCGGAGTTCGCCCCGTTACGGCCGCCGCCCAGGTTGGAGTCACTCTGATCGGTTGAGGTCAGGCCGGCATAGTTCCCGTAGTACCGGCTGTAGGTGTAAGACAGAGCGCCGAACCACTTGCCAGTGCCTTTATACGACAGGCGTGCTTCCAGTCCATCGTAGTTGCGGATGGCTTTGGGGTTCGCCGGGCACCCGGTACAGTAGGCGGCCGGAACCACCGCGTTGTAGCTAAGGCCCGGATTGACGATGTAGTACGTCTCGCCGTTGTTTGTGTCGAAGATCGAGGCATCCTCAATCGTCCGATCCAGGCGCTTGCGCGAGTAGCGGACTTCCAGTCCCATGGTCGGTTTCAGCGCGAAGTCCGAGCCAAAGACCAACTCATTCTGCTTCATGGGCTGCAGTTTCGGATCGACCAGTCCCGTCGCTCCCAGGCTTCCATAACTGGTCGGGTCATTCGACGGAACGCGATAGTTGAGGTTCTCGATGAAGCGTTGCGAACCCGCCGGGAAAGTGCCGCTGGCTGGTGTGGTGGCACCGCCGGGCGGGCAGTAGCTGCCACTGGCGCCACGCGTCGGAAGCAGTTGCGACCAGTCGGCGATATCCAGGGCATATACGCAGTCATGCCAGTAGTCGCCGCCCCAGGAGCCGCGCGCCAACTGCAGGTTCATGACCTGGTAGAAGTATCCGAAGCTGCCGTAAATCTTGACCTTGCCGTTGCCAAACAGGTCATAGGCAGCGCCAAGACGCGGGGCAGCTTTCTGCGTCCAATCGAAGTTCACGCCCAGCAGCCCGGCCGTGTAGGACGGGATGCTTTCCTTTTCGAGGCGTATCCCTGCGTTGATGGTCAAACGCTGGCCAACCGTCCATGAGTCCTGCGCGTACAACGCATGGTTTGTCCCGGCCACGTTGCCACTGGTAGACACATCGCGGTAGTTAATGGTTCCGAAGTTGCCCTGGCAAGAGATCGCGGTGCCACCGGTTTTACCGTAGTTCGTTAGGTTCGCCGCGTTGATTGCTGTGCAATTCGTTAATCCAGGACCCGTCGTCGGAGTGTACGGTAACCCGTAACCAACATAGACATCGGCGGTGTTAAACGCTCCGGTAAGGGCGTTATTGCGATTGCGGTTCAACCCGTAGCCAAACTTCAAATTGTGCGTGCCGAAAGCCTTCTTGAAGTAGGCCAAGTCCTGGTTAAAGGCGTAGCGCTTGAACTGATCGAACACCGTCTGCGAGTTGGCGCCGATGTTGCCGTAGCCATAAGATTGTTGGTCCGCCACCGGCAGGTGGCTAATGCCGTTCAAGGCCACGAACGCCGCCGTTCCGTTGGCTGCGTTGGCGGCGGTGTAGGGATAGTTGGTGTCGCGATAGATATACCGGATGCCGGAGGGAAGACCGCGATCCTGGTAGTCCTGATAAAAATACCCGAAGCGCGTGGTGGCAACCAGGTTGGGGGTGATGGTGATGTCAGCGCCCGTGCCGTAGATCACATTGGGTGCGACGTAACCGTTGCCGCCATTGAAGTTGTCCGGGGGTGACGTACGGGACGAGTTGATCTGGCCGTAAGGGCTGTCAGCACCGGGAAGCGAGGTGCCCGTCCCGCGCTCGTACCCATACTGCCACGACCCGAACAGGCGGATTTTCTGGGTGGCCAGGAAATCCACACGGGCCAGGGAGTAATAGGTGTCAATGTTGTCGTGGAAGGTGCGCGTAACTGATGGGTTAATAAATTTAACCGTGCGCGCGTAGGACGCGATGCGTGGAACCGTGCTGGCAAATACCCAGAGACGGTCCTTGAACACGTAGCCGCCGAGTTCAAACCCCGGTTCCACGATGCGAGAGTGGTCCTTGATGGGCTGGTAGAACTCGGGAGCCGCCGGGGTGCGAGTTGCTAGGACAGCAGGGATGGAGGGATTGGATCGCAACGTGGCGGTGGGAGCCGCATTAAACGCGTCTCCAGTGTAGTAGGTGAAGACACTGCCATGCCATGCGTTGCTGCCGCGCTTCTGAATGACGTTGACAACGCCACCCAGCGCGCCGCCGTATTCAGCCTCGAATCCGCTGGTTTTCACCTGGACTTCCTGGATGAACTCCATCGGAACATTGGCCGACGATGCACCATCGAATACCGAGGCGGTCTCCATGCCCTCTACCAGGTAGGAGTTCTCGGAGTTGCTGGCGCCATCGATCTGGAAGCCGTTCGCCTGGTTCGTACCCTGGTGGTTACTGTACCCCCCCGTAGGATTCTGAAGAGGCTCGGTGCGGGCGCCGGGTGCGAATTGGATGACCGACTGGTAGGAGCGCCCCTTCGGGATGTCCGCCAGCTCGTCTGCGGTGATGGAAGTCTGCACTTTGCTCTGGCTGACGTCCACGAGGGGAGCGGCGCCCGTGACTTCGACCGTCTCCGAAGTGGCGCCAACCTGCAGCGTCACATCAATGGTCGGGAGGCGCCCGACGGACAGATCGATTGCCTCTTGCTTATAGGTGCGGAAATTCGGGGCCGCCACCATCAGCACGTAGGCGCCCACCGGTAGGTTAGCGAACCGGAAGTAGCCGCCGGCGTCCGTTGTAGCGGTCTTTTTGCCGATCAGCGCTGGGCTGGTGACTGTCACGGTCGCGCCGGTAACCACCGCGCCCGAGGGATCTTTCACCGTACCCTGAAGACCAGCTGTGGTTTCCTGCGAGAATGCAGTGGACACCAGCAGGAGCGCCAATACGCAGCACAGAACTGGAATCGCGTATCGCTTGTTCAGAATATTCATAAGCCTCCTTGAAATTTGAGCCTAGCGGCCCGCATGCCTTCTGGATCGCTTTAGACCGGGACGCCAGACTAATCGTGGCGAGCCGCTAGGCGACGACGGGCCCAGTTACCTAACTGAAAACAGAAGGACATCAGAGTATTGCAGTCTGACTGCCAAAGGTGGCGTGCTAAGCTGTTGTTGAATAAGGACTTGATTTGCCCTGTGGGCAACTTTCTATGAATTATTGTATCTTCGGGCATTCCACTTGTGGAATTTGGGAGACTGGCATCTACGCACTCGTGCCGGTTCGCAAACACAGGCACGCATGGGACTCGTCCCTAGCAAGGGGGGGATTACTGCCCGACCTGCCACACCGTGTCCAGCACGGTGCCGTCCACCCACTTCACCACGGCTACGGGCTTCTCAGTCAGGCGCGGCTTCTGAGGCTTGCCGCCGCAGATCTTCTCAATCTCGCGCTGCATCTCCTGGATTGGACGAATGGGAAGCGAGGAGCCTTTCACCGCATCCAGCAGGTCTTTGCGCCGCGGGTTAATCGCGATCCCGCGCTCGGTGACGACCACATCAATCAGCTCGCCCGGCCCGGTGAGCGTCGTCACCTGGTCCACGATCACCGGAATGCGGTCGCGGAACGAGGGCACTGCCAGCACCGTGCACCCCGCGAACAGGCAGTTCTGCCATCCGCCGATGCCGTGCAGCAGGCGGCCGTCGGAGTGCGTCACCACGTTGGCGTTGAAGTTCACGTCCACTTCCGTCGCGCCCAGCACCACTACGTCCACCAGGGAATTGAAAAATCCCTTGCCGTGGTAGTTGTACGAGGTGAACGGCGAGGTGGGCACATGCCGCGGATCGCTGGCGATGGAGCGCACCGCGTCCAGGTCAAACGTCTGCCCGTCGAGGATGTAATCGGTGAGCCCTTCATTGAGCAATTCGACCAGGTAGCGTGTCGAGCCGCCGCGCACGAACCGTGCCCGCACCCCGCTCTGCTTCATGTACCGCCGCAGGTAATCCGCGAATGCCAGCGCGATGCCGCCCGCTCCCGCCTGGAACGAGAAGCCTGGGCGCATGATGCCCGCGTCGCGCACGAATTGCGCCACGTACTGTGCGATCAGCAGCCGGTCGGGCGAGCGCGTAATCTGCGTCGTGCCCGACACGATCTTTGACGGGTCGCCGATCGAATCCACCTGCACCACGTAATCGACGTTGTTGCCCTGGATCTGCCACGGCACGCAGGGGAACTCGACCAGGTTATCGGTGACCACGATCACACGGTCAGCGTACATGGAATCCGCCAGCGCGAACCCCAGCGACCCGCAGGCCGACGGCCCGTGCGATCCGTTGGCGTTGCCGAACGCGTCGGCGGTGGGCGCGGCAATCACCGCGATATCGATGTGCACCTCGCCGTCCTGGATCGCCTGCCAGCGCCCGCCGTGCGAGCGCAGCACGCCCATGCCGCGCATCCGTCCCTGCGTGCAGTAATCGCCCAGCGGCCCGTTCATCGAGCCCTCGATGTGATGCACGCTGCCGGCTTCCATCAGCTCGATGACCGGCGCGTGCGCGGGGAACGATGCGCTCGGAAACCACATCAGCTCGCGCCTGCCCATCTTCGCCGCCGTCTGCAGCGCCCACAGCGCCACCCGGTCACCGTCGCGCAGGTGATGGTGCGTCGAGATGGTCATCCTGTCGCTCAGCCCGCATTTGCGCAGCGCGGTTTCCAGGTCCGCGACGCGCTTGTCGCCGTTCATCGGGTAATCGGCGGCGGTGCGGATCGGCGCCGCCGCCTTGCGTCCCTGCGGATGATCGTTGTTGACGCCCGCGTACGGCCGCTGCGGCGCGCCGTTCACGTTCGTCGGCACCACGCGTCCGGCGGCGTTGCTGACCAATTCAATCGAGTTTGCAGTTGTGCTCATCAAATCCTGATTTGCCACGGATTGCCACGGATTGCCACGGATTGCCACGGATCAAGAACAACATTGAAGAAATCCGTGATGATCGGTGCTAATCCGTGGCCTCGCTTTTATCCTTCTCCGCCCTCCGATGCCGCTTGCGGCGCCGCCGCTCGCACCGCCGCCGCAGCGCGCATCTCCGGTGTCACCACCCCCATGCGTTCGGCCCTCTGTACCAGCTTCAGCGCGCGCTGCACCACGGGAGCGTCGATCATCTTCGACCCCAGGCTCACCACGCCGAGCCCGCGCGCTTGCGCGTCTTCATACGCCGTCACGATGCGCAGCGCCCGCTCGATTTCCGGCGGCGTCGGAGCGAATGCTTGGTGAATCACCGCGACCTGCAGCGGATGCACGCACCCCATCCCTTCAAACCCCAAAGCGCGTGCGTTGCGGGCCCACGCCGCCAGTCCTTCCAGGTCGCCAACATCGCCGTACACCGAATCGTTCGCCTGCAAACCGGCGGCCCGCGCGGCATTCACCAGGCGCGTGCGCGCGTACTGCGACTCTGCTCCCAGCGCCGTTTTCGCCGCGCCCAGGTCGGCGGTGTAATCCTCCAGCCCGATGGTCAGCGCCACGTTGCGCGGCGACGCGGTTGCGATCGCCCACGCATTTTCAATTCCCAGCGCGGTCTCCAGAATCGGCAGCAGCCAGATGTCGCGATGCACGCCGCAGCGTGACTGCACGCGCGCGATCCTCTGTTCGACCTCCGTGACTTGCTCGGCGCGCTCGGTTTTCGGAATCAGGATGAGGTCGGGCGATTCCGGCACCACCTCGTCCAAATCCGCCAGTCCGAGCGGAAGCTGGTTGATGCGCACCATGCGTTCGCACGCGCCGAAATCCACCGCGCGCAGCGCATTGCGCACCAGCACGCGCGCCGCATCTTTTTCATTGGCGTGGACCGCATCTTCCAAATCGAGAATGATCGTGTCGGGCGCATGCAGCGCGGCGTTGATGAAATACTTCGGCTCGCTGCCCGGCAGATACAGCCTCGACCGGCGCAGGCGATCGCGCGCCGATGGCGCCGGCAGCGCAACCTGCCCGGGCAGCGATCGTCGTCCCTCGCCCAAGCCCGCGCGCCGCACCGCCGCCTCAATACGCGCTGAAATCACAAACGCCAGTGCGCCTTGGTCTTCGATCAGCAACCGCGCGTGCTCGACTCCGAGATCGGCCAGCACCTGCCGCGCCTGCGTCAAAATCGAATCGCCGTAGTAGGCCGCGACCTTCGATTGCAACTCGACATCGATGCCGCCGGTGGAGCGCGGCACGAACACGACTCGGCAATCCGAACGCACCTCCGGACCGCTCCTGCCCGCTTCGAATGACGTCGTGGTTACGTTCGCCGTAGTGGCCATGCCCTGTCCATTGTCATTCCGAGTGGGCTCGGTAGGTCACGGCTTCAGCCGTGACCGAGGTGCGAAGCGCCGAAGCCCGCGAGGAATCTGCTGTTAGTCTACGCAAAAGCAGATTCCTCGCTTCGCTTCGGAATGACAATCACAAAAACTCAATCTGCCGCCGTTCCAACCTTCGCCGTTTCCAGTTTCTTCAAAATTGCATCCGTCATCTGCGGCGTCGTTGCCGCGCCCTGCGCAATGGACTTTGCGCCCCCGGGTATGCGCATCATGTCATAAGTGCGGACTTTTCCTTCGTTCACAACGTCCGCGATGGCCGCGCGCACGCGCGCTGCCTTGTCGTGCTCCCCGACGTGGTCCAGCATCATCGCCGCCGAAAGAATCATGGCAATCGGGTTCACGATAGGCGGATTCAACTCGGCGTACTTCGGCGCCGAACCGTGCGTCGGCTCGAAAACCGCGACCGTGTCGCCGATGTTGCCGCTCGCCGCGAACCCGAGCCCTCCCACCAGCCCGGCAAAGGCGTCGGAAATCACGTCGCCGAACAGGTTCGACGCGACGATCACGCCGTAGTCCTCCGGGTTCTTGGTCAGCCACATGGTCTGCGCGTCAATGTTGGTGGACCACAGCGGGATGCCGGCGTAATCCTTCGCCACCTGCTTCGCCACTTCTTCCATCATGCCACTGGTTTCGCGCAGCACGTTGGGCTTCTCACAGATGGTGACGTTCTTGTAGCCGTATCTCTTGGCGTGCTCAAACGCCGCGCGGCTGATGCCCTCCGCCCCGCAACGCGTAATGATTCGCACCGAGATCGCCAGGTCCTCGCCCTTCGTCCCCGCGAACGGCTTGAACTTCGGGTGCGACTCCAGCGCCTGCCGCACCAGCGCCGGCGGGTTGGTCCACTCGACGCCGCAGTACAGCCCCTCGGTGTTCTGCCGGAACACGACCACGTTCACGTGCGGCTCTTCGAATCCGCCGCCGATTTTCTTGCGAACAAAATTCAGAGGATTGCCGGGAAACCCGATGCACGGCCGCACGCAGATATCCAGGCTGAACCGCTGGCGCATGGTGACGATCGGCGAGTAATACGTGCAGCCCTTGCCCTTGAGCGCGGGCGAGAGTTCGGCGTCCGCTTCCTTCTTCGGCTTCGACGTGATCGCGCCGAACAGCCCGAGCTTGTGCCGCTCCAGCAGCGCGATGGTGCGGTCGGGAAGGGCATTGCCTTCCGTCTTCCAGAACTCCCAGCCGATGTCGCCGTGCACGTAGGTCGCCTCGAACCCCACGGCATCGAGTACGCGAATCGCCTCGGGCAGAACCTGGTTCCCGATCCCATCGCCGGGCATGGATACGACCGTGTATTTCGCCATCAATTACTCCCCTAAACAAATCCAACACAGAGGCACGGAGACACAGAGGCGGCAAACAAGAACTAACGCGGCCACCAGCTTGGAATTCTGATCGCCATTTCAAATCGTGAAAACAAGAACACCAGCACGAGAGCGACCGCAAGAATGCTGAATAGCAGCGTTCGCTTGTTTTTCAATCCTCTGTGCCTCTGTGTCTCTGTGTTCATCATTTCTGATCCAATCCCAGACGCTTCGATACGAGGTGCTCGACGCCCCCCGCGACAACCAGTGATTGTGGCACTGAGCCCAGCGGCGGGAAACGGAACTTGTCACCCCGCCATGTGACCACGCCGGTGGTGAAGTCCACTTCGATCTCGTCGCCGGGAATGATCGTCTTCTCGCCGGCCGCAATCTGCGCCGCGAAATCCGCCTTCAGCCGCTTCACCAGCTCCGGAATTTCAATGCACAGGAACCCGTTGTTGAACGCGTTGCGCAGATACGTCTGCGAGAACCCTGCGGCAATCACCAGCGGAAATCCTTTCGCCTTCAGCGACGTCGCTGCCTGCTCGCGGCTCGATCCGGTGCCGAAGTTTGCGCCCCCCACCACCACGTCACCCGCGCGCGTGATCTGCGGAAACTGCGGATCGTAATTGGAGAACACCACCTCGGCCATCATCTCGGGCGTTACGTCGTCGCGATAGGTGTAGCTGCCGGGATAAATCGCGTCGGTGTTCAAGTTGTCCTTGGGCACCAGCACCAGCCGGCCGCGCACGCGCTCGGGAAATCCGGCAACGATCTCCACCGTTTCGCTTGCTGCTTCTGCCCTTCGCCCCGCCTGCAAGTTCTTGTATTTCGCCAGCATGCCGCCTTGCTTTTTGCGGTCCTCACGCTCGTTCGCCGGCCGTTTCAGCGCCTCCGGCCCGCAGATGTATCCCGCCACCGCGCTTGCCGCCACTACCGCCGGCGACGCGAGATAGCACTGCGCGTCGCGCGATCCCTTGCGTCCCTTGAAATTGCGATTGGTGGCCGAGATTCCGACTTCGCCCGGCTCCAGCAATCCCACGCCGAGTCCGATGCACGGCCCGCATCCGGCAGGCAACGTGTTCGCACCGGATTCCACCAGCGTCCGCCAGATACCGCGCCGCTCCGCCTCTTCCTGCACCAGTTTGCTGGCCGCGCCCAGGTAGAACTTCACCGACGGCGCTATTTTCTTTCCCAGCAGCACCAGCGCCGCTTCCTCCAGGTCCTCGACCCGCGAGTTCACGCACGACAGCAGGTACGCCTTCTGGATCGCGACTTTCTTCTTTTCGATCTCCACCAGCGAGGTCATTTCCTGCACTGTATCGGGTCCCGATACATGCGGCGTCAGGTGCGAAAGGTCCAGCGTGATGCGCGCGGCATAGTCGGCATCCGCATCGGGCTTTGTGGCACACGCGCCCTCGTGTGTGCTTTCTTCCGCCCACCGCCGCAAATCTTCTTCCGAGTACCGCTCCGGCTCGCCTCGTTGCAGCCGCTCTTGTCGCCGCTCGCGCAGCCACTTGATGGTGATCTCATCCGCCGGAAACCACCCCACCAGCGCGCCCCACTCGGTGCTCATGTTGGCGATGGTCATGCGCGCGTCCATGGAAAGCGACGCAACGCCTGGCCCGCTGAATTCCACCGCCGCGTTCAGCACGTGCACGTTGAACGCGCCGCACAGCGCGATAATTACGTCCTTACCAGTGACGCCCGGTTTCAGCGCGCCCTCTAGCACCACCTGCACGGTGCGCGGAATCTGCCACCAGAATTCGCCCGTCGCCCAGATGGCGGCAGCGTCGGTGCGCACCACCGGCGTTCCGACCGCTCCCAGCGCGCCGTACATATTGGAATGCGAATCGCTGGCGACCACCAACGAGCCCGGTGTCACGTAGCCGCGCTCGCACATGATCTGGTGCCCGATGCCCGTGCCCGCCGGGTAGAAATCAATGCCGTGCTCGCCGGCGAACGCTTCGATGGCGCGGTACTTCTTCCGGTTTTCCTCGTTCTGGTTCTGGATGTCGTGATCGAGCGCGAACACCGGTTGGCGCGGGTCATGAATCTTTTGTGCGCCGATGGATTTGAACTTTTTCATCACCGCCGAGGTGTTGTCGTGCGTCATGACGTGCTTCGGCCGGATGGAGACGAAGTCGCCCGCCCGCAGCGGCCGCTTCGGTCCCTCCGCCAGGTGCGCCTGCGCGATTTTTTCAGTGATCGTTTGGCCCATGGTTATTTCAACTTCTGCACCGATCATTCCACCTGCGCAAACTCCTTACATCCGTTTAAGTCTTGCTCTTCACGCTGTGCTCGCCTGCCCGACCGCGCGCATCTTCTCCCTCCGCCGCGCCTTCAGCAGCTTCATCAATTCCCTCACCGACCCCAGCTTCTCCAAATTCCACACTGCCTCGCGCACTTTTTTCTGCGCCGCGCGCGAGAGCACCTGGCCGGCCAGCGCTGCGAACTTCTCTTCAATCTCCGCGTCCGACAAGGGATTCCGCGGATCGCCCTTGGGATAATCGAGTTGCTTCGTGAACTCCTGCCCCGACGTCGTGCGAATGGTCACGATCACGCGCTGCAACGCGGGGAAGACCTTCTCGATCTCGGGATCGCCGACCACTTCCACCTTGCGCAACTGCGCGCGGATCTGCGGGTCCATGATCTTTTCGGGCGTGAACTGCGCCGGCGTCACCTGGCGGTCCACCAGCGCGGCGGCGATCACGTAGGGCAGCGAATGATCGGCGGTTTCTTTCGATCGCGGGTCGTACTTGCTGGGATCGCTCAGGATGTCGGCCGCTCGCGCCAGCGAGCGGATGTGCACCTTCTCCACCTGCTCGGGCTTGAGATCATGCTCACGCACCAGGTCGAGCACCGCTGAGATGGGCGCGTGTGTCAGCGCCTCGGTGGGGAAGAACTTCATCCCACACTGCGTAATGCGCCACGATTCACCAAGCCCGTCGGTCAGCACGTTCAGCTTCCACTCCGGCCCGAAGCAATGAGCGAGCCCTTCCTTGCCGTCCACCACGTGCTCGGGGCCGGTGTATCCCTTCTCCGCCATCAGCGCCGCCAACACGCCCGACTGCGTCGCCATCGGGTCCACGGTGTTCTTCATCATCGTCAGTTTGCCGGCCGTGACCGCGCCGAGCGTGGCATGCCGCGAGGCCGAGATGCCGATGGCGTGCTGAATCTGTTCGGCGCTCAGGTGCAGCGCGCGTCCGGCGACGATCGGCGAAACGAACGCGGTCAAGGTGGCGTGATGCCAGCCGCGTTCGCGAATGCCGGGAAACGCGGCCTCGCAGAAGCGGCACTCGAATTCGTGTCCCAGCGCTAGGCCGACGATCAGCTCGCGCCCATCGCTCTGCGCGCGCTCGCAGCAGGCCAGCGCGGCGGGAAAAATGTCGGAGGGATGCGACGGGTCCTGCTTCCAGTAGATGTCGTTGTAGTCCATGCAGCGGATCATCAGCGCATTGGCGAGCGACGCCGACACCGCGTCCACGCGCTTGCCGCTGCCGATCACGGTGCACGGCCCGCGCCCGGCGATTTCGTCCAGCACTTGCAACGCGATGGTTACGTCGTGCACGCGGTACCCGCCCAGCGCGCAACCGAGGGAATCCAGCAGGAAACGCTTGGCCTGGTAAATCGCTTCGGGAGACAGGTCTTCAAACTTCAGCGACGCCGCGAATTCAGAGATCGGAGCTGTGATAGTCATTTCAATTCAACAGAATTTCCGATTGTCGATTGTCGATTGCCGATTTCAAAACCAGCCTGCGGTCGCGATCGGCCAACGACCAACGACCATCGACTAACGACTTTTGAACGGCTCATACGCCATGAAGTCCGCGTGGTGCACGATGGTGGCTTCGGTCGAGCGTTTCACCAGGTCGCCCTCCGCGGCATGGGCAGCGATGACGTGGCAGACCGCGTCGGGCACGCCGCACTCCATCGCCAGCGCCACGCCGGTGAACGGATGCCTTAGCAACTCGCCGCGCCTGGACTGGCAGGTCTTGCCGTTCACGTTTTCGTACTCCAGCAGCTTGCCGACGTCAGCCAGGATCGCGCCCGCGATCACCACGTCCATGTCGATCGCCAGCGCGCGCCCCATGTGTTCCCGCATCGCTTCCGCCGCGCGGCGCGCGATGTGCACCACGCAACGCTTGTGCTCCATGAAAGTTGCCGGGCAGTTGGGCACCAGCAGCGTGAAGGGGATGCGGCTGAGGTCGTCGGGCGCGAGCGGCGATAGCTCGAAGGCGCGCGCCCAGGTGCGTGCCACCCGCTCGCGAAGGTCTTTGTTTTGTATCCAGTCCAGCTCCGGCCAGAGCCGGCGGACGGCGTCGTACAGCGTGGTGGCGGCGGCGTCAGGCATGGTCAGCGTCTCCACTTGAAAACTCAAAAGCATACCGCATCCACAGATGTACTACGTGGAACATCTGTGGATAGTTGTGATACTTGGGGATTATAAGTTGTCTCACATGAATGACTTGCGTGTCGTTCTTTCGCCCGCTGAAGCGGGCTGTGTTCGTTTCGCGGCCCTGTTCCCCCGGCTTGCGCCGGGGGCTACGTTCTTGCGCGCGCTACGCGCGCTTCACCGATGACGCCGGGGTACGTTCTAGCGCCCTAGGCGCGCTTCATTCATGAAAAGGAAACCCGGGACTCATGAAAAGAAACCCGGGGCTGCGCCGCCCCGGGTTTACTCTGCTCGCGCGCCCCTGGTTTGAGCGCGTCGCGAGCGATTCCTATTTCCGTCCTTTGCCGTTCTTGCCCGCCAATGCCACCTGCTTCCCAGCGCCCTTGGAGGTGCCGTTGGAGAACAGGATGGCGTCGGCCTCTTTCTTGTCGATGTCCATGACGTACTCGAGGCCGCTAACGCGAGCGCCCTCGGGCGTAAGGCTGCAGATGTCGTTGCGAGTGATGTACTTCAGCGCGAACTTGCGCGCGCCGGTCATGAACTGCCGCAGGCCCTGCGCCAGGCGCTGGTTGTAAGTGTA
Organism: Terriglobales bacterium; assembly: GCA_049509755.1. Taxonomy (GTDB): domain Bacteria; phylum Acidobacteriota; class Terriglobia; order Terriglobales; family Acidobacteriaceae; genus JAIQGF01. The sequence goes on along the minus strand of JBEKZP010000009.1, from coordinate 106,005 downwards.
GACGCCGATGGCGCCGGTGGGCAGCTTCTTGAAGCGGTCGCCGAGGATGTGGCGCAGCTCGTGGGCGGTGACGAAAATCTCGTCCACGCCGAGGCCGAAACGCTGGATGTAGATGGGCAGGTTCTGCGCGTCGATTGCCTTGCCGATGTTCTTGGCGACCATGGCCGCGGCCAGCGGAGCGCGGGCGTAGGCGATGAGCTTCACGAACGGAGCGCCCAGGGCGAAGCCCTTGAACATCTGGTCCTCGAAGGTGAAGCCGCCGGCGAGCGCCAGATCGGGCAGGAACATCTTCTTGCTGGCCAGCTTGCAGTAGTACTCGTAGACCAGCGAGTGCAACTCGACGGTGGGGATGCCCCACTCATTCATCATGCGCCACGGGCTCATGCCGGTGCCGCCGCCGGCGCCGTCCACGGTGAGCAGGTCGAGCTCGCAGATAGAGGCGTACTTGACGGCGCGCGCGGTGTCCTCGGGACGATATGCGCCGGTCTTCAGCGTGATGCGCTTGGCGCCGCACTTGCGCAGCTCCTCGACGCGCTTCACGAAGCCCTCTTGAGTGACCATGCCGACGCGGGAGTGGCGCTCGAACTCATGGAAGGCGCCGCGCTTGAAGGCCTCGACTACAAGAGGATCGGTGGGGTTGGGCAGCACGATATAGCCGCGCTTTTGCAGCTCCTGCGCCTTGTTGAGGTCGCCGATCTTGACTTCGCCGCCGATGTCCTTGGCCCCCTGTCCCCACTTCAGCTCAACCGATTCGACGCCGAGATTCTTGATGGCGTATTCCTGCACGCCGAGCATGGTGTCCTCGACGTTGGCCTGGAGGATGACCTCGCCGAAGCCATCAAGCTGCCAGTCGCGGTAGCAGTCCACGCGCCACTTGAGTTCCGGACCGGAGACGACCTTGCCGTTGGCGAACTGCGAGCTCATGTCCATGCCGGTGACGTTCTCACCGATGGCCATGGGCACGCCGCTGATCGCCAGGCCGGCCGCATATTCCGGCCAGTTGTTCTTGGCGACGTTGGTGGAACCCATGGCGGCGCCGATGAACGGGAGGCGGCACCTGATGCCGTTCTTTTTGTCGGCCCCGATGGTCTGTTCGAGGTTGACGTTGGGGAACAGCGCCTTGTTGCTGTCAGGTTCGCAGCCCCACGCGCCTGCGCAGCGCCCGAGGATGGTGAAGTGCGACAGGTCGACCGGGTAATCCTTTTGCGAGGCGGTGGTGATGATCCCGAACGGCTGCGGGTAGATCATCTCCGGGCCGCGGTAGGCCGACTTGCCGATCTCGCACATCCCGATGCACCCGTCAATGCAGGTGGTGCACATTCCGCTAAGCGGGCTAACCGAGTCTTCGGTGCGGTTCTTGGTCAGCGTGGCCGCGGAAGCGTTGAGGCGTGTGTAGGTCATCGTTTTCTCCTAGTTTTTTCCCGCGCGAAGCTTGATCGGCACTTCGCTGCGGATGGGACCGGTCAGCTCGCAGGCATGGCACGGTTCCAGGAAGCACATGGCGTCGTCGTAGCTTTGGAAGCAGACGGGCGCGAAATTCAGGCATCCGCTGCAGAGCGCGGTGGTAGCGGTGGACGCTTGGCAACGCAGCTCGCAGACGGGGCAGGCGTAGAGGCAGGCGCCGCACTGGCGGCACTTGTCGCTGGTGATGTCGAAGGGCCGGGAGACGCGGCGGTGGTGGCCGCGGCCGGAGAAACCGATGGCGCCGGCCATCATCTGCTGCTCGCAGATGCGCACGCACAGCCCGCACTGGATGCAGTGCTCGTTGTGCGTGTCATAGCGGCACTGGCGCACGCCATACTCGCTGGCCAGGTCCTGGATTCGCTTGGACTGCGGGCAGGTGGCGACGTAAAGCTCCAGCAGCAGCTTGCGGGCCTTCTGCACGGTGACGGAGTTGGTGCGGACGTTCATGCCGTCCTGCGCCGGGAGCGTGCAGGCGCTCAACAGGCGGGTGCGCCCGTTGGCCGCCATGCTGACTTCCACCACGCACAGGCGGCAGGCGCCGATGTCACGCAGGCCGTCGTCGTGGCACAGCGTGGGAATGGGAAGACCGAGGAAGCGGATGGACTCCAGCACGGTGGTGCCGGGTTCCACTTCCACCGAAATGCCGTTGATCCTCAGCTTCGGCACGAGATCGCTCCTAAGAAACCAGCACGGCTTTGGGTTGACAGACTTCCAGGCACGCGCCGCATTTCGTGCACTTGGCCTGGTCGATTTTGTGGGCCTTGCCCTTTTCTCCGAGAATGCCCTGCCCGGCGCAGACCTTGACGCAAGCGCCGCAGCCGTCGCACATCGTCGGGCTGATCTCGTACATGATCAGCTTCTTGCACACCTTCGCCGGGCAGACCTCGTCGCGGATGTGTGCCAGATACTCGTTGCGGAAGTAGCGCAGCGTGGTCAGCACCGGGTTGGCGGCAGTCTGGCCGAGGCCGCACAGCGAAGTTTCCTTCATCAGCCAGCCAAGATCTTGCAGTATGTCGAGGTCCTCTTCCTTGCCGCGCCCTTCGCAGATGCGAGTCAGGATCGCCTTCATTTCCTGCGTGCCCTGGCGGCAGGGGAAGCACTGGCCGCAGGACTCCTCTTCCAGGAACTCCATGAAGTAGCGGGCCACGTCCACCATGCAGGTGGAGTCGTCCATCACCACCATGCCGCCGGAACCCATCATGCTGCCGGCTTGGGTGAGTTGCTCGTAGTCAATCTTCAGGTCCACCAGGTCTGCGGGGATGCAGCCGCCGGAGGGACCGCCGATCTGCACCGCTTTCAGCGAGCGGCCGTTGGGAATGCCGCCGCCGATGTCGTAGATCATCTCGTGCAGCGAGATCCCCATGGGCACTTCCACCAGGCCGGTGTTGTTGATCTTGCCCACCAGCGAGAACACCATCGTGCCCTTGCTCTTTTCGGTGCCGATGGCGGAGTACCATTCGGCGCCCCGGTTCACGATATGGACGACCGAGGCCCAGGTCTTTACGTTGTTGATGACCGTGGGCTTCCCGAACAGGCCTTTTTCGACGGGATAGGGGGGGCGCGGGTGAGGCTCGCCGACTCGGCCTTCGATAGACGCGATCAGGGCGGTTTCCTCGCCGCAGACGAATGCGCCCGCGCCCTGCACCAGGCGGATGCGGAAGCTCAGCCCGGTGCCGAGAATGTTGTCGCCCAGCAGGCCCAGTTCTTCCGCCTGCTTGAGCGCGATATCCAGGTGCTTGACCGCCAGCGGATACTCGGCGCGGACGTAAACGAATCCCTGCTTCGCGCCCAGCGCGAAGGCGCCGATGATCATGCCCTCGATCACGCTGTGAGGATTGCCTTCCAGCAGCGAGCGGTCCATGAAAGCGCCGGGATCGCCTTCGTCGGCATTGCAGATGATGTAGCGCTCGATCTCGCCGTGGCCGTTAGGCTTGCCATTGGCGCGGCACAGGCTCCATTTCGTACCGGTGGGGAAGCCGGCGCCGCCGCGTCCGCGCAGGCCGGACTTGGTGACGGTTTCCACCACTTTCTCCGGCGTCATGCCGCCGAGAACTTTGGCAACCGACGCGTAGCCGCCGGCACGCAGGTAATCGGTGATCTGCTTGGGATCGATGCGGCCGTTGTTGGCGAAGAGCACGCGGGTCTGGCGGGCGTAGAAGGGAACTTCCTCTTCCGTCAGGCACTTTTTGCCGCTGACCGGGTCCTTGTAGAGCAGTTTTTCGACCGGCTTGTGGCCGTTGCAGACGCTGGCGACGACGTCAGCCGCGTTGGCCGCCGTCACCCGGTTGTAGAAAGTGCCCTCGGGCCAGACCAGCATGACCGGACCGCGCTCGCAGAAGCCGTGGCAGCCGGTGCTCTTGACGTCAATTTTGGCCTGCATGCCGGCCTTGTCGACCGCCTTGCGCAGCGCGGTCAGCAGGTCTTCGGCGCCCGCGGCGCTGCAACCGCTGCCGGCACAGACCGTCAGGCAGGGCCGCTGCGCATCGTTGCCGGCGATACAGGTGGCGCGCAGTTTCTCCAGTTGCTCGATTGAATTCAGCCTTGGCATCGGATGTCCTCGCGCTACTGCGCTGCTTCTGCTTTCACCGCTGGCTTGCTGTAATACTTCCGCAGCATGCCCTTCACCTTCGCCTGGTTCATGCTGGGATGCGTGGTGTCGTTGACGCGCACCACCGGCGCCAGCCCGCAACAGCCGATGCAGCGCACCGTGCGCACGGTGAATTCCATGTCGGCGCTGGTGCCCGGGGCCGGCAGCTTCAGGTCGCTGAGCACGCGATCCAGCACCTTGGGCGCGCCGCGCACGTGGCAGGCGGTGCCCAGGCATACCTGCACCAGGTTGCGGCCCACCGGCTCCAGGCTGAAGCAGTTGTAAAAGGTCGCCACGTGATAGACGTCGGGCAGCGGCACATCGAGTTTGCGCGCGACCTGGCGGAGCGCCGCCTGCGGCAAGAACCGGTACTTGTTCTGGATTTCCTGGAGGATGGGAATCAGGCTGGAACGCGTCTGCTCAAATTGGGCCAATATTTCCGGGATGACTTCAGTCTCCGTCGCCATAGGTTTCCCTCTGCGTTACACCAGCTTCACTCTTTCGGACTGCGGCGCCACAAGAAGTGGGTGCAGTTCCAGACGTCAACGTGATGCTTGAAATCGGGCTGGCCGGCGTGCACGCCCTCGGCCTCGGGTTCGGCGGCTTTTTCGTCGGCCACGATGAAATTCTCAACGTAGCTGGCGAGCTTGTGGCCGAGGTCGGTTTCGTTCAGCCGGTCCAACATTTCTTTTTGAGGTAGTTCCCCGCGACCTTCACACAGCGGGCACTTGAGCAGGTGGTACTTGGTGCCTTTCGGCTGGTCACTCATCGGGGTCCCTCGCGGTGCGTGCGATGTCCGCTTAACAGGTGATTACAGCCCCCGGCGGGCGAATTGGCAGTGAGGTCAATCACGTGTTTCTGTGATAGCGACAATCGGTTTTTTCGATAGCTGGGGCTGTCGGCGGGCAAAAAAGGAGGGAAATCACAGGAGGTGATGGGGATAGTCGTGGAACATCGGTGTAATCCTGTTTGTGTTCTGTTTTGGGAATCCGTGATCGTAGCTGACTCACTACTTCAAAAACTTCTCCATGCGCGGCGGGGTTAACGCTGAGCAGAGTTCTTGTCTTGCAGGAGCCTCCGAATGTCGGCATTGACGAATGCATCTTCTGGAACTGAGAAACGGATTGCGGCGACCAGCGCAATTGTTCTTTCCTTCATCGTCGCTCTCGAATTCGTGATCATGATCAGCCCATTTGCGTTTGTTTTTTATGCAGCTCTGAATCCCTTTCTGCTCGCCTTAAATCAATCGGTCTTGACTCGGTGGCTGACCGCCTTCTTCCTCCCACACATGGTCGTTCCGCCCAACTTGTTGTTGAAGGCTGTCCGGGTCCTCGGATCGGTGTTCTTTCTCCTCGGTATGGCCGTGTTCATTGTCTGCGCTGTGCAGGTGTACGGCGGCAAGCTGCTCAAGCTCGGAGTCGCCAGTCGTGGGCTTTACCGGGTAGTGAGGCATCCGCAGTATATGGGGCTGGCGATTGCGGCCTTGGGCCTTGCATTGATGTGGCCGAGATTTTTAACCCTGGTTCTGTTCGCGATCATGCTCTGGCTTTACTACCTGCTCGCAAGAGATGAGGAACGTCGGATGCTCAACCGTTTTGGGGAAGGCTACGGCGCATACCTTGAGCGCACGGGCATGTTCGTACCGTGCTGGATTGAGCGGCTATGCCGTCGATCAAAAAAAAAGCGCCAGCCGCTCACCGCGGCGGGAGCCGCCGCGATTCTGGTCGTCCTGCTCATCATCTGTGCCGGGACTGGAGTTCTACTCCGCGGTTATACCGTGCACCATCTGCAATTGGCTCAGGTTGGAGGCATTGACGTAATCACCATCACTCCCGAGGACTTGCAACCCGCAGAAGAACTCGTCGAAGGGATCACACAAGACACCGACGTAAGCGGAAAATTGGCCGCTCTACCCAGCGGGGATGGACATCGCGTGCTCGCATATTTCGTACCTGTTGATTACATCATGCAGGGAATGATTGCCGACACCGGAGAACAATGGAAACTCTTCCAGCACCACAAGACAGTGCGTTTGATCGCCGAATACGTGGTTCATCCCTTTTCACACTTAACAGGGGGCCACGCACATTCCGCAGCCGCGAGTCACAATTTTTCAATGCATGACAGCCCGTTGATGAAGCGCAGGATCATCTTCGTTGAGATTTCCGGCGAGCATCAGCAGCGCCTCGCATCCGCATATGACGACTTTGACATCAACGCGCAGCACAGGCCGCTGTTCTTCGTCGATGTCCATATGCATACAGGACAAATCCTTCAACTGACCGAGCTGCATGAAGGAAGTGGATGGGGACGGGTACCGACGCCGACATTCTGAACTGTTGATAACAGCCCACCAGTTGCAACCGGGCAAAGTTTGCGTCTAAGCTCCCTTGCCCGTCGCCGAACTCACTCCCGGAAAATAGCTCATCGGCGTGTCTTTTGACGTCCGCAATCCGGGCCGCATTTCGAACAGCGCGGGAATGCAGTTCACGGTGATCGCCGCAGTCGCCAGGTCGCCGTGGGTGCCGCCGGGCACGGTGAGGGTCAGGTCGGGCGTGCCCTTGATGCTCACCGTGTCCACCGAATCGGGCGCGCCCAGGTACATCTCCAGCTTCAGGTCCACGTTCACCTGGCCCGCCGCCGAGAACCCGTGCGCCACCTGGCGGACGCCCACTACCTTGCCCTTGGGAACGTCGAAATAGTCGGTCTTGACGCGCTCTTTGGCGATCACCGGCTCTATGACCTCTTCGATCTTGACAACCTCGAGTCCGAGGCCGTCGGCGACCATGCCCACCGACTCCGGCAGGCCGTGGTGCTTGATGACGCCGGCTTTCACTTGCGCCTGGAATTCTTCCACCGTCATGCCGGAGCCGATTTTCGCTTGCAACGGCTGGCGTCGCGCGCTGGCGTTCACGATGCGATGACCGCTGGCGTGCGTCACCTTCTGGCAAGCGGTGGCGAGCGTCAGGATCAGCTTGTCGAGTACAAAGCCGGGATTGACGCCGGTGCCGAGCAGCACGACTTTGTGCTGGCGCGCCACTTCGTCGAGATGCTTGGCGAGTTCGGGGTGCTTGCGGAAAGGGTACGACAGCTCCTCGCAGGTGGAGACCACGTGCAGCCCGGCGCTAAGGCAGTCGGTGAGCTGGCCGGCCACTGACTTCAGGTGGGACAAGGTGGTGTGCACGACCACGTCGGCGCCGGAGCGCAGCACAGCCTTGCTGTCGGAACTGATCTTGACGCCGATTTCGCGCTCCGCGCCGGCGACCATGCCGAGGTCCTTGCCGACTTTTCTCGGGTCCACATCGATGGCGCCAACGATCTGGATGGCGGGCTTGGTGAGCATCAGGCGCACCATGCCTGCGCCGATTGGCCCTACGCCGTACTGGATGACGCGAATCTTGCCCATGAGTGCTGGTCCTCCGAAGATGAATGGCTCGGGATGAAAACTGGCTATGGTACAGCATCAACCACGGATTTCCACGGATGAACGCGGATCGGAAAAGGAACAATTCTGATCCGTGTTGATCCGCGGGAATCCGCGGTTAAGTCTTGGCCGCCATCACTGTCGCCAGCGGCTCCAGCTTCGCCGTGAAGTGGCGCAGGAAGGGCGCTTCGTAGCTAAGCTTCAGGCCGCGGATGTGCTCGCGCCGGCGCCACACTTCCAGGATCACTTCGACGACGTAGTCAATGTGGCTCTGCGTGTACACGCGCCGCGGGATCGCCAGGCGCACCAAATCCATTTTCGCCGCCGCGCCGAACATCAGCGTCCCGATCTCCACCGACCTGATTCCACCTTCCAGATAAAGCTCGGCTGCCAGCGCCACGCCCGGGAACTGCTCCGGCGGAACCTGCGGGAGGAACGCGCGTGCATCCAGGTAAATGGCGTGTCCGCCAGGCGGCTGCACGATGGGCACGCCGTGGGAAGCGATATGGTTTCCCAGGTACCCGGTCGAGGTGATGCGGTAGCGCAGGTAATCCTCGTGCAGCGCCTCCTGCAATCCCACGGCGACCGCCTCCAGGTCGCGCCCGGCCAGGCCGCCGTAGGTGGGATAGCCTTCGGTCAGGATGAGCAGATCTTTTTCCTGCTGCGCCAGCAGGTCGTCGTTGGTGCACAGGAAGCCGCCGATATTGGCCATGCCGTCTTTCTTGGCCGACATGGTGCAGCCATCGCCATGGCGAAACATCTCCTGCGCAATCTGCTTTGGCGTCTTGTTGGCGTAACCCGGCTCGCGCAGCTTGATGAAATACGAATTCTCGGCGAAGCGGCAGGCGTCGAAGTAGAGCGGAATATCGTGCATCCGGCACACCGTGCTGACGGCGCGCACGTTTTCCATGGAGACCGGCTGCCCGCCGCCGGAGTTGTTGGTGACCGTAAGCATGACCAGCGGAATGCGCTCGCGGCCGACGCGCGCGATCAACTCCTCCAGCGCGCCGACATCCATGTTGCCCTTGAAGGGATGTTGCAGCGAGGGCTGACGCCCTTCCGGGATGGGCAAATCCACGGCCTCGGCGCCGACGTACTCGATGTTGGCACGCGTGGTGTCGAAGTGCGTGTTATTGGGCACCACGTCGCCCTTCTTGCACATGACGTGGAACAGGATGCGCTCGGCGGCGCGGCCCTGATGAGTGGGGATCACGTGCTTGTAGCCGAAGATGTCCTGCACCGAGTCGCGAAAGTGGTCAAAGCTCTTGCTGCCGGCATAGCTTTCGTCGCCCTGGATCATGGCCGCCCACTGGCCGGTGGACATGGCGCCGGTGCCGGAGTCGGTGAGCAGGTCAATGAGCACGTCCTCCGCCGGAAGCAGAAACAAGTTGTAATGCGCCGCGCGCAGCAACTCTTCGCGCTGCTCGCGGGTGGTCCAGCGGATGGGCTCGACGCTCTTGATGCGGAAGGGCTCGATGATGGTCTTGATCATTGGTGATTTAGCGATTGGTGATTTAGCGATTTGAAAGTGCGTGCGGCTCGCGAATCAAGCGTTCTCTTAAGTCTTTCTACCGTGTCGCAGTCCGGCTCGGGAACAGACCTAACATATCCAGCCCTGACGTTCACAATGAATTCACCGTCTGAATTCAGTTGCGCATACTGCAACGCATATGCCTTCTTGTCTTCTTCAAATGCGAGGCGGTCGAGCCACATTCCTGTATAGCTGCGGCTTATGTCCTTTGCTTTTGCACTTTCGATCTTAAGAGGTAATTTCTTTCCTTTGTGCTCCCCACGCGTAATCTCGAAAATCGCGAGGATGAACTGACCGTAGCTGGCTCTTTCACCGACGCATCTCACTAGATATCTGCCGTCAGGTACTATTTCAAACGTGAGCTCCTCGTTAGTCATAACTGCGCAAGATCTTACGTCCAATGCGCCTGCGGTTCAATGCGGTCCGTCACAATAGAAAAGGCGCCCAAAAATCGGGCGCCAATCACTAAATCACAAATCACTAAATCACAAATCTCACAGGTTCACCCGCTTCATCGCCATCTCGGGATAGCGCTCGCCGGATGCTGCGCCACGCGGCAGCAATTCATTAATCCGCGCCAAGTCTTGGGGCGTCAGCGAAACGTTCACCGCCTGCGCATTCTCTTCCAGGTACTTGATGCGCTTGGTGCCGGGGATGGGGACGATGAACTCGCCCTGCGCCAGCAGCCACGCCAGCGCAAGCTGCGCCGGAGTGCAGCCCTTCTGCTTCGCGATCTCCTCCACGCGCTGCGCCAGTTCCAGGTTGCGGCGCAGATTTTCATCCTGCAGCCGCGGCATGTTCTTGCGGTAGTCATCGGGCACGTCCTGCGGGCGCTTGATCTGCCCGGTCAGAAAGCCGCGCCCCAGCGGACTGTACGCCACGAACGTGATCCCGGTATCGCGGCACAGCGGCAGGAGTTCCGCTTCCGGATCGCGCGTCCACAGCGAGTATTCGGTCTGCAGCGCGGCGATGGGATGCACCTTCTGCGCGCGCCGGATGGTCGCGGCCGCCGCTTCCGATAATCCAATGTGCCGCACCTTGCCCTGCTTGACCAGGTCGGCCATGGCGCCGACGGTGTCCTCGATCGGCACCTCGGGATCGACGCGGTGCTGGTAATAGAGGTCGATTTTTCCCATGCCAAGCCGCTTCAGGCTGGCGTCGCACGCCTGGCGGATGTAATCGGGTCTGCCGTTGACGCCGATCCAGTCGCCGTTGGCGGCGCGCACGTTGCCAAACTTGGTGGCCAGGAACACTTCGTCGCGGCGGTGCTTGATCGCCCGTCCGACCAGCTCTTCGTTGTGACCCATGCCGTAGACGTCGGCCGTGTCGAGAAACGTGATGCCGAGATCGAGCGAGCGGTGAATGGTGGCGATACTCTCGTCGTCGTTGCGCGCGCCGTAAAATTCCGACATGCCCATGCAGCCCAGGCCGATGGCGGAAACCATTTCCGTGGTGCGGTCCAGGCGGCGTTGTTTCATCGCGGTTTGGTTTGGAGAGCGATTGTCTTTTGTCATAAGCGATTAGCGATTAGCAATTAGCTTAAGAGATGGGTTACCACAGAGGTTGGATGCACGGAATCGCGAGTAGGAACCCTCGGAAAAGACTAACCGCGGATTTACGCTGATTCACGCGGATCTGAACTGAGCAATTTCAGATCCGCGGCGATCCGCGTGCATCCGTGAAATCCGCGGTTGCCTTATTTCAATCTGCTGCCGCGGCCGTTCGCCCGCGTCCCGACTGCGCCGTCAGCGGCTGATACGTTTCCGGCCGGCGGTCGCGGAAGAATTGCCACGTCCGGCGCACTTCTTCGATCATGTCGAGATCGAGGTCGGCGACCACCAGTTCATCCTTGTCGCGGCCCGCTTGTGCGACGATCTTGCCGCGCGGATTGCAGAAGTAGCTCTTGCCGTAGAACTCGCCGATGGCCCACGGCTTCTCCACGCCGACGCGGTTGATGGCGCCCACAAAATATCCGTTTGCCACCGCGTGCGCCGGCTGCTCCAGCTCCCACAAATATTCGGAAAGGCCGGCGACGGTGGCCGAAGGGTTGAAGACGATCTCCGCTCCGTTCAGCCCCAGGATGCGCGCGCCCTCGGGGAAGTGCCGGTCGTAGCAGATGTACACGCCGACCTTGGCGTACTTGGTGTGGAACACCGGATAACCGAGGTCGCCGGGCGTGAAATAAAACTTCTCCCAGAAACCGGGGTGGCAGTGCGGGATGTGATTCTTGCGATATTTGCCGAGATATTTTCCGTCGGCATCAATCACGGCGGCGGTGTTGTAGTAGAGCCCGGTCATCTCCTCTTCATAGACGGGGACGACGAGCACCATGCGATGCTGGGCCGCGACTTTCTGCAGGAGCTTGGTAGTCGGCCCGCCGGGGACGGGCTCGGTCATTTCGTACCAGCGCTCCTTCTGCTCGGCGCAGAAATAAGGGCCGTAGAACAGTTCCTGCAGGCAGAGCACCTGAACTTTTTCCTTGGCCGCCTGCGCGATCATCTTCAGGTGTTTGTCCACCATCGCCTTTTTGATCTTGGCCAGCGGCTGATCCGGCCCGAGCACGTTCGTCGCCTGTATCAGTCCACACCGCACAATGCGAGGCATAAGGTCCTCCGCGCTAACAGCGTCCTGAAAAATCAAAACCTAGATTCCTCGCGGGCTGAAGCCCGCTCGGAATGACAAGAATGAAAGATCTGTTCGGCACGGCTGAAGCCGTGCCCTATCCGTTTCAGTCCCACGAGGAATCTGCTTTTGGCCATCGACCGTCGATCATCGACCGTCGACCGGCTACTCCGGCCAGCGCGACGTCACAACCTTGGTCTCCGTGTAGAACCGCACCCCGTCCTTGCCGAGGGCATGCAGGTCGCCGAAGAACGAATTTTTCCAGCCGCAGAACGGGAACATCGCCACCGGCGCGGGTACGCCGAGATTCACGCCGACCATGCCGGTCTGCGTGTTGGCCGAGAAGTGCCGCGCCGCCGCGCCCGACTTCGTATAAATGGAAGACGCGTTGCCATGCTCGGAATTGTTCACGATCTCCAGGGCGTGGTTCAGGTCGCGGGCGCGGATCACCGACAGCACCGGGCCGAAGATTTCCTCGCGCGCAATCCGCATGTCGGGTTTCACGTTGTCGAAGATGGAGGTGCCAAGGTAATAGCCTTCCACGTCGCTTGCGTCCTTGCGGCCGTCGCGCGCCAGCTTCGCGCCTTGCTTCACGCCCTCGTCGATGTAGCCGACGATCCGTTTGTGCGCCTCCGGCGTAATCACCGGGCCCATGCCGCAGCCGGGGCGGTCTCCGGGGCCGATCCTGGTGGCGTCGCCGGCCTTCACCAGTTCGCTGACCAGGCGGTCGCCGACCTCTCCTACCGCGACCACAACGCTGGTGGCGACGCAGCGCTCGCCCGCGCATCCGAACGATGAGGCCATGATGGACTCGACCGTGGATTTCATATCGCAATCCGGCATGACCACCGAATGGTTCTTTGCACCCGCCAGGCACTGCACGCGTTTTCCATTTGCCGATGCCGTCTGGTAGATGTACTTCGCCACCAGGCTCGAGCCCACGAACGAGACCGCCTTCACCCGCTTATCGGCCAACAACGCGTCCACCGCGTCTTTGGCGCCGTGCACCACGTTCATGACGCCGGCGGGCAGTCCGGCTTCGCACAGCAGTTCCGCCGCGCGCACCGCCGAGCGCGGCACGCGATCCGACGGCTTCAGCACGAAGGTGTTGCCGCACGCGATCGCCAGCGGGAACATCCACAGCGGTACCATCAGCGGGAAATTAAACGGCGTGATGCCGACGCAAACGCCGAGCGGCGCCCGGTGCAACGCGCTGTCGATGCCCGCCGAAACGCGCTCCACGGTCTCGCCCATGGTCAGCGACGGCACCCCGGCGGCAAATTCCACGCACTCGATGCCGCGCTGGTACGAGCCCTTCGACTCTTCCAGCGTCTTGCCGTTTTCTTCCGTGCACAGGCGGATCAATTCGTCGGCGTGCTGTTCCAGCAGTTGACGGTACTTGAACATCACGCGCGCGCGCTGCAGCACCGGAGTCTGGCTCCAGGCGGGAAACGCCTGCTGCGCCGCTTCCACCGCCGCGGAAATCTCGTCGTTGGTGCAGTAGGGAACCAGCGCCACCGCCTCGCCGGTTGCAGGATTGGTCTGCACTGCCGTCTTGCCGTTGGACATCCGCGGCTTGCCGCCGACGATGATGGGAACCTTCTTCAGATCGGCTGAAACTGCGCTGGTGACCATGTTTGCCTCCCCCCTCGCGAACTGGCCAGAATTCTATACCAGCTTGCCGCCGGATTTAACCGGGCCAATCCAATAATCGTGCCGCCGGTGGCCGTGAATGTGAACCGCACCGGCGAACGCAGGCAAAAGGCAGCCACCGATTGACACAGATGGCCACGGATTCATGTTCGTCCGCGTTCATCCGCGGCAAAGTTTTTCTCTGTGTCCCTAGCGGCTCCGTCATAGCACCGCCGTTTCTTCCAGCAGTCTCCCCGTCGCGAACCGGTTCACGCTCAGCAACTCCGGATTCACCACACTTGTGCTCCCGGTCAAAATCAGATCGCTCAGGATTTTCCCGGTCGAGGGCGCATGCATCACCCCGTGCCCGCTGAATCCATTGGCGAGGAAGAACCCGCGCACCTCGTCCACTGCGCCCAGGATGCAGTGGTGGTCGGGGGTCACCTCGTACAGCCCAGCCCAGGCGCGCTTGGGATTGACCGCCACATTCTCGAATACGGGCACGCGGTCCGCCGCCCGCGTCAGCACCTTCTCGATAAACGACGGCTCGAATTCCGTTTTGAACCCCGGGGTTTCTTCCGGATCGTTCCACGCCAGCAGAAATCCCAACGACTCCGGCCGGAAATGAAACCCGTTGGTCATGTCAATGATCATCGGGGCGGTATGCGGGAATTGATCGAAGGGCTCGGTCGGGACCAGCATCCGCCGCAGCGGCACCACCGGCAGCTCGATCCCCACCAGGCTCGCGATCTCGGCCGCCCACGCGCCCGCGGCATTCACCACCGTGTTGGTCTGGACGGTGCCGCGCGTGGTTTCCACCGCCGTCACGCGCGTCCGCTCGACTTTGATTGCCGTCACGGCCGTGTTTTTCCACAGGCGCGCGCCGTGGTCCGCGGCCCAACTCATGAAACCATTCATCGCGCTGTAGGGATCGACAAAACCGTCGGTCGAGCAGAAACTCCCGCCTACAATGTCGTCGCCGCGCAACTGCGGGTACAACGACCTGATCTCGCCGGCCGAGACCAGCCGCGCCGTCTTCAATCCCAGCGCCATTTGCCGCTCCAGGTTGGCGCGCAGGTAATTCATATGCGATTCGCGCGTGGCCATGAACAGGTAACCCTGCGCGCGGTAGCCGCATGGATATCCCAGCGTCTCCTCGAATGCGGCATAGAAGGGAATCGAGTACAGCGACATCTGGATGTTGACCGGCGTGGCGAACTGCGCCCGCACGCCACCCATGCTTTTGCCGGTCGAGCCCTTGCCCTGCGATGTCTCGCGCTCGATCACCAGCACGTTGCCGCATCCCGCCGCCGTCAGGTGGTAGGCAATGCTCGATCCGACGATTCCCCCGCCGACGATGACTACGTCCGCCGTTTCCATGCTTTGCCTGCGCTGTTCTCGAAGTTAAAGGCAGCGATTCGGACCGTTATCCTAGCGCATCCGCTCAGCGCCTCGCGTATTCCCGTTTCGGGCCATTCCTGAGACGTGTAGTGCCGCAAAAAAAATGTTCAACATGTGATTTGAATCACTTCCCAGTATCCGAAAAGTGTCTATGCTGGGCCGGGTTGGTGGCGCACTTTGGCGCACCCAATCGTCGCCAAACCGCTGCAGTTGCTCAGGCCAGTTCTAAGAACAGCGCAGCACGGGCCTGGTGCAAGCGGGTTGACCCAGCGAATTCCACCTAAAGGGGGCAGGCGAAGCCGGCCATGAGATTTCGAACAGCAGCCCTTCTTATTATTGTTGCGGCTCTGGCGTTGAGCGCCAATGCCGCGCAGGACAAAGCTAAAGCCGCAATGCCATCCGCTCAGGGAACAGATGCGGGCCAATATGTCGGCAGTGACACCTGTATCACTTGCCATGATGATCAAAACCGCCGCATGAAGAACACGGTGATGGGCAAAGCTTTTGCCAAGCCCCACACGGCCGACGAAAAACTCGGATGCGAATCTTGTCACGGACCCGGCCGGGTTCACGTGGATGCCGGCGGCAGCAAGGAAACCATCCCTATCCGTTATGGCAAAGACACCAGGACCTCAGTCGAGGAACAGAACCACTCTTGTGTGCAATGCCACAAGAGAGGTAACCGCATGTTCTGGAGCGGCAGCCCGCACGAATCGCGCGGTATGCGGTGCGTCGACTGCCACAACGTAAAGCAGCAGCTAAAGAAATCACTGGCCGGCGAGGCATTCTTGACTGAACCGCTGAAGGACACCGGTGGCCTTGTCAAGCCCGAGACCGAGCTCTGCCTGCAGTGCCACCAGATGCGGCGCGCGCAACTGCAGCGCTCTTCCCACATGCCATTCCGCGAAGGCAAAGTCACTTGCACGAGCTGCCACAACCCGCATGGCACGCCCAATCCGTCACAACTGAAACAGGCCACCGTGAACGAGAACTGCTATAGCTGCCATGCCGAGCGGCGCGGCCCCTTCCTCTGGGCGCATCCGCCGGTGACGGAAAACTGCGACACCTGTCACGAGGCGCATGGTTCCACCAACCCGCAGTTGCTGAAAACGCGCATTCCCAGGCTCTGCCAGGAGTGCCACAACGAATTCGCGCACGGGACGGGTGCAATCGGCTACCCCTTGGGCAATGTCTCCAACAGCGCCGGCAAGCCCATGGGCTACCCCAACAAGACCACGAACCGTGGCTGTGCGAACTGCCACTCCAAAATCCACGGGACCAACGCCCCGTCGGGTAAGTTCTTCTTGCGCTAGGAAAAAAGGAGAGAGCAATGAAAATCTTCAAGCTGTTTGCGCTTTGTGCACTGCTCGCGCTCCTGCTTGTTCCGGCTGCGGTTTTGGCGCAGGAACAGGCTCCCGAGCGCGGCGTCGTGGAGTTTGGCTTTCGCGGGGTTACGGGAACGGTTTACGGTCGCACCAATCCGGGTGACGTTCCGTTCAGCAACAATTTCCGTCCCGATCTGTTGAACTCCGGCCTCAACACTTATTACGATTATAGAAGTGCCTTCTACATTCCTAAATTCAACTACCAAAGCGATAGCTTTCTTGGCTCCCAGAGCTATCTCAAGATTCAGTCGGCCAGCAATGGCTTCGCCTTTGAGGGCGGAGGAAGTCTCAGTCGAGATCTGGGCGTCCTGGTTACACTCGGTCAATACGGCCACTATAAGGTCCAATTCCGCTTTGACGAGACGCCACATATCTTCGACGGCACCACGCGTACGCTGTTCAGCAGTGGCGGCGCGGGCAAGTGGAACGTGGATCCTGCGCTGCAGACCTCGCTGTTCACTACCCTCTGCGGCGCTGTTAATGCGGTTACCCGGGCATGTACGGTCACCCCCACTGTCAGCGCCATTTCCAACGCGTTAAGCAACGCGGTGGCCGGCACCTTGCTACCAGGTGTCAACGGTGCCGAATACTTTACGCAACAGGAGAGCCGGAAAAAGGGTACTGGTTTGTTGAGCTGGAACCTCAACCCCGACGTGAACGTCTCAGCCTTGTTCTCGCGGGAGCACCAGCTCGGCACCCGGCCCATTGGCTTCGTCATGGGCAACGGCTCGACCGGCTACGCCGCGGAAGCGCCGGAGTCGATCGACTACTACACCAACGATGTCAGGGTCACCACCGAGATTGGTCAGAAGCATTGGGACGCACTGTTCGGGTATCAGGGGTCGTTCTTCCAGAACCACACTCCCAGCATGGTGGTGATGAACCCGTTCTCCAACGTATACAACCAAGTCACTGCGACCATGTCTAGCACGGTGGGTCCGGCCACGGGGCGGATGGATCTGTACCCGGACAATAACTATCAGCAATTTGTGGGTCAGGGTGCAGTCGAGCTTGGCAAACACATCCACTTGATGGCGAACATCACTCCTGGGTGGATGTCCCAGACGGCCAATTTCCAGCCGCTAACGACGAATACTTTTCTTACCTTAACCCCACCGACCGGCTATCCGAGCTTCCTGCCGGCGCCGAATCTCAACGGCAAAGTGAGCACGCTGGCCATGAACTACACCGCGGTATTCAAGGCCAGCAAAAACCTGGTATTCACGGCGAAATACCAGCATTATGCCTACGATAACAACACTCCGGATTTGCTGGTTAGGCCCACGATGGCCGACACGTCATTCTTAATCAGCAGCTCCTTCCACGGTTCGACTGCAAATTGCTATGACCCGGTAGTGGGACCCGGCAGCGTTAATGTTATTAACGCTGCTTATACCTACTACTGCCCTGGCGAGCAAAGCTCGTTCACCAGTAAGCTGTTGGATGTGGGCGGCACTTGGTTCTTCACCAAGAAGAACTCGGTGAAGTTCGGCTATCAGCGGGGGTGGATGGATCGCACGAACCGCGAAGTTAACGAGAGCATCGAGGGTTCGTTCTACGGAGCGCTGGACATGCACCTGCAGAAACATCTGCTGCTGCGGGTTTCGGCGCGTCACCAGAACCGCATGCCGCAAGGGGGCGTCAACGCCTACGAGGCCGATCCCAGCAACTTCTATGCGCGCATGCCCGATCAATCCACACGCGTTCGTAACCGTGGCGATGTGTCGCTGCAGTGGGATGCCACTCAGAAGCTGAGCCTCTCGGCCTACTGGGGAACGCTGCAGGACAACTACAACCAGCGCAACTCGGTCAACAGCCTGACGCCGCTCGGGGATGCCACCTATAGCGCGGTGCTGGTGGCCGGCACTACCCCGACGCCGATCTACGGACCGTATTACGCCTATGGGTTGCTGAACAACATCGGACGGAACTACGGCTTCGATGTCAACTACGCGCTCACGCCAAAGGTAGTCCTGTTCGCGGAGTACGGGCGTGAGAAGAACACCGGCGTCATAATCCAGGGGAGGGGACTCAACACCCCCGCAACCTGTGTACCCACGGGCGCAGGCTTCATCTATCCCAGCGGCTGCGACCCGATCAACGATCTCCTGACCGCCAGCAAGGACGTGGTTAACAGCTACTATGGTGGAACGGACATCACTGTTTCCAAGAAGTTCGACCTCAGCCTGTATTACAGCCTGTCGCTTGCGCAGAGCTTCGTAAACAGCGATGGCGTGAACTGCCAGATCGGTAAAGGCTTGAACCCCTATTGCGACACGCATTTCACTAACTGGAGCCTGGACACGGCTGCCACTCCTGCCGTGATGTTCGGTTATCCGCAGAACGTCAACCGAGTTCACGAGGTTGGCGCCATTGCCAGGTTCAAGTTGACCCAAAATCTGGTACCGAAGTTCCAGTACATCTTCCGGCAGTTCGCCAACAACGATTGGCAGACCGGTGTCATAAATCCCTATAGCTTCGACATTGCCAATGACCCGACCGCCGCGACGGCCCTGCAGAAGCAGCTGTTCCTGGGGGCGGATCTGCCGTCTTACAGGGCGCACGTCTTCACGGCTACACTGGAGTACCACTTCTAGTTCCGTAGTATGTATTTATCGGAC
The DNA here is from genome assembly GCA_049509755.1 of Terriglobales bacterium. Lineage (GTDB taxonomy): Bacteria > Acidobacteriota > Terriglobia > Terriglobales > Acidobacteriaceae > JAIQGF01. The sequence continues at coordinate 87,338 of JBEKZP010000009.1, read as the reverse complement.
GTGCGGGGGCGGCCGTGAGGCCGCCCCCGAATTTCTTACACTACCCCTATCGAAAACATGAAGTTCCGCAATCTCGGCGCGAGCGGCCGGCGGCGTGTTGAGTAGCACTGCTAACAGTTACTCACGTGGCGGACGCGGCGCCGACCGCGGCAAGTCGACCGGAATGTTGGTCAGAGCGTAGCCGAGGACGCTCATAACGGCGGCGTTCTCCTGCAACTCGCGCGGAACGATCTTGTCCAGGGTGTCGGCGGCGGAGTGGTGGTAATCGAAATAGAAGCGTGCATCCTGGATGGGACTGAAGCTGGGCACGCCGGCGGCGGTGAGCGGCGAAATATCGGAGCCGACGTCCTCGGCCGAGCGCAACGTGCCTGCACCTGAACTTTGCAGCACCGCGGCAATGGGACGCAGCAGGGGTTCGAGCTGCGGCGGGGCGGCGAAGTTGATGCCCATGGCGTGACCGGCGCCAAGATCGCTTTCCACTGCGGCGAAATGATTGGCGATGTCGGCGGCGTGCTGTTTGGCGTAAGTGCGCGCCCCCAGCAGCCCGCCTTCTTCGTCCATCCAGGCGATGACGCGCAGGGTGCGCTTGGGCCGAAGCCCGAGTTGCTTCATGACCTGCGCCGCCTGCATGGCGACCCCGACTCCGGCGGCATCGTCAATCGCGCCCGTGCCCAGGTCCCAGGAATCGAGATGTCCGGAGACGATCACCACCTGCTCGGGATGCTCGCTGCCTTTCATGTCGCCAATGACGTTGTAGCTTTCGACCGGCGGCAGATCCTGCGGGGTAAGCGTCAGGTGCAGGCGGACACGGCCCTGGCGCGCGAGATGCTCAATGAGGTCGGCGTCTTCGGCGGTCACGGCCGCGGCCGGAATCCTGGGCGCGTCGGGCGCGTAGGACATCATGCCGGTGTGCGGCAGGCGGTAGTCGGCGCCACCGACGGAGCGAACCACAGAGCCCACGGCGCCGAGACGGGCCGCCGCCGATGCGCCACGCCCGCGATACACCACGGCCTGGCCGTACGCCGGTCCCGCCAGCCCGGCGGCGGCGAGCTGTTTATCAAACTTGACGTTAAACAGAACGATCTTGCCCTGAACTTTTTCGCGGCCAAGGGAATTGAGCTCGTCGAAATTGCCGACGACTACCACTTCGGCGGTCACGCCTTGTGGCGGAGTAGCGACGCTGCCGCCAAGCGCGGTGAGCACAATCTTCTGGCTGGTGTTCAGCGCCTGGCCGGGAAATTCGACAAGTTCAGCGGATTCGGCGCCGCGCACCCAGTGCGGCACGACGCACTTTTCCAACCTGACCTCGAGTCCGAGCTTGCGCATTTCGGCGGCAATGTACTCCACCGCATGCTGCGCCTGCGGCGACCCGGCAAGGCGCGGCCCGATGTTGTCCGCGAGGTGAGCCGTGATCTGGTAGGCGTAATCGCTGGCGAGCGCCGCCTGCTGCACTTTCTTCATCTCGTCCATCGCCTGCGGCGGAAAAGGATTGGGGGTGGTATCGCGCGGGCGCTGGGCAAACAGGGGAATGAAGCTCAGAAGGATGAAAACGACCGAAACGAATCGTGACATTTCGAACCTTGAGAATGGATTTGGCGACCAACAGTTTACAACCTGGTGCTGCATTGCCGTGTGTCCCGGCGTTTCACCCCGCATTTGGCGACAAACGTTGGAATTGCGCGCGGGTTGCGTTAGCCTGATCGGTTTGCAGCCCGATGGAATTCCCGCAGGAGCACACCATGACATCCACTTCACTCGCGAAGCGAGCGTTCATCCTTGCATTGGCAACCATGATTTGCGCCGGCGTTGCCATGGCGCAGGCCAACATCGCCGCGCCTGACAACAAGCCACCCGACATTCTCGAGAACATGAAGTTTCGCAATCTGGGTCCCGCGGCTGGAGGCGGGCGCGTTGCCGCGGTGGCGGGAATTCCCGGCAATGCGAACGTGTATTACGTCGGCGCGGCGGCGGGCGGTGTGTGGAAGACCACCGACGCGGGCTTGACCTGGAAAGCGATTTTCGAAAAGCAGCCCACGGCGTCCATCGGGGCGATCGCGCTGGCGCCTTCCAATCCCAACCTGGTGTGGGTGGGGACGGGCGAATCGAATCCGCGCAATGACGTGGTCACGGGCAAGGGAGTGTACTTTTCTCCGGATGCGGGCGCGAGCTGGAAGTTCATGGGCCTGGAAAATGCCGGGCAGATTTCGCAGATCGTGGTGCACCCGACGAATCCGGACATAGTGTATGTCGGCGTGCTGGGGCACGTTTGGGGTCCGAATGCGGACCGCGGCGTCTTTCGCACCCTGGATGGCGGCAAGACGTGGCAGAAGGTGCTGTACGTGGGCGACACGACGGGCGCCAGCGACCTGGTCATGGACCCGTCGAACCCGATGGTGCTGTTCGCCGGAATGTGGGAGTTCACGCGTCAACCCTGGATGCTGGCGAGCGGTGGCAGTAACACCGGCGTCTATCGCTCCACCGACGCCGGCGCCACCTGGAAGAAATTGAGCGACGGATTGCCCAAGGGTCCGCTGGGGCGGATCGGACTATCGGTCGCCCCGACGAACGGTAATCATGTCTACGCCCTGATCGAGGCGAAGAAGGGTACGCTGTGGGACTCTACCGACATGGGCGAGCACTGGAAGCTGGTCAGCTCCGATCCGCGTTACGTCTATCGCGGGTTCTACTTCACCACCCTGTATGTGTCGCCCGACAGCGAAAACCACATTTATTTCCTGTCGTTCCAGATGTTGGAGTCGCACGACGGCGGCAAGTCGGCGCAGGTGATCGGGCGGACGGTGCACGTGGATCATCACTCGTTCTGGATCGATCCCAAGGATCCGAGCCGCATGATCAACGGCAACGATGGCGGCGCCTACGTCTCCACCGACGCCGGCAAGAGCTGGCGCTACCTGGACAACATTCCCATCGAGCAGTTCTACATGGTGGCCTTCGATGACAACCGTCCGTACCTGCTGTGCGGCGGGCTGCAGGACAACAACGGGTGGTGCGGGCCGTCCAATAGCCTGTCGCGCGGCGGGATCGTGGGCGCGGACTGGTGGACCGCTACCGGGGGCGATGGCGAGTACATCGTGCCGGCGGGGAACAAGTCGAACATCATTTATGCCGACTCGCAGAATGGGTCCATCTCGCGCATGGATGCGACGACGGGCGTGGCGGATTACATGCGGCCGTACCTGCAGGGCGTCACCGACCTCGCGGCGAAGGACCTGAAGTACCGGTTCAACTGGACGTCGCCCATCGCGGTGGCGCCGAACGACTGGAAAACCGTCTATCTCGGCGGGAACGTGCTGTTCAAATCAACCGACGCCGGCAAGAACTGGACGCCCATCAGCCCCGACCTGACGCGCAACGACAAATCCAAGCAACTGCCCAGCGGCGGGCCGGTGGAACTGGACATGAGCGGCGCGGAGACATTCGACGCGATCTTGTCCATGGCGCTGTCGGCGAGCGATCCCAATGTGATCTGGGTCGGCACCGACGACGGCCTGGTGCAGGTGACGCGCGACGGCGGCAAGAACTGGGCCAACGTCACGCCGGCCAAGGCGCCGGAGTGGGGCCGCCTGCAGCAGATCGAGGTGTCGCCGTTCGCCCCGGGCACGGCGTACGCGGCGCTGGATTATCACGAGGTCGAGAACAATAAGCCGTACGTTTTCAAGACGCACGATTACGGCAAGACGTGGACGTCGATCGCCAATGGTCTGCCGGGGAACGATCCGGCGCGCGTGGTGCGCGAAAACCCCAACCAGAAAGGCATGCTGGTGCTCGGCACCGATGCCGGCTTGTTCTATTCCCATGACGAAGGCGAGCACTGGACGCCGCTGAAGAGCAATTTCCCGACGGCGCCGGTCTACGACCTCAAATTCCACAAGGCGAACCACGACCTGATCGTGGCGACCCATGGGCGCGGGCTGTTCGTGCTCGACGACATCACGCCGCTGGAGGAGACCTCGGCGCAGGTGCTGGCACAGGACTTCCACCTGTACTCGTTGCGACCGGGGGTGAAGTGGCGCTTATGGCCGGGTGAGAAGCATGGATTCAGCGCGCGGGGGGATTTCTCGGCCCCCAATCCGCCGAGTGGCGTGGCGATCTCGTATTACCTGGCGAAGACGATTGAGCCCGGCGCGCAAGCGCGTGCAGCGGGCGCGGCGCGCGCGGAGGAGGCCGGGCCGGAGAGAGAGGAGCAGCCTGCCGGAGAACGCGCTGAGCAGGCTGGCGAGGGTCGCGACCGTCGCGGGCCGGTGAAGATCGTGGTGACCGATGCCGGCGGGCAGGTGGTGCGCACGCTGTACGGGCCGGGAAAGCAGGGCCTGAATCGAGTCACGTGGAACATGCGCTACGACGACGCCAAGCGGCTCAACTCCGCGCGGCGTCCCGATGAAGAAAACGAGTTCTTCAATCAGGGCGGACCGGCGGCGCTGCCGGGCAAATACAAGGTCGCGGTCACGGCGGCAGGGAAAACGGAGAACACCGAAGTCGCGGTGGAGGCCGATCCGCGCATGCCGTTCGACATGGAGGCCGGGCGGGCGCAGTTGCAGCAGGCCCTGGAACTGCGCGGCTGGATGAATGCCATGAACGAGTCGCTCAACCGCATTGACAGCCTGAAATCGCAAATCGCCACCGTGCAGCGGTTGCTCGGGCCGGAGGCGGAGAACAGCGGCGTGGAGAACGTCGCCTATCAGCCGGTGCTGGCGCAGGCGCGGGCGTTGCGGCGCAAGCTGAACACGGTAGAGGAGTCGGTTTTCAATGTGGCCGGGGTGGGCGATCCGATCGCGCGCCTGCATAACCTGGCGCGCCCCCACGATCGCCTGCAGAGCGCGTACCGCGCAGTCTCACAGCCCTATAACCAGGCGCCGACTCCCCTGGTTATGGAAGACGTGACGGCGGCCAAACGGGAACTCGACACCTACCTCGCCGCTTTTAACGAACTGTTGCGCGCCGACGTGGCCGCCTTCAACAAGCTGGCCCTGGAGAAGGGAGCCAACACCCTGTTTGCCGGCGGTCCGATCGAGGTGAAGGCAGGGGCGGCGACGTCCTCGGGGCAATAAAGCAGTCGTTGGTCGATGGTCGTTAGCCCGTGGTCGTGCAGCCCTCACAGGCGCTCGTGACCCCTGTCACTGACCCCTGTGCGCCGTTCGAACGAACATCTGTTCCGTGGTGGCAGTGTGTGGCACGGGTCTCCGGCCCGTGAACCACTGAATGAATACATGCGGGAAAGCGAACACGGACGGCGATGGTTTTGGGCGACCCTGGTGCTCTCCAGCATCAGCATCATCGCGCTGGTGTTCGCGTTTTGGGAGTTGGTGGAGAACCACTACTTCCGCGACTTGAATTACGTCTCGCTGCACTACCTCTACATCAGCCGGGGTATTGCGTCGTCGCTGCTGCTGGCCTCCTGGGCGGCGTGGTTCGTGTTGCGGCAGCGGCGAATCGCGGAAGAAGAGCTGCGCCGGTCGCGCGAGCGCTACCGCGGCCTGCTGGAATCGTCGCCTGGTGCGGTGGCGCTGTATGACGGCGCGCTGCGGGTTTGGGAATGGAACGCGGCGGCGGAGCAGCTTTACGGGTTCACCAAAGCGGAGGTCATCGGGAACGCGCTGCCCACGGTGCCGCTGGACAAGGACGAAGAGCTGCACTCGTTCTTGCAGGCGGTGGACGCCGGCGATGCGGTGCTCGACCAGGAGACGCAGCGTCGCAATCGCAGAGGCGATGCCATCGAGGTCCAGCTCAGCCTTTTGCCGTTCCGCGAGGGTGGCCGCCGGTACTTCATGGAAGTCACCTACGACAATCGTGAGCGGGTACGCCTGCGCCAGACATTGCTCGAACTGGAAAAGCTCACCACCATGGGCAAGATGGCGGCGGGCACGGCGCATCACCTCAACACGCCGATGGCATCCATGCTGCTGCGGGTGCAGATGATGCGCGCGCGGGCGGAGCACAAAAACGGATGCGCCTCGGACTTGGAACAACTGGAAAACACCATCGGCTTCTGCCAGCAGTTTGTCAGACGGCTGCTTGATTTCTCGCGCAAGCCCGTTCCGCAGAAGGAGCCGGCAGAAGTGGGGCCGCTGGTGGAGGCGGTGCTCGGGTTCATGGCGCCGTCGTTCAGCGCCAAAAAGGTGCGGGCGAGCGCCGATCTTGCGGACATCGTGGGCGCCAAGGTGCTGGCCGATCGCAACCAGATCGAAACCCTGCTGCTGACCCTGCTGAGCAACGCGCTGGACGCGGTTTCCACCGGCGGTGAAATCCGCATCGCCTGCCGCCAGACGGACGGCAAACTCGCGATTGAGATTGCCGACAACGGCTGCGGCATTTCCGAAGCCGACATCGCGCGCGTCTTCGAGCCGTTCTTCACCACCAAGCCGCCGGGCAAGGGCACCGGGCTGGGACTGGCGATCGCGAGCAATATCGTGGCGGAACACGGCGGTACGATTCGCCTGCATGCCGCCCCCGCCGGAGGGGCCGTAGCCACGGTGCAGTTGCCGTTGTGGCTGGGCAGCAGGATGAATGCCGCGGCGTTCGCGCAGGAGGCGGGGGCATGAGTCCGGACCAGAACAGCGCGGAAATTCTGATCATTGACGACGATGCCGGCCTGGCGGGCACGCTGCGCGATTTCCTGGTGGAGCAGGGATACACCGTGGTGGTCGCGCTGTCGGGCGCGGAGGCGATGGTCGCCACCGAGGAGAATCCCGGGCTCGCGGTCGCTTTGGTCGACCTGGTGATGCCGCTCACCGACGGCTTGACGTTGATGGAGCAGATTCACCAGCGCAATCCCGATCTGCCGGTCGTGATCATGACCGGATACGCGACGGTGGAGACGGCGGTGGAGGCAATCAAGCGCGGCGCTGAGGACTACCTGACCAAACCCTGCGACCGGCAGGCGGTCCAGAAAAAAATCGGGCGACTCATGGAAGTGCACCGGCTGCGACAGCGGGTGGCGCAACTGGAAGCCAACCTCAAGGAAATCCACGACCCGTTCGAGAGCCTGGTGTTCGTCTCGCCGCAAATGCAGCGCGTGGTGGAGCGCGCGCGGGCGGCGGCGGCCAGCGATGCGGCGGTGCTGATCGTCGGCGAAACCGGAACCGGCAAGGAAATGCTGGCCCGCGCCATTCACGGCGCCAGCCGCAGGGCGGGTGAGCCCTTTGTTGCCATCAATTGCGGCGCGTTGCCGCGCGATCTGGTGGAAAGCGAGCTGTTTGGCTTCCGTCGCGGCGCTTTTACCGGCGCGTACAACGATGCGCCCGGCGTCTTCGTCTCGGCGGGCCGCGGCACCGTGTTTCTCGACGAGATCGGCGAAATGCCCAAGGACGCGCAGGTCAAACTCTTGCGCGTGCTGCAGGAGAAAGAGCTGCGGCCGGTGGGAAGCACCCGCCCAGTACAGGTGGATGTGCGCATCGTCGCCGCCACCAACCGGCCGTTGGCGCAGTTGCGGTCGGAATTCCTGCGCGACGATTTGTACTTCCGGATCGCGACCGTGGTCATCGAAATTCCGCCCCTGCGCGCGCGCCGCGAAGACATCCTCGTCCTGGCGCAACATCTTGCCGCGCAGTTGTCGGACCGCTACGGGCGTCACATCACGCTGGCGCGCGCCGCCACCGAGTTGCTGCTGAACCACAGTTTTGCCGGCAATGTCCGCGAGTTGCAAAACGTGCTGGAGAGCGTGGCCGCATTGTCGCAGGCGGATCCGCAGACCATTACCGACAAGGACCTGAAAACGCTGGTAGCCACGCCGGCCGCTACCGCGCGCTTCGAGGAACATCCGCTGGCGCTGGACGAAATGGAACGAATCGCCATCGAGCGCTCGTTACGCATGTGCCAGGGCAACCGCACCAAGGCGGCGGCGCTGCTCGGCATTTCGCGCGACACGCTGTACCGCAAGATGCGCGATTTGAAAGTCCGCGATGAAGCGGAGCAGGCGAAATGACGCAGACGCGGCGGGAATTCGTGCTCTGGATGGCAATCGCAATCGCGGCGCTGGTGGCCTTCGCGGTGATCCTCCGCCTCCAGTACAGCAACACCCAGAACCGCTGGGCAACCACGGTCACGCCCAAGCCCGCCCAGGGCAGCGCAGTCTTCCGCGAGAAGGGATGCGCCAACTGCCACGAGGGACGGGCCGGTGGAGGACAGTTGGGGCCGCCGCTGCGGCAACGCGCCGCCACGCTGCCGCAGTTGGTCACCGCCATGTGGAACCACGCGCCCCGTATGTACGAGGCCATGAACCAGGCCAAGCTTCCCTATCCCACGCTGTCCTATGACGAGACGGGACAACTGGTCGCCTACCTCTACTTGACCGGTTATTCCGACGAGCCGGGAGACGCGGCGCGCGGCCAACAGTTGTTCGTCACCAAGAATTGTGCCCGGTGCCACAGCTCGGATGGCAATGCCGGAACCGCTCCCAAGGTGCAGGAGCTGGCGCGGGCCGATTCGCCGATCACCTGGACGCAGGTCTTGTGGAACCACGCCTCGGCGATGGAAAGCAGCATGCGCGCGCTGGGCGTGGCGTGGCCTCATTTCCAGGCGAACGAACTGCGCGACCTGTTTGCCTACCTGCGGCAGCAAGGCGGGAACTCGGCCGCCGGACCGTCCGTCCCGGCGGCGGACCCCGACCGCGGATGGCAGGTCTTCCAGGCGAAGTACTGCATCAACTGCCACGCGCTTCGCAACCCTCCAACGCCGGCGGTGGTGCATGCCAGCGGTCCGCCCCAGCAGCCGGCCGGGCCGGTGCTAGGGGCCGACGGCAAGCTGCCGCCCACGTTTTCGCAATTCGGGGAGGCGATGCTGAATCATTTTCCCGACATGCATCGCGCCATGCGCTCCGTGGGGCAGGCGCCGCCAACGTTTGAGTCGCAGGAGATGGCCGACCTGGCGGTGTTTCTTTATAGCCTGCATTACCAGGAGCCATCCGGATCGCCGCACGTCGGGGCCAGCATCTTCGCGTGGCGGGGATGCGCCGACTGCCACGGCACGCGCGCCGAAGGCGCCGCACGCGGCCCGGCATTGCGCGGACGCGGGCAGACCTACACCGCGGTACGGCTGGCCAACAATCTCTGGCGGCACGGCGCAAAAATGTACGAGCAGAGCCGCAAGGCGGGGCAATCGTGGCCGGTCTTGCAGGAGAGCGATGTGGGGGACCTGCTGTCGTTTCTGAATACGCCGATCGAATCGCGGAAATAGCCTATTGCGTCGTGCTCACCGTAATCAGCAGCATTGCGGTGCCAGTGCCCACACGCACGTTCTTCTTTGATTCCAAAACAATCTCGCCCATCGGGCTTGAATCCCCGGCGCGCGCAATGTCGAGGCGGCCAAAGTAGCCATAAGCGCCGCAAGCGGACGACGAAAACACCCACAGCGCCAGCCTGCGATCGCCGCTGGCAGTTTCGCAGCCGGGGCGTCGAACGGCCACCAGTACGGCCAGCACGCCATCCTTCACCGGTTCGCCAACCACTGCATCGTCGTGCATGACGTGTCCGCCGCCTCGATATACCACGTCACCGCCGACCTGCGTGGTGGTCCAGTTCGCCGGCGTTTCGCCCAAGATGGGGCCGTGTTGCGGCAGTTCCGCATCCTGCACCTCCCGCGATGACGCGACGGCGCGCAAACTGGTGGTAATCGCAATGTCTCGGCCATTGGCGCCGACCTGATCAAAGCGCAGGCGGACGTACGTCCTGCCGCCGACCTTTGTACCCGCCTGCAGCACTCGTCCGTTCACGCGCGAACCGGCGCGTATCTTGCCCCCTGACGGCAAGGGCACGTCCTGCGCGATGCTGGCGCTAATCCGCTGGCCGGATACGAGTTTCCTGACATCGAGCGTGGTATTCAGCGTGATCGGCAGTGCGGTCGCCGGTGGAATCTCCTGGGCACCCGCGGTTGCCGCCGAGATCAGCAGCACGGTCGTAGCGATTCTAAGTCCGCTCATCACAGAGCACTCTAACCGATAAGCCGGTGAGCCGTCTGGCGCATCTGCCCTCATCTGATTCGAACGATCGTCCGATTTTCAGACGCTGCCTGATTCTCGGACAGACAAACCCCCCGTCGGCCACCCGCTGCTGCTTTGTTGAATTCTACTAAGTGTAACTCTACCAATCACATACGTGCTTTTGCACAGCAGACCACGGACGGCCACACACGTGCGAACGTACGTTCGAATATCGAGGGAAAAGGAGGAAGGGAAGCGATGCCTGATACCAGCCGTGAGCCTTGGTCGGCCTCTCCGGCAGGAAAAAATGCATTGTCCCTTTCTCCGTCCCCGATTAAAGGAGTCTTCGCCATGAGACGCGTGGACGCGCTTGCCTTCATCGGACTTTTCCTGCTGTTTGCCGGAGCCGGTACCTTCCTGGGCAAGTACAGCGCCCTGCCTCTGTGGGTAGTGTGGCTGGTTGGTCCGCTGCTCTGGTACCTGGGTTTCGCTGTCCTGATCTCGTGGATGCTGTGGCGGCTGTTCGTGCCCGCTCCCGGGGCTGTGCACCAGGAAGAAACCGAGGCGCAGCCGGTCCGCATGAGCAATTTTCTGGAACACGATTACGAAACACCCCTGGAGCCAAGAATGCGGAAGGTACCCGTTTACAGCACGTTTGTGATTCTCATACTGCTCTCATCACTGTTTATTGCGCAGTCCTACGCGGCCGATACCGCCGCCGCAGTTTTCACCAGCAAGTGCGCCATGTGCCATGGAGCCGACGGTCACGGCAAGACGGCCATGGGCCCGAAGCTCAACATCAAGGACCTGACCTCACCCGAAGTGCAGAAGCAGTCCGTCGCCGAGCTTTCCCAGACAATCGCTAAGGGCAAAAACAAGATGCCCGCGTATGATGGCAAGCTGACCAAGGACGAGATTGCGCAACTGGCCGCCTACGTCAAGGGCCTGGCCAAGAAGTAGCGCAGCTCGGGCGGAATCCATTCCGCCCGGCGCGGAACATAATTCCGCGCCACATTTCGGGAGGCCATGATGCAAGTGTTTGAGGCTACAACTGCACCCGGTGACGCGGGTGGCCACGCCGGTCCTGCCAGCGCTGGCCGTCGGCGTTTCGTGCAGGTTCTTCTGGGCGGAGGATTGCTCGCATCCGCCGCGTCCTTCATCTATCCCGTCCTGCGATACCTGGTCCCGCCGGCCGCCACCGACATGGGCGGCGACACGGTTGTGGCCGCGCGCGTCGGCGAGCTGAAACCGAATTCCGCTAAAATCTTTCGCTTCGGCAGCCGGCCTGGGCTACTAATTCTCGACAGCAGCGGTGAATACCGCGCCATGTCGGCCACCTGTACCCACCTGAGCTGCACCGTGCAATACCGCGCCGACCTGAAGCAGGTGTGGTGCGCGTGTCACAACGGCATGTACGACCTGGCGGGACGCAACGTCTCCGGCCCGCCGCCGCGCCCCCTGGAACTGTTCGACGTGCACGTGCAGGGCGAGGAGATCGTCGTGCGCCGGAAACGGGAGGCGTGAGATGAGCGCATTCGCTCTCGTCAAAAACTGGCTCGACGAGCGCTTCGGCTGGGCCGAACTCACCAAGCCGCTGCGCAAGAAGACCGTTCCCATGCACCGCCGCTCGTACTGGTATTTCCTGGGCGGAATCACGCTGTTCCTTTTCATCATTCAGGTTTGCACCGGCATTCTCCTCCTGCTGTATTACCGCGCCAGCGCCAACGAGGCCTTCGAAAGCGTGCAGTACATCACCACCCAGGTGCAGTTCGGCTGGCTGGTGCGGTCGATTCATTCCTGGTCGGCGAACCTGATGATCCTGACCGCGTTCGCCCACATGTTCAGCGTCCTGTTCCTGAAGGCGTACCGCAAGCCCCGCGAGCTGACGTGGGTCACGGGTGCGGTGCTGCTGTTGCTGGCCATGGGCTTCGGGTTCAGCGGCTACCTGCTGCCGTGGAATACGCTGGCGTTCTTCGCCACCAAAGTCGGAACCGAAGTCGCCGGGCAAGTGCCGGTGATCGGAAAGTGGATCGTCATCTTCCTGCGCGGCGGCGAGGAAGTCACGGGCGCAACCCTGACGCGCTTCTTTGGCTTCCATGTTGCGGTGCTGCCGGGGATTACCACCCTGCTGCTCGCCATCCACGTCCTGCTGGTGCAGAAATTCGGTATCAGCGTGCCGCCGTCGGTGGAAGAGCAGTGGAAGCGCGATCCCTCGGCCGCGCGCGAAATGAAGTTTTTTCCGAACTTCGCCCTGCGCGAGATGTTCGCCTGGTACATCGCGCTGGGAGTTTTGGGCGTGCTGGCCGCGCTGGCGCCCTGGGGTCTGGGTACGAAAGCCGATCCGTTCGCTCCCGCGCCCGCCGGCATCAAGCCCGAGTGGTACTTCCTGTTCATGTTCCAGACGCTGAAGCTGATTCCTGCCAAGATCTGGTTCATAGATGGCGATTTGTTGGGCGTGCTCGGTTTCGGACTGGCCGGCGCGGTCTGGGTGCTGCTCCCCTTTGTCGAGGGATGCAAGTGGCGCTTGGCGCGGGTGTTCGTTACTGGGTTCGGCGTGTTCGCGCTGGCGTACATCGCCACCATGACGATGTACGGATACGTGGCCAAGTGAGCCGGGCGGGAGAAGATTTCATGAGTGCCATTCATAACCAAATCATGCAAGCGCGCGATGGGGGGCAAATGAGGGGGAGTGCCCCCGCGCGCGCATCGCGGTGGATGTTCCTGCTGGCGGTGGTTATCTGGATCGTGGTCGCGCTGTTCGCCGCGTCGCGGGCGCATGCCGCAACGCTGCCGCAAGCGGTGCAGAGCACGTGCGTGGACTGCCACTCCGCGCTGGACGCCAACCTGAAGGTCACCGGCGAGCAGTACGCCCAGGACATTCACGCGCAAAAGGGCCTCACCTGTGCCGGGTGTCACGGCGGCGATCCCACCAGCATGGAAGCCATGGACAAGAAGAAGGGCTTCAAAGGGCACATTGACCGCAAGGCGATCCCGGAACTGTGCGCCAAGTGCCACGCCGACGGCGCTTACATGCGGCAGTACAACCCCTCGCTGCGCACCGACCAGTTGGCGCAGTACAAGACCAGCGTGCACGGCAAGCGGCTGGCGGGCGGCGATACCAAGGTCGCGGTCTGCATTGATTGCCACGGCGTGCACGGCATCCGCGCGGTGAAGGATACGCGGTCGAAGGTGTACCCGCTGAACGTGGCGGACACCTGTGCGCGCTGCCATGCCGACGGCAAGTACATGCAGGCGTATCCCATCAAGCACGATCAGTTCGCCGGCTACAGCAGCAGCGTGCATCACGACGCGCTGGCGGTGCGCGGCGACTTGAGCGCGCCCACCTGCACCACGTGTCACGGCAATCACGGAGCGGCGCCGCCGGGCGTGGCCAGCGTGGTCAATGTCTGCTCCACCTGCCACGTCTTCCAGGCGCAGTTGTTTGGCACCAGCCCGCACAAGGCGGCATTCGCGGCTGCCGGGCTGCCGGGTTGCGTCACCTGCCACAGCAACCACCAAATCCACCATCCGAGCGACTCCATGGTGGGCACCGGCCCGCAGGCCGTGTGCACCTCGTGTCACTCCCAGGGCGATGCCGGATTCGCCGTCGCGGGCAAGATCCAGCAGCATTTCGCCGCGTTGCAAAACGCCATCGGGAAATCCGAAGAGGTCCTGACGCGGGCCGAGGAATCGGGCATGGAGGTCAGCCAGGCGCAACTCGACCTGACATCCGCGCGCGACCAGCTCACCAAGGCGCGCGTCACGCTGCACAGCTTTACCCTGGCGAAGATCGATGCTGACATCAAAGTCGGCCAGGAGACGGCGGAGAAGACCCGCCAGGTGGGCGAGAAGGCCCTGCGCGAACGCGACTACCGCCGCGCCGGACTCGGCATTTCGCTGCTCACCATCGTGGCGATGCTGATCGGTTTGAAGCTGTACATCAGCGAAATCGAATCACGGAAATAGCTTTTGGTCATCATGACCTCCTGAACCCGGCCCGGTCTGCGGGCCGGGATTTTTTCTCTCTCCATGCCGCGTGCTACGATGCTTGGTTTCTTCGCGGGGAGGAGCATTAGTAATGTTCAGGCGTGTCGCCGTGCTGCTGTTTGTCCTGCTCGCTTCCGCACTCTTTGCCCAGACCTACAACCAGGCGCTCTTCAGCGGGATGAAGTGGAGAGGCATCGGTCCCTATCGCGGCGGCCGCGTTCTGGCGGTCACCGGGGTGCCGGGCGAGCCCAATACGTTCTATTTCGGAGGCGTCGCCGGCGGTGTGTGGAAGACCAAGGATGCGGGCGCGACCTGGAAGCCGCTCACCGATAAACAACCGTTCACCTCGATTGGCTCCATCGCGGTCGCCGACTCCGACCACAACACGATCTACGTCGGCACCGGCGAAGCCTGCATCCGCGGCAACATTACCTACGGCGACGGCGTGTGGAAGTCCGTGGACGGCGGCAAGAACTGGACCCATGTTGGCCTGCCGGATTCGCGCCAGATCGGCGCCGTCATCGTTCACCCCGCGAACCCGAACATCGTCTACGTCGCGGCTCTGGGACATGTGTACGCACCCAGCGCCGAGCGCGGCATTTATCGCACCACCGACGGCGGCGCCACCTGGCAAAAAGTTCTGTTCGTCAACGACAAGACTGGCGGCATTGACGTCGTCTTCGACCCGCAGAATCCGAACACGTTGTTCGCCTCGATGTGGGAGGTGAGTCGCACGCCCTGGAGCCTTTCCAGCGGCGGACCGGGCAGCGGACTGTATCGCTCCACCGACGGCGGCAATACCTGGAAGCGTCTCGAAGGACACGGCCTTCCCGACGGTGTGCTCGGGCGCATCGGCGTATCCGTCTCCGGCGCGGATTCCAACCGCGTGTACGCGCTCATCGAGGCCAAAGAGGGCGGGCTATTCCGCTCCGACGATGGCGGTGACACCTGGACTCGCGTCAATGACGACGAGCGCTACCGCCAGCGCGCCTGGTATTTCACCCACATCTTCGCCGACCCGAAGACGGTGGACACCGTGTACGTGCTCAATACCGGCCTGTTCCGCTCGGTGGACGGCGGCAGGACTTTCACGCTGCTCCCCGCGCCTCACGGCGATCATCACGGCCTGTGGATCGATCCCACCAACCCCAAAAGCATCATCAACGGCAACGACGGCGGCGCCACCATTAGCGTGGATGCCGGTCAGACCTGGAGCACGGTATACAACCAGCCGACCGCGCAGTTCTATCACGTCATCGCCGACCGGCAATTTCCCTACTTCGTCTACGGCGCGCAGCAGGACAACAGCAGCGTGGGGGTCCCCAGCTACGCCGACGAGGGCGTCATCGCCCGCCAGCACTGGTTCGACTTCGGCGGCGAGACCGGCTTCATCGCGCCCGATCCCCGCAATCCGAATGTCGTCTACGGCAACAACGAGGCCACCATTTTCCGCTTCAACAAGGCCGACCAGCAGACGCAGGACGTTTCCGTGTGGCCGCTGGACGTGTCCGGCCACGGCGCCGTCGATCTCGACGTGCTGCGCTTCAACTGGACGTCCCCGTTATTTATATCGGCTCACGATAAAACCACGCTCTACACCGCCGGCGACAAGGTATACAAGAGCACCGACGGCGGCATGAGCTGGACCGCCATCAGCAAGGACCTGACGCGCAACGACAAATCCAAGCAGGTGCCCTCGGGCGGCCCGATCACGCTCGACATCACCAGCGTCGAGTACTACGACACCGTCTTCACGCTCGCCGAGTCGCCCGTGCAGCAGGGCGAGCTTTGGGCGGGCACCGACGACGGCCTCGTCTGGGTGACACGCGACGGCGGAACCACCTGGACCAACGTCACGCCCAAGGCGATGCCGGAGTGGAGCATGGTCAGCATCATCGATCCGTCGCCGCACGACGCCGGCGGCGCTTACATTGCCGTGGACCGGCACAAGTCCGACGATCAGAAGCCCTACATCTACAAGACCTCCGATTTCGGCAAGACCTGGACAATGATCGTGAACGGCATTCCGCAAAACTTTTACGTGCGCTCGGTGCGGGAAGACACCGGACGCAAGGGCCTGCTGTTTGCCGGCACGGAGCGCGGCGTGTACACATCCTTCGACGACGGCGCGCACTGGCAGCCGCTGCAACTCAACCTGCCCGTCTCGCCGATCCACGACCTCGTGGTGCACGACAACGATCTCGTGGTCGCAACCCACGGCCGCTCGTTCTGGATCCTGGACGACATCACGCCGTTGCGCCAGCTCACGGCGCAAAGCGCGGGCGCGCCCGCGATCCTTTACAAGCCGCAGCCCGCGGTGCGGTTCCACTATCCGGACCAGGTGGACCGCCGTCGTCCGGTGGGCGAGAACCCGCCCAAGGGCGCGATGATCGACTATTACTTTGCAACCAAGCCAAAAGAAGAAGCGACGCTCGACATCGTCGATGCGCAGGGAAAACTCGTGCGTCACCTCTCGAGCAAGGAAAAGAAAACTTTCGAGCAGCCGCCGGAGTGGCCCGACCAGGAAATTCCCAATCCCACGATTCCTGCCGAGGCCGGCATGAATCGCTACGCCTGGGACCTGCGCTACGAATCGCCGGTAAAGATTCCGGGCGCGTTTTACCCGGGGTTGGGACCGGTGGGACCGCTCGCTCTTCCCGGCACATACCAGGTGAAGCTGACCGCCGGGTCCTTCACCCAAACCGTGCCGTTGGAGCTGCGCACCGATCCGCGGTTGAAAAACGTTACCCAGGCGGACTTGCAGAAAGAATTCGATCTTGCCGTGAAGATCGACCACAGCAACCAGGAACTGCACACCGCGGTGAATCAGATCCGCGAACTACGCGCCGAGCTCGTCACTCTGAAAAAGTGGGCCGGCGAGAGCGCCCAGGCGCAACAGGTAGTGACCGCGGCCGACGAGCTCAGCAAGAAAATGACTCCCATCGAGGAAAAATTGATGCAGGTGCAGATGAAGAGCTCGGAGGGAAATCTGCGTTATCCGAACGAACTCAATGAGGCGTTTGACTCCCTTAGCCACACCATTGAGTACGCCGATGCCGCGCCGACTCGGCCGCAGTACGCCGTCTATGACCTGCTCAACGGCAAACTCCAGGAGCAACTCAAGGCCCTGCGCGAGCTGCTGGATCGCGATCTGCCGGCGCTGAACGATCTCATGCGCAAGACCGGTGTTCCGGTGCTGACCGTGCCCTCGGGTACGCCGGCCGGCTCCTGAATTAACGGTTGTCATCCTGAGCGAGGACGCGCCAATGAACCAGCCGCGCCGGTTTTGCGCGGCTGGTTCATTGGCGCGTCCAAGTCGAAGGACCCCTGTGAATCGCACTCACGCCACCGCTCGAAGCCTTTCCGGTCCGTTGCCTTCATCTTTTACCGCTCCGGCTGGAAAAGGTATCTCTGGCCGTCCGCCATGCCCTCGGCGACCTTCAGGAAGGCGCGCGCCGCGTGCGACAGGTTCGCATTCTTGCGGTACACCAGGCGCAGCTTACGTTCCAACTTCAAGTCGGCGATGGGAATGCGAACCAGGTCGCCACGCTGCAGTTCATCTTCCACGCAGATTCCCGGCACCAGCGCCACGCCGTTCTCCATCATCACGAACTTCTTGATCGCTTCGATCGTAGGCAGCTCGGTGTCCATGTTGAGCGGCGTCTTGTGGCGCTTGAATAACTGGATGACCTTGTCGCGGTACGGCGACGGCACGTGGTGCGCCACGAACGATTCCACCCCGAGCTGCTTGATGCTCACCTGGCGGGCCTTGGCCAGCGTGTGCCGCGGGTACACCACAAACGCCAGCTCGTCCCGGTACACCACGATGCTGCGCAGCAACGGGTCCTCGGGATTGAAGGAGAGCACGCCGCACTCCACGTTGTGCTCCAGGATTTCCTGGGGAATTTGGCTGGCCAGCGAACGCTCCACCGTCGTCTTCACCAGCGGGTACAGCCGCCGGAATTCCGCCAGCACCGGCAGCAGGTAAAGGCAGGTGTACTCGTTGGCGGCGATGTTCAGCTTGCCTTTCCGCATCTCGCGCATTTCCACCAGCGCCTCGGTGGCTTCTCCGCGCAGGTTGAGCAACTTCTGCGCGTACTCGTGCAGGACGAGCCCGGCGTCGGTGAGGTGGCCGTCGCGCGAGGAGCGGTCGAACAGCGCTTCGTTGAGTTCGTCTTCCAGCTTGCGGATCGCCTGGCTCACCGCCGGCTGCGTGCGGTAGAGCTTTTCCGCCGCCCGCGAGAAGCTGCCCTCGCGCGCCACCATGACGAACACTTCCAGTTGGAACAAGTCCATCCGTGCCCTCTATTCAAGGATGTTTGCCCGGGTATGCCCCGCGATTATGCCATCAAAAAACCTAATGATAACCAAAAGAATTATAACTTGGAGTATTGGGCCTCCGGCGGCATAGGATTATGGCAGTCACCGGGAATGCCGGGACGCCTCACATCTGCCTGGGGCCCTCCGCACATGGTCGTGTGATCCACTTTCGCAGGAGGCGCAGTGAGCGACAATCGCATTACGATCTTCGATACCACGCTGCGCGACGGCGAGCAGTCGCCCGGTTGCAGCATGAACCTGGACGAAAAGGTGCTGATAGCCGGTCATCTTGACCGGCTTGGGGTAGACGTCATCGAGGCCGGATTCCCCATCGCCTCCGATGGCGATTTCCGCGGCGTACAAGCGGTCGCCGCCCGCGTCCGGCGGCCCAAGATCGCCGCCCTGGCGCGCTGTACCCGCAAGGACATCGATCGCGCCTGGGAGGCCATTCGCGGCGCCGAACGCCCCCGCATCCACGTCTTCCTTGCCACCTCCGACATCCACCTCCAGTACAAGCTCAAGATCTCACGCCACGACGCCCTGGCACAGTCACGCGACGCTGTGGCCTATGCCCGTACCTTGTGTGACGACGTCGAGTTCTCCCCCGAGGACGCCACCCGCTCCGACCCGGAATTCCTCGGCTCGATCCTGGAGGGTGTAATCGAGGCCGGCGCCACCACGCTCAACATTCCGGACACCGTCGGCTACACCGTGCCGTCGGAGTTCACGCGCCTGATCGCGACCCTTCGCGAGCGCGTGCGCGGCATCGAGAAGGCGACCATCTCCGTGCACTGCCACAACGATCTCGGGCTCGCCGTCGCCAATAGCCTGGCCGCGATTGAAGCCGGCGCCCGGCAGGTGGAGTGCACCGTCAATGGCATCGGCGAACGCGCCGGCAACGCTGCGCTGGAGGAAATCGTGATGGCGATGCGGGTCCGCGCCGACCGCCTGCCGTTCACCACCGGCATTCGCACCGAGCACATCTCGCCCGCCAGCCAGGCGCTCTCCGCCATTCTCGGGTTTCCGGTGCAGCCCAACAAGGCCATCGTCGGGTGCAACGCGTTCGCGCACGAAGCCGGCATTCACCAGCATGGCGTACTCAGCAATCCGCTGTGTTACGAGATCATGACGCCCGAGTCCGTCGGGCTGTCGTCCAACCGCATCGTGCTCGGCAAACATTCCGGTCGCCACGCGCTCGCGCGCCGCTACGCCGAGCTCGGACATCCGCTTGCCGGCGACGAACTCAATTCCGTATACCAGCGCTTCACCGAACTCGCGGACCGCAAGAAAAACATCTATGATCGGGATTTGATCGCGCTGCTGCCGCTACGCGGTGTGCGTCCATCGCCGCCGATTGCGGGCGCTGCGCCGGCCTACGGAGACTGATGACGACCAGGCTGGACATTGCCGTTCTTCCTGGCGACGGCATCGGCGTCGAAGTGACGCGCGAAGCGGTGCGTGTGCTGCGCGCGGTCGCCGAAATCCAGGGCTACGACTTCCGCTTCCGTTCCGAGCCGATCGGCGGAGCAGCGATTCGCGAAACCGGCTTTCCCCTCCCCCCTTCAACCCTCGACGCGTGCCTGGGCAGCGATGCGGTGCTGCTCGGCGCGGTCGGTGGGCCGGAATTCGATTCGCTTCCTCCCGAACGCAAGCCGGAATCCGGGCTGCTGGCGCTGCGCAGCCGGCTCGGCGCGTTTGCCAACCTGCGCCCCGCGTCCTCGCACCGCGCCATCGAGGACTGCTCGCCGCTCCGCCCTGAGGTGGTGCGAGGCGCCGATATCCTGGTCGTCCGCGAATTGCTCGGCGGGCTTTACTTCGGCCAGCCGCGCGGTTTCAGCTCCGAATCCGCCGCGTTCAACACCATGCGTTATTCGCAAGATGAAATTGAACGCATCGCGCGCATCGCCTTCCAGCAGGCGCGTGGGCGCCGGCGCAAGGTGACCTCGGTGGACAAGGCGAACGTGCTGGAGACCTCGCAACTGTGGCGCAAGGTGGTCAGCGCTGTGGCGCGCGAATTCCCCGACGTGGCGCTCGATCACATGTACGTGGACGCCTGCGCCATGCACTTGGTCTCCAACCCGTGCCGCTTCGATGTCATCCTCACGGAAAACCTGTTTGGCGACATTCTTTCCGACGAATCGGCGGTGATCAGCGGCTCGCTCGGCATGCTGGCTTCGGCGAGCATCGGCGGCAAAGTCGGCTTGTTCGAGCCCGTCCACGGCTCCGCGCCTGACATTGCGGGCCGCGGCATTGCCAATCCGCTCGGCGCGATTGCCACCGCGGCGCTGCTTTTGCGTTATGCTGGCGGCATGGAGCAGGAAGCGCTCGACGTCGAAACTGCTATTGCCGAAGTGCTGGACCGCGGTTATCGCACCGCGGATCTGATTCGCGACCGGCGCACGCCTCCCGCGACCACCGAACAGATGGGCGCTGCCGTCGAGGACGCGCTCGCCGGCATTGGCGACCGCCGCCACGCCTACCACGCGGTGTAATGATGCCGACACCGCGGACCATGTTTGACAAACTCTGGACCGGGCACCTGGTCTGCGAACCACCCGGCGAGCCCGCGCTGCTCTACATTGACCTCCACCTGGTTCACGAGGTCACCACGCCGCAGGCATTCGACGGCCTGCGCGCTGCCGGACGCCGCGTCCGCTGTCCCGGACGCACCCTTGCCACCGTGGACCACAACGTTCCCACAACATCGCCGCGGACTGCGATCTCGGACCCAATCGCCGCTCGGCAGGTGGAAGCGCTGCGCAAGAACTGCCGCGAATTCGGCATTCGTCTCTTCGACATTGACTCGCCGGAGCAGGGCATCGTGCACGTCATCGGCCCGGAGCTTGGCGTCACCCAGCCCGGCATGACCATCGTGTGCGGCGACAGTCATACCAGCACGCACGGCGCCTTCGGCGCGCTCGCCTTCGGCATCGGAACTTCGGAAGTCGAGCACGTGCTCGCCACCCAAACCTTGCCGCAGAGCAAGCCGCGCACCATGCAGGTCCGGGTTCACGGCCTGCTGGGGCCGGGCGTCACGGCCAAGGACCTGGCGCTGGGCATCATTGGCCAGATCGGCACCAGCGGCGCCACCGGGCACGTCGTCGAGTACTCCGGTAAAGCCGTCGCCGCGCTTTCCATGCCGGAGCGCATGACGCTGTGCAACATGAGCATCGAGTCCGGCGCGCGCGCCGGCATGTGCGCCCCCGACGACACGACTTTTGCCTGGATTCGCGGCCGCCGTTTTGCCCCGCCGGGACCCGACTTGGCCCACGCCATTGACTACTGGCGCACCCTGCCCAGCGACGACGGCGCGGAGTTCGACACCACTGCCGACATTGACGCCGCCGCGCTGCCGCCATTCGTCACCTGGGGCACGAACCCCGGCATGGTGACCTCCGTCACGGACCGGGTGCCCGCTTTGTCGGCCGCCAGGAATGATGCCGAACGCCGCGCCTGGGAGCGGGCGCTGGAGTACATGGCGCTTGAGCCCGGTACGCTCATCCAGGACATCCCCATCGATCGCGTGTTCATCGGTTCGTGCACCAATTCGCGCCTGGAGGATCTGCGCGCTGCTGCCCGCGTCATCCGCGGCTACCGCATTCACCCCAAGGTGCAGGCGCTGGTGGTGCCCGGTTCGCACGCCGTGAAATTGGCGGCCGAAGCCGAAGGCCTCGACGCCATTTTCCGCGCCGCCGGCTTCGAGTGGCGCGAAGCGGGCTGCTCCATGTGCCTCGGCATGAACCCCGACGTGCTGCAACCCGGCCAGCGCTGCGCCTCCACCAGCAATCGCAATTTTGAAGGGCGCCAGGGCCGCGGCGGGCGCACCCACCTGGTCAGCCCCGAAATGGCGGCGGCGGCCGCTATCGCCGGGCACTTCGTCGACGTCCGCGGATGGAAGTTCCGCCATTCGGCCGCCGGGGCGAAATAATCATGGAACCGTTCCGCAAACATACCGGAGTCGCGGCGCCGCTCGATCGCCTCAACGTTGACACCGACCAGATCATCCCCAAGCAATTCCTCAAGCGCATCGAGCGCACCGGCTTCGGCGAGTTTCTGTTTCATGACTGGCGGCTTCTTCCCGACGGGCGCCCCAATCCGGACTTCGTCCTCAACGACACCCGTTACCAGCGCGCCAGCATTCTGATCGCCGGCGCCAATTTCGGCTGCGGCTCCTCACGCGAGCACGCGCCCTGGGCGCTGATGGACCATGGATTTCGCGCCATCGTCGCGCCGTCGTTCGCCGACATCTTTACCACCAATTGTTTTAAGAACGGCCTGCTCACGGTCGTTCTGCCGGAAAACGCCGTCGCCCAACTGATGCGGCGGGCGCAGAAGCACGCTCCCTACAGCCTCACCATCGATCTGGAATCGCGCACGGTCTCCGACGAGCATGGTTTTTCCGCTGCGTTTCCCATCGACGATTTCCGCCGGCACTGTCTGCTGGAAGGTTTGGATGAGATCGGCCTCACGCTGCAGCGCGAAGCCGAAATCGCCGCCTACGAAGCGCGCCACTCCCAACCGCTCTGGGCCCGGCTCGCGGAATAGAATCCGCGCCAGCACCGGTATTCTCGCCAAGCCCGCGTCCCCGCGCGCCTTGTGCTGCAACGCGAAAGTTTGCTATCGTTCCCGCCCATCGAGCGAAGCCCGCACCGGAGTACCAGGAAGGCGCCGCCTGAGCGCATTCTGGGGTGAGGTCGCTCGAACCACTCGTGGGGGGCTCATGAAATCGGTCGAAATCGTCGTTAACGGCGTGGAGCGCCGTGCCCAGGTGGAGCCGCGCATGTTGCTGGTGCATTTCTTGCGCGACACGGCCGGGCTCACCGGCACCCACATCGGCTGCGAGACGTCTCTCTGCGGCGCTTGCACCGTGATGCTCGACGGCCGCGCGGTGAAATCGTGCACCGTGCTTGCCGTGCAGGCGGACGGCCACTCCGTCACCACCATCGAAGCGCTTGCCGTCGCGGGAAAGCTTCATCCTTTGCAGGAAAGTTTCTGGGAAGAACACGCTCTGCAATGCGGCTTCTGTACACCCGGCATGATCATGTGCGCCAGCGACCTGCTCGCCCACAACGCCGCCCCCAGTGACGCCGAAATCCGCGCGGGCATCAGCGGCAATCTGTGCCGCTGCACCGGCTACCAGAACATTGTGAGCGCAGTGAAGTCGGCTTCCCGCAAGTTGACGCGCCGTGCGGCCGCCGGTGCGGGGAAGGAGTAATCCGCCGAGGATAATTTATGGCAAGCAAATCCAGGTCGAAGGGAAAATCGGGCGCGAACGCCGGAAACGGTACTGCGGTCCCCAGCCGCAAATGGGTCGGCCAGCGCCTCAAGCGCAAAGAAGACCCGCGCCTCATCCAGGGCATCAGCCATTATGTCGGCGACCTGCGCCTGCCCGACCTGCTGCACTGTGTCTTCGTGCGTTCCCCGCACGCCAATGCGCTGCTCCGCTCGGTGGACGTGGAAGCGGCGCGCACCGCACCCGGGGTGGTGATGGTTGTCACCCATGCCGAGGTCGCCGGCATCGGCTGCGTTCCCTGCGCCGGCAGCCTGCCGGGACTGAAAATCCCCCATCACTATGTGCTCGCCAAAGACCAGGTGCGCTACGTCGGCGAGCCCGTGGTCGCCATCGTCGCGGACAATCCCTACGCCGCCCGCGATGCCGCCGACCTGGTGGAGATCGATTACGAATCTCTGCCCGCCGTCGTGGACATGGAAAAGGCCGTGGCCCTCAGCAGTGCGCTGGTCCATGAGGAATTCAAAACCAATGTGGCCTTCACCCATGTCATTAAGAACGGCGATGTCGCTTCGGCCTTCAAGCGCGCCGACCGCATCGTCAAGCAGCGCTTCGTCAACCAGCGGCTGGCGCCCATTGCCATGGAGACGCGCGGCGTCGTCGCGCAGTATCTCGCGGGCGAAAAGCAGCTCACCGTGTGGTCCTCCACCCAGATTCCCCACCTGCTACGCACCCAGATTTCCATCATGCTCGGGTTGCCGGAAACGTCGGTGCGCGTTATCACCCCCGAAGTCGGCGGCGGATTTGGCAGCAAGCTGAACGTCTACGGCGAAGAGGCCGTGGTGCCCTGGCTGGCCATGAAGCTCGGCCGTCCGGTGAAGTGGGTGGAAACGCGTCGCGAGAATATCTCCGCCACCATTCACGGCCGCGACCAGATCAACGACGTCGAACTGGCGCTCAAGAAAGACGGCGCCATCCTCGGCATGCGCACCCGCGTTTTCGCCGATCTCGGCGCCTACCACCAGTTGCTGACGCCGATCATCGCCACCCTCACCGGACTGATGAGCACCGGCTGCTACAAAATTCCGGCGATCGAATTCGAAATCCTCGGCGTCTTCACCAACAAAATGTCCACCGACGCCTACCGCGGCGCCGGGCGCCCCGAAGCCACCTACCTCATCGAGCGCATCATTGACGTTGCCGCCCGCGAGCTGAACATGGATACCGCGGAAATCCGCCGCCGCAATTTCCCCAAGGCCACGGAATTTCCGTACACCGCCGCCACCGGCGTGATCTATGACTCGGGCAATTACCAGCGCAGCCTCAAGCGCGCGCTCGATCTCGCCGGCTACGACAAGCTGCGCGCCCGCCAGAAAGCCGGCTGGAAGCAGGGCAAGTACTACGGCATCGGGCTCTCTACGTATGTCGAAATTTGCGCCATGGGTCCTTCGGCCGCGATGCCGGCGGGCGGCTGGGAGAGCGGCACGGTCCGCATTGAGCCCACCGGCAAGGTGACCGCGCTCACCGGCGCGTCGCCGCACGGTCAAGGCCAGGAGACCACGTTCGCGCAGATGATCGCCGACCTGCTCGGCCTCAATCCCGAAGATGTGAACGTCGTGCACGGCGACACCGCGGTGGTTCCCTACGGCATCGGCACCTTCGGCAGCCGCGGCACCGCTGTCGGCGGCAGCGCGCTGTACATTGCGACCGGCAAGCTGACCACCAAGATGGCGGCCATCGCGGCGCACATACTGGGCGCCAAGCCCGAGCAGATGGAATTCCATGACGGCCGCATCGGCCAGAAGGGCAGCCGGAAATCGCTGGCCTTCGGCGAAGTCGTCGGCGCCGCCTACTCCGCCAAGTCGCTCCCCGCCGGAATCGAGCCCGGCCTGGAGGCGACGCACTTCTTCGAGCCTTCGAATTTCACCTTCCCCTTCGGCGCCCACGTCATCTCCTGCGAGGTCGACATCGAAACCGGCGCGATCAAGCTCGACAAGTACATCGCCGTGGACGACTGCGGCAACGTCATCAACCCGATGCTGGTTGAAGGCCAGGTGCACGGCGGCATCGTGCAGGGCATGGCGCAGGCGCTGTACGAGGAAGTCATCTACAACAGCGACGGCCAGCTCGTTACCGGCACGCTGATGGACTACGCCCTGCCGCGAGCGCCCGATATTCCCCAGCTTCAGCTCGACCGCACCTGCACGCCTTCGCCGGTGAACCCCATGGGCGTGAAGGGCGTCGGCGAAGCCGGCACCATCGGTTGCACGCCCGCCGTGGTCAGTGCGGTGTGCGACGCGCTTACGCCCCTCGGTATTCGCCACATCGACATGCCGCTGAAGCCGGAGCGCGTCTGGCGTGCCGTGCACGACGCCCACATCAAGCCCAGTCACAACGAGACCAAGGCGACCGCGGTGCTCACCGCCGCAGCCGCCGCAAAGGGCGCCAGGAAAGACGGGAGGCGCGCATGATTCCCGCCCAGTTCGAATACGAATCGCCTCGCGAACTCAACGAAGTCCTGGCGCTGCTCGCCTCGCGCGAAGATGCCAAGCTGCTCGCCGGCGGTCACAGCCTGCTGCCGGCGATGAAGTTGCGCCTGGCCTCGCCCGCCGTGCTGGTGGACCTTTCGCGCGTCGCCGGTCTCAACTACATTCGCGAAGCCGGCGACACCATGCACATCGGCGCCATGACCACGCACGCCGAGGTTGCCGCTTCCCCGCTGCTGCACCAGGCGTCGCCGCTGCTGTCGCAGGCAGCGCGCGAAATCGGCGACGTGCAGGTGCGCAACCGCGGCACCATCGGTGGCAGCCTGGCGCATGCCGATCCGTCGGCGGATTATCCGGCAGCCGCCCTGGCTCTGGATGCCGACGTGGTCGCCATGAGCACGCGCGGCGAGCGCATCATTCCGGCTCGCGATTTTTTCACCGGCCTGTTCACCACCGCGCTCGCGCCGGATGAGGTCATCACCGAAGTGCGGGTTCCGGTCACGGCGCCGGCGGCGACCGCTTACAAGAAATTCGCCCACCCCGCATCCGGCATGGCCGTCGTCGGCGTTGCCGTGGTGGTGAAGATGCGCGCCGCCACTATCGTGAGCGCTGCCATTGGCATTACCGGCGTGGCGCAGTTCGCCTACCGCGCCACCGCCGTGGAGAAGGCCCTGGCCGGCAAGTCAGCGAGTGGGATTCCTTCCGCTTGTGATTTCGCCGCCGACGGTGTCGAAGTGCTCGGCGATTACTTCGCGTCCGTTGAATATCGCAGCCATCTTGCCCGCGTTTACATCCGCCGGGCACTGCAGGAGTGCGTTGCACGCCCCAAGAAGTGATGTTCAAGGATTCCGCCTGACGACTGAAGCCTGACGACTGAAGACTCACGACTCATGAAGCTCGAAGGCACCTACACCATCGCCGCTCCGCTCGACGCCGTCTGGCGCAACCTGATGGACCCGGCTGTGCTGCAACGTGCCATGCCGGGCTGCCAGAAGCTGGAAGAGAAAGCGCCCAATCAATACCGCGCCGTGCTCAAGGCGGGCGTAGGCCCGGTGAAGGGCACGTTTCACGGCGACATTAGCATCGGCGATATCGTGCCGGAGAAAAGCTATACCCTGACCTCGCGCGCCAACAGCACCGCCGGCTTCGTCGAGGGTATCGGGCGCGTCGAACTCGAAGGCAACGGCGACGGGACGACCATCGTCCGCTTCAGCGGCGAGGCGAAAGTTGGCGGCATGCTGGCTTCTGTCGGCGGACGCCTGGTTGAGGCTGCCGCGCAGAAAAACATCCGCGACACCTTTGCTAACCTCGCGCGCGAACTGAATGCCGCTGCTGCCTCGGCGCGTCCTGCATAATGTCGTCCATTCCCGACCGCTTCAACGCCGCCGCTCATTTCATTGATCCACACGCGCGCTTGCGCCCGGACAGGGTCGCCATCGAATGTGGCGATGAGTGCGTCACCTACGGCGAACTCGTCGCCCGCGTCCCGCAGGCGTCTGATCCGTAAATCACAAATTACCAATTACAAATCACAAATGCTTCTGCTCTTCCGGCGGCTTGACCTTGCGGAACGCTCTGTACAGCAGCCCGTCGTACAAGATCTTGATCGATCCTCCCGCGATCAGCGGCGCCGAGAACGCGACATTCTGCATGAACACGCCGGCGACCGACGATCCCGCCGCCCACATCAGGTTCCGCGTCAAATTTGTGACACCGCTGGCAAACGTGCGCTCCTGCGGCTCCACCACCGCGGCGACGTAGGATTGCCGCGACGGGACATCCATCTCCACCAGCGCCTCGCGCAGGAAAAACAGCGCTGCCGCCAGGTGAAAATTCGGCGCCAACGGCACCAGGATCAGGAATACGCTCGACGGCAGATGGGTGAACACCATCGTGTTCAGCAGCCCGATTCGTTGCGCCAGCCACGCCGCGCCCAGGTGCGAGAGCGCGTTCAGCACGTGCACCACCGCGAACACCACGCCCAGCACCTGCACCGACACGCCGAAGCGCTGAAAAAACCAGTACGCCACGAGCGCATCGGTCAGGAAGCCGCCGCCGAAAGCGTCAATCGCGAATAATGCGGCCAGGTTGCGCACCATCCGCCGCGTCCGCTCCGAAACCGGCGCTTTTTCCTCGCGTGGCCGCGCGGCTTCGACTCGCTCCGATAAGCACGCATATAGCACCGCCGCGATCAGGTTGGCCACGGCAAACGCGGCGAACGCCAGGCGGTAAGCGTCTCCAATCGCGATTCCCAACCGCGCATGGAACATCGCCGGCGCGCCCGCCGCCAGCGCGCCCATCGCGCCGCTGCCGTCGAGCACGACGTTGTACCAGGACAGCGTCCACGTCCGCGACTTCGCCGTCGTCAACCCGGGAATCACCGCCTGTTCCAGCGCGAACGCGGCGCTGCGGTCCGTGCCGGTGCCGTTGATCATCCCCAGCACCGCCAGGGGCAGCAGGATCGCGGCCCGCGTGGTCAGCGCCAGCGCCAGGCCGCCCACTGCGGTGAACAGCGCAAAGATGATCAGCGTTTTCCGCCGTCCCAGGCGCTCGCCCTTCCAGCCGATCAGCGCCGTCGCCGCGCTGGTCCCGACCAATCCCGCCGCAATGACGATGCCGATGCTCGAGGTCGACAGTCCCGCGCGCGCCAGATAAACGCCGAGCAATACGCCCATCACGCCGACCCCGGCGGAGCGCAGAAATGCCGCGGCGTAGATCAGCAACAGGTCGCGGCGGTCCGTCATGTCTGAAGTCATTTCGGTGCCCCACATCCGCGCGCTTTTCGCAGATGTAGCCCAACAAAAGTTGGGTACTGATCTAATTCCACACAGTACCAAAATTTGAACTGCATTGGCGCGCCGCGGCTGCAACAATTACCATGCATGGATGGTTGCTTTGGCCGCGATCTTGGGCACGGTGATCGTGGTTGGGGTTCTGGTTGAGGCCTTCGAGACCGTCGTTCTGCCTCGCCGCGTCACCCGCCGCTTCCGCCTGACCAGGGCGTTCTACCGTAACAGTTGGGCGCCGTTTTCCGCCATCGCACGCCGCATCCAGAAGGTAAAACGCCGCGAGGGCCCGCTTGCCCTCTACGGTCCCATGTCGCTGCTGCTGCTGATTGCACTCTGGGCAGTCGGCATGGTTTTCGGCTTCGCGCTCTTACAGTGGGCCGCGGGCTCCACCCTGGAAGGATCGGGCTACGGAACAACGGCTCGCGAAACCGCGTAGCATGTATGAGCCCTACGTTGCGGCCCTGGCGGATTATTTGCTGGTTCCTTTGCCGCCATGGGTCCGCTCGTCGGAGGCGCGCGACAATTGGCGCACCAGCCGCTGGGGCGGTGCGTTTACGGTGTGAGACCGTTTTGAAGGGGTGCGGCTTCAGCCGTGCCGGCAACGCATCTCAGGATGTTTGTCATTCCGAGCGGGCTTCAGCCCGCGAGGAATCCGGGTTTTTCCTTCAGGGTTCCGTTAGGCTGTCATGTGTGCGCTTTTGGTTTCCAGTACCATCAGGACAATGCCTTCTTCCAACTCCACCGCCGTTTCCGCCCGCGATCTTACCCGCGAATACCGCATGGGCGAGACGCTTATCCGCGCCGTGAACGGCATCTCGCTGCACATCGAGAGCGGCGAATTTGTCGCGCTGCTCGGCGCCTCGGGCTCGGGAAAATCCACGCTGCTCAACCTGATTGCCGGCCTCGACCGCCCGACCTCCGGTTCCATGACCGTGAACGGCCGCGACGTCGCGCAAATGTCCGCCGAAGAACTGGCGCGTTATCGCCGGTTCACGGTCGGCATGGTCTTCCAAGCCTTCAACCTTATTCCCAGCATGACGCTGCTGGAAAACGTCGAACTGCCCATGCGCTTCGCCGAAGTGGACCGCGCCGAGCGCGCCGTGCGCGCCCGGGAAGCCTTGCAACGGGTCGGACTTTCCGCCCGCGTCACGCACCGGCCGGTCGAGCTTTCCGGGGGCGAGCAACAGCGCGCCTCCATCGCGCGCGCGCTGGTCAACCGCCCGACGCTGCTGCTCGCCGACGAGCCCACGGGGAACCTCGACAGCCGCACCGGCGAGGAGATCATGAATTACCTGCGCGAATGTCACGACTCGCAGGGGCTCACCGTCCTGCTGGTCACGCACGAGCGCGCGCTCGCCGACCGCTATGCGCAGCGCGTCCTCACTCTCGCCGATGGACGGTTGGTGGATGACACTCGCGTCGCAACCATAGCCGCGCAGGCCCAGCGAGGTGAGCGATGAAAGCCTCCGACGTCGTCGAACTGGCGGCGCGCAACCTGCGCGAATCGGTGCTGCGCAATTCGCTCACCACCGTCGGAATCGCCGTCGGCGTAGCGTCGCTGGTAGCCATGCTCTCGCTCGGCATCGGCTTGCAGCAACTCGCCAATCGCCGCCTCACCCGCTCCGGGCTGTTCAACACCATTTATGTCATGCCGCGCGACATGGAGCGCGGGCCCGGGCGCCGTAACCAGCCCAATACGCCCGCGCGCCCGCTCGACGATGCCGCGATTGCCGATATCGGCCGCGTGGCGCACGTCGCCGAAGTGAATCCCGAGATGCGCTTCATGGCCGAAGCCCGTTACGGCGACAAGTCCCGGTTCATCATGGTGGCCGCGTTGCCGCCGTCGGCGCGCGATCGCGAGGCCTTCGACGGAATGACCGGGAAGTTTTTCTCCGGGCCTGACGCCGAAGAAGTCATTCTCGAATCGGATTTCGCCAAGGAACTTGCACCCGATCCCAAAGCGCTGGTCGGCAAGGAAATCGTACTGCAATACGCGGAGCGCGGCGGATCGCAGCAGAAGGGAAGCGCCGCGCCTCCCAGCAATAGCGGCGACGAATCGAACACGGTCGGCGAACTGATCGCGTCCGGATTTTCCGTGAATCGCCGCGAGAAGGCGCTGCGCGTGGTCGGCATCACCGAGCACGAGCCCGGCGCCGGTTTCGGAGCGATGGCGCGTGGCCGCGTGTTCGTGCCCACCGCGCTCGCCACCAGGATGAATGTCATGCTCGGCTCCGACCTGCGCGAGATGGTGCGCACCTCCTACCGCGGTCGCGCCTACATGGCGCTGGCCGTGCGCGTGGACAAGCCGTCGCAGGTGGAGCCTGCGGAAGACGCCATCAAGAACATGGGCTTCTCCACCTTCTCGCTGCTGGACGCCACCCGCAGCCTGCGCCGCTTCTTCACCATCCTCGACATGTTCCTCGGCATCTTCGGCAGCCTGGCGCTGGCGGTCGCGCTGCTCGGCATCGTCAACACGCTGGTCATGGCCATCCTGGAACGGCGCCGCGAAATCGGCATCATGAAGGCGATCGGCGCGGGCGACGGCGATATCAAGGCGCTGTTCTTCGCGGAAGCCGGCGTGATGGGCTTTCTCGGCGGACTGGCCGGCGTCAGCCTGGGCTGGGCGATCGGCCGCGCCATCAATGCCGGCACCAACATTTATCTCAAGCGCATGGACATGACGCCGGAAACCTTCTGGTCGGTGCCGTGGTGGCTCGTCGCGGCCGCGCTGGCGTTTGCCGTGGTGGTGAGCCTCGGGTCGGGAATCTATCCCGCATCGCGCGCCGCCAAGCTCGATCCGGTGCAGGCGCTGCGATATGAATAACTCTTAGCCACGGATCGCCACCGATTCACACGGATCACAACTTCGCACAAAAAATTGTGTCTGCGCACTTCACCAACTAATCCTATCGAGTGATGCGACTTTCACGACTGACCATTGCGATCCTTGCCCTCTCGTTGCTCGCGTTCGCCCAGGAAAGCGAACACACGCACCATCACGACGCCGTGAATGCCCGCGGCGAGAAAGCGATGGGCTTCTCGCAAACTGCCACCACGCACCATTTCACGCTGCTGCCGGACGGCGGCTACGTCCAGGTGCAGGCCAATGACGCCGATGACACTATGGATCGCGATCACATCCGCGTGCACTTGCAGGTGCAGTCGAAACGATTCGCCGCGGGTGACTTCAGCAACTCCGAACAGACCCACGCTCGCGTTCT
Organism: Terriglobales bacterium; assembly: GCA_049509755.1. GTDB lineage: Bacteria > Acidobacteriota > Terriglobia > Terriglobales > Acidobacteriaceae > JAIQGF01. Next base: position 55,371 of record JBEKZP010000009.1, on the reverse strand, counting down.
ACCGGGCACGCCGCAGATGCAGACGCTCAAATCGGCGATCACCTATAAATACGAGGAGATCGAACGCGGCGCCAGATTACTTATCAGCAGCAAGGATGCGGCGGCGGTTTCGGCCATCCACGACTTCCTGAAATTCCAGATCGAAGACCACAAGACGGGCGATCCGGCCACCGTCAAAGCCCAATAGTTAGTCGCCCGCTGCAGTCTGGGTGCGCGAGGGTGCAGGAACGCGCGCTGGCGTGGCGGCCTTCTTCCGCTGCGCGGCGAGCAGGCGATGGCCGAGCAGCAGGATCAGCACGATTGCATAGTACTGCGGCTTGCGGACGTCGGCCTTCACCAGCCACCAGTAGTGGATCACTCCGGCGATGCCGCTGACATAGATCAGGCGATGCAGCATCTGCCAACGCTTCCCCAGGCGGCGGATCATGCCGGCGGTGGAGGTTGCAGCCAGCGGGATCAGCAGCACGAAAGCGGTGAAGCCGATGGTGATGAACTTGCGCTTGGCGATGTCCTTCACCATCTCGTGGACATCGAAAAACTTGTCCAGGAAAATGTAGGTGGTGAAGTGCATCGAGGCGTAGAAGAAGGCAAACAGGCCCAGCATGCGTCGGAAGCGGATGAGCCAGTGCTGGCCGGTGAGCTTGCGCACGGGCGTGATGTTGAGCGTCAGCATCAGGAAGATCAAGGTCCAGTCGCCCGTTGAGTGGGTAATGACCTCAATGGGATTGGCGCCCAGCATCTGCTGGTAGCCTTTCCACGCCAGGCGCGCGAGGGGGACAAGCGCGGCGAGGAAAACAGCGACTTTGAAGAGTTTCAGTTTCAAGTTTCAGTTTCGGGTTGTGAGTTATCGGTTTTCGGTTCTCGGTTTAATGATTGGATTGCGCAGAAGCGCTCGGAGGCGCATTTTCGCTGCGTCAAACAGCAGATTCCTCGCTCCGCTCGGAATGACAAATTCCAGAAAACCTCTACAAACTCAAAACAACCCTTAGTAATTTTTCTTCAAATCCATCCTCGCGTACAGCGACGCAACCTGGTCATAGCCGTTGAACATCAGCGTCGAGCGCTTGAAGAATTCGCCGATGCGGCGCTCCTTCGCCTGGCTCCAGCGCGGATGGTCCACGTTCGGATTGACATTCGAGTAGAAGCCGTACTCGTTGGGCGCGGACTTGTTCCACGCCGTCGCGGGCTCCTTGTCGGTAAAGCGGATGCGCACGATGGACTTGCAACTCTTGAATCCGTACTTCCACGGCAGCACGATGCGCACCGGAGCGCCGTCCTGGTTGGGCAGCACCTCGCCGTAGAGGCCGAAGGTGAGCAGCGCCAGCGGGTGATTGGCTTCGTCGAGGCGCAGGCCTTCGGTGTAGGGCCAATCGAGCACGCCGCGGCGCACGCCCGGCATTTGCGCGGGATCGTTGAGCGTGGTGAACTCGACGTACTTGGCGCTGCCCAGCGGCTGCACCTGGCTGACCAGCTTGCTGAAGGAATAGCCCACCCAGGGAATCACCATGGACCAGCCTTCGACGCAACGATGGCGATAGACGCGGTCTTCCAGCGTGGCCAGCTTGCGCAGGGAATCAATATCGAAGGTCCTGGGCTTCTGCACCATGCCTTCGACCTTCACCGTCCACGGACGCGTGCGGAAATTCTTGGCCAGTCCCGCGGGTTCGTACTTGTCGGTGGAGAATTCGTAGAAGTTGTTGTAGTTGGTGATGTCCTTGTAGGGAGTCTGCTTCTCGTCGGTGCTGAACTGGCCCTTGACGACGCCGGGTAGCTTCTCGCCCGCCTCGGCGCGCAGAGGGAAGGCCGCCCCGATCGCAGCCGCGCCGGCTAGCGTTGCAGCCCCTGCCAGGAACTTGCGGCGATCGAAATAGAGTTTTTGGCCGGTAATTTCCGAGGAACGGATCTCTTCCGACTTCTTGATCAGCATGACTGCCCCACATCTTTCATTAATGCTAGCACCTTCATGGTATGGGATGAAGTGCGACGGCGGAAGTTACAAAAGTGAGGAGGAACAGCGGTTTCCGCGACCTGGTAAGGCGCAGTTGCTGTGCTCGGGAATTCAGAACGGGGCCAACTGCCCCGTCGTAGGCTCGGCTCAACAGTACCAGGGCTCGGTGAGATAAGGCACCGTGGCGCGTGACGCAATGGGGGGGAGATCCGGGAGTCGCGACGCCTCGCTGATCGCGCTCGAGGGCGAGCGCGCTCCAACCATGTGGCGAACGCTTTCGAAGATGCTGCTGCGGCCGTGACCGGCGGCAATAAGCGCCTGCACGCGACGTTCGATCTCGCGCTGCAGCGCGTCAACCCGCGAATCAGGATGGTCCCAGCGGTAGCTGAGCGCGACCGGGTCGAATGGACCCACCATGCCGCGAACCTCGGGCAGTTCCAGCAAGCGCGAACCGGCGGGAATCAGCAGGCGGATGGCGAGTTGCACCGGGCTGACGTTTTCAATCAGGCCGAGGTCCGCGATGGTCGCGAGCAGATCCGCGTAGCCCTCGAGCGTGATCCACGGTGTGAAGGCAACGAATGTCGGGGCGAGGGCAAGGCCGATGTCGCGGAACAGCGCGACGAGCCGGACGAAGTCGGCGCGTGTGTGCCCTTTGTCGAGGAGGGCGAGCGTGCGGTCGTCGAGCGACTCGACGGCGGTGGTCACGAAGGCGCAGCCGGTGTCGCGCAACACGGGAAGATGTTCGGCGTGCTGGAGCAGGTGCTCCACCTTGATGGTCACGTCGTAGGTAACGCGCGGAAATTCACGATGCAGCGCGCGCACCAGTTCCAGCGCGTGGGTGACGCCGTTGAAGAAGTCGGGATCGCCGAAGGTGATGTGCTCAGCGCCGGAGGCGATCTGATGGCGGATGTCCGCCAGAACGATATCTCGTTGCACGATACGAAATTTTCCTTCGTACACGGGCACGATGGGGCAGTGGCGGCACAGGTGCTTGCAGCCGCGGCTCGCCTCGGTGTTGCCGACGGTGCGGAGGGCGCCGTTGGGCATCACCAACCGGGCGTAATCCTGGAGCGGGGGCAAGCCGGTGCGGTCGGGGACGCGAAATTGCAGGCGATCGAGCGAGACTTCAGGGTGCGTCTGCGGAGGAAGCCGGCGGCCATTGCCGGCGATGGCGCGCGCGGCAGCCGCGAGGCCGGGCTCAAATTCGCCGCCGAAAATCGCGCCGACCCCCGCCTCGCGCAGGTGCGCGGCATTCAGCGGCGCGTAGAGGCCGTAAGCGCAGAGCTGCGCCGATGGATTGAGGGCGCGCACTTTCCTGATCGCGCCGAGCGCGATCCGGGTCGCGGTGTGCATGGGGAGATAGAAGGCGATCAGGTCGGCGGAGCGGACTTGCTTCTCATCCAGGTCCCGCTGCGAGAGGTCGAGGCAGAAGACCTCGTCGCCTTCGGCGCGCAGCCAGGCCGCCGGGGAAGCGAGACCGAAGGGCTGGCGGCCGAGTTCGTAGGTCGAGATGAGGAGGACTTTGACGCCTGACATGCGAGGCCCCACGCCTGTGTCCATGGTAACGCAACGCGCGTTTCGGGTCGGAGCGATCCGCTGGGCAGTGGGGCTTTTCGATACAATGCAGCGGTGAGCCGCCTGCTCCCGTTGTTCCCGCTCGACCTCGTGTTGTTCCCCAACGTGGCGATGCCGCTGTACATTTTCGAGCCGCGCTACAAGGAAATGATCGGCGAGCTGTTGCAGTCGAAAGAGAAGTTCGGGGTGGTGCGCGCCACCGAGCAGGGCGTGGCCAGCGTGGGCTGCACGGCGGACATTGTCGCCGTCACCAAGCAGTATGAGGACGGGCGCATGGACATCGTCACCGAAGGGCGCGATCGCTTTGAGGTGATGGACATCAACACCGAGCGGAATTTCTATCGCGGGGAAGTGCTGTACTTCGTGGATGAGCCTGAGCCGCCGGTCCAGGACAAGATTGCCCGGCTCATCGAGGTTCACGCTGAAGCTCTCACGCTGCTGGGGGCGACAGCCGAAGCGCCGCCGGCGGACGCAAAAGAGCTTTCGTTCATGGTCGCGGGCGCCATGCCGTTCGATCTGGATTTCAAGCAGACGCTGCTGGCGATGCGGTCGGAAGCGAAGCGCGTCGAGGCGGTGCTGGAGTACTACGAAACCATCCTGCCCAGCCTGCGTCGCGCCGTGAAGGCGCGGCGGAAGTCCGGCGGCAACGGGCATGTATGAACCCGTCGATGGCCGATAGTCGATGGCCCTTGGCGCAATGGCGTTGCGCGGTGATCGGACAAACCTAGATTCCTCGCTGCGCTCGGAATCACAATTCCCTAAGATTTGTAGAGCTTGTCGATTTTGGCGGCCAGGATGAAATCGCTCTCCGTCAGGCCGTCAATTTTGTGCGTCCAGATGGTGATCTCGACCTTGCCCCAGGTGAGCAGGATGTCGGGATGATGGCCTTGCTGCTCGGCGAGGTCGCCGACGCGGTTCACCAAGGCGAGCGCTTTTACGAAATCGGGGAAGGTGAATGCCTTGTGCAGGTGGTGCTCGTTGACCACGTCCCATCCGGGCAGCTTGCGCTTCATCGCTTCCAGATCTTTTCCCTTCAGTGCGGGGACGCCGCCGCGGCAGGGCATGCAGGTAAGGCTCGCGAGTTCCGACATGGCTCTCCTCCTGACATCCGGTTTAGAGCGCGCCCTGCGGGAAAGGTTGCAAAAAGCGGCGGTCGGCTGTCGGCTCTCGGGCGCGAATACCCGAAAGCCGATGGCCGACAGCCGAGTGCCTGCCATTTATTCCGCGGCTTTGGCGAGGTGCAGGTCAAAGCCGGTTTTCGGCAGCAGCGAGGTCAGCTCGAAGACCTTGAAGCCGTCGCCGGAAATTTCCGTCTGGCGAAAAACGCCGGGCTCGACTTCCGACACTTGCCGGCGGCCTTCGAGGTTGTCGAGGAAGTCTTGCGCCGCGCGCGTGTCGGGCTTGGCGAATGACGAGGTGCGCACGATGTACGCTTCGGCGGCGTAGGAGCGCACCAGCTTGGGCCAGTATTTTTCCAGCAGCGAAGTGCTGGCGAAGACGTCGGCCCAGATGATCCGTCCATTCACCGCAGCGACCACGCCCACCGCGTTGCGCCCGCGCAATTCGCGGATCAGCCCCTGGTAATCGCGCTGCACCGGGGCAGCGATCTCGTCCACCTGCTTCTTAACCTCGGAATTGCCCATCACACCCGCGTAGGAGGAAGTGCCGCGTACTTCAGCCGCGGCCGCTGGCGCCGCCGGTGCCGCTTTTACTGCAGCGGTCTCCTGGGCGGAGCGCACGGAATCCCAAACCGCCTGCTGGTTCTTGTCGGCCATTGCCTTGTTGCGCACGCTGGGTTGCGCCATCTGCGACGACATTCCCTTGAAGTTGCTGCTCACCTCGGTCCAGCGGCCGGGCTCGACGCAGAAAACGCTGAGATCAACCGGATCGCTGTGCGCGGGAACGATGCGGTCCTTGCCGATGACGCGGTCCTGCTTGCCGCCGGTGACGATCTCGCCGGCAAGCAACAGCAGCGGCCGATTGGAGTTGTTGACCAGCACAAGGCGATTGACTTCGCCGCCGCCGACGAGAATCGGGCGCCCACCGCGGCGCACCAGAGGCTGAACGCGCCCGGCTTCGGTGACGACGACGTCGCCGGAGCGGAGACCCTCGTCGAGGGTCAGGAATTCCGAGGTGTCGTGCGTGCTGGCGGCGACGACCGGAAAGATGGTGAGGTTACCGTGGCTGATCGGCGCCAGGACCTTGTAGCCGGAGCGCACTTCGCCGGCAAAGGCGGTGGCCAGCGACACGACGGCGAAAATAAAGATCGCAAGTTTGCGAGCCATGACCGTTCTCCTTGGCTGGAGCGGAGATGGTGAGCTTTTTGCTCCTGCCGAACGAAGAACGTCAGGGGTGGCGGGTCCTTGCAGAAAAAATGAGCACGCGGGCGCACAACGCGGCAGGCAATGATTTGCTACCATCCATTCTGATGAGTGGGAGTACCCAATCCGCCCCGGCGCGTGTTCGGCTTGCGGATATCGAGCCGCTGATCGCGGAATTGTTTGAGCGAAGCGGCGCCGCGCGCTATGGGATATCGCCGCCGGAATTCGAGCGCGTGCTGAACGCGATCGCCGCCAAGTACCTGCCGGCCGAAGCCGCGCTGGAGGAGACGCGCGAATTATTGGTCACGCTGCGCGTGGAAGAGCTGGCGCTGGCGCGAGCTTGCGCCGCGGGGAACGAGCGCGCGTGGCAGGACTTTCTGACTAAATTTCGCGAGAAGCTGTATGACGCAGCGCTGGCGATCACCAAGGATGACGCGACCGGCCGCGAGTTGGCCGACTCGCTCTATGCCGATCTTTATGGCACGACGTCGCGCGATGGCCGGCGGGTGTCGAAGCTGGAGTCGTACACCGGGCGCGGTTCCCTGGAAGGATGGCTGCGCACCGTCCTGGCACAGGAATTCGTCAACCGGTATCGCCGGCAGCGCCGCCTGGTCAGCCTGGAGGAAAAGGACGAAGCAGGCGTGCAGTTCGCGGCGGCGGAGCCGGTTGCGGTGGTTGCCGTCGATACCCGCGTGGAGGCTGCGACCGATGAGGCGCTGGCGCTGTTGAGCGCGGAAGAGAGGTTTGTGTTGGCGGCGTATTTTCTCGACGGTCGAACGCTGGCCGAGATCGGACGCATGCTGGGCGTGCATGAGTCCACGGTGAGCCGAAAGCTGGAGAAAATCACGGCGGCGTTGCGCAAGCGGATCCGCAGCGGTCTGACGGCGCGCGGCATGAGCAAGCGACAAGCGGAAGAGGCGCTGGATGCCGACGTCCGCGATGTCCAGGTGGATGTGCGTGCGCGGCTGGCGCAAGAATCGCCGCCGCCGGCGTTCTCCGGTGGGGGCGAGCGCCCCGGGAAAAACGAAAAAGGATTGGAGTGAGATGAAGGACGTACCGAAATTCGTGCGGCAGAGGATGGCTCAGCCTGTGGGCGTTGATCATCCGGAGGCAAATCTGCTGGCCGCGTTTGCCGAGGGCGGGCTCACCATGCGCGAGCGCGAACTGGTGCTGTCGCACCTGGGAAAATGCGCAACGTGTCGCGAAACGCTGGCGGTCGCGATGCCTGAAATCACCGCCGAGCATCCGCATGCGGCTGCGGCGCCGTCGGGCACTCGATGGTTACGCTGGCCGATGTTGCGCTGGGCCGGAGTCGGCGCTGCCGTGGTGGTGGTCGCGGCAGCGGTAGTAATCCAGAGTTCGCGGCGCTCGGCAGAGATGCCAAAAATCAGCGTGCCAGCACCGGCAGAAAAACCAGAGCAATCGAAAGAGCCCGCAAAACCCGCAGTGGTCAACGAGGTTGCGCCGGTTTTGGCTGACCGTGTGTCGAGAAAAGAAGCCGCCACCGGACGGGACGCGCGGGCGAAGGCAGAAAGCAGGACAGACAAGAAGAAGGATGCGGTTGCCGGCAACGTCGCGACGGCACCTCCGCCACCGGGGCCGCTTGTTCTTGGTCTGGAGGCGAACAAAACGGCCTCAGTCAATGCGCCGGCACAATCGCAAGCGGCGAAGGAACCGTATGCCGCGGCGGAGTCGGTGAGAGTGCGGCAACCGGGCTCTGCGCTGGCTGGTGCGGGGGTTGCTGGTGTGGTAGCGATGGAGCAGAAGCAGCAGCCGGCGACTGCGCCGGCGACGCCGGTGCCGAACGCAAACGAAACGGTCGAGGTTGCCTCAGAATCAGGCGTCGTGCAGATGCAGAAAGCGAAATCGCAGGACAGCGGGCAGTCCGACTTGGGCGGCATGAAGACCGCCCGCGCCAGGCCAGCGGCGAACGCACGCGCAACGACAGCGGGCGTTTCAGTCCCGGTCACCGGCGGCGCCGGTCCGATACCGGCCGATTCAGCCGCTGTGACCGTAGCGCCGACGATGAAAGCCGCGCTGGCAATCGCGCCGCACTGGCGGCTTTCCTCGGAAGGCGCTCTGGAGCGGTCCACCGATGCCGGGCGAAGCTGGCAATTCGTGCGCGTTTCCGCGCCTCCGCCGACATTGCGATCGTTTTCCACCGTGGGCCGCGATATCTGGGCAGGCGGCGCCGGTGGCGCGCTTTACCATTCCGCCGACAATGGGCGGACGTGGGCGCGAGTGACGGTGAAAGCCGGCGACGCCGTGCTCGACTCCGACATTGTTCGCGTCGAGTTCACCGACACGCAGCACGGGGCGTTGATGACGGTCGCGGGCGAGACGTGGACGACCGGCGACGCCGGCCTGGCCTGGTCTGTACGGCGGTGACCCCAGGAATTGTGACGCCGATCACGCAACTTTGTCCGCGGCGGCGGTTTCCATTTGACAAGCACGCTATGACACGTATCATTGTGACGAATATGACTTCGCTGACCCATCGCCATCATCACCATCACCACGGCGACAACGTGTCAGCGGAGGTTTGCTCTTAAGCAGTAAGCAATCCTAAGAAGTTCAAGCCCGCTGGCACAGAGCCCGCGGGCTTTTTGTTTTTGCGAGGGAGACCATGGTGGAAATTGATTTCGAGAAGATGCAGGGCCTGGCGCCGGCGATCGTGCAGGATGAGGCCAGCGGCGAGGTCCTGATGCTCGGGTTTATGAACCGCGAGGCGCTGCGGATGACGCTGGATTCCGGCTACGCGACGTTTTTCAGCCGCACCCGCGGCAAGCTGTGGAGGAAGGGCGAAACTTCCGGCAACCGCCTGAAGGTGACCGCCCTCACCACCGACTGTGACCAGGACTCGGTGCTGGTGCGCGTGCAGGTGGAGGGCGAGGGGAACGTCTGCCACCAGGGCACGCGGTCGTGCTTTACGCGTCCCTTGCCGCTGGCGAGCGAAGGCGGCGCGCGATGAAAATCCAACTGGGAATCCCCAAAGGCAGCCTGCAGGAGGCGACCATCCAGTTGTTCGACCGCGCCGGCTTTAAGATTTATGCCAACGGGCGCTCGTATTTTTGCGGCACCGACGATCCGGAGATGGACTGCATGCTGATCCGCGCGCAAGAGATGGCGCGGTACGTCGAGCACGGCGCGCTGGATGCCGGCCTGACCGGTCACGATTGGGTGATCGAAAGCGGCCTGGAAGTGATGACCGTCGCCGACCTGGTGTACGCCAAGCAGAGCCGCGGAAAGGTGCGCTGGGTGCTGGCCGCGCCGGAGGACTCGCCGTACCGGTGCGCCGAGGACCTGGCGAATTGCATCATCGCTACCGAACTGGTGAATGTGACGCGCCGCTATTTTGAAGCGCGCCGCATTCCGGTGAAGGTCGAGTTCTCCTGGGGCGCGACCGAGGTGAAGCCGCCGATGCTGGCCGACGCGATCGTCGAGGTCACCGAAACCGGCAGCTCGTTGCGGGCGAACCGGTTGAGGATCCTGGACACGGTGCTGGAATCGAATACGCAGCTCATCGCCAACACGCGCGCGTGGCAGGACGATGCCAAGCGACAGAAGATCCAGAACGTCGCGCTGATGCTGTGCGGCGCAATCGCGGCGCAAGGCCGCGTCGGATTGATGCTCAACGTGCAGAAGGTGGATCTTGCCGGCGTGCTGGCCGTGCTGCCCGCGCTCAAGCGCCCCACCATTTCCGCGCTCTCCGACGACGAATGGGTGGCGGTGAACACGATCATCGAAGAGGCGGTGGTCCGCGACGTGATTCCGAAGCTCAAAGCAGCCAACGCGCAGGGAATTGTCGAGTATCCGCTCAACAAGGTGGTGGTGTGATGCGGATGGTGCGTGGACGCGGTGTCAGGGCGCAAGTGGAGCGGCTTGCCGGACGCAGGGTTTCGGCGGATGTGTCCCTCGCAAGGAAAGTACGGCGCATCGTGACCGAGGTCCGCCGCCGCGGTGACGTCGCCGTGCGTGGCTATGCCGCGCGCTGGGACAGCCTGGACGAAGGTGCGGACCTGCAAGTGACTGGCGAAGAAATGAAGCGGGCGCTGCGTTCGGTGGCGCCGGAATTTCGCGCGGCTCTGGAGACAGCAGCGCGCAACATCCGCCGGTTTTGCCAGTGGCAGATGCCGCGGAACTTCATGCGCGAAATCCAGCCTGGAGTCTCGGTCGGGCAACTGATCCGCCCGGTGGATTCGGTCGGGTGTTACGTCCCGGGCGGGCGGTACCCGCTGCCGTCCTCGTTGTTGATGACGGTGATTCCGGCGCAGGTCGCGGGAGTGCCGCGCATCGCAGTCACATCGCCGCGGCCGGCCCAGGAGACATTGGCGGCAGCGGCGCTGCTGGGCGTCGAGAATTTCTTTCGCATTGGAGGGGCGCAGGCGATTGCGGCGCTGGCCTACGGAACCGAAAGCGTGCCGCGCGTCAGCAAGATTGTCGGGCCGGGAAACAGTTTCGTGACCGAGGCGAAAAAGCAGGTCGCATTCGATTGCGCCATCGACATGCTGGCCGGCCCGACCGAGGTCGTCATCGTCAGCGGCGACGGCAATCCGGAATTCATCGCCGCCGACCTGGTGGCGCAGGCGGAACACGATGCGGAGGCGGTCCCGATTTTCATTACATCATCCGCGACGCTGGCGCTCGCGGTGCAAAGGGAAACTCGCCGCGCCTCGCGCGGCAACCGCACCGCACAGGAATCGTTGCGGCGGAATGGTCTGATTGTGGTTGCCGCATCGAATGCGGAAGCGCTGGCGATCGCGAACCAGGTCGCTCCCGAGCACATCACGGTGTCACGCGAGGATGTGGCCGGGATCACCAACGCCGGTTCGGTATTCGTCGGCGATTACTCGCCGCAGGCGTTCGGGGATTACGGCTGCGGTCCGAACCATGTGCTGCCGACCGGAGGCTCGGCCCGGTTTCGCGGCGGGCTGAGCGTCATGGACTTCGTGAAGCTCATCACGGTGCAGGAGGTGACGCGGCCCGGACTGGAGCGCGCCGCGCCAGCCATTGAAAGGCTGGCGGCCGCCGAGGGCCTGGTCGCGCACGCGCAATCTGTGCGCATCAGGTGCGCCTATGCTTAAGCCGGCAGATTCCATCAGCCTCGTAAAGCAGTACCATCCTCCGCTCGGCGGGCGCACCGGCCTGCGCCTGGACTTCAACGAGAACACCGCAGGTTGTTCGCCGCGTGTCATGGAGCGGCTGCGCAACATCACGGCTGAGCACCTGACCCGTTATCCGGAGCGGGAGCCGGTGGAACAGATCGTGGCCGAATGGCTGGGGCTGTCGCCGGCAGAGGTGTTGCTGACCAATGGCGTGGATGAAGCCATTCACCTGCTGTGCGAGACTTATTTGCAAGCGGGCGACGAAGCCATCGTTGCCGTGCCGACGTTCGGCATGTACGAAGTTTATGCGTCAGCGACGGGAGCGACGGTCGCGACGGTGGCCGCAGGCGCAGCGTTCCGCTTTCCCGTAGCCGGCGTGCTCGCGCGCATTACGCCGCGTACGCGCCTGATCGCCATCGCCAATCCCAACAATCCCACGGGCGCCGTCGCGCAGGCGGAGGATCTGCTCGCGATCGCGGAACGCGCCGGCGATGCGGCCGTGCTGATCGATGAAGCGTACTTCGATTTTTACGGTCAGAGCCTGATTTCGGAAGTGAGCCGCCGCAAGAATCTGTTCGTCGCGCGAACGTTTTCCAAGGCGTATGGCATGGCAGGGTTGCGGATCGGGGTACTAGCCGGGCCGGCGGCGCAGATGGCTGATATGCGGCGAATCGCGTCGCCGTACAACGTGAATGGCGTCGCGCTGGCGTGCTTGCCGGCGGCGCTGGACGATCGCGAGTATGTGAGCGCGTACGTGGAATGCGTCCGCCGCGGACGTGCGCGGCTGGAAGACGAACTGCGCGCGCTCGGGATTCCTTTCTGGCCGAGCCAGGCCAACTTCGTGCTCGCGCAATTCGGCGCAGCGCGCGAAAGCTTCGTCTCCGCCATGCGGCGCCGCGGCATTCTGGTGCGCGACCGCAATCATGATCCGGGCTGTGCGGGATGCGTGCGCATTACCATCGGCACGGATGCGCACACCGAGGAACTGATCGCAGCGTTGCGCGACTATGCCCAGCAGGGCAGGCGGGCTGCGGAGGTGCCGGCATGAGGATGGCGAAGCTGCATCGCAAGACCAACGAAACCGACATTCGCGTAGTCCTGCGGCTGGACGGCGGCGGCCGGTACCGCGTGTCCACCGGAATCCGCTTTCTCGATCACATGCTGGAATTGTTCACGCGGCACGGCGGTTTCGACCTGGAACTCACCGCTGCCGGTGATCTCGACGTGGACCAGCACCACACGGTCGAGGACGCAGGGATCGCGCTGGGGGAGGCCTTCAACACCGCACTGGGAGACAAGCGCGGCATTTTGCGCGCCGGATATTTTCTGATGCCGATGGACGAAACGCTGGGGCTGGCAGCCGTGGACTTCGGCGGGCGCTCGCACGCGGTGGTGGAGACCAAGGTGCGGACGCGGCTGGTCGGCGACCTGCAAGCGGAGCTGGTCCACGACTTCTTTGAAGGATTCGCTCGCGGGGCGCGCGCCAATGTCCACCTGAAAGTGATGTATGGCCGCTCGAGCCACCACAAGATCGAGGCGCTGTTCAAGGCGTTCGCGCGGGCGCTGCGCGTGGCCTGTTCGCGCGACCGGCGGCTGCGGCGCATGCTGCCCAGCACCAAGGGACTGTTGTGATAACGATCATCGATTACAAGGCCGGCAATCTGGCATCGGTGCAGAAAGCGTTCGCCTACCTCGGGTGTGTGACCGAGATCACCAGCGATCCGGATGTTGTTGGACGAGCGTCGCGGCTGGTGCTGCCCGGTGTCGGGAATTTTTCCGCCACGGCGGCACTGGCGGAGTCGGGAGTGCGGCGGGCAATCGAGGAAGCGATCGGCTGCGGCGTGCCGTTCCTGGGCATCTGCGTCGGCATGCAATGGCTGTTTGCGGGCAGCGAGGAAGCGCCTGGGGTCTGCGGCCTCGGGACTTTCCCGGGCGCATGCACGCGCTTCCCGGTGGGCGTGAAGGCGCCGCACGTGGGGTGGAATACGGTGCGATGCGCGGCCGAGTCGCGCTTGCTGCGGGGCGTCGATTCCGAATTCTTTGTTTACTACACGCACTCGTATCGCGCGCCGGCCGGCGATGGCACCGTGGGCTGCACCGAATACGGCGGCGAGTTTGCCGCGGTCGTCGAGCGCGACAATATTTTCGGCGTACAGTTCCACCCGGAGAAATCGGCGGAAGCGGGGCTGCGGCTGCTGGGGAACTTCGTGCAATGCTGACCAAGAGAATCATCGCATGTCTCGACGTGGACGCCGGCCGCGTGGTGAAGGGCACGCAGTTTCTCGATCTGCGCGATGCCGGCGATCCGGCCGAGTTAGCGGCCGCGCATGCCGCCGGGGGCGCGGATGAGATTGTTCTGCTCGACATCACCGCCACGCACCAGCGCCGGGGCACGCTGCTGGAGACCGTTCGCCGGACGGCGCGTGAACTGTTCGTTCCGTTTACGGTTGGCGGCGGAATCGGTTCCCTGGACGAAGCTTCGGCCGTGTTCGATTCCGGCGCCGACAAGATCGCCATCAATTCCGCCGCCGTGCGTCGGCCGGAACTGATCACGGAAATTGCCGGCCGGTTCGGCTCGCAGGCCGTGGTCGTCGCCATCGATGCCAAGTCGAATGGTGACGGCCATCACCAGGTCCATGTTTCCGGCGGACGGACGCCGGTCAACCGTACGGCAGTGGATTGGGCGCGCGAGGCGGAACAGCGCGGGGCGGGCGAGATCCTGCTCACCTCCATGGACCGCGATGGCACGCGCGCCGGGTTCGATTGCGAACTCACGGCAGGCATCGAATCGGCGGTATCGATTCCGGTGATCGCTTCCGGTGGAGCGGGGTGCGTGGCGCATTTTGTCGAAGTGTTCCAGGCGGGCCGCGCCGACGCCGCTTTAGCCGCCTCGATTTTCCACTTCGGCATCCACGACATTCGCCAGCTCAAGCAGGAGTTGCAAGCCGCCTCGATCCCAGTGAGGTTTCCGTGCTGATCCCTTCGATTGACCTGATGGGTGGGAAAATCGTCCAGTTGATTCAAGGCGAGCGGAAGGCGCTGGAGTTCTCGGATTTCGATGTCTGGATCGAGCGCTTCGCCGGCTACCCGATGGTGCAACTGATCGACCTGGACGCGGCAATCGGAACCGGCAGCAACCGCGATCTGCTGGCGCGATTCACCTCGCGCCTGCCGTGCCAGGTGGGCGGCGGCATTCGCAGCGTGGGAGCAGCGCAGGAGGTCCTGGCTGCCGGGGCGCGAAAAATTATCGTCGGCTCGGCCCTGGTGCGGGGCAAGGAAGTGAACACCGCGTTCGCCGCGGAACTGGCACGAGCCGTCGCCGCCGACCGGGTCATCGCGGCCCTCGATTCCCGTGACGGCAAAGTCGCGGTGCGCGGATGGCGTGAACTCGCGGACGTGACGCCGGTCACGATGTTGCGTGAGGTGGAACCGTACTGCGGCGGGTTCCTGTACACCCACATCGAAACCGAGGGGCTAATGCAGGGCATTCCGCTCGACGTGGTTCGCGAGTTGCGGCGCGCTACCTCGCGCCAGTTGATCGTCGCCGGGGGCATCTGTTCGCAGGCAGAAGTGGATGCGCTGGATGCAATGCAGGTGGATGCCGTGGTCGGCATGGCCATCTACACCGGTCGGCTGAAAGCCTGAATTCTGAAGCGCTCGTGTCCGCGGGCTCATCTTCTCTATACTCATCTGTTCCCAGGAGTGAGGATGGCCCACGGTTTGCGGACCAGTCTGATTAGCCTTGTGTTGTTCCTGTCGCTCGCCTGCGGCTTGGCGGCCGCGCAAGAAATTCCTCCACAGGACAGCGGTTCCGACGCGCTGGCGCAGATGTTCGCGCGCCTGCGCAGCACCGCACGCCTGCTGCACACTACCGCACATCCGGATGACGACGACGGCAGCATGCTGGTATACGAATCGCGGGGCCAGGGCACCGAGACGGTGATGCTGACGCTGAACCGCGGCGAGGGCGGGCAGAACAAGTTCGGCGCCGCGCTGCTGGACGAGCTCGGCATTCTGCGCACGCTCGAGCTGCTCGAAGCCGGCAGGTTTTACGGCGTCGAGCAGCGCTTCACGCGGGTAGCGGATTTCGGTTATTCCAAGTCACCGGAAGAGAGCTTCGAGAAATGGGGCGGACACGACATCGCCCTGGCCGACGTGGTGCGCGTGATCCGCACCTTCCGGCCGGACGTGATCGTCTCGCGATTTGACGGCAGCGGGCGCGACGGCCACGGACATCACCAGGCCGCGGGCATTTTGTCGCGCGAAGCATTTCGCGCCGCCGCCGATCCCGACCGGTTTCCCGAGCAGATCCGGGAAGGCCTGCTGCCCTGGCAAGCGAAGAAGCTCTACATCGGCAACGTGCGAGGCGAAGAAGGCGCCATGCTGAAGCTGAATACCGGGACGTACGCGCCGATCCTGGGCATGTCGTTCGCGCAGTTCGCGACCGAAGGACTGAAGCACCAGATGTCCCAAGGCGTCGGCGGCTTTTACAACCCGATCGGAGACATTTTTCGCACGTACAGACTGGCTGACACGACACTGCCGCAGCCCGCGGGGGAAGAAAAGTCTTTCTTCGACGGCATCGATACGAGTCTGGTCGGCCTGGCGTCGAAGCTTGGACCGGAGGAGAAGAACGCGCCATTTCTGCGGCCCGGGCTCACCGAGGTGGCGGGCCTGATCGAGCAGGCCGCGACCGCCTTCCACCCCAACGACCCGTCGGCGGTGGCGACGCCACTCGCGGCTGCGCTGAAGCGGATGAACTCGCTGATCGAGCAAATCCGGCCAGTGGAGCTTCCTCGCGGACCGAAGGCAGAGGTCGCGCACGAGTTGCACCGCAAGCAACGGCAACTCGAACAGGCAATCAGCCTGGCGCTCGGCACCGTGCTTCAGGCCTCAGTCGACGCACAGCGCGAGCAAACCTTCTTCGGCTTTTTCCGCCAAGAGCAGACGTTTCTCATGGCAGTGCCGGGGCAGACCTTTACGGTCACCGCGCGCCTCTACAATCGGGGTCGCGAGCCGGTCGCCGCCAAGGACATTGAGCTGGTTGCGCCCCAGGGCTGGCGGATTGAGAAGCTGAAGTCTCAGCTCGGACCACTCACCGCAAACCAGCAAGCGTCCGCGCAGTTCCGCGTGACCGTGCCGGCGGATGCGCCCTACACGCGGCCGTACTGGCACCGCGACAACTCGCAACAGGCGATTTACACCATTGACGATCGGCAATATGCCACGCTGCCGCTGCCGCCGCCGCCATTACGCGCGCGGGCGGTGTACGAGATTGCCGGCGCGCGAAGCGAGGTCACTGCGCCGGTGCTGGTGAAGTGGGTGGATCCGGCTGCGGGCCAGTTGGAGCGCCCACTGGCCGTCGGTCCGCCGCTCTCGATCGAACTCGACCCGCCGGTGGAGGTAATTTCGACGCACCGCCGTGGCCCGCTCAGTGTCACCGTCGGTGTCCGCAACGATATCAACGGCGCCGCTCACGGCACCATCCAGTTGCAAGCGCCGGCGGGATGGCAGGTGACGCCGGCATCGCAGGCGGCCCATTTCACCACCGACTCGGAGTACAAGAACTTCACCTTCAGCGTGCAGTCGCCGCAGCTGCAGGAGGGCGTGTACCCGCTGAGCGCATCGCTCGACTACCAGGGCAAGCAGTATAAAGAGGGGTACGAGATCATCGGCCGGCACGATATCGGCGATTTCTACTATTACCGCCCGGCGGTGCAGAAGATCAGCGCCGTGAATGTGGTGGTACCCGCGGAGCTGCGCGTCGGCTACGTGATGGGCGCGGGCGACGAAATCCCGACCGTGCTGCAGCAACTGGGCGTGCGCGTCGAGATCATCACGCCCGCCGAACTGGCTGCGGGCAATCTCAGCCGATTCCACACTGTGGTGCTCGGCATCCGCGCCTACGACGTGAGCACCGATGTCCGCGAGTACAACCGGCGCCTGCTCGACTACGTCAACAACGGCGGCACGCTGGTCGTGCAGTACAACGCCTCCATCGGCGTGTTCAACTCCGGCCACTTCACGCCCTATCCCGCATCGCTGAGCAACGAACGCGTGACGGTGGAGGAAGCGCCGGTGCAGATTCTGGATGCGGCGAACCCCATCTTCCACTCTCCCAACCCCATCGCGGCGGGCGACTTCACTGGGTGGGTACAAGAGCGCGGCTTGTATTTCATGAGCTCGTGGGACCCGCAATTCAAGCCGCTGCTGGCCTCGCACGATCCCGGCGAGCCGCCGCGCGAGGGCGGCTTGCTGGTCGCGCCCTACGGCAAGGGGCTGTACATCTACACCGGCTACGCGTTCTTCCGGCAACTGCCGGCGGGAGTGCCGGGGGCGGTGCGGCTGTTCGTCAACTTGCTGAGTGCGAGCGCCTCACAGCAGAAAGTGAGCGGCGGCACTAACCGCGGTGACGCCAGCGGACATGGAAAATGACCGCGAGCTGATTCGCGGGGTCGGCCTGGTCAACGCCACCGCCCTGAACATGATTGACATGATCGGGGTGGGGCCGTTCATCACCATGCCGCTGATCGTCAGCGCGATGGGCGGCCCGCAGGCGATGCTGGGCTGGATTCTGGGCGCCTTCTTCGCCATGTGCGACGGCTTGGTCTGGGCCGAACTCGGCGCCGCACTGCCGGGCTCGGGCGGTTCGTACCGCTACCTGAAGGAAATCTACGGGCCGAAACGTCTCGGGCGGCTGCTCTCTTTCCTGTTTGTCTGGCAGCTCTCGTTCAGCGCGCCGCTATCCATTGCGACGGGGTGCATCGGCCTGGCGCAGTACGGCAGCTATTACTGGCCGGCGCTGGAGCGCACGCTTGCCGGCCGTGATTTCCGCCTGGTGCTACCGCTGCTGGGCCCGCTGGAAGCGCGCGTGGTGGTCACCGCCGGAACTTTTGTCGCTATCGCCGCCGTCATCGCCGCCGTCCTGCTGCTGTACCGCAAAATCACGGTGATCGGATGGATCTCGCGCCTGCTGTGGGTTGGCGTGATCGGCACCGTTCTTTGGATCATCTTTGCCGGTCTGACCCACTTCAACGCCGCGCGCGCATTCAGCTTCCCGGCGGGCGCATTTCACCTGTCGCACGAGTTTTTCCTCGGACTCGGGGCGGCCATGCTGGTGGCGACTTACGACTATTGGGGTTACTACAACATTTGCTTTCTCGGCGGGGAAGTGAAGGACCCGGGGCGCACGATTCCGCGCGCGCTGCTGCTTTCCATCGCCCTGGTCGCCTGCCTTTACGTGGTGATGAACATCAGCATTGTGGGCGTGCTGCCCTGGCAGGAATTGCAGTCGGCGGCACATTCGGGAACGCGCTTCTACGTGGCGTCCACCTTCATGGAAAGGATTTACGGCCCGTGGGCGGCGCGCGTGGTGACGGTGCTGATCATGTGGACGGCGTTCGCGTCGGTGTTTTCGCTGCTGCTTGGCTACTCGCGCGTGCCTTACGCGGCGGCACTCGACGGCAATTATTTCCGGGCGTTCGCGCGGGTGCATCCCAAGGGAAAATTTCCCTATGTTTCGATGCTGGCGCTGGGGGCGGTTGCGATTGCCGCCTGCTTTCTGCGGTTGGCCGACATCATTGCCGCCCTGGTGGTCATCCGCATCATGATCCAATTCTTGTTCCAGACCGTGGGGGTCATCGTGCTGCGCGTGCGGCGTCCCGACCTGCCGCGGCCGTTCCGTATGTGGCTCTATCCGGTGCCCGCGCTGGTGGCGACGATGGGTTTCCTGTTTGTGCTGGTGGAAAGAAAAAATTTCCTGAAGGAAATCCGCTACGCAGTGATTCTTTTGATCGCCGGCATCGTGGTCTACATGGTGCGCTCGCTGCGGCGGAAGGAATGGCCCTTTGCCGGCGGCGCTACGCCATCCGCCGCCGAGCGTGCCACCGGCAAGTAGCTGCCGATATCTCGCGCACCCGGCGGTCGAATTCCGTTTGCAACGTGCGTCTAGGCGCCGGCGTCCGCCACAAGTTCGTAAGCGGACGTGATCTCGAATGCCGGACGCAGCGAGCGATACACCGGGCACTTGTCTTTGTAGACCGCGTGCACGCGCTCCACGGTGTCGCGCACGTTCTCGGCGGCCTTGAGCAGGAAGCGCACGTGCACGCGGCGGATCACCAGCACCTTGTCTTCGGACTCCTCGATTTCGCCCCTGACTTCGGCAATCAGGCGGCCATGCTTGGCATCGATTTGGCGCGCATCCAGCGCACCGGCAAATGTGCCGAGCATTCAACCGCCGAGTCCGGCGACCACGTAATCGATGGTCGCGGCATGCGATTCCTTCAGCCGGGCGGGGTCGAGTCCATAATGCTTGGCAATGGCGCCATGCACGCTGAAGCTGACCGGCTGGGACTCGCCCGGAAGTTCCGCCACGCGCAGCGGCCCTGACTTGCGCGTGATTTTCACGTTCGATACGTAGACCACCTCGCCCATGGTTCACCTCACCTATTGGAGACCGTACGCCGGCGGCGGATTCAGCGCTTTTGCGAATTTTTCCGTGCAAACGCCAGACCGTTCCCCGGCCAGACGCATTCAATCTTGCGCCGAGACCGCCTTTAAGAGCAGAATTCACCACCCGCACATTGTCAGGAGGATGGCAAAATGGCAAGGATTTCCCGCGCACGCGTGTTGCTGCTCTCGTGTGGCCTGCTGCTCTGGGCCGCCGCTCTCAGTGCCTCGGCACAAAACTCGCCGGCACCAGCAAAGGCCGCACCAGGCAAAAAAACAAGCACAGCGCACCGCGCCGCACCGGGCAAGGTCCGCACCTACTACATCGCCGCCGACGAGGTGGAGTGGGACTATGCGCCCAGCAACCAGGACCACATGAACGAAGGCGGAAAGTTTGACGCGTACGGAAAGCTGTTTGTCGAACAAGGCAAGAACCGCATCGGCAAGGTTTACCGCAAAGCCGTGTACCGCGAGTACACCGACAGCACGTTTGCAACGCTGAAAAAGCGTCCTCCGGAGTGGGAACACCTGGGCCTGATGGGGCCGCTGATCCGCGCCGAGGTTGGCGACACGATCAAAATTCTCTTCCGCAATAACACGTCGAACCCCTACGGCATGCATCCCCATGGCGTGTCGTACAAGAAAGACTCGGAGGGCGCGCCGTATCCGGGGTTGACCATGCAGCAGAGCGGCCTGGTGCCGCCGCACCAGATGCACAGCTACACCTGGGAGGTGCCGGAGCGCGCCGGTCCAGGCCCGAATGACCCCAGTTCGATCGTTTGGTTGTATCACTCGCACAACTACGAGCCCAAGGACGTGAATGCTGGACTCGTGGGTCCGATTGTGATCACGCGCAAGGGCATGGCTCGCGCCGACGGCAGTCCCAAGGACGTGGACCGCGAATTCGCCGCGCTGTTCATGATCATTGACGAGAACCAGACGCAGTACCTGCAGCACAACATCGACACCTACGCCGGCGATCCGAAATCCATCGACAAGCTGGAGGCTGTCCCCGCCGATCCCGACGGCAACGCGCACCTGGTGCTGGGCAGGGGCTTTGCACTCGTGAATCACAAGTTCACGATCAACGGCTACCTGTACGGCAACGGGCCGATGATGACCATGAAAGTCGGCGAGCACGTGCGCTGGTATCTGCTCTCGATGGGGGACGGCTTCAACTTCCATACGCCGCACTGGCACGGGAACGTGGTTACGGTGAACGGCCAGCGCACCGACATCCTGCCGCTGTCGCCGGCGACGTTCGTCACCGCCGACATGGTGCCGGATAATCCCGGCATCTGGATGTTCCACTGTCACGTGTCCGACCACATGACCGGCGGAATGACCACGCATTACCAGGTATTGCCGTGAGGTCCGAAACATGGCCGACAAACTCGAGAAATCCGACGCGGAATGGCGGAAGCAGCTTTCGCCTGAGCAGTACCACGTGACGCGCGAACATGGCACCGAGCGCGCTTTCACCGGCGAGTACTGGAACCGCAAGGACCAGGGAGTGTACGCCTGCGTCTGCTGCGGCGAGCCGCTTTATAGCTCCGAAACCAAGTTCGACTCGGGCACGGGATGGCCGAGCTTCTATGCGCCGGTAAAGGAAGAGAGCATTGGGACGGTCACCGACCGCAGTTTTGTCATGGCTCGGACCGAAGTGCGCTGTGCCCGCTGCCAGGCCCACCTGGGCCATGTTTTTCCGGACGGGCCGGCGCCCACCGGCACGCGTCACTGCATCAACTCTGCCGCCCTGAAGTTCGTACCCCCGCCGGAAAAGAAGTAAGCGCCAGGCTAACCTGAGGCGCTTTGCGGGCGTGAGTGAGTCCTGCGCGAAGCCGAAGGACGAGCGGAATCCCGCTGCCGAAATCCCGAGCGCAGCGAGAGACCTCTCCAGTCACAGCTCCGGCCTGCTTTCAGCCGCAGGGCCTCGCGGTTCACCGTGAACGCAAATTTTCGATGCGTACGATAAGAAAACCCCCACCCTGGCCGCCGCGCCGGCGATCGCAATCCGCCGGTTTCGCTGCGCGCCGGCCTGCAATTTCACCGGTTCGTTCCGGCGCGGGCGGCCTTATGGAACGCGCATTTCACCGGCACATTTCATCGAGTTGAACGCTGCACATATATATCGCAAGGCGATATAGATGTGGTCCCTCGGCTCCCCACCGGCAAAACTTCCGCTTATCGCCGCCATAAATATCTTTTGTAAATGTAAATCCGATGCCTGCCACCGAAAGTATGCGTTGGACTGCGGGCGCGAGGCGCAGCTACTTTCGCCTTGCTGGTCATCGAGTCGCGAAATTCTGACACCCGAATTGCACGCGTCCTGTGGGGGGAAAGCGAGTTGTTCCCATGAAGTTGTTCCAAGTAGGCGCACTGGCAGTACTGATCGCAGTGGTGGCGGCCCCAATGACGATGAAGGCTCAGGCGAACGTGCCGGAAGAGAAATCGGCGGAACTCATGCAGCAGTTTCGCAACTTGGAAAAAGAAGTGGTGAGCCTCCGCGCCGAAGTCGCGGCGCTGAAGCAGCAGAAGAGTGCGCCGGCGGCAGCGACGGACCCGGCGACTCCGCCGCCGCAGACGGCGGCCGTATCCACCGCGTCCCCCAGCGTCGCATCGCTGCTTGGCGGCGCCAGTTTCAGCGGGTTCATGGACACCTACTACGGCTACAACTTCAACCAGCCGAAGTCGCAGACCAACACCCTGCGCTCCTTCGACGGGCCCTCGAACCAGTTCGCGCTCAACATGATCGAGCTCAACCTCGATAAGCCTCCGGATCCCACCAACAGCCGCCTCGGTTACCACCTTGGGCTTGGTTTTGGCCAGGCGATGAACGTGGTGAATTCCACCGATCCCGCCGGACTGGGATTCGCGCAATACCTGAAGGAAGCCTACTTCTCCTATCTGGCCCCGGTCGGAAAGGGCTTGCAGATGGACATCGGCAAGTTCGTCACACCGCACGGCGCCGAGGTCATCGAGACCAAGGACAACTTCAACTATTCGCGCGGTCTGCTGTTCAGCTATGCCATCCCGTATTACCACTACGGCCTGCGCGCCAAGTACTCGTTCAACGACAAGTACTCGGTCACCGGATTCGTGGTGAACGGCTGGAACGATATTTACGACAACAATACCGGCAAGACCTACGGCGTCACCTTCGGCTGGAACCCGACCAAGAAGATCAGCATTGCAGAGGGTTACATGGCCGGCCCGGAGACGGCGGGCACCAACGCACATTGGCGGCAACTGAGCGACACGGTGGTGACCTACTCGCCGACGGGCAAGCTGACCACCATGTTGAACTTCGACTACGGGCGCGGCGATCGCGTGACGGGTATTCCCACCCCGGTGTTCTGGACCGGTATCGCCGGGTACGTCAAGTACGCCTTCAACGACCTGTACGCGGTGGCCACCCGGTACGAGTACTACAACGACCACGACGGCTTCACCACCGGGGCCCCGCAGCACCTGAATGAATTCACCGGCACATTCCAGCGCATGGTCGCGCACCACCTGATTACCAGGCTGGAATTCCGCCGCGATTTCTCCAACCGCCCTGTGTTCACCAAGGGCACCACGCCGGTCATGGGACAGAACACGATGGCAGCCGGCCTCGTGTACGCGTTTGACTCGCGGGAGACCAAGTAAATGATCGCGCACGAGGTCGTTGTGCGCGTGATCCTCTGCCTGCTGGGAGCGAGGATGTTCATCGCAGGGCTCATCGGAACCGTGAAGCAGGGCTTGTGGAGGCAGTAAAAGGGCCAAGCGGTTGTCTTGGGGGGCAGCCAGTACGGGGACCGCGGCATGGGAATTCAACAACCCCGAACGACCAGCACCCATGCCGCGCCCCCTCCAGTTTTCAGGGCCTGGCAGGGAATCTGACGAGGAGATTTAGAGATGAGCGAGAACACTGCCTTTGAAAAGAAAAGAACCGTGAAGTCACAGCAGACAGAAAGATTGCGCCGTCAGCCTTTCCGCAAGGTGTTTCCCTCAGGCAGTGCCGTGCTGGTTCTAGCAGCCTGCATCCTGGCGGTGCTGATGCCTTGCACGGCCCAGGAAGCGCCGAAGCCGGATCCGGCAGGTATTGCAACCGGGGACAAGACAACCGTGGTTGACGCCGGGGGCAACTCCTTCGTTGTTACTGAACCGACCGACAAAACGTCTCCCGACTACGCGCAGAAAAAGAAGGATTTCGACGAGTTCCAAGCCCAAGCGGCCAAAGAACCGCTTGCGGTGAAACTCGCCGACGCAACCGGCCACATCCGAGTGGCCACCAATTTTGCTTGGACCCTCAACACTGGATATCTCGTGCTCTTCATGCAGGCCGGCTTCGCGCTTCTCACCTGCGGGCTGGTGAGAAAGAAGAACGCCGCCCACCTGATGATGCTGAACTTCGCGGCCTACGTCTTCGCTTTTATCGCATATTACGCGGTTGGATATGCGTTCCAGTTCGGAGCCGTAGCCATCAATGCCGCGCCTTCGAATCTAGGTGGAACTCCGACGTTGAATCACTTTCTTTTAGGAAAAGGCCTGTGGGGGTTTCTGGGTGGCAAAGGCTTCTTCATGGCCGGGCCTGCCTATGACGCCGGCAGCAACGTTCTGGCTCTGTTTGAAGTGGTGTTCATGGAGACCGCGGGATACATCATTGTCGGCGCCATCTGTGAACGGATCTCCTTCTGGTCCTTCCTGCTCTGTGAACTGTTCATAGGCGCGATTCTTTATCCGGTTTTCGGTTGCTGGGTGTGGGGTGGGGGCTGGATGTCGCAGCTCGGCAACACAATGGGTTGGGGACATGGATACGTAGATTTCGCGGGCTCTACCGTAGTGCATGCCGTCGGTGGTTTCTGCGCCATGGCGCTCTCGATTATCTTGGGGCCTCGCCTTGGCAAGTACGGGCCGAACGGGAAGGCGCGCGCTTTTCCGGCTCACAACCTCGTTTACGTCGTTATCGGAACGTTCGTGCTGCTTTTCGGCTGGATGGGTTTCAATCCGGGTTCGACCCTGGGCGCGACCGACCTTCGCATTTCGGTCGTCGCGATCAACACCAACCTGTCTGCGATCGCGGGCTCGGCGACCGCGATGCTCTTTTGGTATTTGAAATTCGGGAAGCCGGATATCACCATGGCCTGCAACGGCATGCTAGCCGGCTTGGTTGCGATCACTGCGCCCTGCGCATTTGTCGGGCCGACTTCGGCGTTCATTATCGGTATTCTAGCGGGCTTCGTGGTCTGTCTGGGAGTTCTGTTCAACGACAACGTGACCAAGATCGATGATCCCTGTGGCGCGATTTCGGTGCATGGCTTCTGTGGCGTGCTGGGGGCCATTTGTCTTGGACTATTTGCCGATGGCACTTATGGCGCTGGATGGAACGGCGTGGGCGCCACTAGCTATCTGGGGCAGGCGGGAAGGGGCGTCACCGGGTTGTTCTACGGCGATACCAAGCAGTTTCTGATCCAGGTGATGGGTGCTGTGGTCTGCGCGGCGTGGGCATTCGGCGCCACTTTCCTAGTCTTCAAAGTGGTGAATGCGGTGAAGTCGATGCGTGTCTCGAAAGAAGTCGAACAAGAAGGGTTAGATGTCCCCGAGTTTGGACTCCAGGGCTATCCCGAGGATGCCATCTACGCTACAAAATCCTAAGCGACCCCAGAATGGAAACCATATGAAAAAGATTGAGGCAATTATCCAGCCGAACAAGCTGGACGAGGTAAAGGACGCCCTCCACGGCATTGGCGTGGAGGCCTTCACGATCTCCGACGTGCGCGGCCACGGTCGTCAGAAAGGCCATACCGAGATGTATCGTGGGTCGGAGTACACAGTAGATCTCCTTCCTAAAATAAAGATCGAAATTGTCGTGCCGGATTCACACGCGGAACAGATTGTAGGAGCACTGAGCACCGCCGCTCGGACCGGAAAAATTGGCGACGGTAAGATTTTCGTCTTCTCGATCGAAGAAGCCGTTCGCATCCGCAACGACGAGCGTGGCGACACGGCGCTCTGACTTCGATGGCGATTCCACAGGATCTGCACGAACTGGGCGCCGGAGCTTACCCGGAAGCGGCTGAGTCCTAGTCCAACGCTGCCTGGCTTCAAGAACGCCTGAACGTCACGGGAGCGCGTTCCGGTGATATCTTTGTCCCATCATCATTCATGGACGTCCTCGACCAACTTTTTGAGCAGCACTTCCACTCGCCGGTGTCGCGGGTGCAGCCGCTGCAGGGACAACTTGGCGGCTCCGGACGCCGTATCATCCGGCTCTTCGGCGAAAACGCCACCGCGGTCGGAATCCTGTACGACGTCCGCGAGGAGAACCAAGCCTTTCTCGAATTCTCCCGGCATTTCCGCCGGCACGGGCTGCCGGTGCCTCAAATTTATGGGGAAGACTTGGAGCGCGGCGCCTACCTGGAAGAAGACCTCGGCGACACCACGCTGTTCCAGTTTCTCTCCGAGCATCGTGACGGCGAAAACATTGATCCCGAAGCGGTGAAAGCGTACCGCAAAGTGGTCGCCGTCTTGCCGCGTTTCCAGGTGGAAGCCGGCCGCGATTTGAACTACAAGCATTGCTACCCGCGCGGCAGCTTCGACCGCCAGTCCATCGCCTGGGACTTGAACTACTTCAAATATTATTTCCTGCGGCTGGCCGGCATTCCGTTCAACGAGCAGGCGCTGGAGGATGATTTTGGACGGCTCACGAAGTTCCTGTTGACCGCCGACCGCGACTATTTCCTCTACCGCGATTTTCAGTCACGCAACATCATGTTGCGCGGCGGCGAGCCCTGTTTCCTGGATTACCAGGGCGGACGCAAAGGCGCGCTGCACTACGACATCGCCTCACTCTTGTACGACGCCAAGGCCGACCTGCCGCCCGAACTGCGGCAGCAGTTGCTCGACGACTATCTGGAAACGCTGGGCGGGTTCGTCGACCTCACGAGCGACGGTTTCATGCAGCATTACTATTCCTACGTGTACATCCGCATCATGCAGGCGCTGGGCGCGTACGGGTTTCGCGGGTTTTACGAGCGCAAGCCGCATTTTCTGCAAAGCGTGCCCTACGCCATGAAGAACCTGCGCTGGTTGCTGCACAATGCCGAGCTGCCCTTTGCCGCGCCCGCGCTGATCAAGGCGTTCCAGAGCATGCTGGGATCGGAGCAACTGCAGGCGGTCGCTTCCGGTTCCCCGAACCTGGTGGTACGGATTTTCAGTTTTTCGTATCACATTGGCCTGCCGAAAGATGACACCGGGCACGGTGGCGGCTTCGTTTTCGATGCGCGCAGCATCCCCAATCCCGGGCGCGAGGAGCGCTTCCGGGCTTTAACCGGGAAGGACCGGGCGGTTGCCGAATATCTGGAGCAGCAGGAGAGCGCGCACAAGTTTCTCGCCAACGCAGCCGCGCTGGTGGACGCCAGCGTCAGCGATTATCAACGCCGCGGTTTCAAGAGCCTGATGGTGTCGTTCGGTTGCACCGGCGGCAGGCATCGCTCGGTCTACATGGCCGAGCAACTGGCGAAACACCTGCGCGCCAGAAAGGGAGTGGATGTCGTGGTGCGGCATCTTGCGCTGGAGAATACGGGCGAATGAAAGCCATGGTCCTGGCCGCCGGCCTGGGGACGCGTTTGCGGCCGCTCACCGAGAGCCGCCCCAAGGCGCTGGTGGAGGTCAACGGCCGCACCCTGCTGGAGATCGCGCTCTCGCGCCTGCGCAGCTTCGGGATCCGCGAGGTGATCGTCAACGCCCACCACTTCGCCGACATGATCGTCGCCTACCTGGAAGCCAATGAAAATTTTGGCATGCGCGTTCAGGTCTCCCGCGAAGAGGTCCTGCTCGACACCGGCGGCGGCCTGAAAAAAGCCGCCTGGTTCTTCCGGGAGAATTCCGACTCTTCCGATGAGCCCTTCCTTTTGCACAATGTAGATGTGATCAGCACCATCGATCTCCGGCGCATGGTGCAATATCACAAGCAATCTCATGCTCTCGCCACGCTCGCGGTGCAGGACCGAAAAACCTCGCGATACCTGCTCTTCGACGAGCAGAGTCAACTATGCGGCCGCCGGTCCGGGACCGATGAGCGCCCCGAATTGGTGCGACCGGCAACGCAGCCCAACGCGCTGGCTTTTTCCGGCATCCACGTCATCTCGCCTCGTCTGTTTGCCAAGATGAGTGAAGACGGCGTGTTCTCGATCGTTACCTGCTATCTGCGTCTGGCTGCCGCTGGAGAAAAGATCGTCGGCTTCCGAGCGGATGAATACTACTGGCGCGACCTCGGCACCGCCGCCCACATCGCGCAAGCCGCCCAGGATCTATCGGTGAAGATCAACCGCCAGACTTTCAAAATGCCGGCCGACCTCAACAACGCCGTCTGCGCCACCCTCGATGACTGGAAAAAGCAGGAGAAGGCGCGGCGGCTGTGGCGGGGCGACTCCTCGCTGTGGACCGCCACCGATGAAGCCAACTGGCTCGGGTGGATGGGAATCAGCGACGACCAGTTGGCGCAGATCCAGCACTTGAAGGGAATCGCCGAAGAGGTAAAGGCCGCCGGGTTCAAACACGCGCTGCTGCTGGGGATGGGCGGATCAAGCCTTTGTCCCGAGGTCATGCGCCTGACCTTCGGCAAGATCGCGGGCTACCCGGAGCTACACGTGCTGGATTCCACCGATCCGGCGCAAATCAGGACGATCGAAAGCCGGATTGATTACAAGAGCACGGTCTTCATCGTATCGAGCAAGTCCGGCAGCACTCTGGAACCCAATATTTTCAAGCAGTACTTCTTCGAGCGCGCCAAGCAGGAATTGGGCGCCGCCGAAGCCGGCAATCGGTTCATCGCCATTACCGATCCGGGATCCAACATGCAACGCGTGGCCGAGAGCGACTGCTTCCGGCACATTTTCTACGGCCTGAAGAGCATCGGCGGGCGCTACTCGGCGCTCTCCGACTTCGGCATGGTTCCGGCAGCGGTGATGGGCGTCGATATGCCCCGTTTCCTCAACGCGACGGAAGAGATGGTGCACGCCTGCGGCGCCACCGTGCCTGCCGAAGAAAATCCCGGCGTCGTGCTGGGCGCGATCCTGGGCACGCTCGGCGTGCGCGGCCGCGACAAGGTCACCATCATCACCTCGCCGGGCATTTTCGATCTCGGTGCGTGGCTCGAGCAGTTGATTGCCGAGTCCACCGGCAAGATCGGCAAAGGCCTGGTCCCGGTGGATCGCGAACGTCTCGGCAAGCCTGAGGTGTACGGCAATGACCGCGTCTTCGCCTACCTGCGGCTTGACTCCGGCGCGGACAAGGCACAAGACGCGGCCATCGAAGCGCTCGAAAAGGCCGGGCAGCCGGTGGTTCGTATCGCTGTCGCAGAGGATTACAGCCTGGGTGGGGAATTCTTCCGCTGGGAGATTGCGACGGCGGTGGCGGGTTCCGTAATCGGGATCAATCCGTTCGATCAGCCCGACGTCGAAGCTGCCAAGATCGCCACTCGCAAGCTGACGTCGGAATACGAGCAGCAAGGCAGCCTGCCGCCGGAGACACCGCTGTTTGAAGCGGACGGAATTCGCCTGTATACCGATCCCAAGAACGCCGACGCGCTGAAGAAATCCGCCAGGCAGCAATCGCTGGCGGGATATCTGAAGGCGCATCTCGACCGCGCAAACGCCGGGGATTACTTCGCGGTGCTGGCTTTCATCGAGATGAACGACGCGCACCAAGCCGTCCTCCAGGGCATCCGGCATGACGTCCGCGATTCCAGGCGGGTTGCCACCTGCCTTGGTTTCGGACCGCGCTTCCTGCATTCCACCGGCCAGGCTTACAAAGGCGGTCCCAACAGCGGCGTGTTCCTGCAGATCACCTGTGACGACGCCAAGGACCTGCCCGTTCCCGGACAGAAATACACCTTCGGAGTGGTGAAGGCGGCGCAAGCGCGCGGCGACTTCCAGGTGCTGGCCGATCGCGGCCGGCGCGCGTTGCGCGTTCATCTCGGTCCCAATGTCGGCGCTGGGCTTGCCACTCTGGCGGCGGCGGTGAAGCAGGCGCTCCAGTAAGCGCAACGAAGCCAAATTTCAAGAAGGAGCAATTTCGACACGCAAATCGGCAGCATTACCGTGGCTCCGAAGAATCACAGCCCACATGCGACATAAAGGACGATCGGCGCTGCCCCCTGGACGCGGTCACGTCAAAGCCGGCCGCGTCGGCCTGCTGCACTGGGCCAAGCGCACTGTCGCTGAACTGAATCGCGTAGGTCTGAGCCTGGAAGCTGATCCCGTGCACGACCTGCGGGTTGCGATTCGCCGCTGCCGCTCGCTCGCTGAAGGTCTTCGCACCATCGATCCCGCACCCGGATGGAAACAATTCCGCGCCATCGCGAAACCGCTGTTCTCGGCTTTGGGCGATTTGCGCGATACGCAAGTCATGCAAGGCTGGGTATCGCTTTTCGCTACCGAAGGCGATCCACTGCGCGCCCGTCTTGCGGCGGCGCTTTCTGCTCGCGAAATCGAGCAGAAAAACACGGCCCATGAGGCCCTCAGCCACTTCAATTCCAAGCGATGGATGAAGCTGGCGCATGAACTGGATCAGCGCTCCGGCAAGCTGCCGCCGGGAAGCCGTGTCTTTCAGCATCTCGCGCTGGAACGATGGGTGGACGCGTATGGTTTGCACCAGACCGCAATGCGCACGCGTCGTGCAGACGATCTCCACCAACTGCGCATTGGAATCAAGCGCTTCCGCTATACCGTCGAAAATTTCCTTCCCTACCACCACCGGCGCTGGAGCAAAGACCTGAAGCGCATGCAGGACCTGCTGGGCGAAGTGCATGACTTTGACGTGCTTTTGGCGGAGATCGCACTCCAGCGCGGTATTCCTGCTGCCGTGGAACAATTGAACTCTCGTATTCGCAGCGAGAGATCCAAACGCGTGGCTGAGTACCTGGCCAGAACGACGGGTCCCGAATCCCTCTGGGAGCGCTGGCGGCAGGGCCTTCCCCGCGGGCGCGAACTGTCTCTAGCCGTCAATGCCAAGCTGCGATACTGGTCGCGAGCGCTGGATCCCGATCCGGCTCACTCGCGCCGCGTCGCGCAGACCAGTGTCAAGCTGTGGCGCGCCCTGCGCAATGAATTGGCGTGGCCCTTCGACCGCAGGACGACCGTCCTGTTGCGTGCCGCCGCGCTCCTGCACAGCGTCGGCGCCGATAAGCGCAAAAAGAAGCGTAATTCCTACCGGGCGGACATGATGGACAAGCTTTCAATCCCGATCGGGTGGAGCGAGGATGAGATGCGCCTGGTCCGGCTGGTCTCCCGCTACTGCCGCGGAGCTTTGCCGTGCTCGGCCGACGGGGCCTTCTCTGGACTGCCTCGTGCTCAGCAACAACAGGTGATGCGGCTTGCCGGCATTGTGCGGCTCGCCGAGGGAATCGATATCGTCCACCCATCCGCCGCACGCAATTTGCAGGTCCGCACAATTGCAGGCGTCCTTACAGTCTTTGTCGATGGTCTTGATTTGCTCAGTGCTCAGGCGGCTGAACTGGCAACCGCCCGTCACCTGTTCGAGGTCGCTGAGGGTATCCCGATTCTTATCCGCCCGGCTCCACCGCACTCGTCAGCAACTTTTTCAGCGAAAGCTGTACATTCATAGCTGATCTGGAATGCCATCACGCATGACAAGCTGCTGTTGAACAGTGGGTTCCGGCTCTGCGGAGTCGCCTGTTGACCGTCCGGATACGAGTGCACTGTTTCCGGTGCATTATTGATCTCCTATTAACAAACTTGTCATAACCTGTGACTGACGAGGACTCGTCGAGCGGGGAGCCAATGCGAAAACCTCGAGGACGGATCTGCACCCGGCAAGCTGCGCCCGTTCAAGTCGCGGCCGTCTGTTATCGCCATGACGCAGGTTCAACCGAGTTCCTGCTGGTGCGCACCAGCAGCGGCCGCTGGACGTTTCCCAAGGGCCGGCTGGAAGACGGACTCTCGCACGCTGAAGTGGCTGCCCTGGAGGCATTCGAGGAAGGTGGCGTTGAGGGTAAGGTGCATCCGCGTCCGGTCGGGAAGTACCTGCACCGGAAGGAGTCACTCCGCGGCGGATCGAAGGATGTGACGGTTCTTGCTTTCATCCTGGAAGTGAAAAAATCCGCTCTACCCGCCGAATCGCACCGCACGCCGCGTTGGTTCTCCGCCGCGGAAGCGAAGCTGCGGCTGGCCAATCGCCGTTCCGAGAAATACCTTCGCGGCCTGGAGCGCGTTTTCGATTCCGCCGTGCAACAGATCGCGCGGAAACATTCCCGCCAGTAAGCAGCTTCCTGTTTTACATCCGGGCGGGCTCTCAGAAAAAGGCTCCGGTGCAAGGGAGTTACACCGGAGCCGCAGAGGTAGAGGGTGGCTCTGCTGTCAGAAGCTGTAGATCACGTCAAACTGCATGCGCTTCAGGTATTTGTCCAACTGGCCAGGCAACACGCCCGGCGCTAGAAAACCGGGCTGCAGCGAGTCGGTTCCGCCGCCGGGTTTGGGAACTGCGGCGAATAACGAACTGTTCAGGATGCGGCCGGCGAACAGCGTATAGGCCAGCGTGACTTTCGGCCGGAATTTCCATTGGGCATACAACTTGTGCTGCAGAACATTCGTCGGCAGGCGTTGATCGCTTTCGCCAAACGACGCGATGATCGAATCCTGTTCCTGGCGCAGGAACGCGTACCCGATCAGCACATCGTTCTGATTCTTCGTCTGCCCCAGGCTGGTCTCCACCTGATAGATGTGCGAGTTGTTGGTGGCCGCACGCAGGTTTTCCTCGTATTCCAGCATCACGCGCCAGGGCCAGCTTTTCAGACCAGTGTCGACGGTGTTGTCCAGGATCAGATCGCTGTAGAGAAACTTGGACAGATACGCTCGTACCAGGTTGCCATTGCTTGCGACGCTGGTCACCTTGTAGGCATTCGTCATCCCGTTCGGCGCAAATGGCACAGTGGCAAAGGTGCAACTCGGCGATGTGTTGAGCGCGGTCACCGGGTTGCAAACGATTCCGGTGGTACCGCTTACCGGGAACGCGCCTGCGAATGCCGGTGCGTTCAACAGGATTCCTTCGTTGCGCCAGTTGAGCACCGTGTAGGAGGGAGTCATGGTCCAGCGTTTGTGCGGCTGCAGCTTGAGCAGGAACTGCCCGCCGGCTGCAAACGAGTCGGTTCCGCTAACCCCGAACTTGGTATTGGAGTTCTCGAAGAAAAGCAACTGCAGGCCGTTCAGGGTCACGTTCTTTAGGTACTTGCTCTTGACGTCGAAGGAAAGCTTTTCGCTGAAACCCTCGGGGTTGATGTCGGGATCGAAAGTCTGGTTGGTCTTCTGCCAGTTGAAGGCAAATTTCCCGCCGGTGAGGCTCAGCCACTTGTGGGCTTTGGGATTGAAAGTGATGTATCCGCGATCCCACCCCACGACCTTTTTCTCGAAGAAATTGGTCAAAGTGTCGTTGGTGGAGGTCGGGTCGGCGAGCGTGCCGCTGGCGAAAGCGACTCCGGCGGCGAAATCCTCGCTAAGCGCGGCATCCATTCCCAGGCGCAGCCGGACACGTTCGCGCACGCGCGGATTTTGGCCGGCGAGGAAGAAATCCTCCTGGCGGACGCGAATATCGCCGCTCCAACGCACTCTGCCGAGCAGGCCCTCGAACGTCGACATGCGCTTTTGCCCTTCCTGCGTGGCGACCGACTGGGCAGACATGTTCATCCTGAAATCGTTCATGTCCAGTTGCAGCTTGGTGTAGTCGTCCTGCTGCTTGCTGGTCGAGGTCTGCATCTCCGCGACCTTGGACTGCGCATCGGTCGCGGCTGTCTCGGCGCGCTGGAACTGCGATTGGAACTGTTGCAGTTGTTGTTCCAGTTGCTGCACGCGTTGCTGCTGCGCGGCGAGTGCGTCCCGCAATTGGCGAACATCATCCGCCGTGGCAGCCGGAGTTGGCTGTGCAGTCGGCTGCGCCGCGGTTCGTGTTGAAGCTTTGCGCTTCGGTTTCTGTGGCGCGCTGGTGGCCGCGTTCTCTGCCGCGAACAAGCTCAGCGATAGCAGCAACAAGGGCAGTGCAAATCTAAGTCGGCTCATTGTTTCTCCTGAACAGGGAATCTGTGCGATCCGCTCCTACGGCCAGAGTGAAAGCACAAAGAACCTAGTTGGTGGGTGTTGCTCGCGCGTGACGGGTGTGTGAAAAGGATGTTAAAAACCAGGAAGCTGCTGCAATCAGACAGAAAAGGGGCTCACAGTCGCGTCACTTACGCCCGAGGTGGGTAAGTGCGGTTCGTCGATGATTTGCTGCAGTATGTCGACAACTTCGAAAACCGCGCAGTTGAAGTACTGGGCGACGTTGCGACGATACATTGCGCCTGGCGTTAGCATTTCAGCGACGGCCCGGTTGATGTCCGCGAAACTGCGCAGCACGATGCCATAGCGATTGCTCCGGATCCACTCGGCGTTGTAACGCTCCTGCGGAAGTGTCCAGGCATTGCACACCACAATGACGGGCAGCCCGCATGCCACTGCCTCGCTGACGCTGCCCGGCCCCGGTTTGCCAATGAAAAAATCCGCCAGGCGCATGAAGTACGGAATCTCGAAGGTGAAACCTTCGATATGCCGTCTCTTGCCGGTGCGCATGCCGCGTAGTTTTGCTGCCAGGTTCTGATTGCGTCCGCAGATGAAAATCGTTTGCAGGGCGCCCGGATAGTGGTCGAGGCAACGGGCGATCTCAAGCATGTCTTTCGAACCTTGTCCGCCGAATAGAACCAAGGCAGTCGGGCAATCCGGGTCAAGCCCCAGGCGCTGCCGCTCTTCGCCGCGATCGATGCTGCGTTTCTCGTAAAATCTCGGGTTCAGGATCATGCCCGAAGTCCGGAACACGCGGCCGTTGCTGTGGCCCATTCTCCGCGCCTGTTCGGCGGCACGGTCGCTTCCGCAGACCAGGTATTCCAATTCCCGCACAATCCAGATGTGACGCGGGGAATAGTCGGCAATGTCGGTCATCACGGTCACGAACTTTGCGCGCGGCAATCCGAGCTTGACGCTGGCTGCGAGTTCACGGTTGAAGTTGGAAATGACCGAGACCACCACATCGGCGGGATGGTGGCGCCAGTAATCGGCCAGTGTCGAGACCATGCGGTTGTGCAGCAATCGTATCGTGCCGTGCAGCGCCCACAATCCCTGCGGTGAACCCAGCGTCCAGCCGGCGGACACGATGCGGTTGTAAAAATCTTGGAAGCGAAGGCCGGTCAGCCGGCGGACAAAGTCATGCTGATCGAGGGCCTCCTGCAGATTGAGAGTGGAAATTTCCCAGGGGCGATTTTGACGTTGAATGACCGTGAGCAGCGAGTCCATCGCACTGCGGTGACCGCCACCGGCGTCGAAGTAAACGAAGGCGATGCGTGGCACGTTTGGCGCACCCTCCTGCTTGCCGCCGCCAGTCCGCAAAGCGCCGCTAGGCCGAGGCCTGGGCTGGCGGAAAGAGCTGGCGGACGCGTTCAGCGACTTCCGGACCCCACTTCGACAGTACCGCGTGAGCACCGAGTGAGTAGAAGTACTCGGCGTCAAATGGAAATCGTTCCGGCGCGTGCAGCACGATGCATGCCGGCCGCCGGTCGCCCCCGGTCAGTTGCAACACGCGCGAGGCATCAAGGTGGGGCGGATGATGGCCGATGACCAGGAGGTCGAACCGTCGCTGCTCGATGAATTGGCGCACCTCGTCGAGCCGCCATGTCACCGTGGTGTCGAATCCCGCTGTTTCCAGCAGGTGCTCAAGCCGCAACAGGACATCCTCATCGTGATCTAAAACCAGTATGCTGCGCCGAGTTCCCATTGTGTTTTCCCCGAAAGGTCGGCCAGCGACCTCCAGATTCGGAGCGTCGCTGGCCAGGGACTTGCTCATGTCGTCGACTGTAAGCAAGCGCTGTTGCGCGATCGTGACGGTCATGTGAATTTGCGGTTAAACCGCTATTGCGCAATTCGGTTCACGCCGCGATTGGGCAGAAGCAGCCGAATCCCTTGCGGGATTAACGTAACTTCCGCGGGCAATCCCCCCACCGGTTCGCCGTCCACTTCCGTGAGCACGTCCGTGCCGGTCGCGCCCGGCAACGACTCGCATATCGCAGACGTTGCTTGTACCACTTCGACATTGCCGATCGGCCGCGATGTACCGTTGAACCGGCGCGCCAGTAGCTGAAGCCCGTACCGGATGTAAGTTGCGCGGTTTTGGGTTTTGAAGAGGATCAGACGGAAGGCATGGCTCGTGAGCGGGGCCGTCCCGTTCTTTGCGAGAACCGGTTTGCTGAAGTAGCCCACCCTCTCAACGATAACTTGGGACACGGTCTCTTGGCGGCGCTCGCCGCTTTCCACATCGGTGAAATGCACGCGAAAAAAAGGCAGCGGAGCTGAAGAGAACAGAAGCTGGCGGGTTGCTTCGGCGTAGTAAGCGCCGATCCCAAAACGTTTTTTCCACGCCAGGTTTACGCCGCAGATCACGCGCGCGTCCGCTCCGATGCCCGCCGCCACCGTGAAGTATCGGCTCACCGCCGCGCCATTAGGGAGCCGGCAGGACAGCATCCCAACCGGAACTTTGGTCGGAGTGGAACCGGCCAGCTCTTGCGCGATCCGCGCGACGTCGCCACTGAGCCCGATGTCATGCGAAAGCACGTTGCCGGACCCGAAGGGAACAATGCCGATTGGCAAGCTGTCGGGGTGCCGCATCGCGGCCTGCAGAAGTTCGTTAAACGTGCCGTCACCGCCCGCGGCGAGCACAGCTTCGCAATCGGTCGCGATCGCCGCGCGTACAACGGCGGACGCGCATCGCGGCGTGGAAGTAAAGTACGGACGCAGCTCCACGCCGCAGGCGCGAAAGGCGAGTCTAAGGCGTTGCAGGCGTGTCTGCGCCCGCAGACTGGTTCCACACGACAAGTTGTAGAGAAGCGCGAAGGTTCTCATCAGCACACCGGAGCGATTGGCTCGCCCGATGCATCTGCCTGCTGCTCATCAGTGATGTCATCCGCGATTTCTGGCTCGCGCGGAGCCGGCACGAACTCACCCAGTCGGGGTCCCTTCTCATCCACCGCCGCGTATGTCAGGTGCTCGTGTGTCCAGGAGCCCGTGTTGAAGTACCGCGTACGGCCTTCGCTGGCATCGAATGCCTGATGGGTATGTCCGCAGAACACGACGTCGTCGCCGCGGGCCTGCGCGAATGCCAGAGCACCCGCCGCCACCTTCGGCGTCAGCCGCAGCCATCGTGAATTGAGGCGATCCAGCCAGCGAGCGATCTTGCTGTCCCTAAAATCGACTTTCTGGATTTGCAGGTAAATAACCTCACCCAATGCGCTCAGCAACGCGCTGTCCACGAGAAAGCGATCGAACTGGTGCCCATGAATGCCGCGATATTTCACGCCGCGGTATTGCCACCCGTAGTCGTCGTACACGCGCACGCCGACCAGGTGCGACATCAACTGTGCCAGGCCGCGATCGTGATTTCCCTCAACCCAGACGACCTCGATTCCACGTTTCGGGTTCGAGAGCTTCCGGATCAAGGAAAGGAATTGCCAGTGCTCCTTCTTGAGCCGCCGGAAGTTGAGATCGCAGAAAATGTCGCCCAGCAGAATCAACCGGTTGAACATGGCGGCGCGCAAGAACAGCGTCGCCTCGCGAGCACGGCTGGTCTCGGATCCCAAGTGCAGGTCGGACACGAGAATCGTATCGGCGATAACGGTGTCCATACCGCATTAGAAAACGGCTTAAGTTAACGTTCGGTGACAGCCGTGTTAATTGGCGTTCACATCGGCGTGCTGGAACCACGGTCGTTACGGCTCGTTGATCGTGATGCAACTCATGAAAAAAGCCCCGGCAGATCGCCGGGGCTTGACGTGCTGAGCTTGCTGCTAATCACCGTTCTCATGATTCCGCCGCTGCCCTGTTGTTGGATCCAGAAACAGGCGAAGGTCGCGCGGGTGCTTGAAATCGAACATGCTGTTGAGTGAGCCTGCACGCTCGTCGAAGGACCCGCCGCCGATCCGCCCCAGCCGCCAGTTGTCTTCGATAAACCGCAAGATCGAGCTCTGGTCGGTCAGCGTGTTGTCCACGTAGTTCTCCCGTGCGAACGGCGAGATCACCAGCAACGGCAGTCGCGGTCCGTACCCGCAGCGTCCCTGGATGGCGCCCGGCGCCGTGGTTCCGCATTGTCCTGGGCCCGAGAAAGAGTCAAAGCTGGTCTGTGAAGTGCTCACAATCGGCGGCACGACATGGTCGTACCAGCCGTCTGAGTCGTCATAGGAAATGATCACGGCCATCTCGTGCCATTCCGGCATCTGCTGCAGTTTGTTGATCGTGTCCACCAGGAATTGCTGTTCGGCCACCGGATCCGAGTAACCGGCGTGTCCGTCCTGATAACCCGCAGCTTTTAAGAAGGAGACAGCCGGCAGGTTGTGAGCAGCAGCCGCGGCCCAGAAGTCTGTCAGGTCGTACTGATGGTTGGCCTGATCTCCCTGGTGACCGGTCGCGTCCACGGAAGTGGGAGGCACGTGGTTCTTGTTGGAGGTGGAAGCGTAGTACTGGAAGGGCGCATGGTGTGGGATGTAATCACCTTTATTCTTGCCGTCGCTTCCGATGTGAAAAGCGGAACAATCGCGAAACCCGCCCTGGAACCATCCCCAGCTCACGCCCTTAAGGTTCAGCAGGTCACCGACGTTTTGTCCGGTGAGCGTGACAGTTTCGCGCGTGGAGCACTTGTCAATCCCCGGCTGCGGGTCGCCGATTACCGTGCCATCAACCACATCGCTGGAAGTATCTCCGGTCGTGCTGGAGACTCCGTGTGTCTGCCCCGAAATGAGGTTGAGCGCGCCCGGCGTAGATGGTCCGAACGTCGTGTTGAAGCTGTTGTCGCTCATCGCGAAGAACTGGGCATAGTTCCACAACGCGGTCGCCGTGTTGCCGTCGTAGTAGCCCATCACATCGCTCTTGTGGCAAGTCAGGGTGCCATCGGTGCCGGGACCGTTGCCCACTGTCTCGACGAACTTGTCGGCCAACCCGTGATCGTAGGCGGCCTGCTCGTCGGTGTACTCGTGGTCCTGGTCACAGGTGGCGGCCTGCGAACGATCGAGCCGGAATGGCTGTGTCGAATTGAGGTTGAAATGGAGCAGCGTGGTGTCGAGGCCATTGACGCTTGGTGTGCCGGGACGCGCGTGAAACTCGGGCTCACCCGTCGGGTTGGTTGCGAAAGGGTAGGTTGCGAAGTAGTGATCGAACGAAACGTTCTCCTGGAAAATAACCACCACGTGTTTGATGGGCGTGGCGGTCGGCGTATCGTTGCGGTCGGCTGCGTTGGCGACTGCGCCTGTGCCGAAAACCACCTGCGCGAGAACGATCGCGGCAGCGGCCTTCCTCACCCGGGCCTTCAGGGACAGCTTCCGTGTCATTGACATTCTCCTTGGTGCATCGTTGCGCCCTTGCCGGCGCGCTCACGCAGCCTAGGTGAGCTGTGTTACTCAGATTCTTCGCGAGGGTGAAAAGCTGGTGAATTCTGCTGGCGCGTCGTGAGGGCCGAGCTCGAATCATTCGGCGTGGAACAGCGCTCTGCCAGCCACGCGATGCCGGTCAAAATGAATTCATGCCTCGGTGACGGGCGATTGCGCACGAGTAGCAGAGCAACGGCCAGCAGAAGCAGGCAGCTCCCGGGGGCGCTGCGCCTGTCTTAGCCGATCACTGTCACGGAGTTTTCACATTCCAGTAATCCTCCCTTAACAAACTCAACCTAGCATCACGACCAGTAGCCCGCCGCATGGCCTGGGCCTATCCGAGCCTGGTTGCATGAACCTGTACTTCGTGAGACACGGAAGCGCCGGCGCCCCCCAACCAAGTCCGCAGGAGGATGCCGCGCGTGGGCTTGATCGAGAAGGACGGCGACAATGCGAGTTGATCGGCAAACTTCTGGCGGCGCTTGGTGTCAGATTCGACGAAATTGTCTCCAGCCCACTGAGGCGCGCGTCCGAATCTGCCGCCATCATTGCCAAGCAAACCCGTTATAAGGGCCAGATTGCGCTCGCGCCGGCACTGCGGCCGGACGGCACCTACGAGCGCTTCCTCGATCTGCTGTCCGAGATGCCACGAGCCGATTCTGCCTTGCTGATCGGGCACGACTCCAAGCTCGCAGAATTCATCGGAAAACTGATCAGCAACAGTGGCGGGCGCGCGG
Organism: Terriglobales bacterium; assembly: GCA_049509755.1. Lineage (GTDB taxonomy): Bacteria > Acidobacteriota > Terriglobia > Terriglobales > Acidobacteriaceae > JAIQGF01. Next base: position 15,805 of record JBEKZP010000009.1, on the reverse strand, counting down.
GCATTCATCTGAAGACGGGCGCCGTGGCCAAGGTTGTGAGGAAGCGCACCGGCGCCGCCACACTGCAGTGGTGCATGACGCAAAAGCTGCTCCGTGCATATCTGGCGGAACAGAATAGCGGGCCGCCTCGCGCACGGGGGCTACGCTAAGTGACTCAAGCCCAACCACGACAAACCGTATTCGTCGTCGAAGACGACCCGGACGTGAATCGTCTGATTCGCACCAACCTGCAAACCGCGGGATATATCGCCGAGCCCTTCTCGAACGTGCTGTCCGCTCTGGCCAAGGCAAGAATTCAACCACCATCTCTGTTTCTGCTCGACATCATGGTGCCCGGCGAGGACGGGCTTGAATTCTGCCAGCGCCTCCGCAGCATGCCGGAATTCAGCAAGACCCCGATCATTTTCGTAACCGCGAAGGGTTCGGAAGACGATCGCGTACTCGGCTTCGAATGCGGCGGCGACGACTACATCACGAAACCATTCAGTCCTCGCGAATTGGTGGCTCGTGTCAAGGCCGCTCTGCGCAAGCAGGGAGAAGACCCGGCAATCCTCAGGTTCGGGGATCTTGAAATCGACACTGCGGCGATGTTGCTGCGCGTCCGCGGCGCAGAAAAGACTCTGACCACGGTTGAGTTCCGCATTCTGGAAATGCTCGCCCGGTCGCCAGGGCGAATTTTCAGTCGAGAGCGAATCTTACGCGCCATCGGCAGCGACTCACTTGAAACCAGCCCGCGCGCGGTGGGTGCCTTCATCAGCAAGATCCGCGCAAAAATCGAAAATGATCCGCACAATCCGACTTATCTGCTGACGATTCGTGGCGCTGGATATCGGTTTGCCGGCCGGTAATGTCACCCAGACGGCGTGTTTCCGAGGCGATCCCGCGGGCGGTGGATGAAAAGATCCGGATGCTGGCGGCTGCGTCACATTTTGTGGTGGGCCCGCCAGGATTTGAACCTGGGACCAATGGATTATGAGTCCACTGCTCTAACCGCTGAGCTACGGGCCCGTACGGCGGGTAACTGCTAGACGGGCTTAGGGTAATCGATGTTGGGTGGTCTGTCCACCCGCACTGGGCTGGGTGCGAATTTGTCTAAACTTGAACCAAATTCGGAAAGCCGAGCCAGCTCCTTTGCGGGCAGCAGCCTGTAGCCTCAGCAGAAACGCCCGCAAGCGGGTCCGCCGTTGCGAAATAGCGCGGTTAGATCGAGCCTCGGAGATTGATTAATACACCAACGTGCGGAGACTGACGACCTGCAGCCCATTCGGGCTCATGATGGGCGTATAAGGAACCCTCGCCAGCATGTCGTCGGCCCAGCAGTCCCTGGGCTGGCACCTCCGCTCAATGTCGCTGTTGCCGACGGAGTTCCCCCCACCGGGCTCGCCCCCGAAAAGGAAACAGTGGGTGGGATGGTTCGGCTTCGGGACATGACAGGGCGACGGTTCCAAAACCGTGACACTACTAAGACACTACTTACTAAAGTAATCTTCCGCCGTTACTTCCATGCGGATAAAGTTACTTACTGAAGGTCACCACAACTACGCTGCAAATGTGGGGGCATCGGTTATCAAATGATTGCTAGTTGCCACGTTTCGATTCCGGGGCGGCGGGCTACACACCGGGGGAGAGCTAAGGCGCCGAGGTGTGGCGGCTTCACTCTCATCGAAACCCTCGTCTCTGTTGCCATTATTTGTGCAATGGCCGGCATCTGCATTCCAAATGCCCGCAACATGATTCGGAGTTACCGCCTCACCGCTGCAGCCTCCGCTGTCTCCGGCGCTATCCAAAGCACTCGCTACCAGGCCATCATGGTGGGTTGTCCTTATACCGTTACCTTCACCCAGACCTCGACCACCTACCAGTTGGCCACCGAGACGGTGTCCGGCTCGCCTCCAGCCTGCGCAACCAGCTTTTCCAATTCAGGCACCGCGATTCCGTGGGGTAACGCCGGCGATGTGACCATGAGCCCGTCTACGACCTTGCAGTTCAGTCCGAGCGGCATGGTGACGGCAACGACAGGATCGCTCTCATTCACCCTTGCTAACGGTCTTTCGACCAAGACGGTCAACGTTTCAGGAGTCGGAAATGTCCAGGTTGCCAGTCCGTAAGAGAGGTGCGGAGGCCGGGTTCACCCTCATTGAGGTGATGGCTGCCGTATTCATCCTGACCGTGGGCGTCGTCTCGGTGGCCGCCCTCGCGGGAGGAATGTTGGCTTCCGGACAACAGTCCAAGTACATGACCTTGGCCGCCAGCCTTGCCTCGGAAAAGCTGGAAGACCTCAACCGGTGGAATGACGAGGCCCCGCAGATTTGCGTTCCGAGCGCAAATAGCTCAGTCGGTAGCCTGACTTCGGACGTATTACAGACGACCACGTGTCCAACTGGTGCCTCGGCCAGCGTCAGTTACTACGACGACGTCAGTATCACTCTGGTCAGCGGCACCGACTGCCCCGCTGCCACCGCGGGCTGCTTTGCGGATACGGTTTCAAGCCAGAGTGGCGGCACCACTCAGTACACGACGACGTTTCACTCGCCCGACGGCACCATCCCCGGCCCCAACGGCGCCCCGGTAACTTCAACCACGGCGCCTTCCAGCGTCAGTTTTCATAGACGCTGGATTATCGAAGCGAACACCCCTGCCAACGGCGTGCGGCGCGTCACGGTTCAGGTGCACGTGGTAGCTCCCACGGTCAAACCGATGGCCAATTTTCGCATGAGCATGGTGCGGCCATGAAAATGGAGGCCTTCTCTGCGACGACCGCCGGCAGCAAGCGGCGCGGGACCGCTGAACGTGGGTTCTCTTTGCTTGAACTTCTCGTCTCGCTGGCCATCTTCATGCTGATCGGAGGCGCTGCCTTCAGCCTCTTCAGCAAGCAGCAGTCCACCGCCACGCTGCTGCAAAACCAGGTGGGGCTCAATTTGGCCCTTCGCAATGCTGCCAACCAGATGCAGCTCGACGTCGCGAATGCCGGCTCCGGCTATTTCCAGGGCGTGAACATCCCCACATGGCCGGTTGGCGTCACGATTGTGAACAACGTCCCTCCGGCCGGTACTTCCTGCTACAACTCCACAACCGCCAGGTACGGCGTCAATTGTTTCGATCAGCTCAACGTCATCACTGCGGCCGATCCCACGACTTATCCCCCCATCAATGCCACCGACAGCACGGGGGCGAACGGCCTGGGAAACTGCAGAAATACCAATACCGGCATCGCGTATGGGCAGGCTGCCAGCGGATTGACCCTGTCCCAGACTGCCGCCAAATTCAAGCGTAACGATCAAATCCTGTTGCTGAACAGCACAGGAAGCAAGCTTACGTCGGTCGTGCTGACTGCGGATGCAGTCGTGGCGGTATCGGCTGTCCAATTCACCTTCAATCCCACGCTGGATCAGACCGTCAGCGGAGTCAACTACGAGGGCTACAACACCCTGGCCAACGATCCGCTGGATATCACAGCCTGCGACGGCACCACGCCATGTTCGGCGGCTGCTCAGAACCCCGCGGCGCCGCAGCTCCCTGGCAAATTGGGAGAACAGTTTTGCGGCGGGGATTGGATTCTCAAGCTCAATCCGATCACTTTCCAGGTAGATACCACGACGGATCCCAATAACCCCAAACTGACCCGCACCCAGAACGGCACCACTTCCACGGTCATGGAACAGGTGATTGGCTTCAAGGTCGGTGCGGCGATCTGGAACCAAACTGCGGCGACACCCACGGACACCACCCAATACAACTATCGAGCTTCGACTTACACGAACCAGAACTCTGGGGATATGGCGTACAACTTTTCGCTGGTCCGTGCGGTACGGATTTCATTAATTGGGCGGACCGCGCCCAACCAAAACGCGACCTATACGTTCAGGAATGCATTCGACGGGAAAGGCTACCAGGTTCAGGGCATCGCCATCGTAGTCAATCCGCGCAACATGAGCATGAACGATTGAAGGTTGTATGAAACGCACATGCGGATCACCCAACACGCGACGGAGAACGGGCAGGCTGACGTATCGCGTGTTGACCGCCGACACCGAAAGCGGCATGGCGCTGCTGACCACCATGCTGCTCTTGATTCTCATGAGTATCCTGGCGCTGGCAATGGTGTTGACCGTCAATGCCGACATGGTGATCAACGGATACTACGGAAACGCCCGCAGCTCGTTTTATGCGGCCGACTCCGGCATTAATATTGCGCGGGCGGAACTGACGAACCAGCTCGTATTGGCCGTCAACATGACTCCCTGCACCGGTTGGGTGACCAATGCCACCAGCGGGTGCACTTCGCCGCCCCTGGCCACCACCGCGCCCACCAACGCGTTGAATTACGTCACCACGACCTATGGCAGCTTCACTTCGTTGAATTCCGGACTGGCGGCCAACTCCTGGCCCGCAAGTTTCGAGATCGCCAACATCACCGGTTGCACCAACAGCTTCGCACTTGCTACCGGATATCCGACGACAACACCGAACGCGCAGGGACAGAACAACTCCTATACCTACCGGTACAACTACACCCTTTGCTCCAGCGGCCGAGCGCAGGCATTGCAACAGGTGTACACGAAAGAAACCGGCAGTATCGTCCTGACCATCCAGGCGCAGACAACAACTACGCAGCAGGTCGTGGTGAGCTTTGCCGCCTTCGGCGCCTTTGTCAATAACTATTCACCATGCCTCGCTGCCTTGGTTCCCGGCACGATGACCGGCCCGATGTTTACCAACGGCGCATGGCAGTTCGCTACCGGAGGCTCGTATATCTTCACTGACCCGGTCGGCCAAGCCAATGCCAACGCCGACTACTTCATTAACGGACATTGCTATCAGTCGCCGACCTCCAGCTACACCGCGAACGGTCAGACCATCCGGCCCACCTTCCAGGGAGGCTTAAACCTGAATCAACCTTCAGTGGCGCTCCCGCCCAACGATTTCAGTCAGAAATGGGCGGTGTTGGACGGCAAAGGCTGTGGCGAAGGCGGTACGACTTGTGGCTCCGGCCCGCCACCGGCTCCCACCAACGCGAACTTGAACGCTAATCTCAAGAACCGCCAAGGCACTTCCTATCCGATCGGTGGTGCGAGCAGTGGTGTTTACCTGCCGTATTGCACGGGAGGCGCCGGCTGTACCAATCCGAACACCATCAACGGCGGAGGCATCTACGTTGCAGGCGACGCATCGGTACAGATGAACGTCGGGACGGATGCCTCGAGTCATCCGACGCAGATCTACACAATTACGCAAGGCAGCACGACCACCACCGTCACCACCAATATTCAGGCCAATACCACGACGGTCACCTCAGGCTCGTCAACCACCACCTTGACCGGCGTTCCGCAGAACCTGACCGGCGCCTCTCCTTCACCCGCCACGCTGCTTTACGTGGATGGAAATGTCACCGGTCTGAGCGGGACCGGCCAGGGCCGGCCCGCAATTCAGGACTATTCCCAAGTCACCATTGCGGCCGACGGCAACATCAACATCACAGGTGACCTGGTCTACGCGCATGAACCGGTCACCATGAACACCAGCGACACGCTCGTTTCCGGCAACGATTACAACCAGATGCTTGGGATTTTCACGGCTACCGGCAACATCAACCTGAGCAGCCCCTATTCCAATCATAATCTCCAGGTGGACGGGAGCCTGGCCGCCATCGGCCAGAGTTGCGCGTCGAATTCCTGCGGCTTTACCGTGAGCGGCTCCATCAACACTTTCAACAACGTTGGCGGCCAGATCCAAAGCAACATCTTCTCCGCCAACATGGCTACGCAAAACACCTATTTCGACCGCCGGTTCACTTCCCGGGCAGGCTTCGCGCCTCCATGGTTCCCTTCGACGACTCTCCCCCAAATGGACATTATCAATGCCGCCGCGCCGCGGGTTTCCCCAGTGCAGCCACAACGGCTGTCTTGGGTGACCTGGCCGCAATAGGGTGGACCTTTTGCAGGAATACTTCATTCACGAGAAATGGGGCGATGGGCTGCGCCGGGTCGAGATCCATCTCGCCACGTGCCGCAAGTGCAAGGCGTTAGATGAAACCGATTCGCCTTCTGCCCAGAAAATCTGGCACGGGCCGTATGATGACTTGGCCTCAGCTCGTGTCGCTGCTTCCAGTTTGCCCGCGGACGCCTTGCGCTCCGAGTGCCGCTGCGTCTACCGCGCCCTTGAGGGCAATGCGCTCGACCGTGTTCTCCTGGGAGACTTGTCGTTGCACAGGCCGAAAGCCGGCCAGGCGCTCGATAATTGCGCCGTATTAGTCGAATACCCACCGGTCCGAAGCAGCAAACGACGCAAGCCGCAACGGAAAAAGCCCCGAAATGCGACCGGCTCGGCAAAGCACTCGAAAGGTTCACCTTCCTCGGCAGCCTCGCGGCGAAAGCGCATGGCGCTAATCCTGGCGTGTTTGTCGGTCGCCTTGCTTACGGTTGTGGGGGGTGCATTGTCCCTGTTGCCCTCGCTATCCGTCGAGGAGTTGCACGATTCCTCCCGGATGTATGCAGCGTCCTTTGTGTTTTCCAACGGAAGCCCGTTCGCGATCACGCATGTCGTGGCCGACTGCAATCTCGAGTTCGCGCCTGCCGGTGTCCATGTTCAGGACGCTCACGTGGATGTTGCGGATCGTCTCGAGTTCAATCGCAATGCGCCGATCTCCTGCCTGAGTGGTTCCTTGCCGCAAACGAACGGCATGACATCCGAGGTCACTGTCAGCTATAAGGTCCTGGGGATTCGGCAGGTGCAGCAGAAATTTCTTTTTACCGCTGGACGCAGTCCCACCGGTATCCAGCGTTGGATGTATCTCCGATAACCTGCGGGCGCGACATTCCACGTGAACAGCTCACGGTCAGGCGCTCGGAACTCTTCCTGGAATTCGCCGCCTCGCGCTCAGCGCGGTCCTGGTTGCGTTCTGCCTGTTCGTGATCGGCTTCTGGGCCTACGTCGCGCTCACCAGTTGAAGCGCATGCCGCCGCAAAACCCGCGGCAAATTGCGCGTTCCACCCCTGCGCCCGATACAATAGTCAGCGGCGAGAAGCCTTCAGTCTTCATCGTTCGCGCTTTCGTTTGCCTGAAGCCTGCAGCCTGACGCCGGAAGCCTTATGCCACGCCGCAACCTGATCGTCGCCATCACCGGCGCCACCGGAACCATCTTTGGCGTCCGCATCCTGCAACTGTTGCAGGGCAGCGAGGTTGACACTCACGTCGTCATCAGCCGCTGGGGCGCGCGCACCCTTGCCGAGGAAACCGAATACACCGTCGAGCAGGTCCAGGCTATGGCGACCCACGCCTATCCCATCGGCGACCAGGGCGCCGCCATCTCCAGCGGATCCTTTGTCACCCTCGGCATGGTGATCGCACCCTGCACCATGAACACGCTTGGCTCCATCGCCCATGGCCATGGCGACAATCTCATCCATCGCGCCGCCGACGTCACTCTCAAGGAGCGCCGCAAACTCGTGCTCCTGGTCCGCGAGTCTCCGCTCAACGACATTCATCTGGAAAACATGCTCAAGCTCTCGCGCATGGGCGTGGTCATCTTTCCGCCGGTGCCCGCCTTCTACAACCATCCCCAGTCGCTCGACGAGATGGTGAACCACGTCGCCATGCGTGCGCTCGACCAGTTCGATCTCCACCTCGATGTCATGCGGCGCTGGGACGGCGCCGCCAACGCGGCCACCCGCTCGCGAGTCACCAACTAACCCGCTCGCTCTCGTTGCGAATGATTTGTAGACGATTCGGTCTTGAGCGCCCCCTGAATGCCCACAAGTTCTGTGAATGCGTCATCCTGAGCTTCGGCCCGCATAAGCCTGCCCTGACCCGAGCGCAGCCGAGGGGACCACTGACCACTCGCCACTGACGACAGCCCACTACTCGCTAGCCACTGCCCCTGAATCCTTCTCCCGCTGCGCGCATCTCTTGAGCAACCTGCCGGCTCGGAACTTGCTCTGGATGTGAGGGTTTACAATACTGCTGGTGAGGATCACACGACATACGGAGGCGTCGCCGACAGCGCGGTTCAAGCCGCGCCTGGTCAGCTTTGCCGCCATGGTGTGCCTGCTTCTGATGTGCGTCAGCAGCTACGACGCCATCCACGTCCACCGTTCCGTCGGCCCGCTGGAGAGCGCTCCCCTGACCACGCATCACTGCCTGTTGTGCCTGGCGGCACACTTTCCAGTGACCATCAGCGCGGGTCCGGCGACGCCCATTCCACGCTTCACCTGCGCGGCGCCGCTGCCCCCGGAACAGGTCGCGTCCTACGAATCGGCTGCGACGCTCGTCCCCTACACCCGGCCCCCGCCCCAGGTTTAGACCTCCTCGGCATTTCCATCCCGGTGCTGGCTTGCCGGAACGTGTCCGATTTCGCGGAAATCGGCGGCCCTTGTTTTGTTTTGCAGGCAGGAGGTTCCAACCCATGCGCAATCGAGTATCGGGTCTTGTGCTTCTGACGTTGCTTCTCGCAACGGTTTCCCCGGCGGCTCGCGCCCAGCAGAGCCAGGAAGACCGCATCAAGGCGCTGGAGGAGCGCATCATCGCTCTCGAAGGCCAGGTCCGCATGCTGAAGGAGCAGCCAGCCGCCCCGGCGCCCGCCGCCCCGGACGTTGCTGCCGCTCCTGTCGCCCGCGCCGCCGAGCAGGCGGGCTCGTTGCCGGTTTATGGTGGAGCTTCGGCGGCGGCCAAGGCGCTCAATCCCGACATCAGCGTCATCGGCGACTTCCTCGGCTCCATGGGCCACAATCCCATTGTTCCGACGCCCGCATTCCAAATGCACGAATCCGAAGTCGGCTTACAGGCGATCATTGACCCCTACGCCCGCGGCGACTTTTTCATCTCCTTCGGCGAAAACGGCGTCAACCTCGAAGAGGGCTACATCACCTTTACCGCGCTGCCCGCCGGATTCGTCCTGCGCGGCGGCAAGATGCGTGCCGCCTTCGGAAAAGTGAATAGCCTGCACAATCACGTGCTGCCGTGGACCGATCGCCCGCTGGTCACCAACAGCCTGGTCGGCGGCGAAGACGGCATCAACGACGCCGGCCTCTCGCTCACCCGCATTCTGCCGGCGCCTAAAGGTCTGTTCCTCGAAGCTACCGGGCAGGTCTTCCGTGGCGATTCCGCCGACGTCTTTACCTCCAGCAAGCGCAGCGACGTCAGCGCCGTTGCTCACCTGCGCGGCTATCGCGACCTGACCGAGTCCACCAATCTCGATATCGGCGCTTCCTACGCGCGCGGTCACAACGACCTCGGCAGCCGCTACCTTACGCAGCTCTACGGCGTTGACGCCACTCTGCGATGGAAACCGCTGCGCCGCTCCATTTATCACTCCTTCGTCGGACGCAGCGAGTTCATCTGGAGCCAGCGCCAGCAATTGCCGCGCCTGCAGCGCTCCTTCGGTTTCTACACTTCCGGCGATTACCAGTTGGGACGCCGCTGGTTCGCCGGCGCGCGTTACGATCATTCCGACCGCGCGCGCGATGACGCTCTCACCGACAGCGGCGCGTCGCTCGTCCTGACCTACTGGCCCAGCGAGTTCAGCCAGCTTCGCGGCCAGTACCGGCTCACCCGCTACGCCGAGCACTTCGACGCTCACGAATTCTTAATGCAATTACAGTTTTCCCTGGGCGCGCACGGCGCCCATCCGTTCTGATGCGCTGGGGTGGCGCAGGCCTTTAGGCCTGCGATTTGCGGATTGAACAAAAGCGGCTTTAGCCGCTGAGGTACTTAGTAATCGGAGAACGACATGCTGAAAAAGATTTTAGGTATTGCATTTGCGGCCGCCTTACTCGCCGCGCCGCTTGCGTCCGCCAAGAAACTCAACGTGGTTACCTCCACCACCGATCTCGCCGCGTTGGCGCAGGAGGTCGGCGGCGACCGCATCAACGTCGAATCCATCGCCAAGGGATATCAGGACCCGCACTTTGTCGAGGCCAAGCCCAGCTTCCTGCTCAAGCTGCGCCAGGCCGACCTGCTCATCAGCGTCGGTCTGGAATTGGAAATCGGCTGGCTTCCGCCGCTGATCACGCAAAGCGGCAACCCGCGCGTCCAGGTGGGAGCGTCAGGTTACCTCGACGCCTCGCAGTTCGCCGAGATCCTGGAAAAGCCGACCGGCCAGATCACGCGTGCCATGGGCGACGTCCATCCCCTCGGAAACCCGCACTACTGGCTCGATCCCGACAATGGCCGCCGCGTCGCCAAGGGCATCGCCGCCAAGCTCGGCGACCTCGACCCGCAGGACAGCAGCTACTTCCAGCAGCGCTTCGCCGATTTCGACAAGCGCCTTACCGCCGCCGAAAAAAACTGGGACGACCAGATGAAGCCCTTCCGTGGCCGCAAGGTTGTCGCCTATCACACCTCCTGGACCAACTTCGCCAGGCACTTTGGCCTCAACGTCGTCGGCTACATCGAACCGCGGCCGGGCATTCCGCCTACGCCGCAGCACACCATCGAGATCATGCAGTTGATGAAACGCGACAATGTAAAGATCGAGCTGATCGAGCCCTATTTCGATCTCAAGACTCCGCAGAGCATCGGCCGCGAAACCGGCGCCCAGGTGCTGGTGTTATTACCTTCCACCGGCGGCGAGAAGCAGGTTACGGATTATTTCAAGTTGTTCGATTACGATATCGGATTGTTGACCAAGGCGTTCAACGCCACGAAGTAGTTTCGGAGACACTGGATGTTGGTACTTTCGTTCTTGATCTTGCCGTTCATCGCCAGCCTGATTTTGACTGGCATTCACGCCTACCTTGGCGTGCACGTGGTGGAGCGCGGCGTCATCTTTGTTGACCTCGCGCTCGCCCAGATCGCCGCCCTCGGCGCCACCATCGCCATTCTCGCCGGCATGGACCCGCACGGCAGCGGCGCCTACTGGATCAGCCTCGCCTTCACCTTTCTTGGCGCCGGCATCTTCGCCCTGGTGCGTGCCCATCGCGGGCGCATCCCGCTGGAAGCCTTCATCGGCATCACCTACGCCGTCGCTTCCGCCGCCGCCATCCTCGCCATGAGCAAGGCGACCGGCGAAACCGAGCACCTCAAGGACATGCTCGTCGGCAACATCCTCGCCGTCTCGCGCCCGGAAGTCATCAAGACCGCCGTGCTCTACGGCGCCATCGGCCTGTTTCATTACATCTTCCGCCGCAAGTTCCTGCTCATCTCCACCGACCCGAAAATGGCCGAGCAATCCGGCATCTCCATCGGCCTGTGGGATTTTCTTTTCTACGCCTCGTTTGGATTTGTCGTTACCTCGTCCGTCGCCATTGCCGGCGTGCTGCTGGTGTTTTGCTATCTGATCGTTCCCTCGGTCGGCGCCATGCTCTTCGCCGACAGGATCGGCCCGCGCCTCGCCATCGGCTGGACCATGGGCACGCTGGTCTCCGCCTTGGGATGCTACTGCTCCGTCTGGCTCGATCTTCCCACCGGCGCCACCATCGTGTGCACTTTCGGCGCCGTGCTGCTGGTCATGTTCTTCGTCCGGCAGCTCTTCTGGCGCCGCGCCCCGCTTCCGCTCCCGGAACGTGAAGCCGTCCTCCACAACCGCCGGTAGCAACACAGTTTCAGTTTCGGGTGATCAGTTTTTCAGTCCGCCGAGCACTCGGATGTCCCATTGCAAGGAAATCATTTAATATTGAAGTATCACTTGCAGCTTAACAACTAAGAACCCGAAACTGAAACTCGAAACTGAGACTGAATGAAACATTTCCACGGCACCGCCCGGCAGGAACGCGCGCTCGACGCCTACGTCAAGCTCCTGCGCGCCGCCGATACCGTGGATTCATTTCTCATGCCGCAACTGGAATCCGCCGGTGTTACGCCCAGCCAGTTCGCAGTGCTGGAAGCGCTCTACCACATCGGTCCGCTGTGCCTTGGCGAACTCGCCCGCAAGCTGCTCAAGAGCAGCGGCAATCTCACCATGGTGGTCGGCAACCTGCAAAAACGCGGCTTGGTCACGCGCACGCGTCAAGCCGCCGACAAGCGTTTTTACCTGGTTTCGATTACGGAGAAGGGAAGAAAACTCATCGCGCAGGTCTTTCCGCGGCACGTCGAGCGAATCGTAGCCGCCATGTCCGCGCTCTCTCCCGCCGGGCAGAAATCCCTCGCGGCGCTCGCCCGTAAACTCGGTACCACGGTCGCCGCGCGGTATCGCTGACGGCGGATCACCGGCAACCGCAAAGCATCAGGCAAGATCGAACAGCAGGAACTCCGACCTTCCAGACTCCGAGCGTCCCGTAATCGTCAGCAACGTTTCGTTCTCGATGCCCGCGCCGTCGCCCGCCGCAAGCCGCTTTCCGTTCACCTCGATGGCGCCGCTGACAACCTGGATCCAGGCGCCGCGTCCCTGCGCCAGCGCGTGCTTCACGCTCGCTCCGGGCTCGAGCAGCGAGCCGTAAATCCGCGCGTCGGAATGCAGGACGACCGATCCGTCGCTTGCCTCCGGCGACGCGACCAGGCGCAGGCGGTTCAACTTAGCTTCCGCGGCGAACGTCTTCTGTTCGTAGCTGGGCTTCAGCCCGCGCTCGCTGGGAAAAATCCAAATCTGCAGCAGGTGCACCAACTCGTCGCGCGAGTGGTTGAACTCGCTGTGCAGCACTCCGCTTCCGGCGCTCATGCGCTGCACATCGCCGGGAACGATGGTCGAGCCGGTTCCCATGCTGTCCTTGTGCGCCAGCGCGCCTTCCAGGATATAAGTGATGATCTCCATGTCGCGGTGCGGGTGGGTGCCGAAACCGCCGCCGGGCTGGACGGTGTCCTCATTGATCACGCGCAGGCCGCGGAAGTGGGTGTGCCGGGGATCGTGGTAATCGGCGAAGGAAAAGGTGTGATAGGTGTTCAGCCATCCATGATCGAAATGGCCGCGCTCGGCTGCGGGACGAGTGGTGATCATAAGCAGTCTCCAGCCGATGAGATGCTTTAACCTTGAAGGAAGATTCAGGAATGCTTCAACGTTGAACTAGTCCCGAGTCCCCGGTCCCGAGTCGCAGGCGCGGAACAAAGCCTGGGAACTCGGGACTCAGGTCTCGGGACTCAGGACTATTCCATGCAGCAGCCGCCCGGCCCGCGGGCGAGCCCGCAAGTGGAGGGGCTGGCGCCGCACGCGGCCGTGGCGGGAGCGCCGGTGCGGGGCGCGCCGGGGGCGAAGACCGAGAACTGCTGCGCCAGGTTCCGGCCATGGCAGCTCGGGCATGCGGCCTGGCGCGAACCCATGATCAGCACTTCGAAGGGCTTCTTGCAGTCCTTGCAGATGTATTCAAAGATGGGCATAGTTAAGGTGCGTTCGCGAAAAACGGGACGCAAAACTTTTGCTGACTCTCTGCCTTTCATTATAAGTGTCCGCGCTAGAATCCAGCAACGCCGGAGTTCCGCCGCCAACACGGGCGAGCGATGTTTTCGTGCCGCGACGCGGTCTGCGCGGCGGCCACATCCAGACTCTCGCCGGCCATTTCCTGCCGCGCCGCAACCTGCTGCCCGAACCCGAGCGCCGCTTCTTCACCGTCGCCGACGGCGTGCAGGTGCGCTGCGACTGCCACTGGCAAAAGGACCGTGCGCTGACCGTCGTGATCGTGCATGGCCTGGAAGGCTCGAGCGAATCCACGTACGTGATCGGCACGGGCAGCAAGGCGTGGCTGGCGGGCATGAACGTGGTCCGCATGAACGTGCGCAACTGCGGCGGCACCGAGCGGCTTGCGCCTACGCTCTACCATTCCGGGCTCTCCGGGGACGTCGGCGCGGTGGTCAACGAGCTCATCTCCAGGGACCATCTGCCGCAGATCGCCATCGCTGGATTTTCCATGGGCGGCAACCAGGTACTGAAGCTCGCCGGCGAATGGGGCAGCGCAGCGCCGCGCGAGGTGAAGGCCTTCGCCGCGATTTGTCCTGGCATGGACCTGGCGGCAAGCGCGGCGGAATTGCACCGCTGGTCGAACCGCATTTACGAATGGCGGTTCCTGTGGTCGCTGTGGCGTAGCATGGGACGCAAAGCGCGGCTGTTTCCGGAAGTTTTTCAGCAGCCAGAATTGCGCGCCATGCGCAGCCTGCGCGATTTCGATAACGAAGTGACAGCGCGCTACTGCGGCTTCGCCGGCGCCGACGATTATTACCGGCGCGCCAGTTCGTCGCCGCTGGTGCCGAGGATCGCGGTGCCGACGCTGGTGATCCACGCCCAGGACGACCCGTTTGTGCGCATCCTCCCCGAATCGCGGGCGGCGCTGGCGGCCAACCCGCAGGTGCGCTTCATCGAGACCGAGCACGGCGGCCATTGCGCGTTTGTAGGCGAGGACAGCGGCTCGGATGGCCGCTGGGCGGAACGGCGGATCATCGAATTCTTCCGCGAAATTACAGCTTCAGGGCGAGGATGAAGACCCGACTACGTAGTTTGGGATCGCGAGGTGAAAGTATGAAGCGGTACCTTCTGATTATTTGCATCGTCTCGCTAACGGCGGTGGCGCAGGCGCCAACGGAAAAGCGCGAGAGTCGAGCGCCGGTGACGTCGGTGGACCAGCAGGAGCTCCAGGCCCTGACCAACGACATCGCCCGGATGCAATCGCTGGTGCGACAAATGGAGATGAACCTGGCGTTCGTGCAGACCACACAGACGCCGCTCAAGCACCAGTTTGAACTGGATATTGATATGTGGCGGGTGGTGCTGAACGGGATGGAGCGCCGCGTGCAGCGTCTGCGGGGAACGACGACAGGTGGCGTAGTCCCGCCTGACACGGTTCCGGTTCCGCTTCGGCAAGACTCAAGGCAGGGAAGACCGTAAAAACCTGCCGCCGCTACCGGTTGATAGTGAGATGCGGGCCAAAGGCTGCGGGGTGAACGCCGCAGGCAGTGCGGGTACAATAAAGACCGGGGCCCGTAGCTCAGTTGGATAGAGCATCTGCCTTCTAAGCAGAGGGTCGCGTGTTCGAGTCACGCCGGGCCCGCCATGTCAAATCAGAAGTAAGAAGTGGCAAAACGATGAGGTTCCCACTTCTTAATTCTACTTCTTAATTCTTACTTTCCATTTTCAGTCCTCCGCGCGCAATGGTACCCCAAGCGGGCTCTCCGCGCGGAACTCCGGAATCCGGAGTCGGCGGCACCTGCTAACACGATACATTTTAGTGCGTGCTCCTGGGTTTTTCTCCCGCGAAGGGAACAGGCACGCTGTTCATGAACCTGCTGAAACGCCACGAGGCGCAGAGGGTCGTCGTCGCCGAAGCACGCTGAGTCCAACCCAAGAGCGCACCGACTGGCATGAGAGAAGCTCCAGCAGCAGCAAGGCGAACAAAGAGAATGCCGTCCAGGCAAAGACGCGCAGCACGATGCGGCTAACGTCGGGAAACTCGCTGGTTCGCGGATTCCAGCCGTAGCCGTTCTCCAGTATCAGCGAGTGGTAGCCGTAGGGGTCGTTTAGGATCCGGGCTGGGCCAGCATCGCTATAGAGGGTGGTGGTGAACGGCACCCAGATAAGCAGATAGGCGAGGCCCAGAGCGTAGATGGCGACGACGATTCGGCGCAACATAGCAAATCTCCTGTTCCGTGGCCGAGGAGCGTATCACTCCCCATCAAGCCCTAAAAACCACCCAACCGAACTACGTCGAGGCTTCGGATTCGGCGTTCAACCCAGCAACTCGCGCTCGAGTGCGGTGAATCCGCCGGCGAAGAAGAGACAGCCCTGGCTGAGGAAAAAATCCCTTTGGTGGGCATTACTTTTTTCATCGGGAGCGGCTAGGGAGACTCTGATTAAGTTCTCCACTTTCCACAAGTACTCAAGCTAAAGTGCAGCCAGATGAAGCCTCACAACAAACAGAGGACACTGGCGATGATGACCGGCTTTGAGCGGTAC
>JBEKZP010000008.1:0-131067 GCA_049509755.1 Terriglobales bacterium | reverse complement strand
TTTCAGCTTTTCTTCGACGTCACCGCAAAGAAAGCGGCGGCCTCTTGATGAACGTGTTTACCGCCGCACTTCGGGCAGGTGATCTTGCCCTTTTCGTATTCTGCAAGGGTAAGGATGATGCCTCGCCTTCAAGGGAGACCGGGCGGAACACAGGTTCTGAAACTGCAATAGGCGGTGGCAGGGTGGCGATCAATGGCGGCGAGAAATCTCCCGTGCAATCTACGCCAGAGCCCGTGCAATCTCATTGAGCGAATCAGCGGGGCCCCACGTCACGTGAGAACCTTGGACGACCAACGGTTTCAGGATACTCACCAATTCGGCAAGATGCGCTGTTTCATAGCGGTCTGCGTCGGCTCTTGTCCGCCACATGGTCACTGCGAGCATCCTCTCACCGCGCGTGTCAAATGCAATTGCAAGCAAGCCAACAAACCCTGAAGCTTTCTTTAGGTTGCGGAGGATATGCCCGCGTAACACTTCCTCAAATCGCTCTTTTTCGTGCGGCTTTAGGATGAATTCAACAACGGATGTAAACATCCGGGGTCTCCTTCCGAACAAAACACGACAGCGCCAGTACTACAGCACCTGGAACGCGTATTTTGATCAGCAACAGATACGGCATAAATGGGTCGATTTTTCCGCTCCGAATCGGCTTCGTGCCCCGTCGATCCGCCCGCCTCACGCGGCGCGTGCAAGTGAACGGTCATGCTCCCCAGAAAGGGCGCGCAGTACGTCATTAGCGCGACGCTTACAAATCGTGATTGGACCGGCAGTTGGTAAATCGGTCCCGAGAACGATATTCCGCGCCGACAAAATTACGCGTCGCTGCGCACGTCCGGCCAAGCTCTCGCTGTTCAGCAGTTGTTCAGCATTTCCTCCACTGAAACATTCACCCACAAGAATGCAATCGTAATCAGTGGTGTTCGCCAGTTGAACTGCTTCGCCCACATCCCACGTAGTTGTTGTGTTGAAGCCCGCGCCTTCCAATACTCTTTCGAGCTCGATGAGTGCGAATTCGTCGTTGTCGACGATCAGAACCGTTCTGAAACTGCTCATGGCCGATGTCTCCTTTTCCTGGAGGTGCAACCGTCTTCGCGCGGTTATGGCCGCCGGTGCAGGATTGAGCAGGTCAAGCCATCATGCGGCATTGGCTATCGGTACGAGAGTAGCGGCGCGGTTCGGGCTGACGGCGATTGTCATCGCGCGCGAACAAACATTGCACAACCAGAAGAACCGGGTTGATCGCGGCCTTCGACCAAATTCGCCTCCATTCGGCTGTGGGTGCTCGGGGCCTTCGAAGACGAAGAGCTTTCCCTCGTGAAGATACCTGAATGCGGCCCCGCACTTCGGGTTCGCGCAGGCCTTGACCATGGTGTACCTCCTGCGCTGCGTTACCTGGGTTCCTGTTCTTATGTTTGGACGAGAGGAGATTGCCTGTGGAGCTTCCGACCGCAACTCGGATCTCCACAGCGACGACATTCCAGATTGTCCGTGAGCGTGACGGTCCACGTCCCCGAAAAACGTAAGACCAAACTATTCTTACCCTCGTCCTCATGTCTGTTCCAGACGTAACAACTGGTCTGATTTTGGCGAAGCTGCTGGTCCGAATTGGGAACCTGGTACCCGAACTCGTTCGCGCTGAAATGTTGGCGCTGTTCGCTATTCCAAATGGAATCAGACGCGGTGCGCAGAGGGATTACAATTTGCAGGAAGCATTTGGAATGGCCCAAACCTCATTGATTCCGGAAATCTTCTCAAAGCGGGAGGGGCCCGGTCGGAAACTGCTCAAGTTTCAACGAGGCGAGATCATTTTTCGCCAAGGTGATCCTGCCGACCGTATTTACTTTATCGTTGCGGGACGCATTCGTTTGTCGGTCACAGATCGCGATGGAAAACAAGCGACTCTGGGCCTGCTGGGTCCGAACGAATTATTTGGTCACCAGTGCCTTATGTTTGGTCGTAAGACGCGCATCATGACAGCGCAATCTGTCGCTGCAAGCGAAGTTGTCATGGTCCCGCTTGAGAAGATGAATCGACTTTTGGAGCGCGATTCTCGGCTTGCGAAATTCGTCCTGCGCGACACGATTGCTCAGATGGTCGGATACG
The DNA here is from genome assembly GCA_049509755.1 of Terriglobales bacterium. Classification (GTDB taxonomy): domain Bacteria; phylum Acidobacteriota; class Terriglobia; order Terriglobales; family Acidobacteriaceae; genus JAIQGF01. Next base: position 128,964 of record JBEKZP010000008.1, on the reverse strand, counting down.
AGGACGTACTTGTTCATCAGATCATCAACAATAACGAGCGGCGATTGGCGCGAGTGCTCCTGAAGCTGGCTAAGTACGATCAGCGACGGGGCCGGCCCACAGTAATCGAAGGAATCTCTCACGAGGTGCTGGCGGAAATCGTCGGTGCGAGTCGCCCCAGAATCAGCGGATTCATGAACAAGTTTCGGCGTCTCGGGCACATCGAATACAGGGGCAATCGCATCACGGTCAGGCCCTCTCTCATATCGATCCTCTTGCGAAAACCCTGACCAGTACCGTTGTACCTTCGGAACAGACACACGCACCACCATTGCTAGGCTGGCACGGCTTGTTCTTGGAGCAACGTCGATTCCAGAAGTGCGGTTAATGCGTGTACAAACGCTTTCGGTGATTCGAAGTATGCAACTGCATCCACATTCGGTGGCGGGGGAGCGTTGCTCTCGGGTTCGGGCGAAACAAGTACCACGGGTAATTCCGGAGCGAGGAACTTAATGTGTTTGGCGAGCACAGCAATTCTGGCGTTGAACTTGCAATCAATCAAAACCGCGCGGAGAATCGTGACTTCCGCCCGACTCAATCTCTTTTCCGGCGAACGCAAACTAATTACGCGGTACCCAGAAGCCAAGAGTGCGTGCAAGAGTTTACTGTTAGCACCGCCTCCCTCGGTTACGTAGAGAATAGTTGGAAAGGAAGGCATTGAAGACATCCCCCGCCGGCGCTAATCGGCTGCATTGTCGGCGTCACAGCGTCTCAAGTTTTACAAAAAACAGCAGAGCGACGCACCGACCAGTTGCCGCCGCCGCTGGTCTTTATCCTCACCTCCGCTAAAGTCCGTTGGTTCAGTCAGGCCATTCGCCATGATCGGTTGTGTAGGCGAACATCCCATGACGCAGGTCTCGGCCATACAGCGCCCGCGTTTCGGTGAAGAAGTCCAATGTTGCCGAAGCCGACGCTCGAGTGGCCTGTTGACTTTGCGCGAACACCGCCAGCCCTGTATCTGCCAGAAGAGCCAGTCCCGCGGTTCGGTCCTCGGATGTTGCAGCGAACCCGTACTCACTGGTGGCTTGGCAACGGTGGTTTCCCGGGAGAGCAACCGTTTCCGGGCGCCGGTACGCGGCCGCTCCATGTTGGATCCGGAAGTTGCAGACGGATTTCGCGCTCGATTCGAGACACGGTTAGCCTGACATGTTTGAGGCGTCGGCTGTTTACTTCTCATGGGATCCTACTCACGCTTCACGCCGCCGGCTGCCCGCTCGTTGCCGCCAGCCGGCGTCGTCTGTGGATGGTTGCACTGATGAGCTACGCGGCATGGGCCGTCTTGCCCTTCGCAGGTTCCTCTCTACCGGCCAATCCAGTTTCTGTGAGCAAGCTGGCAATCGTCTTCCACGCCAATGTCATCTGGCCGCGTGCGGCGCGCTAGTCATTCCTGGGGCGCTGGTTTGCCCATCAGTTCGACGAACCGGGGATCCGCGCGCACTATTACGAACTCAGCATCCTTGTAAGCGTCCCTGATACGGCCGTAGCCCTCCTCTTTCGCTTTTCGCAGACATTCCAGGCAGCGCTCGACGTCACCGCGCTTGGCGTACATCTTGGCGAGCACGTAGGAGTAATAGGCCCGGTCCTCCGGCGAAAGGATCCGAGCCGCCACGCCACCGGTAGAACTGCGCAGCAGGACGTCGGGATCTAACTCGAGGGCACGTGCGTACTCGGCCATGGCTTTGTCGATCTGGCGCTGGGCAAACCACGCTGTCCCCAAGTTGCTGTGAACAGAAGCGGAGTCCTCGCGCAGCCGGAGCGCCTTCTCGTACCGCTGGATCGCATTCTTGTAGTTGCGCTGCATGTAGGAAACGACTCCCAGGTTGTTGTAGGCCTCGGCATAGTGCTGGTTCTTTTTGACCGCCCGCTGGAAATCCTTCTGGGCCGCCGCCAGATTGTTGAGCTGAAGTTCCGCGATGCCTCGCTTGTTGTAAAGCACGGAGTTGTTGGGGTCCTTGCGGAGCGCCGCCGAATAGTAAACCAGAGCTTGATCGTAGGATTTCCGCGCGCGGAGCACGTCGGCCTTCTCTGCGAGTTGAGCAGTAGTGGCCTCTGCCGGCGGCGGCTCAGGCGGGCCTTGTTGGATCGCAGCTGCGAGGCCCGGCGCGTTGGTAGGACCCGGAGGCGCCTGCGCGCTTACAGCGAGCACCATCATGAGCACACAAACAAACACTAAGAAAATTATTCGTCGCATATATCACCCTTCCTTCGCTCCTTACGGCGAGTGGCCTGTGAGGGCTGCAGCCCCGAGCTTAGTCATGTGGATCAGGCAGACGGAGATTGCGGAAAGGCCACAACGCGATCCACAAAACAGGCTGCAGCGATTCTTCATTTTCCACCAGGCTTATCGTGGCATTGCTTAACCGCGAACCGGCAGCGGCCACCAGTGGGACCTTCGTGGCCCCTAAGCCCGTGCAGAGACCCTCGGATATCCAACACTACGCACCGGGGCAGAGGCGGTGGGTGTCTCCCTAGCCCGCAGGGGAGGTATTCCCGGGATCGACACAGGCTAGAGAGAGAGGGTCGGTCCGTGGGGGGCCGCACCCACTCACCTCTGCCTCTATTTACCTGGATGCCTAACCCTGCCGTGCGGATACTCATTTGATGCTGATCTGGGTCGCATTGTTTCCCAAAGTGGAACGCACATTCGGAAGCATGGGGAGAAGTAACATACACTCGCAATTGCCTATACTCTGCCTGCCTATGCCACGAGCACTTTGCTCTGCGCACCGGGCCGAATTACATCGCGCTGTTCGAGATCTTTGCCAGCACGATCACAGTGATTCTAATGTCATGCCTGCCAGCCCACTCGGGTGCGGCACCCCAAAGGCGTACAATTTGTAAGTAGAAGGATAACGCGCTGTAGGGATCCCGCGAGCAATTGCTGTACCTGCGGTACCGGCCATTCCTTGCCTCATCCCGGTACTACGTTACTTCGCGTCGCCATCCGGAACGCTGGCCGGCGGCCAAGAAACACCAACTCGTCGCGCAAAGAACAGTGAGCAGTTGGCCGTCTTCTCAGCTTTCGGGTTGACGCTGAGGAGGAGTTCTGCCTTGGCCCTTGACGACAATGCAAATCTCATTCACTTCGAAAAGAATAATCGTCACGTGCCCGACGACGTCGTGATTGAGCTCGTTCCGCCGGACGTCCATTCTCCGGACGACGTGAAAGATCTGCTCACCAGTTTTGACGCGAAGCACACTGAGGCACTGGAGGGGCACTCGGGACTAGATTCCTCGTTTTTCGAAATGAGGTCGGAGCAGGAACTAGACGCGAGTGAACGCGTCGAGTGCGACCTGATTCCAGGCGAACTTCAGAAGACTGCCGACCCAGTGCGGATTTATTTGCGCGAGATGGCCGCGGTGCCGCTGCTTACCCGTGAAGGAGAAGTGGCGATTGCCAAGCGTATCGAGCGTGGACAGCTGCGCGTGCTGAAAGCCCTTTCGCGCTCGCCCGTCGTCATCCGCCATATCGTGACTCTGGGTAAGAGCTTGAAGCGGGACGTGTGCTCGATCAGAGAAATTGTCATTTTCGACGAGGAAGAGATTGCCCCGGAAATCCTGCAGCAGCGTGCTAAGGACCTCACGCGACGCATCGACGAGATGCAGAAGCATTACCGAACGGCCTGCCGGCTGGCCAGGCAGCTATCGGCCATCCCAGAAAGACAGAAAGCACGCGCATGCAGGCGCAAGCTGGCCCGCGAGGTCGTTCGGATTTCGCGCATCATCCGGAATCTCGGCCTTGCTAAGCGCGAGGTCACGCGCCTAATTGATCGGGTGAAGAAGACGGTGGACTCGATGAGATCACTAGAACGCCAAGTAGGCAGACTGAACGGAAAGGCCGAGGCCGCGCAAAACGAAGATCAGAAGAAAGTGTACCGGCGGCAGGCGCATCGTTTGCGCAGAAATCTGGAAGAGCTGGAGGACGAGTCAGGGGCCAGCTACCAAGAGCTGAAGCGCACCCAGCGTGAAATCACTCAAGGGGAACTGGCCGCGGACCAGGCCAAGCGCGAACTGGTCGAGGCCAACTTGCGCCTCGTGGTTTCCAACGCCAAAAAGTATAGCCATCGCGGGCTGCAGTTACTCGACCTGATCCAGGATGGCAACCTCGGGTTGATGAAGGCCGTGGACAAGTTCGAGTACCGCCGCGGCTACAAGTTCTCCACGTATGCCACATGGTGGATTCGACAAGCGATCACCCGCGGCATCGCAGACCACGCGCGTACCATTCGCCTCCCCGTACATAGATTGGAAACCCTAAACAAGCTGAAACGCACTTCGCGGTACCTCGTGCAGGAGTTGGGTCGAGAACCCACCGCGGATGAGATTGCCAAGCGCATGGACATCCCGGTGGCCAAGGTGCGCAACGTGTGGAAGATCGCGCGGCTGCCAATCTCGCTGGAAACACCAATCGGTGTTGGCGGGGATTCCCACCTCGGCGACCTCATCGAAGACCGGACCGTAGTCTCGCCCGCGAAGGTTGTCATGAAGGCGAACCTCACGGAGCAAATGGCACGCGTGCTGCACACGCTCAGCCCGCGTGAGGAGAAAGTGGTCAAGATGCGCTTTGGGCTGGAAGACGGTAGAGAGCACACGCTGCAGGACGTGGGACGGTCTTTCGCTTTGACGCGCGAGCGCATCCGGCAGATTGAGGCTAAGGCAGTGCGCAAGCTGCGCCACCCCTCGCGCTCCCGGCAGCTCAAGGCATTTCTCGACGACGGTCGCGCATAGCGGCGGCTCTCGTCGCTTTGATCACTAGCATTTATCCGCCGCGGATCGGTGGCCAACGCGCAGATTTCATGTTTAAGAGGCAACGGCAGGACAAAAACCAGATTTATGCTGAAGGTTGTGGAAAGTGAAGACTACACAATCAGAGCCGCGAGGGTACCTGCACCTCGTCTGCGGTGAGTACATTGCGCGGCACGAATTTTCCGCTCAAGCGATAGCGAAGCTGAGTAATACCGATGAACAGGTCCGCTGTCCCGCGTGTCTTCTTTGGTCGCACTCGCGACTGTTCAAACCTGTTCGCTTACGACCGCGCTGATGCGATGTTGTCTTAAGACACTGAGGTCTGCATCGTTTTTTCCCATTTTGGTTTCCACAACCAGACTCTCTTCTGGGGAACCGCGATTCAAGTCGCAACAAGGCATCCAGCGTTGGTTGTCCCGCTCTCTCTTGGCCACTATCATTAAGCTAGCGATGGACAATTCAACACTGTAGCTGGGTGGAGCAGTTGATGACTGCCCGTATCGTAGAGGTCATTGCGAAACGCGGCCGGTCACAGGAGGTGTGCCGACTTGTGGAGCCGAACGTCCTCCCTTTGGTGCGACGACTGGATGGCTTCCTGGGAAAGTGGACGCTAGTGGCACAAGACGAGCCGCGGAGGATCGTATTCTTCAGCTTTTGGACCACGCCTGCCACCGTAGCAGAGTATCAAAGGTCGTTATATCCGAAAGTTCTCGAGTTACTTGCACCGTTGATCGAAATGGTGCCAGTCGCCCGAGTCTTCGAGGTTCGCAACGGCACGCCGCTAAACTGTGTATAAAATGACGAGGGATTCGCAGCTGCCTACGGCTGCGGTGCAGTTCCGAATTCCCTGCCGGGGTTCGCCGCCTTCGTCGGCATTTCGCTTGTGCAATCACGAGCTATCAAGGCGTTCAGTTTAGTACGTACTCTTCATCCATTCACGCTGATGTGCAGCGTCTTGAGAAACTGGATGTCCTGGCGGTTGAACCTGGACTCCACCGCGCGGCCGTTCGCCTGAGCCGCCAGACTGACCGGCTCTCCCTTCCGGTCCTTGATCACAATGGTGGCGTTGAGGACCAGGAACACGTCATGGCCGCCGGCCTTGATCTTGGCGAGCACTTCGGCAATCTGTTCCGACTCGGTGACCGAGTCGTTGATCGCCGCGCCGAACTCCTCGATGAGCCGTTTCAGTTTCTCATCCATCGTCCCTCCTTCCTGGACGAAGCGGTCGTGGGTTCCACTTCAGATCTCGCCGGCGCTCGGCCTCGACGCGGTACCCATTGGAACAGTTGATGACGAGCAGGTTCGCGAAGGGGGATCACCTCTAGGCCGCAGCGGTGTGCACGAACTCCTCAGGCCAGTCTAATGTCACGTATTGCGGAGGGCCGACGAGGAACGCGACATGCTGTTCCGGATGCTTCTCTCGCAGGTGCGTGCAGAAGTCCAGCACCTCGCCCGGAAGGCGCTCGCGCACATCCACCAGAATCCAGGAATATGTTCGCGCATCGCAGAGGTGTAGCGCATTGGCTAGATCATATGCCACGTCAACTGTGAGCGCGTGCCCGCGCAATGCGGCCGCCCGGATGTCGGGTTCAAGTTGCTTGCTACCGACGAGGAGAACTCGCTTGCCCCAGACTGTATGTATCGTCGACACTGCATTTACCTCCAGTGCCAATCCCAAGTTCAATCTTATCGCTGCTGCTCGGGTGTGTGGACCGCCGGCAGGATTGCACTCCAGCCCTGGTACCACATTGGTACTCGAGCAGGAGTGTGATCGTCAGATTCTTCGCCGATTGCCGGAGCAACGCTCAGAATTAGCTGAGGCAGCGTCCCGGCGCCGGAACACCTCGCAGGTTGGTGCGCGATCCACCCGCGTGGCTTAGCCAGGGAGAGTGAGGTGCCGGCGTACTCTCTGGCGTCGGAAGGAAGTGCGACATGCTCCGCCGCCGAGGCGCTCGAACGCGGTAAATTACACTCTCAATTCAGCGCGAGTCTGCAGAACCTGCAGCAGGTGCGCGCGGGAGAGGATGCCTTCCAAGTGGCCGTCGGTCACGACCGGTAGTTGGTTGATGTTTTCGCGGGCCATCGTTTCCAGCGCTTGAGCGACTGGGGCGTCCGGCAAAACCGTGTGCAGCTTGTGCAGAGGCTTCATGGCCTGTTCCACCGTGGTCAGAGTCCACTGGTCGCGCGCAATGCGACCGATGTCTGCGGAAGTGATCAATCCTGCCAGGTAACCATTCTTCTGCGCTACAAAACAACGTTTTCCTGTGGGTAGCAAATGTTCATACACCAGCGACTGGAGCGTAGTATTCGTGTCCACTTGGGTGCAATCGCGGTCCATCACATCGCGTACCTTCACCCCACGCAGCGCATGCAGAAGTTCTATCTGCGCGTAGCTGGAACGGGAGGCATCCAGCAGGAACCAGCCGATGAACGCGATCCACAGCCCAGCCAACCCGTCTCCGGTGAAGAAGCGCCACAGCCCCACGAGGATGAAGAGGAAAGCGAACCCCTGCCCCACGACTGAGGCAATTCGTGTGGAGCGCTCCATGTTTCCGGTGATCCACCAGGCCGCCGCGCGAAGCACGCGCCCGCCGTCCAGCGGGTAGCCAGGAATAAGATTAAAGATAGCGAGCATGAAGTTGATGTAGCCCAACCAAGCCAACATCGCTGCCACCGGCGTAGAGGGCGAGGAAATTCCGCCCCAGCCCAACATCCGGGCAAGCCCGAGGCAAGACAACCCGATCACGATGCTCACTAACGGTCCAGCGAGAGCCATCCAGAACTCAGTCTTGGCGTCGGGGCTCTCTTTTTCCATCTGCGATACGCCACCCAACGCGAACAGCACAATCGAACGCACCCGGATGCCGCGGCTCTGCGCTACTACCGAGTGCCCCAACTCGTGCAGCACGATGCAGACGAAGAAGAGCACCGCAGTGAGGATCGCGGTGCCCCAGACCACGCCAGGGCTCCAGTCGCGGTGGACCGTAGCGAATTGTTCCACCAACGACAAAGCGATCAGAAAGGCTATGATGAACCAGATGTAGTGGAGGCCGATGCGGATGCCGAACAGCCGCCCGAGCTTGATCTGAGCTTCCATTAGGGGTTTCGTCTGTGTCCCGGATGCCGGAGGAATCTAGAGGCAATTTCTCAAGATGCCACCACCTGAGCTACGCGTTCGGGCAGCCAATAGCTTCCCACGATTACGTGCACGTGTCGCAGCTCAGCAACTCGGGTAGTTACGGCCGTTCCATTTTGGTCCGTATTCGCGGCCTTGCGACGATTCCTCTACCGACAGCCACAATGCGGAATATCGTAGTATGTAGCAGGGCTGCCGATTGGCAAGTGCAAGGGTATGTAGGCAGCCGCCCAACGCGCATGAACCGAGGTCAACTGTTCGCGAATGTCCGGCAGTGTGCGACCAAGCCGAGTAGCACAACCGAGGAGAAGCATGATTCTGATCCTTCCCCGGCCGATCGTATCGACGCGTTACCTGGTGACGCCAGCGATTGGCCGATCGCAACTGCGGTCGCAAGCCTCAACCGGCGGCGCTTCCTCGAATTAGCAGCCATCCCCTGCGCCGCGTGTGCGGTGGCGGCTTGTTTGCCGCCGGTTTCCTCCGTGTCGCTGCATGCTTCACTGCTTCCGCAGAGCGACGATGCTATTGAGGCCCGGTTCTATGACAAGCTCGCATCGAGAAATGTCCAGTGCAGGTTGTGTCCACGGCAATGTGTCGTCGCCAACGGACGGCGCGGCTACTGTAATGTCCGCGAAAACCGCGGGGGAACGTACTACAGCCTGGTCCACTCGCGATTGTGTACGGCACACATTGACCCGATCGAGAAGAAACCATTCTTCCATTTCCGTCCCGGCACGCTCGCCTTTTCAGTGGCGACGGGCGGCTGTAATGTGAATTGCAAGTTTTGCCAGAACTGGGAGATCTCGCAGATCGCGCCCGAGCAACTTCGCCGGCAGTACGTGCCGCCGTCGGGTCTGGCCGCTGCGGCCAAACAGAACGGGTGCCCGACGCTGGCCTATACCTACAGCGAGCCCATCATCGCCTCCGAGTATTACCTGGAATCCGCCGAGGCCGGTCATGCCGTCGGTATCAAGAGCGTGTTCGTAAGTAATGGGTTCATTCGTGGCGAGCCGTTGAACAAGCTCTGCGATCGTATGGACGCGATCAAGATCGACCTGAAGGCGTTCTCCGAGACGTACTACAGCGAAGTTGTGAATGCAGAACTCAGGCCGGTGCTGGACACGCTCTTGACTATCCGAAAGCGTGGTGTGTGGCTGGAAATCGTCTACCTGGTGGTACCAACGTTGAACGACAGTGAGAGTGAGTTAAAAGCTATGGCGAAGTGGGTCAAGTCAGAACTGGGGCCAGACGTTCCGGTTCATTTCACGCGTTTTTATCCCCTATACCGTCTGAAGAATCTTCCGCCGACGCCGCTGGAAACGCTGGAGAGAGCGAAAACAATCGCCGACAGCGAAGGGCTCCATTATGTTTACATGGGCAATGTGCCAGGAGATCCTGGCGAGCATACGTACTGTCCCAGGTGCCACCACATTGTGGTGGAGCGCACGGGCTTCACCGTGCGCAGGCTGCAGTTGAAGAACGGCAAGTGCGAGTTTTGCCAGCAGCCGATACCGGGAGTGTGGTTGTGACGAAGTGACGTTGAGTTGAGAGAAAAGTGCCTATGTGGGTGTCTGCGCTTTCGCCGATCGTATCGGGCGTGATGCTGCTAACGATGCTAATGGTGTCGGCGAACGATGTGGGCCAAGTCAGGCCCGCGGCGGTCGCTGGTACTTTTTATCCCGCCGATCGAAGTGAGCTGGAAAAAACCGTCGACGGGCTGCTCGCCGGCGCGCAGGTAGCGCCGGTGCAGGGGCATGTCTGGGCAATCATTTCTCCCCACGCCGGATACCCTTATTCCGGGGCCGTTGCCGCGCACGCGTATGCGCTGGTGAAGGGGCAGAAGTTTCGGCGTGTTGTAGTCATCGCACCGTCGCATTACGAGAGCTTTGACTTCGCGTCCATTTATGACGGTGATGCGTACGCTACTCCGCTGGGGCAGGTTGCGGTGGACAAGAGCTTCGCGGCCAAACTGGCCGGGGCAAGCCCGCTGCTACAGCTCTCGAGCCGTGGCCATACGCCTTCTGGCGATCGGCGCGAACACGCGCTGGAAGTGCAACTGCCATTTTTGCAACGCGCCCTCGGCGATTTTCAGTTGGTGCCGATTGTCATGGGCGAGCAGAGCTATGAAGTGAGCCGAGCGCTCGGTGTCGCGCTCGCCAAGACCATCACTGGGCCCGACACGCTGATCGTTGCCAGCTCCGACTTGTCCCACTTCCACAAGTATGAGGAGGCCAGCGCCCTCGATCGCAAGCCACTGCGGGCGGTGCAAGCCTGGGACTACTTCAGCCTTTCACGCAACCTCGCGGCTGGCGTGTGGGAGGCGTGCGGAGGCGGTCCGATTGTTGCAGCCATGATTGCCGCTGAGCGCCTGGGCGCGACCGAGGCAGCTCTCCTCAAATACGCGAACACCGGCGACGTGACCGGCGACCACAGTCGAGTGGTGGGCTATGCCGCCGCGGCTCTAATTCAGTCGGCCGCACATCGTTCGGCGAAAATCGCGGATTACTCGCTCAACAAGCGCGATCAGGCTGAGCTGCTGAAGATCGTCCGCCAGTCCGTCGAAACGGCCGTACGGCAGCACACGCTGCTGGAGCCGGTTGCGCCGCCCAAATCCGATTTTCTGCTGGACGAACGAGGGGCCTTTGTCACCCTCACCAAGCGTGGCGAGGTGCGCGGCTGCATCGGTTACGTCAGCGCGGTTAAGCCACTCTACATGACGGTCCGTGACGTGGCGGCGTTCGCCGCCATGCGCGATCCCCGTTTTCCGCCGGTGGCGCCGGTCGAGCTCGGCGCCCTGGAATACGAGATTTCAGTCCTGTCTCCGCTCCGCCGTGTTACGGATGCAAAACAGATTCAGATAGGGCGCCACGGTCTCCTCGTCAAGAAAGGCAATCGGGAGGGAGTGTTGCTTCCTCAGGTGCCTGTAGAGCAGGGTTGGAATCGCCAGACTTTTCTTGAGCAGGTTTGCTTGAAGGCCGGTCTCCCGCCCAACGCCTGGAAGGATGAAGAAACCGATCTATTCATGTTTACGGCACTGGTTTTCGGAGAACAGAGAAATCCTAGCGACTCGGGCGAACCGTGGCAGCGGAAGGAGGCAGGGCCGCCAGGATCGGGCCTAGGGCCACCGCCGAGATGAGGCATACCGACCGGAGCATCCCGAAAACCGGAACCAGGTACGCGCTCACCAGGATCGCACCGAGAAATGCTCCGACTAGATCAATCGCGTAAAGGGTGGCCAGGCTGGCAGGTTCGTGATCCAGTTCAGGAAAATAAACGCGGCTTGCGACCTGGAACTGGCATCCGCCCAACGCGCCGAAGGCAATCGCCATCGCCGGGAACAAGATTTGACTGGCCAGCAATAAGCCACTGGTGCTGGTCATAGTTGTCAGCGTTCGGAGTAGGGCGTAGAGAAGCAATGGTGATATTGCCGCTGCCGCCTGCAAGACAGCGAGAGCGTAGCCGTGCACCCGCACTTGCTGGTGATGGGCCGATGTTCCACCTCGTAGCATCAGCCAGCTGCCTGCTGCCATTCCTGCCATGAACGCGGCAATCACGATGGCAAGTTGGTAGTAGACATAGCCGTAAATTGCCTGAAACCCAAGTAAGAGCAGGACCTCCAGCGCCATCAGAACCATTCCCGTCGCTCCTACACACAGGCTCGCACTTGCCTTCCGCCGGCGACCGCCACGTGTGAACCAGCGCACGCTGGCCGCGATAACCACAACCGGAAACAACGTCACCAGCAGCAAGTTGGCGAACTTGACGCCCGCGAACCAGGAGAACAGTTGCCGGTATCTTCCCCCGAAGCTCGTGCTCCATAAAGTCACACCGAAATAGTAGGCAGTCGGCGACAAGTCTCTATTGACGGGCGTGGCATCGTGCGACTGGAGTTCGTGCTCAAGTTCGCGGATACGATCCGGCATCAGCCGAAACGGTAGGTAGTACTCGCGCACGTAGCTCGCCTTGATGTGTCGTTCACGCAACCGTCCCAGCAACGTTTCGGAGTTCACGGTCAACATCCCCGGCCGGTTTGAGGCGGAAAAATGGACCGTCTCGCCTGGAATCACCACGATGTCGGTAAACACGCTCCGCAGCGTGGTATTGATGCAACGCAGGAACTCGCCCAGGTCGGGACTGATGTAGTCCTCCGCGCCACGGAGCCGGAAAGAGAGAAGACCTCCGGCATTCAGCTTGCCTGCTGCCTCGGCAAAGAACTCGCGGGTGAAGAAACGATTGAGCTGCGCCGTTTGCGGCTCCGGCAAGTTCACGATGATCACGTCGAAACGCGAGGTGGTCGTCTTCACGAATAGACGGCCATCGAGATTGTGGACGTGAACCCGAGCCGAGCGCAGGGACACTGATTGGTCAGGAAAGTAACGCTCGGCCAGGGAAATAATCGTGGGGTCGAGTTCGACATAATCAATGCGAGCCAGGGACGGGTGTTGCAGTGCTTGGCCAAGGCTGCCGTTCAGTCCTCCTCCGATCAGCAGCAGGCTCTTGGGCTGAGGATGCTGCAAGAGTGCGAAGTGCACAGCTTCTTCCGCGCTTGCGGGGTCTTCAGCGTGAAACGCGACCAGTCCGTTTTCATAAATGCTGCGGGTCGCCTCCGTGTCCACGATGTCCAGGCGGCCGTAAACCGAGTTGGCTGACGACACCAGTCGGAAACCGCGCCACAGCTGCGCCTGAGATGCGTTTTCCAACCGGGGGACGATCCATACGACCGACGCCAGGGACATGGCTGCTACACCGGCGATCATTATGAGCCGCGGTCGGCCACGCTGGACTACGAGGCAAGCCGCGCAAACAAAATTCACCACCAAGACCAGCTGTGCGATCTGCAGAGCGCTGCAGTACCGGAGCAACGCAATGCTGGCAAGCAACCCACCAACGCAGGATCCGGTTGCTTCCAGTAGGTAAACAGTTCCACTCGCGGCAGCTGACGATGCGCCGCATTCGTATGAGTAAAGACGACTGGCCGCTGCGAACAGCCACCCTGAGATCGTGCAAAACGCCGCCAGCGCAATAACAGAGGTGAGAAGCATGGCTCCGGGACCAAGGAGTTCTCCGGGAGTGACGTGGTAGGGAATCCTGGCCGAACGCACGAGTACGATGGTGGCCGGAACGGATAATCCGACTGCGAACTGCAGCATTCCCACCACCGCCCGAGGTGAAACAGGGAATCGCAACTGACCGAGAATGCCCCCGCCAAATGCGGTCCACAGGAGCCACGTCGCGAGCATCAGGCCAAAGGAAATTTCGTTCCCGCAGAAAACCACAACTAGTTCGCGCATGAGCACGATCTGCGCGATGACGGCCGTGAAACCGATGCAGATCGGTGCAGCCCTTATCTCAGCCGCGACGCCTGCGCTGGGAAGGTCTGCGGTTGGCATTCCTGGTCGGCTCGCCTTAAGGTGCATACGATTTCCAACGAACGATCATATGCATTTGCAAAGGATCACGCTCATTGCAAGAGGAACGTCGCCGCTTGGAGGGGAGGCATCTTCCTATTGTGGGAACCTCGCCCGTCGACTCCCAGACTCGACCGCCCGGTGGGCAATTTCGTGACTAGAATTAATTGCAGGGGTGGGGAGGAGCTGTGTGCCACCGGGCACCGAGGAACGTGGTGTTTGGATTTTAGCGGGGCCTCGGGACGGGAGCCGCGCTGACGGGAGGAGGGGATTATGAGCGGACCAAAACTGAAGATGATCTCCAAGAACGGTATCGCACAGGCAATCGCGAAGGCCGAATTGTACCGCTATCTTGCCGAGCCGGAGGAGACGGAGTCGATCTGCCGCGACATCCTCGCAGTCGAAGGCGATAACCAAGCCGCTCTGCGCATGCTGGGACTCGCAATTTCCGACCAGCTTTCCGGTGGACGCCTGGAGCGCTGGTCAGAGGCGGAGAGCGTTTTCCAGTCGTTGACGGATCCGTACGAGCGGTTTTACCACACCGGCTTGCTCCACGAACGGCGAGTGAAGGCGCAGGTGCGGGCGGGCCAGCCTCTACGTACGCTCGTACCCCTGATCGAAAATGCAATGCTCTGCTTCGAGCAGGCGGAGAAGATCCGTCGACCCGGCAATGATGAAGCCCTTTTGCGATGGAACCGGTGCGTACGCCTGTTGCAGAGCTTACCGAGCGTGGAGCGAGAAAAAGAGATGCCTGCTCTTGAGACGGTGGATAGTGCTCCGGCTGCCTGAAAGCCGGCGCGTATGCTACAAAGCTACGAACTGATGTTCTGGGACGCCACGGCCGACTCTCCGGGCATTCCTCGCGAGGCCCGGAACTGAATCGCGAGAAGCACAACTTGTCACCCAACTATGGGAAAGAGCCAAACTTTCACAGCTTCAGCGGAGTCCCGGGCCAGGCGCGCCAGCGCCCGCCTGGTCGCTCGTTTCGCTTTCGCCCAGCATGGCACCAACCTCCGGCGGGAAGTGGTCGCCGGCCTTACCACGTTCCTGACAATGTCCTACATCGTCGTGGTCAATCCTGCCGTGCTGCGCGCTGCCGGCATTCCCCCTGGGGCGTCCATGGTGGCGACGATCGCTACTGCGATTTTCGGCACCGTGATCATGGCCCTCTACGCCAACCGGCCCTTCGCCGTTGCTCCCTACATGGGGGAAAACGCTTTCATCGCCTACACCGTGGTGCAGGCGCTCGGCTACCGCTGGCAGGCGGCGCTCGCGGCCGTCTTTGTTGGCGGCGTGCTCTTCTTGTTGTTAACACTGCTCCGCCTGCGGCAGTGGCTGGTGAGTGCCTTGCCCGAGAGCCTGCGCTACAGCTTCGCGGTGGGAATCGGTTTTTTTCTCGCTTTCGTGGGATTGAACGAGAGCGGTATCGTGACGCTCGGCACGCCCGGAGCTCCGGTCAAGCCCGGAAACCTGATTTCGGCGCCGGTGCTGCTCGCGATTGCCGGATTCCTGCTGATGACCATGTTGCTGATTCGCCGCTTCCCGGGCGCCATCCTGGTCGGTATCGTCGGCACCACAATTCTCGGGGTCGCGACGGGCATAACGCCGCGCCCGCACGGCTGGATCAGCGCTCCGCCCAGCCTGGCGCCTGTCTTCCTCAAACTCGACTTCTCCAGCGTCTTCAACTGGAGCTTCTTCCCGGTGGTGCTGACCATCTTTGTGATGGCCTTCGTCGACACCATGGGTACGCTGATCGGGGTTTCGGCCCGAGCCGGCTTCCTCGACGAAAAGGGCGAATTGCCGCAGATCGAACGTCCCATGCTGACGGACGCGCTGGCCACGATGTTCGCGCCCTTGGTCGGGACGACTACTGCCGGCGCGTACATCGAGTCGGCGACCGGAATCGAAGCCGGCGGGCGTACTGGCTTCGCCGCCCTGGTGACTGCCGCCTGTTTTGCGCTAACTCTGTTTTTCTCGCCCTTTGTCGCTGCCATTCCGCCGCAGGCTTACGGCCCGGCGCTGATCGTGGTCGGCCTGCTTATGCTCGCTCCTATCACCCGCTTCCGCTTTGATGACCTGACGGAGGTGGTGCCTGGCTTCGCCGTGGTGGCGCTGATGAGCTTCACCTACAACGTCGGCATCGGGATCACCGCTGGCTTGGTGCTGTATCCGCTCTGCAAGGTAGTCGCGGGGCGCTGGCGCGAAGTTCGCGGCGGATTATGGGTTTTGGGCGCACTCTCTCTGCTGTTCTTCATTTTCTACCCGTATCGGTAACTCGCTCGATATGCCTTCTGCATCAGAAGAGAGATAGGGTGTTATGTTCAGCGCGCCGGTTGCGGGCGCAATGCTGGAGTGATACAACCCTCGCAGTTGATGCCAGACGTAGAGCACGTGCCCACATATAACCCCCGCACAAACTCCCTTATCTGTTTAGAACACGCGCAGGCACAATAAGCTGCTTCGGATGGACGGGGTCCCCATGAGTCTGTGTGCCAAATTGGGACTTGTCACGCGGCTGCCGGTGTATGCCCCTCACATTCGCTGACACGATGGCGAAAGTACTAACCGGCGAGTCTCTCTCTTTTCTCACGCGATAGAATTACTCCATAAACGGACCGCACATTTCGGCACACCCAGCCCGACGGTTCTCACCGGGATTGTGGATTGTCTATTTTTTTGTTTTTGCGTCATTCTTGGCAGCCGGCGGTTGGCTGGCTTACCGAGTATGGCCCAGACGTATCGTGCTACCGGCAACGGTCGCACCCCTGGTGATCCGGGCGGAAAACCGGCTGTGGTATCCCGTTGGGCCCGGTGTGCTGCTTGCGGGAGTTGGACAATATCGCGATGGGTTGGATGCATACCTTCGATTCGACTTCATTCGGAGCCGTCCGACCGTGGACGAAACGGCTGTTTTTCTCACAGCAGATGAATCGGATCTCGGTCCCGATTACCGGATCGCCATTCTTGTTCCCAATAACGCCGTCACCGCCGTGCCGTACCTGTCGGAACTCGAGCGCCGGGGAATCATCAGGGGATTCAAGTTGGTTTCGACACCTGCTTGGCGGCTTCCTTATCTGCGCCAGCAGACAGCCATCTTCATTGCCGCCTACAATCGGCCCGTGCGCCGAAAGCTCAACGAAATCGATCCAAACCATCTCGCCGCACCGGTAGCGCGGTTCATGCAGTTCAAGTCGAGTACTGACCCACGAGTAAGGCTGCAACCGGGTTTCCCGGTCGGCAGCCTGACGCAGCAACAAGCGACCGAGTTCGCGGCCGATGTTGTCTCCGTCGCCAAGTTCTATGCGCTGCCGCTCGATGTGTTCCTCGGCATCGGCGCAATGGAAAACAACTATCTCGATGTGCAGGGCGACCTGGAGCACACCACCTGGAAGCGGCGAGCCGAGCCAGGCGACATTGTGGTGAAGCGACGTCGCGGACGCGTTCTGGTCAAGAACTATTCCCTTGGCCCGTGGCAGATCACCCGGGAAACCCTGCGGTACGGACATGAGCTTTTCCTGCGTGACAAGCGCGACTATTCCACACTGCCCGAGCGCCTCCGCCCGCCAAGAGCTTTGAAAATCGACGGCGTGGATACGCATGTACTCACCACCTACGCTGGACTTCTTTTGAGGGACTTGCTGGACCGGTTCGACGGCGATATCGAAAAAGCGGTGGGGGCTTATAACGGCGGGATCAGCAACCCCAATCTGCAGTACGCCGCCGGAGTTCAGCAGGTGGCACAGTACGCAAGGAAGATTCTGGAGCAGGTTGCGGCGCGGAATGCCGCAACCATTGCGAACGCGCGGTTCGTGAGTGTGGCGCGATCCAGGCCGAAACCGGCTCCACCCCGTTGACGAGAGGCACGCGGTTCATCCACGAGCTCACATGGAACAACGTGAATTGCTACGCGGCGTTTCCTCGCACACTCGTTCAGCTGAACAGTTGATGGCGCGCAGTCTCACAGATCGCCACCACAGCGGGGTGTTTTAGCTTTCGCTCCACGGAGATCGCATAGAAGCGATTCCGAACGGCCTCGGCACGTCCCAGGAAACGAAGGTTGCCCTGTTTGCGGAATCGCTTCTCCAGAACCGAAGGGGCCGCGAATATCCCCGCACCAGTCTCTCCAAAATGACGCAGCAGAGCAAAATCTTCGAACTGCCCTATCACGAAAGGCCGAATCTGCTGGGAGTCGAACCACTGGTCGAGCGCCCGGCGAACATTAGTGTTGTCGGCTGGAAGCAATAGCGGCGCGTTCTGAAGTATCTTGGGGAAGCGCCTGCGATATTTGTTGTACAACTCTGGCGTCGCAAAGAACGTCATTCCGCACTCGCCGAGCAGGTGGTTGTAGGCCCGGATCTTTGCAGGTGGCCCGATCGGCGTGTCTGACAGCACTACGTCAAGCTCTTGAATTGCCAACTGCGCCAGCAGGTGTTCCTGGTTATCCTCACGGCACGTTATCTGCACTGGCTCTCGTAATTGCAGTGCCGGCTCGATGAGCGCGTGGGAGACTTCCTTGGGCACTACGTCGGCGATCCCGACGACTAGCTGCAATGGATGGCCGGTTGGCCGGTCTTTGATGGTATCGAGCATCTCCCGACCCAGCGCAAAGATATCGTCGGCGTAGCGATAGACGACTTGGCCGACCTCGGTCGGTTGCACACCCCGGGCGGAACGGGTCAACAGTTTCTCCCCAAAGTTTGCTTCCAGGCTTCGGAGCTGTGCGCTGATGGTCGGAGGCGCAAGGCGTAATTGTTCGCTGGCGCGCCCAATACTGCCTGCTTTGACTACAGTCCAAAAGTAGAAGAGATGATGGTAGTTGATCCATTCCATGTCAGGGTTCACGCGGTGTTGTGATTTTCAGTATTAGGCTAGACCGAACGCTCACTGCGCTAATTATCTACTTTTTAGAAGTCTTCAACGAATGAACAATGTTTCCGGTCACAAAATTGGGTCGAAATGAAACTGGAGGACAACTCTGCTCGCGCCCGTCTTCGAGGCCGGCGCATCGGGCGCGACGAGCAACATTGGCGGCCGGCGCCGCGCGTCCGCCTTGGGAGGAGGTTCGTTTATGGCAACCGTCAGTGCCCCAACCCGCATTGCAATTGAAAAAATCATCGTGGCCACTGACTTTTCCGCTTGCGCCGATTCGGCTCTGAAGTATGCCGTGGGCCTGGCCAATCGTTACAGGAGCGCGCTGTACACGGTGAACGTGCTGCCGCACACTCCGTTCGTGGAGTCCGCCGACGTGGACCCGGAGAAGATTAGGCGCTCGGCGGAAAGCAAGATGGCCGACATGGCCGGGTCCGAACTTTTCAAAGGGATCACGCACACGGAGTTGATCCAGGAGGGTGAAGTTGCCGATGTGCTGTCGGACCTGGTGCGCCAAAATCACATTGACCTGATCGTACTGGGCACGGAAGGCCGAACCGGGTTGCGGAAGTTCCTGCTGGGCTCGGAGGCGGAGGTGGTTTTCCGCACGGCGGAATGCCCGGTGCTGACGCTGGGGCCGCATGCATCGCGCTGTCTTGGCGGCAACGTGCGGCATATCATGTTCGCCACCGATTTCGGCCCGGAATCCGTGCACGGGCTGCCCTATGCTCTTTCGCTGGCGGAGGAGCATCGGGCGCGTCTGACCTTGCTGCACGTCGCACACGAGGCCGGGTTCGTGGGGTCCGAGGGCGCCATGCCGGCGATGACTCCGTACGAAGAGGTGGCAAGCGGCGAGCAGAAACTGCGCGAACTGATCACTAACGAGCCGCCGTTATGGCCCGCGCCGGAGTACCTGGTGCAAATCGGTGAGCCCGCGGAAACCGTCCTGCGCATCGCTGCGAAAGACGTGGACCTGATCGTACTGGGGGTGAAGCGGTCGGCGCTCCTGAGCAAGCACCTGGGCAGTGGAGTGGCATACAGGATCGTATGCGAGGCGCCGTGCCCGGTGCTGTCGGTAGGCGCGCAATACCAGCGCTAGCCAGTCGGTGCGGGAGGCAAGGGGGTGACGCGAGAATGTCGCCTTGTCTCCCTACGTGCACCAAGAGTGCCGTCAGCAGGATTTGTCATCAGCGTGGCTCGCCAGCCAGCCATGACACAAATGTGAGCGTGTAACGTGCCTGGTCCTCCAACTCCGGATAGTACCCCGGCGACATCTGCGGGGGCGTTGCGATGAAAATCGACAGGCACGGGTGTTTGTGGAGCGGACGGAAAGAGCGCTTACCTCGGCCGGGTTCAGGGTGAGCACATCAGTCGCGGAAGGCAACGCGAAGAGTGTGATCTTGGACAAAGCTGCGGAATGGCACGCCGACTTGATTGCGCTGGGCTCGCATGGTCGGAAGGGCCTGGAGCGCTTCCTGCTCGGAAGTGTCTCAGAAGCGGTCGCTCGCCACGCGCCTTGCTCGGTCTTAATTGTACGGATGCCCTGTTAGGCAAGGCAGTCCTTACTCGCAACTTCAGCCTGCAACTGTTACCAACGAGTCTCGGAGTGCTTCCGTCAACGACAAACCACGTGTTGAGGGCAACCGGCCACAATTCCATTCTGGGAACTCACGCCCGCTTCCTCAGCCGCGTTCCGCGTCCAATTCTCCCAAGGTCGTTGGCAGGGCTCACCTGGTGTGGCGTTTTTCAGTATTAGGTCAGACCGAATGCTCACTGATCGAATTATCTACTTTTTGGAAGTCTTCAGCGAATGAAGAATGTTTCCGGCCAACAGAAGAGCCGAAATGAAACTCGAGGAGAAGATCACGATGAAGAAGTTCGCATCACAGGGAAAAACTGTTTCCACCGTCGACCCTCAAACGATCGAGGAGCAGATCCGTGCACGCGCATATGAGCTGTTCGAGGAGCGCGGAAGAGAAGAAGGCCACGATTGGGGAGACTGGTTTCGTGCCGAGGAAGAGATTACGGGGAGGAAAACTAGCTCTGCCGCTGCCTAGTTCGCGGCGTTGGTAATCGAGACGGACCCAGAAAAGAGGTAGTGCCGTTTTCAACAGTTTGGAAGAGATTGACAAGACGCAGGGTGGCGCCCCGTCTACAGGAGGACGCGCAGTCCGGTACGTCGGTTTGTTTGTGCTTTCCGCGATCGTTTTTGCAGCGCTTTACCTAGAGATTCGCTTAGCCGGGCGAGGAGCGCACAGCGGAAGACTTGTTGTGGGCACGTTGATCTCAGGGGAGGCCCAATGGAAGTCGAGGTCCGGATACAGGGTATTGACCTAGCGGATGCAGTACGAACCTATGCCGCTCGCCGGATACGTTTCGCTCTCGGGCGCTTTGCCTCGCGCGTAGGACGGATCGTCATACGAATTTCGGACGTCAACGGGACGCGGGGCGGCGTGGATCAATGCTGCCATATCAGCGCGGAACTTCTGCCTTCGGGAAAGGTGGTCTTGGAACAAACGGACGCAGACCTGTTTACCGCGATTGACAGAGCGGCCGAACGAGTAGGACAGGCGTTCGGGCGAGAGATTCAGCGACTGCGCGATGCCGCGAACTCGCGGCGAGTCGGTGAGAGTGTCTTAAACGACAGATGGGCCAGAAGCACGCTCGGTGGTGCCGGCGGGCACTCGGGCGCCAGCCCCCGAAGGTAGCGCCACTGCAGTGGCCGCCGCCCGCCGGTTTCATCGAGGAGGGGCTGGATGGATCGGTCTTCGAACCGTTCCATCCGCCCGAAGTATCGGTTAGGGGCTGTTACTCAAGGATTGCAAGTGTAGGGACGGGATCCGATGAAACGTGCAAAGCTCATTATTACGGCCTCTGATTTTTCACGACTCAGCACCCTGCTCGAGTCGGCAAAGAGATTCCTTCGTCGCGACCGGGAACACCTGAGCGCTTTAGAACAGGAACTTAATCGGGCAGACGTAGTAACTCCGCGGGAACTTCCGGCCGATGTGGTCACGATGAATTCACGTGTCCGAGTAACTGACTTGGACACCGGCACGCAGACCGTGTACACCCTGAGCTTTCCCCGCGATGCCGATATCGCGCACGACCGGGTTTCAGTGCTCGCACCGATTGGCACTTTTCTACTCGGATGCCGGGCAGGCGCGGTAATCGAAGTGCAAGTACCGCGCGGCAAAAAGCGACTGAAAATCGAAGAGGTGATGTCTCCGGCGCAACAAAGGACCGCTGCGTGAACGGTGCCGAGCTCATTCGTTTGGGGCCTGTTCGGCTGAAAAAGCTCTCGGAGGTGGTGCCATGAGAAACGTCAACTTACTCCTCTGCGGCAATCTTTGGCAGAACCTCGGCGATCAGCAGGCCGGTTGGGAACTGATTCGTTGTCTCCGATCGTCCGATCCCCAGGTACGAGACGCGGCTCAGGAGTACCTGGTAGAAGCAGGACCTCGATCCATCAAGTTGCTGCAAGCCGCGATCGCATCGGGTGCCCTGGAGGGCGCGACGGCTGCAGAATGCATGGTCACGTTGCTCGACTACATGGCGTTCGAAGACAGCCCGGACGATTCTGATCTCAGATACAACTGCTGAAGAAGGAAGAGTTGAGGTGGTATCAAACTGCGCCAATCCGCAATGCTGAAAAAGGCTGCGCTCTACCACTCGATTACTTTCAGTCGTGTCGCCGATTGGGCGCCGGCGGGGTAGGGAATCTCATGCTGATTTCAGCCAGGTTCGTTTAGTAAATGGGCGGAAGGACTGGGGTCCGGTTGCGATTACGCTCCGTAATAATCCTCTTCTTCTTGGTTGCGCGGGGGTTGCGGATTCTGCCGGACTTTGCCGGAATCTGCCGTTGTAACCTGTTGATCCCCTTTGTTTTCATCAGCGGTTTTGGGACTCTTAATCAGTAGGTTGAAGGTTCGATTCCTTCCGCGCTCACCAACCTTTTCAACTACTTACCGGTTGTCGTCGACGGTTCTTTTGCGGGTGTGCCGTAACGTGTGCCGCAGCAATGTTTCATGCGCCCGGTTGCTGCACAGCGCCCGTGTTGGAGGCGTTAATCGCCGCCCGCACGGACCAAAAGTCCCACCGCCGGGAGGAATTGCAGCTTGTGAAAACCGATCTAGGCCGCGGTGGTAAAGGATTTCGGCACTGCTGAGTCGGTTGGGCCGAGTGCCCGATAGACAGCACGCACTAGCATCCACAAGACGTAATAGAGCGCCACAATCACCGCTACTCCCACTCCGCGAAGTGCGGCAGGCACGGTTTGGCCGAGGATTCGCGAGGGCAAGTTGAGCACGAATGCCGCGAGCGTGCCGGCGATGAGTCCCAGGATCGCTCCCCAGATCGGCAGCCTCCGTGGGACCCAGGAGCACGGGGCCAGTAACGCCCATATACCCCACGCGAGCGGCGCGAAACACCAGACGAGCGGGAGCAGGTAGCTCCTCTGCACGGGCACGGTAGGCACGAAGAGAATGGCGAGGGCTCCGCACGCAATTCCCACAGCTGCAATTGCGGTCCCCGCTACGAATCGCTTCAACATAAAGACCTCCACATTAGGTTGCGCCCGGGATTCACACTGATTGAGTCGATTGTCATATGCGCCCCAGACGCAGCATGGGTGGCCAGAAGATCTAGTGGCCATTTCTCAAGATGCCACCACCTGAGCTACGCGTTCGGGCAGCCAATCCCGCAGCGAGCCAGCCAAATAAAATCGTGGCGAAAGCAGATCGTCATCTGCTCTCACGACACCCTCTGCAACCGCCCGGGCTGCGAGCGGTGTGTGCGGGTAGATTCGTATTCCAACAGTTATCTTCAGATAATCGAGATGCAACGACTCGGCAAATGCCAGGCTCTCCTCAACGGTGTCTCTGGTTTCACCGGGTCCACCGAGCAACAGAAAGCCGAACCTTTTGATGCCCACGTCGGCAAACATCTCGGAGATGATTTGGACGTCGGTGCGATTAAACCGCTTGTTTAACATCCGCAGTATTGGTTCCGACCCGCTTTCGAATCCCAGGCTTATCTGCGTACACCCTGCCTTGGCCATCAACTGCACCAACTCAAGGTCGACCCATTTCGGGTAGACAATGGCCCACCAGTCGAGGTCGAGTCCTGAGTCGATCACCCTGCCACACAGGTCTTTGGCGTAGGACAGCGGGAGATTGAAAGTATTGTCCACGAAGTGGAAATTCCGGAATCCTCGTGCGTAGACTTCGCCTATCCAAGCAACCACCGATCCCGGTGACCGCTTGCGCACTGGTTTGCCCTCAATTGCACTGGTGGAGCAAAAGACACAATCCAGCGGGCACCCGCGCCGGCTCTGCACTGGAACTCGCGCTGCCGTATCGGTGGAGTCCAACCACAAGCGAGGCTCCGGCAAACGCAGCGTGTCCAAGTTTTCGACATAGCTTCGTTGTATGGCCGTGCGATTCGGCAGATACACCCCGGGAGGCGCGGCGGTTCGACGGCCCCCCTCCAGCCAGGACAACAGAGCGGGAAACGTGATCTCGCCTTCGCCCTGAATTCCGAAGTCGGCGCCTAAGAATGTCAAAGCGCTTCTGGGGAAAATGCTGTAGCCGGCGCCACCCAAAACGATGGGAGCTCGCGAAACCTTCCGACAAGCCACGAGTAGTTGTTTTAATGGCGCGAGGAAGAAGTGCGCGCACTGCATGTCCTGGTCGTCGATGTTCCTGACCGAAATGCCGATGACGTCGGGGTGCAGTTGCGAGATCGCATCCCGGATCGCTGCTTCCCAAGTGGCTTCCGACGCCAGTGCCAACACGCGTACTTCATGCCCGGCTTTCTCCGTCGCGGCGGCAACGCACGCCAAGCCTAGTGGCAAGGGCGTTTCCAAGCCGCTGGTTACGTTGTTGCTCGAGATGAGCAGCACCCTCACGATTATTTCTCCTGCCAAGCGCAGGCGGACGGCATTGGCAAAGCTTTGAAAAAGGGTGCAACGCCTATTTCGTCTATCTCTAAGCTTCCCACGATTACGCGCCGCTGCCACACTCGGCAACTCCGGTATGTGCGAGCGCGGTTCCGGATGCGGCGCTCAGACTAGTTGCTTCGAGTTTCCAGCCGCAACAACAAAACGGAGCAGGGCCCGTGGCGGACGACGCGCTCTGTCGTCCGACCCAATACCGTGTACTCGAGAAATCTGCGAGGCTCCACTCCCACGACAATGAGGTCCACGGCATGCTGGCGTGCAAAGAAAACAATCTGCTCGGCGGTATCGCCCGTATGCACGGTCTCGGAAATCGGACAGCGCTGCCGCACAATGTCGGGCACCCATTGCTGTAAGCGGTCCATCTCCTGTTCCACTTGTGCTGCGGCATCGGGCAGCACGCGAAACACTTCCAAAGTCGCGCCGAGGCTGCTTGCCAGGCTTGCCGACGCGTCCAGAAATTCCGCCGCCGATTGCGTCAGGTCCACCGGGCACAACAGACGGTTGAGCGTAGGCTGACCCGGCGCTAGATCCGCGCCTTTGACCACCAGGGTGGGAAAGGCCGACTCGCGCACCACGTTCTCCGCCACCGAACCCATTAACGAGCGCGCCATGCCGTCGTGGCCGTGGCTGCCCAACACGATCAGCTCGGGACGAAGCTGGCCGATGCCGTCCAGCACCACCTTGACGGGATGTCCTACCCCAACGCCAATTTCGCAGCGAATCCGATTGTCGAAGACCTCGTCGGCCTGCGCGCGGATGGCCCGTCGAAGTTCTACCCGGCGTTCTTCGAATTCCCCCAGCAACTGTTCGCCTTCGGCCTCGGTAACGGCGCGCGGAACCGGCGGCCACATGGCGTGCAGGATCTGAACCTCGGAACCGAACTTCTCCGCGAAGAGCCTCGTCCACTTCAGCACGTTGGCGGACGCCTGGCTCAAGTCGATTAACGACAAAATTGTCTTCGGTGCGAATTCCATCGTGCGCCTTTGGCGCCGCGGGTTGATTGGAAATCAATTCGCGGCGAATTGCGAAACCCCGAGCTTTTCCAGCACTCCTTCCAGCACTTGCGCCCGTTCACGCAATCTCGACTTGAACTCATGGTGATCGGTGTGCGAAATCTCCAACCTCAGTTCCCGCTGGTACTGGCGGAGAACTTCGGCCATCAACTGTTCTTCTTGCAAGGTCAGTTGCAGTTCCATGGCGGCCTCCAAAAGCCGGCGGCAATCGAACCTCTGCTCCCTCCATTCTAGGAGCCTCAACACGAAACATTCATACGGACGGGCGGTTATCGGCTCGACCCAGTTCCGAAACAGGACACAGACAACGCTGCCGTGTCTTTTTCTTCTCCGATGGCCGGCCGTAATGAGAGCCCCAGTATACGGAAGTATTTCCCACCTCGGGAGCGAGGGAGTTCTCTCCATGATTGACAAGAGACGAGGCGCCTCCCGGAGCTATACTTGAATCACGATGCTTGGGTTAGCTTCGCCTCGACTTGCGGAGCACCCGCCGGCGTGCTCTGCCCCGGAGCCGACCGTTCTGCCCACCCTCTTCGGCGAGGGTTATGGGCTCTACACGACTCGCCCCAGTACTTTTGTTTTGTCTTTTCTCATACACGTTCTGATTATCGTGGTGCTTCTGACGTCGGGAAGCTACGTCGTGCGCCACCGCCAGGAAATCAAGCAGCAGGTAATCGGGCTGGTTTCGGATGTGAGCCCGTATGTTCTCCCGCCCGCGGCAACCAGAGCGGGTGGCGGCGGTGGCGGCGGAGATCGTGACAAACTGGCGGCGTCCAAAGGCATTTTGCCAAAATTCTCGCGCGAGCAGTTCACGCCTCCGATGGTGGTGATTCGCAATGAGAATCCGAAACTCGTCGCCGAGCCCACCGTGGTCGTCCCTCCCGAACTTCAACTGCCGCAGCAGGCCGGTCCGCTTGGGGACCCGCTGTCGTCCGTGCTGGGACCGCCATCGAGCGGAACCGGCTCAGGCGGGGGAATCGGGAGCGGTAGCGGCGGAGGCGTGGGCTCCGGTCGCGGTCCCGGCGTCGGACCGGGCTGGGGCGGGGGGATGGGCGGTGGCGTGTATCGAGTGGGCGGCGGCGTCACTGCGCCGCGCGTAATCTACGCGCCCGATCCGGAATTCTCTGAGGAAGCGCGCAAGGCGAAGTACCAGGGCACAGTGGTTCTATGGCTGATCGTGGGATCAGACGGCCGCACGCAAAAGATTCGCGTTCAGCGGACACTTGGGATGGGCCTGGATGAGAAAGCGATCGAAGCCATTCGCACCTGGCGTTTCGAGCCCGCGCGCAAAGACGGAATTCCAGTGGCAGTGCAAATCAATGTAGAGGTTAATTTTCGGCTCTATTGAACCTACATTCGGCTCGTGCCGCGAGATGCGTTGCCTAACCGCGCACCCGGAGGCCTATTTCGGGAAGCCCTGAGCGCGCAAAATTGAAAATTCAGCTCCACCTTGGACCCTGAGGTGGATCATGATGCAAGCAGGCGAGGTTCTTGCATCCGGCGCCGTTCCTCGCAACCGTCATGATTGTTGGCTTAGGGATCGATCTCGTCGCGAACAGCCGAGTGGAGCGGGAACTGGCGCGAGATGAATGGCTGCAGGGCGATGGCATCTTCACCAGCCAAGAGATCAGCCGATGCAGCAGGAATAGAAGACCGGCACTTTGTTATGCCGCGTGCTTCGCAGCCAAGGAAGCCGCTCTCAAGGCGTTGGGAGTCGAGGTCGCCGATCTGGGCATGATGCGCGAGGTGGAAGTTGAGCTTGGCGACCGGTGCGCAATCGTGCTCCACGACCGGATGAAATCGGAATCCGAACACTTGGGGGTGCGGCACATCAGGCTCTCAATCGCCCCCAGCAAGCGACAAACCGGCGCGATGGTCATCTTGGAATCGTGAGCAAGTAACACGCGCCGAGATCGGACAGGCTATGACTGACCCGCCTTCCTGCGCGGAACTCGTCTCCGGGCTGAATTGGTCGCAAGCCGAGTGTGAACTGGGCTATCGGGCAGGCGAGCCGCTCAATATCGGATGGATGTGCAGCGACCGCATTTGCCGCCTCGGCCTGACGGACAAGCTCGCGCTCATCTGGGAAGACTATCTCGGAAACGAGAAGCGGTACACGTTTGATGATCTGCGCGTTCTCTCCAACACCATAGCCGCGTTCCTGGTCGAACTCGGCATCAAGCCCGGCGAACGCGTGTGCCTTTTCCTGGACCGCGTTCCCGAGCTGTATATCGGCTTCCTCGGCATTCTGAAAACCGGAGCGGTCGCACAGCCTCTTTTTTCTGCATTCGGCGACGAGTCGCTTTTTGTGCGTCTTGCCGATGCCCGGACCTCGGCGATCATCACCCAGAAAAAGCATGTTCACAAAGTGCGGAAGATTCGCGACGACCTGCCTGAACTGCGCCACATCATCGTGGTGGACGCCGGTGACTCGCCACTGCAGGCGCGAGAAACGGCCTTCCAGATGGAACGGCTGCCCCGAGTCGAGAATTTTGCTGTCTATCCAACGACCGCCGAGTCGCCGTCGGTACTGCATTACACCTCGGGCACGACCGGCCAGCCCAAGGGTGCGCAACACGTCCACTACTCCATCGTCTCGCAGTACCTCACCGCCAAGCACGTGCTCGACCTGCGGCCGGACGACATTTACTGGTGCAACGCCGACCCGGGCTGGGTGACCGGCACCTCCTACGGCATCATCGGCCCGTGGTCGAACGGCATCACGCAAGTGGTGCTCGATTCCGGCTTCAACGCGGAGCGCTGGTATGAGTTCATCGCGAAGCGCCGCGTGACCGTTTGGTACTCGGCGCCCACCGCCATCCGTCTCCTGATGAAAGAGGGAAACGAGATTCCCCGCAAGCATGACCTGTCGAGCCTGCGTTATCTGGCGAGCGTGGGCGAGCCGCTCAATGCCGAGGCGGTGATCTGGTCGCAAGAAATGTTTGGCAAACCATTTCACGACACGTTCTGGCAGACCGAAACCGGCTGCATCGTGATCACGAACTTTCCCGGCATGCGGATCAAACCGGGTTCGATGGGCAAGCCGTTTCCGGGCATCACCGCGACCGTGCTGAACCCGAAGACCTATGAGCCGATCAACCAGCCGGGTGTTGCCGGGCTGATCGCGCTGCGCCCCGGGTGGCCGTCGCAGTTCCGGAGTTATTGGAGGAACGAGGCGGGCTTTCAAACAAAATTCAAGAACGGCTGGTACCTCTGCGGCGATCGCGCTTCGCTGGATGCGGATGGCTATTTCTGGTTCATGGGTCGCGACGACGATGTGATCAATACCGGCGGCCATCTGGTGGGCCCGTTCGAAATCGAGTCGGCGCTGCTGGAGCATCCCGCCGTGTACGAATCGGCGGCGGTGGCGAAACCCGATCCCGTCAACATGGAGGTCGTCAAGGCCTACGTCACCCTGAAGCGGGGCTACGAGCCATCGGCAGACCTGGAACTGGAAATCATGAACCGTATTCGCAAGCGGCTTTCTCCGCTGGCGATGCCGCAGGAAATCGAGTTCGTGGATTCCTTGCCCAAGACCCGCAGTGGCAAGATCGTGCGCCGGATTTTGCGCTGCAAGGAGTTCCATGAGCCGGTAGGCGACCTTTCGACCGTGATGAACGAGTGATGCGCGCAGCGGTTTGCGCGAACAGGAGAACAGGCCAATGGACGAACTCGCCAAAATCGTGCGCGATTACGTGATCAAGGAGTACCTGGAGGAAGGAGACGAGCGGGAGGTCACCGAGACGACGCCGCTGATCTCGGGAGGCATCGTCGATTCCTTCTCCATGGTCTCTCTCAAGCGTTTCCTGGAAAGGAAGTGCTCGATCAAGATTCCCGACGCTGATGCCACGCCCCAGGCTTTTGACACCGTGCAGAGCATCGTGGCGCTGGTGCGGCGTTTTCAGCAAGTCCCGGTGGCGTAAGCGCCGGACGTTGGGCCCTGGGACCAGGTCCTTTCACTGCGAGGAGCAGCCATGTCCTTTCATGATGCAGTCCGCAATTCCTACCTGGCCGACATCCAGGCGATCAAGGCCGCCGGCCTGTTCAAAGAAGAACGATTCATCCACTCGCCGCAATCTTCGGAAATCGAGGTCGAGTTTCCCGTCGGAACCAAAATCAAGAGGTGCATCAATGTTTGCGCCAACAACTACCTGGGTCTTTCCAGTCATCCCGAGGTGATCGCCGCCGCTCACGCCGGCCTGGACAGCCGCGGGTACGGCATGTCGTCGGTGCGCTTCATCTGTGGCACGCAGGACATCCATCGCGAGCTGGAGAATCGGCTGACCGAGTTTCTTGGCACCGAGGATACTCTCCTGTTTCCTTCCTGTATGGACGCCAACGCCGGCTTTTTCGAGGCTTGCCTGAACGAGCAGGACGTGATGATCGCCGACCGGTTGGTCCACGCCTCCATCATTGACGGCATGCGCCTGTGCAAGGCCATGCAAGACACCTTTAAACATTCCGACATGGAACACCTGGAGCAAAAGCTGCAAGAGCACCAGGACAAGCGCGCGCGCATGATCATCACAGACGGCGTGTTCTCGATGGATGGCGACACGGCCAGGCTGGATTGCATCGTGGACCTGGCCGAGAAATACAACGCCATGGTGTTTCTCGACGACTCGCACGCCACCGGCTTCATCGGGCGCACCGGCCGCGGTACGCACGAGCATTGTGGTGTCCTGGGCAAGATCGACGTGATCACCACCACGCTGGGCAAGGCGCTGGGCGGCGCTTCCGGCGGTTGCGTCAGCGGACGCCGCGAATTGGTGGAGATATGCCGCCAGCGCGCGCGTCCCTACCTTTTCTCCAACGCGGTGGCGCCGGTAATTGTGGCGGGAGCGCTCAAAGTCATGGACCTGATCACCGCCAGCACCGCACGACGCGACAAACTGGAATGGAACGCCAGGTATTGGCGCGGTTTGCTGAAGGATGCGGGATTCGACATCAAGGAAGGCGACAGCCCGATCGTGCCGGTCATGTTCTACGACGCCAAGCTGGCGCAGGACTTTGCTCGCGATCTGTTTGAGGAAGGCGTGTACGCGGTCGGCTTCTTCTTTCCGGTGGTGCCCAAGGGCCAGGCGCGAATTCGCACCCAGATGTCGGCCGCTCACGAAAAGCATCACCTGGATTCGGCGATTGCCGCCTTCAAGAAAATCGGCCAGAAACACGGGATCCTGGGATTGAGCAAGAAGGAACTCATCGCCAGGAGTGCGGCTTAATGCGCGGCGTGGAAATGGAGGTCAAGATGCTTTGCGCGGAGCTGGAGCGCCTCGAGTCAGAATTTGACGACATTGTTAGCGCGCTGGAAGATCTCAGCTTGCCGGAACAACAAAAGAAAGAATTGGAGGAGACCTACGTCCGCATAGCAGGAGAGATACGCACTCACCAGGCCGGCGGCCATGAGGGTCGGCCCTGCTTTGAACAAAACGACAGGTATTAGTCAGCACTGAACCTGTTCGTCAGGCAAAGCTGCTGGGGAATATGATAAGCGAGCAGGAGAATATGTCGAGTAAGCAACCTACGCCTCACACATGTCAGGCAAATCTGGCGTCCAAACGGTCGCACAATCCACCTGCGATGTCCGGATATTTCAACATGGAGCGGCCACGGATGTGTCCCCCCAAGCGGTTGATCTCCAGGCAAACTGCAGTTGCCAAACCGACAACCGATGCAGGTAAAGCACAACCGCCCAGGCCCGAACCGCGGACCTGGTTGCCGTAAGTCCGCAGTTTTTCGCCGATTGTGTCCAGTAGCGGGCAGACAGCCGTGATGCCGGCGGCCGGCCCGGTCATTCTTCAAACGCACTGAAGTGATGTTTGCGCCCGACTGTCAAATCAGGCCCTGAATTGTGCCCGTCTCATCGTCCACATCCACCCGCATTGCTTGTGGGGCCTTGCCGAGACCGGGCATGAGCATCATCTCCCCGGTGACGGCCACGACAAAACCGGCCCCAGCAAACAATCCAGCGTCTCTCACGGTCAATGTCCAATTGCGCGGTGCGCCCAATACTTCTGGATCATCCGTCAGGGAGGCCTGGGTCTTAGCCATGCATACCGGCAAATGCGCGTAGCCTCGTTGCGTGAAGACGTCCAATTTCTTTCGGGCTGCGGGCTCGAACACGACGTCACTCGCTCCATAGACTTCGCGGGCAATCGTCTCGATTTTTTCTCGCAGCGGCAGTTCGGGCGTGTACAGGGTGCGGCCGCAGCCCTCACCGGCTTGTTCAGCCGCACTGACGACCTTTTCGGCCAGGTCTATGCCGCCCGCTCCTCCACGTTCAAATACCTCCGAAACGGCGGACTCTACGTCGAGTTCGCGGCAGAAGTCTCCGATCGCATCAAGCAGCTCCACGGTGTCACCCGGGAACTTGTTGATTGCGACCACCACCGGCACGCCAAACTTCCGCAGCGTTTCTACATGCTTGGCAATGTTTTGGAAACCTGCCTGGAAGCCTGCGCTGAGCGGCATTGTGCTTGCGTTCTTTCCGCCTTGCCTGAGGATCGATCGGCTGGAGACGATGAGCACGGCGGCCGACGGCTGCAGGCCGGAAGAGGGCATCACCAGGTCAAAGTACTTCTCCGCGCCCAGATCCGCCGCGAACCCGGTTTCGTTCACCACGTAATCGGCCATCTGCAGCGCCATGCGCTGTGCCAGCACGCTGCTGGTTCCATGGGCGATATTCGCAAAAGGACCGGTATGGACGATGGCCGGTGTGTGCTCGGTGGTTTGCACAAGATTCGGCATGATGGCATCGTTCAGCAGCACCATCATGGCGCCGGTTGCTTGCAGGTCTTTCGCGCGAATGGCCTTGCCATCGTAGTCGAGCGCGACCACCACCTGGTCCAGTCGCCGCCGCAAGTCCTGGCGGCTGCAGGTCAGGCCCAGGATGGCCATTATTTCCGACGCTGCCGTGATCACGAACCCGGTCTCGCGTGCCGGCCCGTTCGTCAGTCCGCCCAGGCCGCTGACCATCGTTCGCAGCGCTCGATCGTTCATGTCCATCGTGCGCGGCCAGAGCACATTGTTCACGTCGATGCGGAATGCATTTCCGTGGTGAATGTGGGCGTCAAGCATCGCTGCCAGCAGGTTGTTGGCTGAAGTCACAGCATGGAAATCGCCGCTGAAGTGCAGGTTGATCCGGTCGCTGGGCAGCACCTCGGAGCGGCCCCCACCGGTCGCTCCACCCTTCAGGCCGAACACGGGTCCCAGCGACGGCTCCCGAAGAGTTACGATCGACGTCTTGCCGACCCGCTCCAGCGCCTGGGCCAATCCGATCGAGATGACGGTTTTCCCCTCACCGCTGCTGGTGGAAGTCATCGCCGTGACCAGAATCAGCCGCCGACGGGTCGGCGGCCGAGGCGCGGACAACAGTTCCAGCCGCAGCTTGGCGATGTGGGTACCCCAGGGTTCGACGAATACATCCGGAATGTTAAGTTTGGCGGTGATCTCTCGAATGGGTAGCAAGGGAGCAGACATACGGCCTCCCGGCGAGCGAGCGTTGGCGCTACAACCAGGGCTGCTTATGCTCGACCGCTCCACTACAACTCTGGATGTGCGCCGGCTGGTTGACAGCGGCGGCGATCACGCATGTGTGTGATTGGTACCGGCCCCGTCGCCATCCCGATCGGTGGTAGTGGTGCCAAACTGCACCACTACCCGCCTGCGACGCCCACCGCTCGGACTGAGCTTGCGCGCGATGTCATCGACCGTGCCGCCGCCATGCTGGCACCCCCGGGAAACTCCAATTGCCAAATCCGGGATCGGCGCTTTCAAAGATGTCGCCCGGGCGCAGTCGCATGCCTTCCACTCCCTGCAGGACTGTCGTGCCCCGGATCACTCGCAGCGCTCCTTCCACGAAGGTAAGCGTGCCTGCCTCCTGGGTGCGGGCGGAAAGCGGGAACGACAACAACAGCGCCAACAATGCGAGCACACGCTTCATTTGGAACCCCATTTGCGTGGGAAGTGCAACCGACATCACCGCATCCAAAATGGCCTAACCCCGAAAGCCAGGATTGATTGTAGGTGTGCGTACTGAGAAGACGTGCCGCGCATTTTCCACGGGGCGGGTGCGGCGTGTCAAACGTCATTTTGATCCAGCGTCTCCAATGGATGTGGGTGCGAATGGTTTCACTCAGCGATGTTACCGTGCTTGTACATCCCCCGAATTAGTTGATCGAAGGGCTCGATTTCTCGTACCCTCCCATTGAACCGCGGGGTTTGCGACCCAGGCTCGTAGTACGCTGCTCCCGTTGCCGGCGCCTTGTCGATGAATGCATGAAAATCGTAGCCTGCTATCGCGATACCGAGAAAACCTGGGAAACTGGGGAACCGGACGTCGTGTTCGGACGAACCGGCGAAAAGTCGGAAGCCGTCCTCGACTTGTTTCCCGACAAGAAGGTCTCCCGGGAGCACGGTCGCATCTGGGAAGAGGGCGGCTTCCACTGGATTGAAGACCTCAACAGCAAGGGGGGCACTCTCCTCAATGGTCGGGAGATCAAGGGCCAGGGGAAACACCAACTCCGCATCGGCGATCGGATCGTTGCCGGCAACACCACACTGCGGGTAGAACTCCCTCGGCTGCCGGACGCGCCCAGCCAAACCAGATACCTGGAACACGGATCCATCCTTCTCCCCGACACCCCTGAAGCCGATGTGGCGACCGCCGGCGACTTGAGCGCGATCTTGCTCAATGCGGTGCCGGTCGAGGTGGTCGGCGAGGAGGCGGCGCGGCGTCTGAAGGTGATCTGCGACGTTCCCTTGCAATTGGCGGGCAAGACCAATCGGGAAGCTCTGCTGCGCGTCATCGTCGACCGCCTGGTCGAGTTGATTCCCAACGCCACCAGCGTTGGGCTGGTGCTGCGTGATTCGAATACGGATGCCTTGTTGCTCAAGGCGTATCACTCCGACACCTTCTGCTCGGTGAGCGAG
Source organism: Terriglobales bacterium (assembly GCA_049509755.1). Lineage (GTDB taxonomy): Bacteria > Acidobacteriota > Terriglobia > Terriglobales > Acidobacteriaceae > JAIQGF01. The sequence goes on along the minus strand of JBEKZP010000008.1, from coordinate 94,863 downwards.
ACGCTGGCTCGCCGCGCCGTGGAGAACCGCAAGGCATTCATCTGGAAACGAAGTGCCACCGGCGACCTCAGCGGGACGCTCCTGGCAGGGCCGATCGCGGTCGGAATGTATGCTCCGCTGCTTTGGCAGGAGGAAGCGCTGGGAGTGATCTGCGCGGATAGTCACAAGCTGGACGCGGTATTTACCGAGGACGACCTGCGCCTGATGGTGATGATGGCCCAGTATGCTGCCATGACCGTGGCCAACCACGACCTGCAGGAAACGCTGCGCCGCGAATCCGCCGTCAAGGCCAATCTGTTGCGCCAGTTCTCGCCCGCCCTTGCCGAGCGGCTGCTGGCGCATCGCGGCCAGTTGCAGCTCGGCGGCGAACGCCGCGAAGTCACCCTGCTGTGCTCCGATATCCGCGGGTTCACTATCATGTCCTCGCAGATGCAGCCGGACGAAATCCTGGGGACCTTGAACGAGTACTTCGGCTACCTGGTCCCCGTGATCTTCGCCAACCATGGAATGATCGACAAGTTCATGGGAGACGCCATTCTGGCCGTCTTTGGAAGCCCGGAGCCGGATCCGGCGCATCATGAACACGCGGTAAGGGCCGCCCTGGAGATGCAGGCCGTGCTGGCGTGGTTGAATGCCGCCCGCAGCGACCGGGGTGCGCGCATCTGCCAGGTTGGCATCGGCGTCCACTGCGGAGAAGTGGTCCAGGGATTTGTTGGGACCGCCGACCGAATGGAATTCACCGTCATTGGCGACGTCGTGAACCGGACTTCGCGTTATACTGCCGGCGCCTCGGGCGAGCAGATCCTGATCAGTCCCGAATTGCATGAGCGCGTCTGGCGGCTGGTCGAGGCGGAAAAAACCACGATTGCCACCAAACACGAAGGCGATTTGGCCGCCTATCGCGTTCTTGGTTTGAAGGCCGGACGGCGCGACCCGAGTGGCGCCAGTCCTGCCGCGGGACGCTGATGGCCGCGATCCCCGAACAATTTCGCCCATCCCGACTACGCAACGTTGCGCAAAATTAGCACCAATCTTAGGGCGTTTGAACCTCATTCCTACTCGGCATATACTCGCTTTCGAATTACAAATTCATCGGGGGCGACCATGAGGACCACAAAGCGCTCCGCACGGGCCAGCACTATTCCCGATCCTACTCAATTGGAAAAACAAATCCGACTCCGCGCCTATGCACTCTATGAATCCCGTGGCGGCGAAGACGGCCACGACCTCGACGACTGGCTACAGGCCGAAGCGGAGATCCTCGGCACGCGAAAGAGAGCCAACGCCGCTTAATCAAACACAGAATCTCCGCCCAGGAAAGTCCGGTGAAAGCTCCGCGGACTTGCTTTATAACGGCTCTTTCTTTGTCAGTCCCGCCGGCAAATTTGGAGTTTGAGGCAAATAAATATACGAATCATTAAGGGAGACCAGCACTCATGAAAAGGCCGATGGTCACAATCGACGGCAACGAAGCTGCGGCGCATTCCGCTTACCACACCAGCGAGGTGATTGCGATTTATCCGATCACCCCGGCGTCCAACATGGGAGAATTCGCCGACGAGTGGTCGGCCAAGGGTCAGGCCAACATCTGGGGCGTGGTGCCCACGGTGGTGGAGCTGCAGAGCGAAGCCGGCGCGGCCGGATCGCTGCACGGCGCCATCCAGGCGGGCGCGCTGGCTACCACCTTCACCGCTTCGCAGGGCCTGCTGCTGATGATCCCCAACCTGTACAAGATCGCGGGCGAGCTCACGCCGGCGGTCATTCACGTGGCTGCCCGCACCATTGCTACGCACGCGCTCTCCATTTTCGGCGATCACAGTGACGTCATGGCCTGCCGGCAGACCGGGTTCGCGATGCTGGCTTCCAACTCGGTGCAGGAGGCGATGGACCATGCGCTGATCGCGCACGCGGCCACGCTCGAGGCGCGCATCCCCTTCCTGCATTTCTTCGACGGCTTCCGCACCTCGCACGAAGTCGCGAAGATCGAGCAACTGTCCGACGACGACATGAGCGCGATGATCGACGCGGAACTGGTCCACGCGCATCGTCGGCGCTCGCTCTCCCCCGACCGTCCGGTGCTGCGCGGCAGCGCCCAGAATCCCGACGTCTTCTTTCAGGCGCGTGAGGCCGGCAACCCTTACTACCTGGCCTGCCCCGCCATCGTGCAGAAGGCCATGGACAAGTTCGCCAAGCTGGTGGGCCGACGCTACAACCTGTTCGACTACGTCGGCGCTCCGGATGCCGAGCGCGTCATCATCATGATGGGCTCAGGCGCCGAAGCCGCCGAGGAAACGGTGCAATACCTGAACGCGCACGGGGAAAAAGTCGGGCTGCTCAAAGTTCGCCTGTACCGGCCATTCTCGGAGGAGCATTTCCTGGCCGCGCTGCCGGCCAGCGCCAAGTCGCTGGCGGTACTCGACCGCACCAAGGAGCCCGGCGCCACCGGCGAGCCTCTCTATATGGACGTGGTCACTGTATTGAGTGAGGCGCTGGCCACGGGCAAAGGCCCGTTCAAGTCCATGCCGCGTGTGATCGGCGGCCGCTACGGGCTGTCTTCCAAGGAATTCAATCCCCCCATGGTGAAGGCGGTCTTCGACGAACTGAAGAAACCGCAGCCCAAGAACCACTTCACCGTCGGAATCATCGACGACGTCACCCACACCAGCCTGGATTACGACCGCGAGTTCTCCACCGAGAGCCCTGACACCGTGCGCGCCGTCTTCTACGGCCTGGGATCGGACGGCACCGTCGGCGCCAACAAGAACTCCATCAAGATCATCGGCGAAGACACTGACTTCTACGCCCAGGGCTACTTCGTCTACGACTCGAAGAAAGCGGGCGCACTGACGGTGTCGCACCTGCGCTTCGGGCCGCGGCCCATCCGTTCCACCTATCTCATTACCCAGGCGAGTTTCGTCGCCTGCCACCAGTTCGCGTTCGTGGAGCGCCTCGACGTGCTCAAGCTGGCACAGCCCGGCGCCACCTTCCTGCTCAACAGCCCCTACGGGCCGGAAGAAGTCTGGGACCACCTGCCGGTCACGATGCAGCAGGATCTGCTCGATAAAAAGGTGCGGCTGTTTGTCATCAACGCCGACCCGGTGGCGGAAGAAGCCGGCATGGGACGCCGGATCAACACCATCATGCAAACCTGTTTCTTCGCCATCAGCGGAGTGCTGCCGCGCGAAGAAGCCATCGCCGCCATCAAGAAAGCCATCGAGAAGACCTACAAAAAGCGCGGCGAAGGGGTGGTGCAGAAGAACTTTGCGGCCGTGGATGCCGCCCTGGCGCATCTGCACGAAGTCAAGCTCCCGGCGCAGGCGACCAGCAAGTTGTACCTGGAACCGCCGGTATCGTCGGCGGCGCCGGATTTTGTGCAGAAGGTCACGGCGCGCATCATTGCCGGCGAAGGCGACCTGCTGCCGGTCAGCGCGCTGCCCGTGGACGGCACCTTCCCCACCGGCACCGCTCAGTGGGAGAAACGCAACATCGCCCTCGAGATCCCCATCTGGGACGAGCAACTGTGTATCCAGTGCGGAAAATGCGTGCTGGTGTGCCCGCACTCGGTGATCCGCGCCAAGATCTACGAGCCCGAACTGCTGGCCAAGGCGCCTTCCGGGTTCAAGTTCGCCAAGCCCAAATGGAAGGAATTCGAGAGCTTGCGCTACACCCTGCAGGTGGCGCCTGAGGACTGTACCGGCTGCACTCTGTGCGTGCAGGTGTGCCCGGCCAAGAGCAAGACCGAAGTGAAGCACAAAGCCATCAACATGGCGCCGCAGGCGCCGTTGCGCGTACCCGAGCGCGAAAACTGGAACTTCTTCCTCTCGCTGCCGGAAGCCAACCGCGAACTACTGAAGACCGGTCAGGTGAAGGACGTGCAGTTGCTCCAGCCGCTGTTCGAGTTTTCCGGAGCCTGTGGCGGTTGCGGCGAGACGCCCTACATCAAGCTGATGACGCAGCTTTTCGGCGATCATGTCGTGGTCGCCAACGCCACCGGCTGCTCCTCCATCTACGGCGGCAATCTGCCCACCACGCCCTATACGGTGAACGCCCAGGGCCGCGGACCTGTCTGGTCGAATTCGCTGTTCGAGGACAACGCTGAATTTGGCCTGGGGCTGCGGCTGGCGATGGACAAGCAGGGGGAGTACGCACGCAGCCTGGTGCAGCGACTGGAAGCCAAGATCGGCGGTGAACTGGTAACGGCGCTGCTGACCACCGACCAGTCGGCCCACGCCGGCATCGAGCGGCAACGCGAGCACGTGCGCCGGCTCAACGAAAAGCTGAAGGGCCTGGACAGCCTCGAGGCCCGCGATCTGCTCGCCATCGCCGATGGCCTGGTGCGCAGAACCTTGTGGATCGTCGGTGGCGACGGCTGGGCGTATGACATTGGCTATGGCGGGCTGGACCACGTGCTTGCTTCCGGACAAAACGTCAACGTGCTGGTGCTGGACACCGAGGTGTACTCCAACACCGGCGGCCAGCGCTCCAAGGCCACGCCGCGCGGAGCGGTGGCGCGCTTTGCCTTCGGCGGCAAGGAAACCGCCAAGAAGGATTTGGCGCTGATGGCCGTCAACTACGGCAACGTATACGTTGCCCGGGTCGCGATGGGTGGCAGCGACATGCAAACGCTGAAAGCGTTCGAGGAAGCCGACGCTTATGTCGGCCCGTCCCTGATCGTTGCCTTCAGCCATTGTGTGGCGCACGGCTACGACCTGATGTACGGCATGGATCAGCAGAAGCTGGCGGTGCAGTCCGGCTACTGGCCGCTGTTCCGCTACAACCCTGAACTGGTGAAGCAGGGCAAGAATCCGCTGCAACTGGATTCCCGCCCGCCCAGCGTGCCTTTGCAGAAGTACATGCTGAACGAGACCCGCTTCAACATCCTGAACCATGCCGATGCCGAAGCCGCCAAGAAGCTGCTGCACGAGGCCGAGGAGGACGTGCGCAGCCGCTGGGATCTTTACGAGAAACTGGCTTCGCTTCCCGCCGGCGGAGACTTGGCGGCGGCCGCGCTGGCGACCAAAGGAGGCAAGCAATGACCGATCTTTCTACCACCTATCTGGGGTTGAAGTTGAAGAACCCGATCGTAGTCTCGGCCGGGCCGCTGCAGAGGGAAGTCGCGGCCGTGCGCGAGATGGAAGAAGCCGGCGCGGCTGCCGTCGTGATGCACTCGCTGTTCGAGGAACAGATCGAGATCGAAGGCGAAGAGCTGAACCGCTGGCTGGAGCAGGGCACCGAGAGCTTCGCCGAGTCGCTGCACTACCTTCCCGACTTGGAGAATTACAACCACGGACCCGAAGCCTACCTGGAACACCTGGCGCGGGTGAAGAAGGCGGTCCACATTCCCGTCATCGCCAGCCTGAACGGCAGTTCGATGGGCGGGTGGACGCGTTACGCCAAGATGATGGAAGAAGCCGGCGCCGACGCCATCGAGCTGAACGCCTACTATGTGGCCGCCAACCCCGAACAGTCCGGCGCGGAAGTGGAGCAGATGTACTACGACGTTGTAAACCAGGTGAAGGCGGCGGTGCGGATACCGCTGGCCGTCAAGCTGGGGCATTTCTTCAGCTCCATTCCGCACATGATGCGCCGCCTGGACTTGGCCGGAGCCGATGGCCTGGTGCTGTTCAACCGCTTTTATCAGCCCGACCTCGATCTGGAACAGCTCGAGGTGGCGCCGCGCCTGGAGCTAAGCCATTCCTACGAATTGCTGCTGCGGCTCAACTGGGTGGCCATCCTTTACGGCCATGTGCGCCCCGACCTGGCCATCACCGGGGGCGTGCATACCGCCGAAGACGTGCTGAAGAGCATGATGGTGGGCGCGCGGGTGGCGATGATGACCTCGGCGCTGCTGGAGAAGGGCGTTGGGCACATCCGCCACGTCTTGCATGACCTCAGCCGCTGGATGGAAGAGCATGAATACGAATCCATCCGCCAGATGCAAGGCAGCATGGCGCGCAAGTCGATTGCCAATCCCGCGGCTTTTGAACGCGCCAATTACATGCGCGTCTTGAGCTCCTATGCCATGAAGAAGGTTACTCACTGAGGGGTATCTAGAACTGCCGGCAATCTACTCCGGCGCCCGCGCTCATTCACTGGAGCAGCGCGTGATGTGACGCGGAGCGCGGCCTTGTGTTCGCTCGCCTGCTGCTATGTTGTGCCCGAGAGGGATGGGGCGATGATGATCTTCCGCCTCGCGTTGCTTGCCTTGCTGGGCGCGATACTGCCTGCCGCAGCACCTTCGCCAGCCCTTCAGACCAGTACAGCCTCGACTCCGCAGTCGAAACCGGACACCCGCGCCGTGGCAGACCAAGCCTATGCGGAAGCGATGCAGTTGTATGCGCAGAAAACGCCGGAATCCTTGCGCAAGGGGGTCGCGAAAAGCGAGGAAGCGCTCGCTTTATACAAGCAGGTCGGAAACCGCGCCAAGCAAGCTGAGCTGCTGGTAATCATGGGATCCGCTAGTCTCACCGTCGGAGACAAAGCGAGCGCGACGGAGTATTTGCGCCAAGGATTGGCTCTCGTTCGCAGCGGTGGGAACCGGGTCGAGGAAGCGGTTGTCGTCGGTATGCTGGGAAGTGCGTACGAATCAAGCCAGCAGTTCAAACCGGCACAGGATTCTTATCAGCAGGCGCTGGCGCTGTGCCGCGAGTTGAAGAACAGCCAGTGCGAAGTTTCGGCGCTCATGGGACTCGGCCGGGTTTCGTTCGCAACCGGGGAGAAGCAGGAAGCGTTGGGCTACTTCGGCCAGGCGCTTCCGATTTGGCAAACACTTGGCGACCGGAGAAACCAGGCCGCCACTCTCTACATGCTGGGCATCGTGAACGACCTGCTGAATCGGAAGCAGGCCGCAATCCCTTACTACCTTCAGGCGCTCCCGCTGTACCGCGATCTGGGCGATCGTCCCTGGGAAGCGCGCACGCTCTACAACCTGGCGGAGGCCTACGCGGCCGTCGGGGACGATGCGCGGGCCAGTAGCTATTACGATCAGGCAATTCCCGCACTCCATGCCATCAGTGACCAGCCCAAGGAAGCGATGGCTCTGGTCGGCCGCGGCCTGCTCTACGAAGACCGGGGTGAGATGAAGCAAGCCCTCGCCGACCTCACCGCCGCTTTGCACCTGTTTCGCTCGCTCGGGGACCGGCTCATGGAGGCCACGGTGTTGCTTCGTCTTGGCATCGTTCAGTACGAGGCAGGAGAGCAGGAGAAATCTCTGGAGTTCGATCAGCAGGCGCTGCAACTGGCGCGGGCGCAGCACGAACCCGGACTCGAAGCCGCCGCCTTGACTGGAATCAGCAGCGTGTACGTTGCTTTGGGAGACGACAGCAGGGCACTGAGCTACGCCGATCAAGCCTTCAAGCTGATGCCGCCCGCCGACAGCGGACAACTCGAGCCCGAGTCGCTCTATCACCTCGGGGTTTCTTATCAATCTCTCGGCCAGAACGAGAAGGCGCTCGACTGTTTTGCTCGCGAAGTTCCGCTCCACCGTGCCCGAGGCGATCGCCTGGGAGAGGCTCGTGCGCTCTACGCGCTGGCCGGAGCCCACCAGGTGCAAGGGCAGCCCAAGCAGGCACTCACCTTCTACCAGCAATCCCTGGAAATACGGCAGGCGGTGGGGGATCGCCGCTCCAAAGCCCAGGTGCTGAACGCTGTCGGCACCGTGTACGCTGAACTGTCGCAGCCCGAGACCGCGCTCGGCTACTACCGGCAAGCCGTGGCACTGTACCAGGCGGTGCACGATCAGATCGGAGAATCGCAAGCTCTCTACTGGACCGCTAAATCCGAACAGGCCTTGGGCGATCTCACCTCCGCTCGCAGTCACATCGAAGCTGCCCTGGCCATCACCGAGTTACGGCGGGCCAACATCGCCAGCCGTGAACTGCGCACCACCTATCTCGCCACCGCACAGCACGCCTACGAGTTTTATGTCGACCTGCTCATGCAACTGCACCGACAGTACCCCGACAAGGGTTACAACGCCCAGGCATTGGAAGCACATGAACGCGCCAAGGCGCGCGGTTTGCTGGATCTTCTCAGCGAAGCCAAGGTCGATCTACGCCAGGGCGTGAATCCCGAGTTGTTGCAGCGCGAGATTCGACTCAGTCAGCTCCTGGAACAGAAGCAGAGCGCGGAAATTCGCCTGCTGGCGGGCGGAGACGGCGGCGAACCGGCGCGTGAACTTCAGAAGGAGCTAGAAGCGCTGCGTACCGAGTATCAGCAGGTGGAAGCGCAAATCCGCGCCGGCAGCCCTCGTTATGCAGCCCTCACCCAGCCTCGGCCGCTGGGCGTTTCTGCAATCCAGAAACAAGTCCTGGATCCCGATACTGTGCTCCTGGAATATGCCATGGGCCAGCAGCGTAGCTACCTGTGGGCAGTCACCGCCTCCGGGCTCGCCAGCTTTGAGCTAACCGGACGCGCTGAGATCGAAACCTTGGCGGTGCGTTTATATCGAACCATCATCGGCCGGCGGCTTTCCGCGCCCGACGACTACCAGAAAACTGCCTGGGCGTTGAGCAAGATTCTCCTAGGCCCCGTGCAAAACGAGTTGGGAACCAAGCGCCTGCTGATTGCGGCCGACGGTGCTTTGCAGATCGTGCCCTTTGCGGCGCTGCCCTCGCCCAGTCTGGATGCCGGCGCCACCGAGTCTTACGAACCGTTGATCGTGCGCCATGAGATTGTCAGCGTGCCCTCTGCTTCCACTCTGGCCTTCCTTCGGCGAGATGTGGCCGGCCGGCCCTCATCCTCCAGGAAACTTGCCGTGTTTGCCGATCCTGTTTTTGAACGAGAGGACGGTCGCGTCCCCGGCAGCGTTGCGCACGCAAATAACGGGACCCGCGGCTTTGTGCAGCCTCTCCCGCAAGATCAAGTGCCCCCGGCTGCCCCCGCCGGACAAGTCGCCGCCGGCACCGCGAGCCTTCTCGGTCTGGAGCGACTCCCCTTCACTCGCCAGGAAGCGGAAGCCATTCTCCGCCTCGCTCCGCCACAATCGCGATTTGCCGCGCTGGATTTCGCGGCCAACCGGTCAACCGCAATGTCCAAGGACCTCAGTCAGTACCAGATCGTCCACTTCGCCACTCACGGAGTGGTGAACGACGCGCATCCGGAATTGTCGGGCATTGTGTTGTCGCTGTTCGACAATCAGGGCTCTCCCCAGGACGGATTTCTCCGATTAAACGATCTCTTCAATCTAAAGCTCAATGCGGAGCTGGTGGTGCTCAGCGCCTGCAGGACCGCCCTGGGCAGGGAAGTGCGGGGCGAAGGCTTGATCGGCCTGGCGCGCGGGTTTATGTACGCCGGAGCACCCCGCGTGGTCGTCAGCTTGTGGAGCGTAAACGATCAAGCGACCGCGGAAGAAATGGAGCGTTTCTATCAGGGCATGCTGGGGAGCCGCCACTTGCGCCCGGCGGCAGCGTTACGCGAGGCGCAGATCGAAATGTGGAAGCAAGAAAAGTGGTGCGCGCCATTTCTCTGGGCTGCATTCGTTCTGCAAGGCGAGTGGAAGTGAATCATTTCCCAGGTTTCTTCGCCTGCAGTTCATCGGCGCGGGCGAAATCCGCATCAGCCTGTGCTTTGGTTACCTCAATTTGTGCGTAGACCGTTCCTCGTTCCTCGTACAGTTCGGCTCGGTCAGGAAACTGCCTGATCAGATCGCCATACGCGCCGATCGCGTCGTACCAGAGGCGGTGGTTCACCAACACGCGGGCGCGTGCTGTTCCTGCCAGGTAGGAGTCCCCTTGCGAGATAGCCGCCAGCTCCTTTTCAATTTGCTGCCGTTCGGAATCGGCAACAACCACGAAACCGGCTGCTTGCGAGAATCTGGACTCCATCAACGAAGGAAAAGGCCGCACGCTCCAGTAGTAAGTTTTTCCCGGTTGGAAACGAGAGGAAGCATCCTTCAGGCGGAACTCCGCTGTGCTGGCTTGTTGGCGCAGGAGCTCATTGTCGTCGTCGTCCCGAAGCACAATCTCGAAGCCCTCGGTGCGGCCCGGGTACAGCCAGGCAAACAGTGGTGTGCTGCCATGGAACTTCGCCAGATCGGGCGCCAGCAGCAGGGGCAGGCGCGATGGTCCGCCTCGCGTCGCGCCTAACATGGCGCGCTGTTTGCGGGTCTGGTTAGGATCGCTCATCTCAAAACCGGAAAGATCCGCCACCAGCCGCTTGCGCGGCGGCGCCTTGGGCGCATCTTTTGCGGTGGACTGGGGCGGCTTGGGCGGCGGCTGTGGAGAGGGCGGCGGCCCTTGTCCGATGGCAAGGTTGGCGGCCAGCAGCCCACCGGTGAGAAATAGCAGCCTGACGAATTTCATGATGGCGCCTCGACAGCTTTCTCGCTCTTCACCCCGTAGAGCATCAATTTGCCAGTGAACCCTCGCACCTCTGCTTCGCCCAGGGGCACGGCGGAAAAGCTCTCGCGGATTCTTTCCCATGTGCTCGGACTCATCACGATCGCCGTCTTGAACTCTTTCGTCAGCGATTCCAGGCGTGAAGCCAGGTTCACGGTTTCTCCAATCACCGAGTACTCCAGCCGCTCCGGCGAGCCGACGTTTCCGGCGGTCAGTGTGCCGGTATGAATCCCGATTCCAATCTTCAGCCTGGGTTCTTCCATGCCCATGATGGAGTTCAGCACTTCCACTTGCTCCAGCATCTGCAAAGCGCACTGCACGGCGCGGCAGGCATCGCCTCGCTCGTCCTGGCTCAACGGGACGCCAAAGATCACCATGATCCCGTCACCGATAAATTTATTGAGAAACCCTCCATTGGCCTTGACGACTTCAGTCATGGCGGTGAGATACCGGTTTAACCACGCCAGCACTTCGGCGGAGGGCCGCCCGGCCGTCAGGGCAGTGAAGTTGCGAATGTCGGAGAACAGAACAGTCGCCACCCGCTCTTCGCCGGCCAGTACGATTTCGCCTCGGCGCTTCCATATTTCGGCCGCTACATCGGCGGACACGTACCTTTCGAACAGGTTCATCAATTGGCGTCGCTCGGCTTCGCTGCGAACTTTGAGCCGCTGCTCTTCCAGGTAGCGATACCCGAACGCCATCGGCAGGCCTAGCACCAGGCATGCCTCCGTGGTGATCAATGGCACCCACAATTGCTGATGCGAAAACAGCCATCCTGCCGCGGCAAGAACCCCAGCGGTCGCAGCCAGGAAGGCTGCCACCCCGAGCCACCACCGCATGCGCATCAGCAGAAGAATCAGCATGGCCGCGAACAGGAAGTTGAGCGTCCATTGCAGCGGGACCGCCATGCGGTGCGGGAAGCGGCCGGCGAGCAGGCTGGCTATGGCCGCGGCGTGAATTTCCGCACCGGAGAGAAGGCTGCGACCATTGTGCGAAGCTCGAAATCGGAATGCCGGCGTGGAGAACAGGTCTTTGCCCATCTCGCTGCTCTGCCCGATCACCACGATTTTTTCCCGGAAGATGTTCGCATCGAACCCCGGTGCCAGCAGACGGCTCACCGGCACAACGGCCGCCGGCAACGAGTTATGAAAATCAACCAGCGCGGAGTCGGGGCGTTCTGTCGCCAGCGGAATATCGGCAGTGCCGAAGCGCAGAAAGCCGCTTCGGCCGGGACGCAGAGACTGTTCCGTGGCGTAGGAAGCGACCGCCACTGAAAAGGCAAGCCGCTCGTAGCCCGGCTCGCGCAACAACAAGTGCATCCGCCGGACTGTGCCATCGTCATCCTGGGGCAGATCGCCGAAGCCAACGCCCGCGGCAGCCGACTCGAATTCAGGCAGCGGCTCATTGCGAGACAGGCTCCCGAACCCACGTTCGCTGACCAGGATGACGTTGCCCGCCTGTTCTATGGTCTCAGCCAGATGTTGGTCGGCAGCGGAATCGCGCGGTCGGTCCAGGATGATGTCCAGGCCAATCACCGCGGGACTCCCGGCGCCGATCTTGCTGACCACTTCAGCCAACAGCGGACGCGGAATGGGAAAGGCGTTCAGGGCCAATACGGATGGCTCGTCGAAATCGACGATGACAATCCTGTCGGATGGCGGGGCCGGCCCTCGCATCGCAATCAGGAAGTCGTAACCTTGCAACTCGATGCCATTCCAAAACGCGGTTTGCGCCAGGGCCAGAGCCAGGAAGCAAACCAACAATGCCAGCAGCACCGCAGCGATTGCAGTTCGAAGCTGCATCCGGGCGACCTCTGAGTTGTACGTAGCCGGAAATGAACGGTCACCGGGAGACCCGGTGGTTGTGGATACTAGCTGATTCCGGAGGTCATCACCACATCCTTGTCTCCATCGTGCGGACCTGCAGCGCCGCTGTATGTGCCGGCTCAGCCTGCGCCGGCGGCGCCTGGCGCTGCATCAGGTAGAAACACAACAGCAGCAGCACGATAATCGCCAGCGCCAGCAGCAGTGCGAACATCAGGCTGAACAGGTTCATGGCCGAGGTCCAGCCCAGGGGCGCGCGATGAAAGTTGTGGCGATGAGCGGCGATCATACTTCACCAGCCCGAGAACAATCCGAACCAAGCCCGGAGGGACGCGGAGGGCGCGCGTCCCCCTCGGGTGCTACCTCACGGTCATTACCGGGCAATGCGCGTCGCAAACCACGCGATGAGCCGTCGACCATGGCAAATGCGTGGCTGCGAACACGGACTGCGCATGCAGGCCCATGACGATGAGGCTGGCATTCTGGGCGCGCGCAACCCGCACGATGACCTCGTCCGCGATGCCGACCTCCACCACAACATCGGCGTTGCTGCCGGCGGGCACCACCTGCCGCAACTTCTCCCGCGCTTCGTCGAGTTCGCGCCCGACGAAGCCGGTCGCGCTGAATTCCGTGTCCGGAACGGCGCTGGCCAGGACGTGAAGGAAGGTCAGCGACGCCTGGTGCTGCTGCGCGAGCAGGCTGACAAAGGGCAGCGCGTGCATGGAGGAGGGCGAAAGATCGCTGGCGAACAGGATGCGTCGCAGCCGGCCCTGCTCGAAACACGCAGGCGTGACGTGCGGGCCCACAGTCACCACCGGGCAAGGCGCACGCCGGAAAACCTCTTCGGCTACGGAACCGAGCACCAGCTTCTTCAGGCCTTCGCGCCCGTGAGTCCCGATGACCACCAAATCGATGTCATTTTTCTCAATCATGCCCTGCAGCACCAGCCACAGGTCTCCCTGGCCGAGCAGGGTTTCGCGTTCGATGCCGGCCATTTCCGGTGAGGACACCAGTTGCTTCATCCGAAAGCGTGGATCCCCGCCGGGCGTGATGGGGAACACCGGCCCGGAATCCATGGGGATGGGAGACAAGGGGGCGAATGGGAGTATGTGCGCCAGGAATACGTTTCCCTTTGCCTGCCGCGCCAGTACGGCTGCGCAGTGCAGCGCGATCCGCGAACACGGCGAAAAATCGGTTGCGACCAGGATATTTCTGAGAGATACGAGGATTGGCGAGCTTACGACTGCCATGGGACACCTCCTCAGCTATGGTGCGAGAGGCACCCGTTCTGCTACCTGCAATCCTAAGCGCTTCTTGGTGGATTCGCGGCGACAAACCTTACGGCAGCGTTGTCTCTGTCCTATTTCGGAACTCGGGCCAGTGGCCGCCCGCCCCTTTGAATACTTAGTGTTGAGGCTTCTGCGCGTTACCAGGCCATGGAGGTTACTTTGGGGTGGCCGCCACTCGGGACTTGGCACCGTTCCCGGGGCTGATATAGTTCGCCAGAGGATGCCCGGTGGGAGGTAGGGCCGGGTGCGGGTCCGACAGGCTTTTGTTACAGACTCTTAGGAGATAGAGAGCTGTTCCTATCATGAGCCAGAGCGCTCCTTCCAGCAGCGAACGGCAGTGGCGTGCACGACGACGGTACGCCCGGGTTCCGATCCTTGCTCCCGTGGAAATCTACACCAAGGACACCGTCGGTCCGCCGCTCGCCGGCCGCATCGACAACCTGAGCGTGGGAGGAGTTCTCACATCCTGCCGCGAGAGATTCGACCTGCAGACCGAACTGGCCATGCTGTTCCAGCTTCCGACTGGTTTTCGAATCCACGCTTTCGGCCGCGTCATCTACGTCGTTCCGGAACGACATTTCGGAGTGGCTTTTATTGATTTGGATCAAGAGGCCCAGCAGCATCTGGAAGAATTCACCCAGAAGATGCTCGGGTATGCCCGTCGCAGTAGTCGTTTGCCCTATCGCACGCACCTCACCATCCGGTCCTTGGACGGCGCCGGCTCCCACCAGGAGGAATCCGCGGATTCTGTGCTGGTAAGCCGAAATGGCGGCTTGCTTGTCTGTCGCGCGGCGTACAACGTGGGGCAGGAGGTCGATCTCTGGTCGCCGGAGAAGGAATGCGGTGCCCGCGCGCGCGTTGTCTTTCAGCATGTGTGGGCCACCGGCGGTTTGGTTGAGGTGGGGGTTGAGTTCCTGTCGGATGAGGATTTTTGGAAGATCGACTTCGCCAGTGAATACGATTAGAGCAGTTCCATAGCTGACATACCTTACTGTCATCCCGAGCGAGGGAGGGCTCCCGCGCGCTTTTTCCAGCGCGGGAAACCCAAGTCGAGGGATCTCGGGCTTGTGTTGGTGGCCACACCGACTCTGGAAGCCCTCTAGCTACCGGAACCGCCGTCCAGCTTGAATTCCAGATGTTGTTTCACTGCCGGCCATTCGGCTGCGACAATCGAGTAGACGACGGTATCTCTCAAACTGCCGTCGGCATACAGTTGGTGGCTCCGCAAGATGCCGTCCTGTTTCGCGCCCAGGCGCTCGATCGCGCGCCGGCTGGCATGGTTGAAAAACCCGGTGCGGAATTCCACCGCAATACACGCCAGGCTTTCGAACGCATGGGCAAGCAGCATGAGTTTGCATTCCGTATTGAGCGGCGTGCGCTGGGCCGATTTCGCGTACCAGGTGGAACCGATTTCGACACGGCGGTACCTGGCGTCGATATTCATGTACGTCGTCATGCCGACGATCTTGCCGGTGACCAGGCTACACACCGTCCACGGCAGCATCGAGCCGGCCTGTTGCAGTTCCAACCGGCGCTCGATTTCCGCGCGCATCCCTTCCGGCGATGGAACCGCGGTATACCAGAGTTTCCAGAGTTCGCCGTCACGCGTGGCTTCCACCAGGCCGTCGTGATGGGCGGCGGAAAGCGGTTCCAGGGAGGCGTGCCGTCCGCGCAGAGTGATGGGGGCGGTGAAGGGAGTCATGTCGAGTGCATACCTCTCTCGGAGTCCTTGTGAGTTTAGGGTCTTGATCGGCCCCGCTGCCATTCCCAATACGGGTTCCTCAGTCCCGCAGCGTGATTGTCGTCACTGCGCGTAAACGGCGTTGCGCGCATGATCAGCGCAGGAGGGTGCTGCGATGACCAACGCTTCTGCCATGATGCTTACATTGCTGCTTTTCGGCGCCCTGCTGGTCAGCGCTGTTTTTATCATTCTGTGGGGTGGTGGGCTGTCGTTGCGGCGCCGCAAAGCAAAGCCGCGGCAGCGCCACGTGGACACGGAGTACCGCAAAGCGGCTTAACATCTGGCGCGGCATTGCCGTGGCGGTTCCGCGTAGGGGCGATCTGTCCGGCACTCACTTCGCGGCGACGAAGTTTTTCCCCACAATCGCCTGCGCGTCCTTGGTGAGCATGAAGTCCAGGAAGGCTTTCACGTTGCCGGCGGGCGGGTCTTTCGTGACCAGGATCAGCGGGCGCTTCAGCGGATACGAACCGTCCTGCACCGCCGCCGTCGTCGGAGGCGCGCCGTCCACCGCGATCGCCCTCACTCCCGGCACGGCAAACGACACGGACGACGCGGTAATGCCGTTTTCATTCCCAGCCACGTCCTTGACGCAATCGGAGGAGTCTTCCAGTTCCTTCACCGGGCCGTAAGGCTCGCTGCCGAGCACCATGTCTTTGAACGCCTTCACCGTGGCGCGGCCGCCGGTGAGCTTTTCGCTGTACACGGTGATCGGCTTGTCTGGCCCGCCGAACGCTTTCCAGTTGGTCGTCCGTCCGGCAAAAATCTCTTTCAATTGCGCGCGCGTCAGCGACTTCAGCGGGTTGCCCGCGTTGACGAACACTCCCATCGCGTCATACCCGATCACCACTGCGCCCGCGACCTTGCTCTTTTCCGCCGGCGTCAATTCGCGGGCCACGCCGCCGATGTCCACCCGACGTTCTTCCGCCGCGCGGAATCCGGCATCGGCGCCGGCGCCGCCGATCTGGCTGAAGGTCACGCCGGTGCGCGCCGCGAACAGCTTGGCCGCCTCCGGCATGATCTTGGTCCCGATGGTGGTCGCGCCTTCGTAGCTCAGCGTGCGCGCGCCGGTTTTCTCCGCCGCTTTGTTGGAGGTTGCCTGTTGCATGTTCCCGCCTAACGCCGCCGTCGCCATCATTGCAACCCCAACGGCGGTGCTGATCACGAGCTTTCCGCAGTAAGTATGCCGCACGCGCTCACCTGCCCGTTCCCGCAGCCACCGGGCTCGCATCTTCCGCGAACTGACGTTCCGGATGCATGGTGAACGACAAAACCGCACCCACCAGAATCACGCCGATGGACACCTTGAACGGCAGCGTCCAGTTTCCCGTTTTCTGGATCAGGTAGCCGCCCACCACGGGCGACACGATTGCCGCCAGCGCCGACCCGGTGTTCATCAGCCCGCTCGCCGTGCCCGCGAATTTCGGCGCGATGTCCATGGGGATGGCCCACATCGGACCGATCGTCATTTCGGCGAAAAAGAAACCGGCCGTCAGCGCCCACGCCACCACACTGATGTTGCGCGTGTACATGAGCGGCACCATGGCGACGCCGCATAGGAACATCATCACCGCCACCATGTTGCAGCGCGCGAACCGCGGACTGCGCGTCATCTTGAACAGCTTGTCGCTGACCAGTCCGCCCAGCGTGTCGCCAACCACGCCGGCGAAGAACACGCCCGAAGCGAAGATCGCCGTCTTCTTCAGGTCGAGTTGGTACTGACCCTTAAAGAACGACGGGATCCAGCTCAGGAACAGCCACAGGATCCATCCGTAGCAGAAGTAGACGATCGTCACCGGCACCATGCGCTTGACCAGCG
The DNA here is from genome assembly GCA_049509755.1 of Terriglobales bacterium. Classification (GTDB taxonomy): domain Bacteria; phylum Acidobacteriota; class Terriglobia; order Terriglobales; family Acidobacteriaceae; genus JAIQGF01. The sequence continues at coordinate 77,857 of JBEKZP010000008.1, read as the reverse complement.
GTCCCCACGGAACCTGTACTTTCGCCTTGGTCGCAGGCGTGGGCAATGTGGCGAGTTCTTCCGGCGTTATGCTGGGGTGATCGCCGGGTTTGTCGCGGAAATAGAGTCCCCACGCCAGCGCCCAGAACGTGCTGACACAGCCGATGATGATGAACGAAGCGCGCCACGAAATCGCCACGATCAGCGTCGCCACCACCCACGGTGTAAGCGAATTCCCCAGCCGCGAGAAGGCGTGCGTGAAGCCCTGCGCAAACCCGCGCCGTTCCTTCGCTACCCAGTACGACATGGCGCGCGTCGCGGTGGGGAAGGTCGCGCCTTCGCCGAATCCCAGGAACACGCGGGCGACGAACAGGGCTACGATCCCGTGGACCAGGCCGGTGACGATGGTTGCGCCGGCCCAGATCAGCCCGCAGATGGTGAGCGCTTTCCGCGGCCCGAACTTGTCGGCCACCCAACCGCCGATCACCTGGAACAGCAGGTACGGATAGGCGAAGGCGGAGAACACCAGCCCGATCTGCACCTTGGTCAGCGGAATTTCCTTCAGGAATTGGTTGGACGCAACCACGGTGCTGATGTTGACCCGGTCAACGTAGGTCAAGAAGTACATCAGGCAAAGCAGGCCGAGCACCACGTTGCTGGCGCGGAACAGGCGTGGACGCATATTGGAATCTCTCCTATGAAAGACGTATATGGCGAATCATGTGACCCGGCGGGCCGAGTATGATGTGCCTCTTTTTCGCGGCAAGCAAGCGGTTTTTTGTTATGCTGCACGGTTCCCGCCGCGGTTTGCAACGGACCAGGCGCTCCGGCCTAATCCGCAGACAGCGGGTGCGGAGCGCCGGAATTCATTCCGGCGAGGCTCTCCATGCCCAACCGAATCGGTGATCCCGTCCTCGCCGCTCGCTTGCGCCAGGCGCTGCGAGGTGAAGTCCTGTTCGACCCCTTCACCCGCGGACGTTATTCCACCGACGCCTCCATCTACCAGATCGAGCCCATCGGTGTCGCCCTGCCTTGCGACACCGCCGACGTTGAGGCCGCCATCGCCATCGCGCGCGAAGAAGGATTTCCCGTGCTGGCGCGCGGCGCCGGAAGCTCGCAGAACGGCCAGACCGTGAACCAAGCGCTGGTGCTGGACACCTCGCGCCACATGCACCAGGTACTTGAACTCGACGCCGAGCGCGGCACCGTCGTCGTCCAGCCCGGCATCGTCCTCGACCACCTGAACAACCAGCTCAAATCCACCGGCTGGTATTTCCCGGTGGATGTTTCCACCTCCAACTGCGCCACCATCGGCGGCATGACCGGCAATAACTCCGCCGGCGCGCGCTCCATCAAGTACGGCATCATGGTGCACAACGTCCTGGAGATCGAAACCGTCCTCGCCGACGGCGCCCGCTGCGTCTTTGGCGAAGTCCCGGAATCACCCAATGGAACGCCGGCCCGCGTGCGCCAGCTTGCCGACTCCATGCGCTCGCTCTATCGCAACCACGCTCAGGACATCGCCGAGCGCGTGCCGAAATTAATGCGCAAGGTCGGCGGCTACAACCTCTACATGATGGACGCCGCGCCGCTGAACCTGGCGAAAATCCTGGTCGGCTCCGAAGGCACGCTCGGCTTTTTCACCCGCATCAAGCTCCAGTTGCACCGCATTCCCAAGCACAAGGTCCAGGCCGTCTGCCACTTCGACCGCTTCTACGATTCCATGGACATGGTGCGCCACATCGTCCAGCTCAATCCTTCCGCCGTCGAACTGCTCGACCGCACCATGCTTGAGCTGGCGCACGCCATCGCCACTTTCCGTCCAACCATCGATCGCGTGGTCCGCGGCCGTCCTGAAGCGCTGCTGTTCGTCGAGTTCGCCGGCGAAGAGCAGGCGCCGCTCATCGATTCCATCGGCAAGCTGGAAGAATTGCTCGCCGACCACGGCTTCCCCAACTCCGTGGTGCGCGCCGTGGACAACAAGACCCAGGCCGAGCTTGCCGATGTCCGCAAGGCCGGGCTCAACATCATGATGTCCATGAAGGGCGCCGGCAAACCGGTCTCCTTCATCGAGGATTGCGCCGTTCCGCTCGACGATCTCGCCGAATACACCGATCGCCTCACCAACGTCTTCCGCAAGCACGGCACCAGCGGCACGCTCTACGCGCACGCCTCCGTTGGCTGCCTCCACATTCGGCCCGTGCTCAACATGAAGGACCCGGCGGACATAAAGAAGATGCGCGCCATCGCCGAGGAAGCCTTCGCCATGGTGCGCGAGTACAAGGGTTCGCACTCCAGCGAGCACGGCGACGGCATCAGCCGCTCCGAATTCCACGAGCAGATGTTCGGCGAACGCCTGGTGCGCGCCTTCGAAGCGGTCAAGGATGCCTTCGATCCCGGCGGCCTGTTCAATCCCGGCAAGATCGTCCGCGCGCCGCGCATGGATGATCGCAGCCTGTTCCGCTACAAGCCCGCCTACGGCCCCAAGCCCATCGAGACCGTCCTCGACTGGTCCGACTGGGGCGGCCTGCTGGGCGCCGCCGAGATGTGCAACAACAACGGCGCCTGCCGCAAGCTTGATGTCGGCGTCATGTGCCCGTCCTACATCGCCACCCGCGACGAAAAGGACGTGACCCGCGGCCGCGCCAACTCTCTGCGCCTCGCCCTCAGCGGTCAACTCGGTCCCGATGCCTTCGCCTCCGACGCCATGAAGGAGACGATGGACCTGTGCGTCGGTTGCAAGGCCTGCCGCCGTGAGTGTCCTACCGGCGTGGACATGGCGCGCATGAAGCTCGAGTTCATGCACCAGTGGCACCAGCGCAAGGGCGTGTCGCGCCGCACGAAAATCACCGCCTACCTGCCGCATTACGCGCCGGTGGCCAGCCGGTTCGCACCCTTGATGAACCTGCGCAACTCGATCCCCGGCCTGGCCGCTCTCTCGGAAAAATTCACCGGCCTGAGCGCCCGCCGCAAGTTGCCCGCATGGCGAAGTGACATTTATCGGGCTCAGACGAACGGAAACGGGAGGGGCGGCAAGGGCAGGGAAGTCGTCCTCTTCGTTGACTGCTTCAGCCGCTACTTCGAACCGGAAAACGCCCGTGCCGCCCGCGCCGTTCTCGAATCCGCCGGCTACAACGTCGTCGAACCCAACAGCGGCCGACCTCTCTGCTGCGGCCGCACGTTTCTCAGCGCCGGCCTGGTCGAACCCGCGCGCCAGGAACTCTCCCGCGTTGTCGCCACACTTGGCCCACATGCCCAACGCGGCGTCCCCATCATCGGCATTGAGCCTTCGTGCCTGCTCACCTTTCGCGACGAACTGAAGGGCCTGCTCAAGGGCGACGCTGTGGACGCCATCGCCGCGCAGTCGCTGCTGTTCGAGGAATTCGTTTCGCAGGAAAACGCGCAGGGCAATCTGAAACTCGCCTTCCGCGACGCCGGCCCCCGGACGGCTTTCCTCCACGGCCATTGTCACCAGAAAGCCTTCGGCGCCATGCCCGCCGTGGTCAGTGCGCTCCAGCTTGTTCCCAACCTTTCCGTCAAAGTGATTGATTCAAGCTGCTGCGGCATGGCCGGCGCATTTGGTTATGAGAAGGAGCACTACGAAGTCTCAATGAAGATGGCCGAGCGCAGCTTGCTGCCTGCCGTTCGCCAGGCGCCCGCAAACGCGCTCATCGTCGCCGACGGCACCAGTTGCCGTCACCAGATCGAGTCCGGCGCCCGCCGCCAGGCCATCCACGTCGCCCGCGTCCTCGAAATGGCGCTGTCAACGTGATACGTGCACTTGCATTTTGTGCTTTGCTATGTCGCAATAGAAGGTTCGCTACCATCTGAAATCATTGCTTGTGAGGCACGCGTCATGACCTATCGCCCCGGCCGCCACTTCCTGCAAATTCCCGGCCCCACCAATGTTCCCGACCGCATCCAGCGCGCCATGCACGCCGCCGTCATGGACCATCGCGGTCCCGACTTCGCCCGCCTCGGCCACGAAGTCCTCGAGGGCATCAAATCCATCTTCCGCACCTCCGGCCACGTCATCATCTTTCCGTCTTCCGGCAGCGGTGGCTGGGAATCGGCCATCGTCAACACGCTGTCGCCGGGCGACAAGGTCCTGATGTACGAAACCGGCCAGTTCGCCACGCTCTGGCAGCAGGTCGCGCGCCGTCATTCGCTCGATGTGGAATTTGTTCCCGGCGACTGGCGCCATGGCGTGGATCCCGCCGACGTCGAGCGCCGCCTCACCGACGACCGCAATCACGCCTTCAAAGCGTTGATGATCGTGCACAACGAAACTTCCACCGGCGTCACCAACCGCGTTCCCGAAATCCGCAAGGCCATCAACGCCGCCAAACATCCCGCGCTCTTCATGATTGACGGCGTGTCTTCGCTTGCCTCCTGTGAACTCAACCAGGACGAGTGGCAAGTGGACGTCGTGGTCTCCGGCTCGCAGAAGGGCCTGATGCTTCCTCCGGGATTGGCCTTCAATTCCGTATCCGAAAAAGCGCTCGCCGCCAACCAGACCGCGCGCCTCAGCCGCTCCTACTGGGACTGGCAGCAGATGCTCAAGGACAACGCCGCCGGCTACTTCCCCTACACGCCCGCCACCACTCTGCTCTACGGATTAAGAGAAGCCATCGCCATGCTGCACGAGGAAGGACTCGATAACGTCTTCGCGCGCCACAACCGCCACGCCGCCGCCACGCGCGCCGCCGTCGAAGGATGGGGACTGGAAAACCTCGCCCTCGATCCGCGAGAATATTCCAGCTCCGTCACCGCCGTGCTCATGCCGCAAGGCCACGACGCTGACGCCTTCCGCAAGATCACGCTCGAGAAGTACGACATGTCGCTCGGCGCTGGCCTCGGCAAGGTGAAGGGCAAGGTCTTCCGCATCGGCCACCTCGGCGACTTCAACGACCTGATGCTGATGGGCACGCTCTCCGGCGTGGAGATGGGGTTGCGCGCCGCCAGCGTCCCCCACAAGTCCGGTGGCGTGCAGGCCGCGATGGACGTGCTCAGCAAGCCCGCCGTTCCCGCCGCCGAAGGCGTCCTCGCGCGCTGATGCGGGAAGGGCACGGCTGGGAAGGGCACGGCGGAACTTGTCCCGACCCTGAGCGAAGTCGAAGGGGAGGGAGCCGTGCCACATGGATCCTTCAACTCCTTGTCATTCCGAGGGGCTCGGTAGGTCACGGCTTCAGCCGTGACCGAGGCGCGAAGCGCCGAAGCCCCCGAGGAATCTAAGCTTAACAGCCTCGCGCCGCCCTCCAATTGTTACAAAAAATTTTACAAATCCCCGCCTGTAACCTTTCCCGATTGCCGTAGTCTATTAGCACAGGCTTACTGTGTCCCGCGGACCATGAGGATGGCTCCGCGGCGGGGGTTCACCATGAACAATCTGAATGCAGCGCCGAGGTTTCCCATGGATCGGCCAACTGTTCCGCCCGCTGATACTCAGCCGAAGTTCCTGCAACGGTTTGTCGTCAAGCTCGACGCGCGCGTCTTTGCCGTTCCGGTCGAGCAGGTGGACTGGATCGAGTCGGCGGCCAACTACGTCCGCTTGCACGTCGGCCCCAACAGCCACCTGTTGCGCGCCACCATGGCGACCGTGGAAGCGTCGCTTGACCCGCGCCAGTTCATGCGCGTGCATCGCAATGCCATCGTCAACCTGTCGCGGGTGCAGCAGTTCCACATGCCCGCGCGCGGCAGCATGAGCGTGGTGCTGCGCGACGGAGCGCGCGTGCCCCTGAGCCGCGGCTATCGACCGGCGGTTCGCAAGATGCTGGAGCAGGCGGGACATGAGAAAAATTCTTTGCCGACTTCCCCTTCCACCGGTCATCCGATCAGTTGAGGTTTTCTCATGTCGGTCACGGCTTCGCCCCCGGCTTCTGCCATGCCCGTCCCGGAACCGAAACTCGAAACCAGGGCGCCGCGCTATTCCATCGTCCTGGGTTCGCTTCCCATTCTGCTGTTCCAGACCGGGTGCGCGATCTTTGTCTTTGCCAACCGCATTTCCATTCTGACCACCGGCGCAGCCACCGGGCTGGTGTTGCAAGCTTCATGGCTCCATTCCGAGCCGGTGCGTCTGCCGCTGCTCGCGCTGGCGACCATCGGCTCGGTGTTCAACCTGTTCGTGCTCAGCAACGCGCGCCGGCTTCGCCGCAAGCCCGAGGCGCAATGGCGCATGAAGCCGCTGCGCTTCCGCGACAAGCTACGCAACGGCATCGTGTTCTCCGCCTCCGTGTTGACGCTGTTCATGGTCATATCCGAACTCGTGTTCCATCCCAGCATCTATCCCGGCTGGCATCACTAGAATTGGCCACGCAGCCTCAGCCTCGCCCTGACGAGCGGGCGCTCATCGAGCGCATCCTCGCCGGCGACTCCGAGGCTTTCTACGACCTGGTCCGGCCGCACGAACGAGCCCTCTACGTCACCGCCTACTCCATTCTCCAGGATCCATCCGAAGCCGAGGACGTCGCCCAGGAAACGGTCCTCAAGGCTTTCCGCAACCTGCACCAGTTCCGCGGCGACGCTAGGTTCGGCACCTGGCTGGTGACCATCGCCATCAACGAGTCGCGCATGCGCCTGCGGTCGCGCCAGCGTGTGCGCCTGGAATCGCTGGACTCCGCCGTCCCCGACGATCCCGACTACGTTCCTATCCAGCTCCGCGACTGGCGCGAAATTCCCTCCCAGACGCTGGAGCGCCGGGAACTGCGTGAGGCGCTGACGCGGGCGCTGGCGGCACTGAACGACAAATACCGCGAGGTGCTGGTGCTGCGCGACGTCCAACTCCTCAGCGTCGCCGAAACCGCCGAAATCCTGGGCATTACTCCCGGCAACGTGAAGGTCCGCCTGCTACGGGCGCGGCTGCAAATGCGCGACCGTCTTGTTACCGAACTGGGTGGCTGGCATCTCAAACGGAAGGGAAAATAAGGTGGAAGTGAGCTGTCACGAGATCTGGCGCGAGATCTCCAACTACCTCGATAACGACGTTGATCCCCGGCTGCGCGAGCGGATGGAGCAGCACTTCGCCAACTGCCGCCACTGCGCCGCGCTGCTCGACAGCACGCACAACGTCCTCGTCCTCATCGGCGACAACCGCGTTTTCGCCCTCCCCGCCGATTTCAGCAAGCGCCTCTACACCAAGCTCGCCGCCCATTTGGCCTCGCTCCGATAGAGCGGGCGCGGTGCGCGACAGCATTGCGCGGCGGCTCCATTCTCAACGTGAGAAACGAGTTTGAGACACGGCCCTCGCCGGTCTCAAAGCGAAGTAACCACGTTAGGTGATGGCAACTTCCAGTAGGGCTGCGATTGTCAACGTTACATTGGTAAGCAACATCGCAGTCGGCACCTTTGGGGGGGGGATTTTCGCCCATTTTCCTGATGCGGCGAACCGCGTTTGTCAGAGATCCCGCGATTCAGTTCCATTTCAGGAATCTTTCCAGTAATGGGACGAATGGTAACACGGTTGCAATCAACTTGCGTTCGAGCAAGGAGGCCTGCATGCGGCGTCGTGCACTATTTTTCGTTATCGCATTCGGAGCATCTGCACTGGTTCGTTGCCATGCGGTCACGGCGACAACCACGCAAACGCTGACCGCCTCGATTGGCGCACTCGCCAAGGTTTCGGTTCCTTCCGGACAAACGCTCTCGCCGACCGGGACATTTTTCAGCCCGTTTACTGCATCGATGACGATGAATTACCGCGCTCGCACTACCGCGTCCGGCGGCGGGAACATTACTGCGAAGGCGACTGCGGATTTCACCCCCAGTGGCGGGCCATCCATTCCCTCCGGACAGCTCACCTATACGTGTTCCGGCGCCACGTTGGGCACCGCGTGTTCGGCCACGCAGACGGTTTCGACCACTTCGGCTACCGGCGTCATCACGTTGCCGGTATCCGCCTGCACCGGAGGAGGGACGCCATGCAGCACCGCGAACCCCAACTCGGTTTCGCTTGGATTCAGTCTCACCAACAGTCCCGCGTCATCTACTGGGACGTATCAGGTGACCCTGCAGTTTACGGCCAGCGCAATTTGAAACAAACCAACAAAAGGTAAGGAGAACAACCAGAATGAAACGTCTTAATGTCTTAGCCGTCCTGGCAATCTTGTGCATGAGCTCGTTGAGTTATGCGCAGTTTGCCAGTACCGGCACAACCACACTGGCGGTGACGGTGGGAGCCGAAGCAGCGATTCGCATCGACACCGCCAGCACCGCCTTAACCGCCTCGGGTACGAATTTTGCCAATCCGTACTCAGGAACAACCAACTTCACCTATAAAGTTCGCACCACGAAAGTCGGCGGCAGCGGCACGATCACGCTGAAGGTCACCACCGACTTCACTGGCGCCGGCGGTCCCTCGGTCACAACTCCTCCGACAGCGGGCGATCTGCTGACCTACACCTGTTCCGTTGTCAGTGTGGGCACGGCTTGCGCGGCCCCGGTGACCGCGTCCACCGCCTCATCCACCAACGTGGTCACCTTCGCCGCCGACGCAAAGTCGCCGATCGCTGGTAACACGGGCTCGGTGGTATGGTCGCTGACCAACGATCCGGTTTATTCGACCGGGTCTTATAACGCCACTGTGACTTTCACTGTGAGCGCGGCCTGATCGGCCACGGGAGAGACCATGCGGAAACGCTCACTTGCGTTGCTGTGGGTCTTGCTAATGCCAGCCGGGTTGGCGCGTGCGACATCTCCGCTGCCGCTCCAACCCGTGTCGGCATTGCCGCGAATCGTACTGGGCTGGTTCGCCGTGAGTGTCAGCAGCTTTACGGCTACGCCGAATCCCATATCCATTGCCGCGTCCGATCCCGACACGACTCCGTCGCCCACCGCGTCGGCGACCTTGAGGTGGACTCAGAGCGGTGCCACCACCAATAGAACCTGGAACGTGAAGGTCACCGCTCCTGCTTCTTTTCCGGGTTGTTCGACCGTGCCCATTTCGGCGGTGACGGTTACCTGCGACAGCGTCTCAGTGAACCCTACAGGAGGCAGCTGGTCTGGCAGTTGTGCCGGAGCGGCTACGCTGAACACCACTGGGGTCACCATCGCCAGCGGAAATGAGGGCAATAGCTCGACCAGGAACCTGACCGTCAACCTGCACTACACCCTGGCGGATTCCTGGAAATACATAGGTGGATCATGTTCATTAAATTTAACCTACACCGTTACTGCCAACTAGCCATCGCCAGCCTCACGCTGATCGCGAGCGCCACGCCGGCGCATGCGCAGATTGGCCTGGGTTTGGCGCCCATGCGCCTGGAGTTTCGCCTTGCGCCCGGTCAACAACAGTCCGGCACCTTGAATCTCAGCAACGACTCAGAGGCAAAAGTCCGTATCCGTTCCGAGTTGTTGGACTTCTTCGTTGACAGCACCGCGACTCCGCAGTTTGAACGCGAACTCGCTCAGGAAGCCGCTGATTCCTGCCGCTCCTGGCTGATGGTGAATCCCATGGAGACGGAAGTCATGGCGGGAATTCAACTGCCGGTTCGCTTCACCATCCGAGTTCCAGAAGGCGTGAAGGAAGGCAGCTATCACTGTGCTGCCGGCTTTGTCACCTTGCCGCCGGCGGACCAGGTTCTGACGACGGGGATCCGCACCGCCGTTCGGGTGGTGACCGCGTTCTACGTCGTGGTTGGGAACCCCACGGTGGATGGAGGCCTGAAGCTTATCCAGATCGAAGCACTGAAAAGTGCGTCACCGGACGGAGCCGTCCTGCAGGCAGTGGTGGTGATTGAAAATCGCGGCCACATGCACTTCCGGCCCAAGGGCACACTCACCGTGTTGGACGCGAGCGGCAACACCGTGGAAACCAAGGACTTTCAGAACTTACCCGTGCTTCCCGAACGCGAACAGCGATTTCTTTTCCCTCTTAACACGGACGTGCGCACCGGCGCCTACAAGCTGCGGGCCCGCGTGGACCTGGGGACCGGAGAAATTCAGGAAGCCAGCGCTGTGGTTGCACCTAAGAAACCGTGAGCCATGATTTCATCACCGGACGCGTCGCTTCTGTGGCGATGCTCATACTTTCAATGGCGCTGGCGGGCAACCTTCCGGCTGCCGGCCAGACTGCCGGTGAAGCCGACGTTGCAATTCAGGCGTACTACTCGGAAGGTAACAACCAGCCAGTCGTAGATACCGCCGGAACCAGTGTCGCGTTCCGCAATTTCATTCCTCACCTGGGCATGCTGAAGGGCAGTTTTCAAGGCTGGAGCAATGATGGCCAATTCCGCACCGGCGACAACTTCCTCGAATTAGGTGGGGTGGCATTTCTCGACCGGCATTGGACTTTCACCGGCGGCGATTTTCGTCTTTCCACCAACTTAGTCCAAAATCCGTTTATGAACATTTATACCCCCGATATCGATGCGCGAGGATTCCGCGTGCAAGCTACCAGCGGCGACCGCACCTACAGCTTTTTTGCCGGGGCTGAGACTTTGTTGCAGGGACCCAGGATTCCTTTCCGAATTCGTGCGCCGCAGAGCGTTGTTGGTGGTGCAGTTCAGCAGAACCTGGGCACCCGATTCGAGATTGGCTTTCGTTTTCTTCACCTGTCGGCTGATTCCGCATCCGCGCAGCCACTGTTGATCACGACGCGGACCTTTGATTCCGTCAATATCTCCACCATTCAGGGCTTGTACAAGGTCCGCAAGCACCTGACGTTCTATGCGGAAGCGGCGAACTCGATGGTCGCAGGGGCAGATCGTCCGCGACATCCTGTGTCGGTGTTTTTGGGGCCGATGTGGCAATCCGACACGCTCACAGTTCGCGCCAACTACGTCTATCAGGGTGCCGCTTACCTGCCCCTCCCCGGATACTTGGTGGGGGACCGTCGCGGACCTTTCATCGACGTGCAGTACCGGCCGCGGCGCTCGATCGAACTGCATGGTTCGGCGAGCCGATACTCCAACAACCTCGACGCCGCCAACCAAGTGCCGACGTTACAGTCTTCAACATATTCGAGCGGCATCTCCTGGACTCTGCCCTGGAAACTCACCGCCAACGGAGATGTCACAGTCATCCAGCTACGCGCCCCTCGAGGCAATGATGTTGGCGCACTCGACTCGCCGAATGAGCGCCAGCTCACTTTGAGTCTCGCCCGGCCCCTGGGCCGCCAGACGCTGAGGTTTTCCTTCTTCGACCTGAACGTGCAGTCGAAGAACGCCCTCCAGCGGCAGCAAGCCGATGAAATTGAAGACACGCTCGCATGGCGACACCTCACGTTCGCCGGAGCGGTGCGCATGCAGCGCGCACTCGACCAGAGCTCCCGCAACACATTGTTCTTCCGCACCTCAGCGCAATTGAACCTGAAACAAGTGTCGGCTTATGCGCAGCTTCAGAAAGGTACCGATCTCATTAGCCGCACCCTCTTTGCTACGAATTCCTTTAGCTCGACGGTAATCGGATTAAGTGCTCCCCTCGTCAAAGGCTCACGCCTGCAGATTGAGGCATTCCGGAACCAGATGACCTCTGTGCTCAACGCGGAGAGCATATTCGTGCTCGAAAATCGTGGCGCTGCTATCCCGGCAACCCTGGCAGGTTTCAACCAGTGGAACTTGTACGTTCGAATATCAAAGCAATTCCGTTGGGGTTCCGACATCAACCAGTTAAGCCAGTCGGCTCTGCAAGTCCCCTTGGTCGGTGCGGTGGAGGGATTCGTAAGGCAAATCGGCAGGTCAATCCGCGATGTGGCCGGCGTGCCGGTGATGTTAGACAATGGGCGCACAGCGACAACCGATAGCGGCGGGCGATACAGATTCATCGACGTTCCTGAAGGTGTTCACGAAGTGAAACTTGCCATTCGCGAGCTCCCCGCCGACTTCGAGCCCGGAGATAACTGCGCCGCTCAGGTAAAGGTCATGCCGCATGCGGTGGCACGGGCTGATTTTTCAGTGAAGCGCCTGGCATCGCTGGCAGGAAATGTAAAGGTGCCCGGCGGCATTTCGCCGGATTCTGTAATCATTCGACTGTTGCCCACCGGGCGATATACGACGCCGGATCCTGACGGTGGTTTCGCTTTTTTCAATTTACCGGAGGGTGACTACCAGGTGGCAATCGACCAGCAGAGCCTTCCGGAAGGATCGTTCGTCCAATCCGTGCCCGTACTGCAAGCGTCGGTGCGGCTCGATTCACCCCTCGCCCCTATCGAGTTCGAACTCGCCACGCGCGTGATCGAGAAGCCCATCCGAGTCCTCTTTCAGCAGGAGATCAGTGTGAGCCGACATAAGAAGTAATCGAGAAACGGCGAGGTGTAGTTGCCTTCGATTGTGCGTGAGGTCCTGCCGGAAGGAGCCGCCCGATTCGCCGACCGCGCCGCGAACTATCAAGCGGACAGTTTCTCGAGTTGCAAGACCACGATGCGCCCGCGTTGTTTTTCCAGAATGCCCTGGCGCTGCAATTTCGTAAGTTCCCGGCTTACCGTGAAGATTGTGGTCCCGGCCAGCTCCGCCAATTCCCTCTGGCCGATGCCGTGGGCAACCACTATTCCGCCAGGTGTCGAAATTCCCATGGTGCGGACGAGTTCGGACAGGGCAAACTCCACCCGGCGTCCCACGTCCTGGGTGAGCAGGCGGCGCGAGCGGTCATAAAAGTACACGGAATCACGCGCGGCGATGTTAAATAAATTGATGGCAGCCTTGGGAATGGTTTGCAGTGATTGCAGCGCGATATCCCGCTCCCACACCACCAACCGGCTCGGTTGAATCACTTGGGCAGATTCCGCATTTGATCCGGCCAACGACAGCGTTAAGTAACCAAACACCTCTCCCGATTTCACGAAACGGATCAGGACGTCCTCGCCTTGCGCCGTAAGTAGCCTGAGCTGTACCAAGCCCGATTCCACGAGGAAAAAGTGGCGCGCCGGATCACCTTGGCGGTACACCCAGCTTTGCGCTGGATAGTCCGCCCGGGTCGCAACGTCCAGCAAGGCGTGGATTTCCCCATCCTGCAAACCGTGGAACAGCGCCGACGACGCAGCTATTGCCTGCGACGACGCTTGCGCCGATTCGGATTGGGACCTTCGCCTGAGTTCCATCAATGCAATCAGTAAAACCAAAAGCAAGTGCTACATCTTTGCGCTGGCACAAGGGACTGCCTTGTCGCCAACCCATTGCGGCGCAAGCTTATAGTCTCTGGGCACAAGACCCTCCAACCTCGTCCGAAAATTTCTAGATTCGGAACACGGAAGGTGCGGCAGGCTGGAACTGCGTGAAGTGTGCTTTCAATGCAATCAGCCTTAGCGCTGGCACAAAGAATGCTTGTGTCGCGGACCGACTGCTGCGTGAAGCTTACGTCCTTGGGTCTTACGTCCATGTCAGTGTCGTGAAGAAATTTCTAGATTCAGAACGGACTGGACGCGCGCTCAGCTCTGCGGCGCGCAGTACTCCCAACTTCAGTGCACCACGATTGCGGTGAGCAGTTTCGCTTTGCTGAGAGGGTTCTCGATTTCAAGAGGGATCTCGCCCGGCGAATCGGCGCGGAAGGAGAAATCGTAGGTTTCACCCGATGCGATGTGCAGGACCGCATCGCCGGAGAGGGCCAAACGCGGGGGCACATCTGCGCCGTCTTTCGCCAATGCGCGCCAGGTCGCGGGTTTGTCCTTGCTGCCGAGGCGGAAGTTCGCGAGCAGATTCGGCGCCATGTTGATCAGGCGCAGCCGGTAGGTAGTGCCCGTGGCGAGCGTCATCGGTTGGGGCTTCTCCATGCCGTTGACGGTGATGCGCTTGGCAAAGAAGGACGTATCCCGCGTGCCGATGACCAGCAGCTTGTCGTGTTCGTCGTCAAACGACTTCCCGGGTTCCAGCACGATGAGTGCGCCGTAGATACCGCCGCTGAGCTGGTTTGGATCGGCCGCGTGAGTGTGATAGATGAACGTGCCGGCGCGAACGGGCGTGAAGCGGGCGACAAAGCTGCCACCGGGCGGAACCGCCGGAGTGACCTGGTCGCCGACGCCACCGCCGACCACGCCGTCGTAGTAGCTCTCCAGTTCAAGGCCGTGCCAGTGAATGGTGGTCGCCGACTTGAGATGATTGAGAACGGTGATCTCGGTGAGTTCGCCGCGCGTGACCACAATCGGCGGCCCAACAGCGCGGTCCTCCGACACCAGCACCTTGTTTTTCTCGCGCACCGAGCAGGAGAACTTCGGTTCCTTCCCGGCGGCTTCCAGGTTGGGCTCGATGATGAGATCAATCTTGCGCGCTGGTTTGCTGGCAGTTGCCGCGGGCGGCGCACCCGCGGCGGGTTTCACGCTGATCACGAGCACCAGGCCGGCCATGTCATGCATACCTTCCATGGCGCCGGCGCCGTGTTGCTGGTGGCCGGCGGCGGCCGCTTCCTCGGGGCCGTACTGGCTGGGAACGACGCGCGTGAATACGGGGAGGCGCTCGTCACTCGACATGTGGAACTGAAAGTGACAATGGAAGAGCCAGCGTCCGGCGTGCTCCGGCGACCACTCCATCATCATCGTGCTGCTCGGCCGCATGTCTTCGGTGACCACTGACTGGCGGTCGCCGGGTGCGAATTGGTTGTCCTTTTCCGAGTCGCCGAGGCTGAGCAGCTTGTAAAACGCGCCATGCAGGTGCATGGGATGGAAGGCAAAGCTGGGATTGATCACGCGCCAGCGGATGCTGTCGCCGGCGGTATATTCCAACGGCTCGGTAAACGGAAACGATTTGCCATTGATGCTGACGACTTCGAAGTCGTCGTGGGTGATATCGGGCTTGACGAACATCGCGTTGATCACGAACACGCGGTCGGCGGCGACGGCGCCCGGCGGATCCACGATGAAGGCGCCGTTCAGGTGGGCATCCTCGAAAACCGGCTGCGCAATCACCCCCAGTGGCGGAATGTTCGGAGGCGCCGTGGTGCGTGCCCAGTAGAAGTACGTGCCGGGAGCGCCGGCGAGGAACGTGCGCTCTCGGCTTTCGCCGGGCGGGATTTCGAGCGCGTCCTGGTCATCGCCGGGACGGGTGTTCAGGCCATGAACGGTGGCCTTCGTCTTCAGCTTGTTGGCAACCGTCACATGAATCGTGGTGCCCTGCGGCACGCGCAGCAGCGGGCCGGGAATCTGCGCCGGGTGGCCGGCTTCGCCGAACGCCTGCAAGTTCAGCCGCGGTCCGTCCTCGGCCTCAGCGTGCCAGGCGCCTTGCACGATCTCGAGTTGGACATTGAGGATGCCGGATTCCAGCTTGCCGGCGGGAGTGCGGTTCTGGTTGGCAACAATTGCAACCGGTGCACCGGATTGTGCTACGACTGAGGCCAGAGCAGACAGGCAAACGAGCGTCACACGACAGACAAGACGAAGCAATGAGCCACCCCACGTGTGCGTGGATTGTTCGCTAAATGGACGCGCGCTGTCAACCGGAATAGACGGGCCTCAGCTGCGCGTTTCGAGAACCAGGCTGACGGTTTATGATTGCTCCAATGCCTAAAAACCGTCGCCCGGAAGGCGCCATGGAGGAAGGGATGCCGAACTGGAGAAAAGCATTGGTCATTGGGTCGCTCAGCGCGGGCGCTCTGATGTTCATCAAGGGTCGCCGCCCCGCCGGGATCGTGCTGGCGACCGTGGGCCTGGCGGTTCTCGCCGCCGAGTATCCGGACAAATTCGAAAGCGCCTGGGAGCAGGCGCCGGAGTACATCTATCGCGGCACGCAGATCTTCTCCACGCTGACGCGCCTCGCCGAGCGCTTTGCCGACGAAGCCGGCCGGCGCGGCGCGCTCGAGGCCTTCCGCGACATCAGCTCAGAGTACGCGCGCTAAGCGGCAACCAGTACCTGGCAGAAGTGGCGCGGGACTCCGGGCCGCGAATCTAGCTCGCACTTGCGTGCTTTGCATTTTCATCCCATAAAATACCTTCATGTCGGAGCGAACCCGCTGGCTCGTGGTGGTGTTGTTCGGCACGGCGATGGCGTGGATGGAATCCGCCACCGTGGTGTACCTGCGGATGCTGGTGGGCCGCGTCAATCCTTACCAGCTCAACCCGCTGCCGCGGCATCAGGCGCTGGGCAATACCGAACTGGTGCGCGAGCTGGCCACGCTGCTGATGCTGTTTGCCGTCGGCTGGCTTGCGGGACGCAACTGGCGCACGCGGTTGTCCTATTCGCTGATCGCCTTCGGCGTGTGGGACATCCTCTACTACGTTTTCCTGGCGGTGATTGCCGGGTGGCCGCAGTCGCTCCTGGACTGGGACGTTCTGTTTCTCATCCCGCTGCCGTGGTGGGCGCCGGTGATCGCACCGCTGACCATCGCGGCGCTGATGGTGGTGGGAGGGACGCTGGTCACGCAGTTTGGCGAAGCGCGCTTCTGGCCTTCGCGCTGGTCGCTGGCGCTGAATGTTGTCGGGATTCTGCTGGCGCTGGCGGTCTTTATGCAGGACTCGATGCGCGCGGTCTCCGGAGGCGAGGCACGCGCCATGCTGCCCGCGCGATTCAACTGGCCGTGGTTTGCGTTGGCGCTGCTGCTGATGTCGGCTGCCATCTTCGACCTGTTATGGCAGATGGCGCGTGGACGGAGTTCGTATTCGGCGGCCGCCGATTGAATCGTGACTCCTCTCGAGCACTTCAGGCGACCAACGTCGGTACAATGGCGATTAGGCGGCAGCTTTGCAGTGAAGCATCCTGCAATCTGAAGCCTGCAGCCTGGAGCCCGGTTCATGGCACGACGCAAGCGCGGCAAATCGACGGCAACAAAACTGCTGCAATTCCTGCTGCTGGTGGCGCTGGTTGTCGCCGGCGTGCGGCTGTACTTCATCCTCAGCGAGCGCATGCGCCCGGCGGCCGCGAAGCCCAAGGCGGCGGTTCGGCCGCTGAATCGCGAAGCCTACGTGGTTCCGCGCAAGCTGCATGCCTACGACCTGGCTTCCGCGCGCGAACTGACCCGGCAGCCCGTCTGGGTGCAGGAGGGCTACCGCTACACCTACTATCCCTACGACTCCGCCAGGCGGCGCGCCGATTTCATGCAC
Organism: Terriglobales bacterium; assembly: GCA_049509755.1. Classification (GTDB taxonomy): domain Bacteria; phylum Acidobacteriota; class Terriglobia; order Terriglobales; family Acidobacteriaceae; genus JAIQGF01. Next base: position 60,924 of record JBEKZP010000008.1, on the reverse strand, counting down.
CAAGCGGGCCTGCTCGGGCCGATTGAGGAGCTGCACATCACCAACGTGGTCGCGCAGCCCACGCCCGACAAGCCCAACTATCACCAGATTGCCGCGATTTTTGAGAAGTCCGGCCGCAGCTACGCTGTGCCGGTGGGCACCGAGTCCGGCGGCTCGTTCCAGATCTATGCCGACCAGATATTTTTTTATGAAGACCCGCGCCAGCTTTACAGCTTCTGGCCGGCCGAAACCTGGGAGGCGATCCGCAACCACGAGGTGAAGCTTGGAATGAACGAATTTCAGGCCGACTTCGCGGTCGGTATGGGCGTGCCGCAGCCGGAACTGACCGATCCCGACGTAAAAATCGTGAAATACCCCAATGGCGGTCACGCTCTGACCGTTACCTATCGCAAGGGACGGGCGGTCAACATCGCAAAATAAGGATTGAGTCTCGATTAACTTGATTCTGCTTCCGCCAGAGGCCACACTATGAAAGCAGTCGACTTGCGCGAGAGGCCAGAGATCAGGGGGAACAACCTCCTCCCCCTCTACGCTACAGGGACAAACATGAAAAGGGCGGCTCGTTTTGTGGCGCTAGCGGCTGTGGGGTTGTGCCTATTCTGCGAGTATGTACGTGCTGACCAAGTGCGCCAGCAACCGCGCATCGGCGACTTGATGATCGTACCACTCGATGTGCAGATCACGAAGGAGAATGGCCGCTCGAAAGCCCCGCCAGGATTTCACTATGTGCGTTTCACGGTTTCCGTGAAAAATGTGGGACACAAAGCGATCTGTACGTATTTGTCGGCGAATCTCGATAGCACTCTCAATGTCAAGGGCCGCACTGGTTCTTGGAAACTCAAGGCTAGGAATGGAGCAGACACTGCTTGGGGTGGTTCCATCCATCAACTACTTCCCGGCGAAGAACTGGACGGAACAATCGTTTTCGGGGACTTGCGAGACGGGTTGGAACCTGTGACCCTCACGGTAGCAAGTCAGGGGCAAGGATGCGGTTCAACTGAGCGTTCAGGGGAGAGCGGCCACCCTCTCACTTTTGCAATCAGGGACTCCTCGTATCATCCGAGGGTTTCGCTCGTAACGAGGAATCTCGCTGGACAACCTGTGGACGCGCATGATTCGGAAGCATTATCTAGTCCTCAACCTCAGGACGCAGAGACGAAACCGACAATTCTCGTTTCGGCTCCCAAGGCACTCTACGCCCCTGACGCTGCATACACAGATGCTGCAAGACGTGCGAAGCTAAATGGCAAAGTGTCGCTGCATGTCTTAGTCGGCAAGGACGGCCTTGTGCACGATGTTGAAGCTCTGAATCAGTTAGGAATGGGACTTGATGAGCAGGCCGTTGCAACCGTCCGGCAATGGCGGTTCACGCCTGCGATGGCTAACGGCCAGCCCGTGGAAATATGGATAAATGTTGACATGGACTTCCGACTGTACTAGGCAGTGGACACGGGGTGGAAATCATCACTGTCGGCGGAGGTGGAGCTGAGCGAAAGCTGACAAGGAAGAATCTTCCAGAGCGGTTTTTGGCGCGCCCGGAGAGATTCGAACTCCCGACCTATTGCTCCGGAGGCAATCGCTCTATCCAGCTGAGCTACGGGCGCGCTCCCGCAATTATACCGTGGCGATCAGGTTTGAGTGACGATGTCGCTAGTGTCAGTAACGGAGATCGGTGTCAGTAATGTTGCCTTTCGGTGTCAGTATGTTGGAGATCGGTGTCAGTAAAATGGGTCCGGGGCGCCTAACCGACGCACCGCCTCACCGGACGTCCCTTTTCCCCTTATGGCTGCGCAAAGAAGTCGCCGCCGCTGGGCAGAAGGTGCGATTCTGACGACTTTTAGGCCTTAAATGCATTGCCGTTTTAAATCGGCAATGCGCGGGCGGTTTCTAGCCCCTTGCCGATTTACTAAATGCCCAGCAGTCAATGAGTTACGCGCACCGTGACCTCTATTTTATTGGCTTTGCCGTTTTGAGTGCGCAGTTGCGAACGAAGAATCAATCACTTACAGGGCAGTTTGTGACGAATTGGTGGCAAATCGGCAAACTCACTGACATCTAAAGGCGGTTTCCCTCAGCCACACCGCGCGCCATCGCGCCGCCGCTAAAACCTTAGAAGACCGCCACTTCCCACAATCTCCCACGACTTCCTGTTCCTGACACCGATCTCCGTTACTGACAGCTAGCCGCTACCCGGCACTGCTTTTGCCTGCGCATGCGCCAGCTTCTTGCGCGCCACCGCAGTTTCGCAATTACGCCGGAACGCGATCAGTTCGGCGACAATCGCCACCGCAATTTCTTCCGGCGTGACCGCCCCGATTTCCAGCCCCACCGGCGCGTTGACGCGCTCGAATAGCGCCGCATCCATGCCCTGGTTTTCCAGCTCTTGGTAGATTGCAATCGTCTTGCGCCGCGAGCCGATCATGCCGATGTAGCGCGCCGGAGTCGTGACCGCCCAGCGCAGCACGCGCATATCGTCGCGGTGCCCGCGGGTGACGATCACGATGTAGGAATTCTCATTCGGCGCCAGCCGCGCGCAGGCCTGGTCGAAGTCCTCGGCGATCACCTCGCGCGCGTCGGGAAAGCGCTCGCGGTTGGCGTAGCTCTCGCGGTCATCCACGACCACCACGTCGAACCCCGCGGCGCGCGCCACCTTGAACGTGTTGTAGGCTACGTGCCCGGCGCCAAACAGGTAAAGCACGGGAATGGGCAGTACCGGTTCGATGAACACCTCCAGCGTCCCGCCGCACACCAGGCCGGTATCGTACTTCGGATTCTGGTTCAAGTTGAAGGTCAGGGTGCGCGGTTTTTCCTGCTCCATCACCTCGCGCGCCGCCTGCCAGACCTCGGCCTCGACGCAGCCGCCGCCGATCGTGCCCACGATCGAGCCGTCGTCGCGCACCAGCATTTTCGATGTCTGAAACGAGGGGATGGAGCCGCGGACGTTGGTGATGGTGGCCAGCGCGCCGCGCCGCCCCGCCTGCCGCAACTCCACGATCTCCTGGTAAATGTCCATCGCGCACAGATTATGTTCGATGAACCGGGGCAAGTCAAAGTCGTGGGTGCCCCACATCTGCGTTTTTGGCAAATGTGGGTCTTTCCGCCCTCTGGCTTTCGTTGGAGCGAGAGAAGCGCCACACGCCGCGTTTGATGTAAGCTCTGCCCTTATGCGTGGGGACGGCACAATCGTTCCGATCGTCCTGGCTGCCGGCGCTTCCGACCTGGGGTTTCCCAAGGCGCTGGCCCGGTTCGGCGGCAGAACAGCGCTGGAAATCGCTGTCGAAAACTGCGCCGCGCTGGAAGCCCCGGTTGTCGTGCTGGGTAGTGACGCGGAGCGCGTGCGCGAATTCGTCCCTGCCGGCGCGCGCATCGTCGTCAACCCGAACTGGCGTGCGGGACAGATGTCGTCGCTGCAGACAGCTCTTGCGGAGATCGCGCCCGGCGCGGATTTCATGCTCTACCCGGTGGATTATCCGCTGCTCACGCGCCCGGTCATTGAGCAACTGGCGGCGGCTTTCCGCGCGCGCTTAACCGGGCAGGTGATCGCGATACCGAGATGCAAAAATCGCGGCGGACATCCGGTGATCTTTGCCTCGGAGCTGCGCGCGGAAGTTGAACAATCGCAGACGGCGCGCGATATCGTGTACCGCGATGCCGCCCGCGTCAGGGTGGTGCCGGTCGCAACCGACGCTATCTGGCGCGATCTCGACAGCCCGGCAGCGTACCGTGCTCGCGTGCGGGAATACATCGCAGTCTCCAGTCGCCAGTCTCCAGTCGCCGCGACCTCCCGCCTGGGGACTGGGGACCGGCGACAGGCGACTCGCTTGAAGATTCCCGTAGGGACGGCACGCCTCTCCTCCTATCTCGACGAGGTCCGCGCCGGCCTCCCGGTCACGCCCAGTCGGGCACTGCGCCTGATTCAGTGCACTGATCGCGATTTGCCCGAATTGCTCGCCACCGCCATCCGCCTCAGAGAGCAATTCAAACCCGGCGTCATCACTTACTCGCGCAAGGTCTTCCTGCCGCTCACCAATCTTTGTCGCGATTATTGCGGCTATTGCATCTTCCGGCGTGATCCCGGCCAGCCCGGCGCGCATACCATGACGCCCGACGAAGTCCTGCGCGTAGCCCGCGAAGGCGAGCGCCTGGGCTGCCGCGAAGCGCTGTTTAGCCTGGGCGACAAGCCGGAACTCGTCTTCCCGGAAATGCGCGCCGCCCTGCGCCGGCTCGGATACAAATCCACGCTGCATTATCTGGAAGCGATGTGCGAACTGGTTCTGTGCGAGACCGGCCTCATTCCCCACGCCAATCCCGGCCTCATGAGCCCGCAGTGGCTGCGGCGCCTGCGCGCGGTTTCGCCCAGCCTCGGCCTGATGCTTGAAACCACCAGCGACAAACTCATGAAACTGGCGGCTCACCGCGGCGCGCCGGACAAAGTTCCCGCCCTGCGGTTGGCCGTGATCGAGGCCGCCGGCCGCCAGGCGATTCCGTTCACCACCGGAATCCTGGTTGGCATCGGAGAAACCCCGCGCGACCGTGTGGACTCGCTGTTCGCCATCGCCGAGATGCACCGCCGCTACGGTCACATCCAGGAAGTGATCGTGCAGAATTTCCGCGTGAAAGCCGAGATCCCGATGTCGCGCCGTGCCGAGCCCACCATGGGCGTGATGCTGCGCACCGTCGCCGTGGCGCGGCTCATCCTGCGCAACATGAATGTACAGGCGCCGCCGAACCTGTCCGCGCCCAATTACCACGAGCTGCTCTCGGCGGGAATCAACGACTGGGGCGGCGTTTCGCCGCTCACGCCCGATTACATCAATCCCGAGCGCCCGTGGCCTCATCTCCGCCAACTGGAAGAGCGCACCCGCGCTGCCGGGTTTGCCCTGCGACAGCGCCTTCCGGTCTATCCGGAATTTCTGACGAATGTTGTCGCCGCCGGCGGCGTTGCTTCTGAGAAGATGCAGGCCGTTGCGGATAGCGAAGGTTATGCCAGGAGCACTAGTGCGAAAATGACAGGCCCTGCGCCACACGCGGCGCGGGGATTTAACCCGGCGAGGGAGCTGAGACCCAACACCTAACGCCTAAGACCGAAAACCGAAAACCATGATCACCGTACTTGCCGGCGGAACCGGCGGCGCAAAATTCGTCCAGGGAGTGATGCGCATCCTCCCGCCGGAGGAACTCACCGTCATCGTCAACACCGGCGACGACCTCACCTGGTGGGGGCTGCACGTTTCCCCCGATCTCGATTCCATCACCTATGCGCTGGCCGGCATCCTGAGTCGCGAGCGCGGCTGGGGCATTGAGGGCGACACCTTCACTTGCCTGGAGCGCATGCGACAACTCGGCGCGCCCGCCTGGTTCCAACTCGGCGACCGCGACCTGGCCACCCATCTCCGCCGCACCCAACTGCTCACCGTGCACACGCTCACCGAGGCTACCTCGGAAATCGCGTCGGAAATGGGCATACGCGCGCGCATCCTGCCGATGTCCGACGACCGCGTGGAGACGCGCGTCCTCACCGCCGCCGGCGAACTGAGCTTCCAGGAATACTTCGTGCGCGAGCGCTACCGCGTGCCGGCCAAGGGCGTTCGCCTCGTGGGCGCCGAACAAGCGCGGGCCGCGCCCGGTGTCGTCGAAGCCATCCGCGACGCCGCGGCGGTGCTGATCGCGCCCAGCAATCCCATCACCAGCATCGGCCCCATCCTCAGCGTGCCGGGCATTCGCGCCGCGCTCTGCCAGACCGCAGTGATCGCGGTGAGCCCCATCGTCGGAGGCGCCGCCGTGTCCGGCCCCGCCGGAGAACTGATGAAGACGCAACAGTTGCCGGTCTCGATCGCCGGCGTCGCACAAGCTTATGAAGACTTTCTCGATGCGCTGATCGCCGACGAGCGCGACCGTCCGCACGCCGCCGAGGTCGAAAAGCTCGGTATGCACGTCACCTTCACCAACACCATCATGGATTCAGACGAGGCCAAAGCCGAACTCGCGCGCGCGGCGGTTTCGGCCATCATCCCGGCGCGGGCTGCACCGGGGTCCCCAGCGCGCGCCGCGCGCGATGGGGTGGTAGCAGGCAGGGCGCGATGATCCTGATTCCGGTGAAGGAAATGTCCACCGCCAAGCAGCGGCTCGCCTCGGTGCTGACCCAGGAGCAGCGCACCCTGCTGGCGCGCACCATGCTGAAGGACATCTGCGCTGCCTTGGCGGAGGTCAAGCCCCGGCCCGCCATTGCGCTTGTCACCAACGATGCCTTCGCCACCGGCCTGGCGCGCCATTACGGTTTCCAGATCATCGTGGACAACGACAATCTCGGCGAGAGCGAGGCCATTGCCATGGCCACCGCCGAAGCGGAGAAGCGCGGCGCCCAATTCACCATGGTGCTGCCGGGCGACATTCCGCTGCTGCGCGCCTCCGAAGTCGAGGCGGTGCTCGCGGCCATGCGGGTGGAAGGTTCGGTGCTGGTGCCCGCCGCCGACGCCCGCGGCACCAACGCGGTGTTGCGCCGGCCGTGCGCGTTGTTCCCGCTGCGTTTCGGTAACGACAGTTTTCTGCCCCATCACGCCGCCGCGCGCGCTACCGGCAAGACGTCAGTCGTGCTCGACAACGCCGATCTTCCCGGAATCGCGCTCGACATTGACCGTCCCGCCGATCTCGCCCAACTGCTCGGTTTTCCCATGCGGACGCGTACCCAGAGGCTGCTTTGTGAGTGGAAGCTTCCGGAACGCTGGCGTGGCAAGGCAAGTGCTTGAAAAGAAAGGTCCCGGGCCGTGAGCCCGGATCGGCGCTGACCGCCGCCAGGTTACCTTCGTCACGAGCAATATTACCCACGTGACGTTTCCCCTGTTTGCGAGCCGCGATATTGTCTCCCCCGGATGAGGTTCTTTCCCGGAGGCGCATGATGATTTCGTTTCTGGCGGTGATGACGCTGTCCTTCATTACGCTGTATCTCGGCACGTATGTGGCTGACCGAGTTGAAGACCGCCGCTGCTCCGCCTGCGGCCAAACTTTCGACGAGCCTGGAGGCCGCCGGGACTGTCAATAGTCAGAAAATAGTTCCTCCTCACTACTCGATCTTTAGCCCTCACGTCCCGGTACTCGGTACTAGCTGCTCCCTGATACATTTATCCCGCCTCATGTTTCCCCTCACCGCCATTCCGGTTCCCGGCATCGGAGAAGTCCGGCCGGGAGACTCGATTCCGGACATCATCCACGCGGCGATGACGCGTGCGCGCATACGGTTCCGGCGCGGCGACATCCTGGTCGTCACCCACAAGATCGTTTCCAAGGCCGAAGGGCAGATCATCGCCCTCGACCAGGTGCGCCCGCGGGCGACGGCGCGGCGGCGGGCGCAACTCCACAACCTCGATGCCCGCGTGGTCGAGCTTGGGCTGGCGCAGGCGGCGCGCGTGGTCCGCAACCAGCGCAACGTGCTCATCACCGAGACGCTGCACGGCTTTGTCTGTGCCAACAGCGGCGTGGACGTCTCTAACGTGGACGGGGGACACAGCGCGGTGTTGCTGCCCCATGACCCCGACAAGTCGGCCCAACGGATCTATGGCGCAATGCGGCGCCGCCTGGGCTTCGCCGTTCCGGTTATTATTACCGACACCTTCGGGCGCCCGTGGCGCGAAGGATTGGCGGAGGCGGCCATCGGCGTGGCCGGCATGAAGGCATTTCGCGATTACCGCGCGCAGCGCGATCCCTACGGTTACCCGCTGCGGGTCAGTCTGGAAGCCGCCGCCGACGAGTTGGCCGGGATGGCCGGGCTGGCCTGTGGCAAACTGTCGCGCATGCCGGCGTGTATCATTCGCGGGTTCGACTACGAGTCGGGACGCGGCCGCGGTCGCGACCTGATCCGCCCCGCGAAGCGCGATTTATTTCGCTGAAGCAGTCGATGGTCGATGGTCGGCGGTCGACGGCCAACGCGGGCTTAGCCCCTGAGGTACTTCGCGCGAGGAACTATGACAGCGCAGAATTTCGATGCACTCGGAACCATCGGCTGGACAGACATCGCCCGCCAGGCTTCACCCGACATTCGCTCCGCCCTCGAATCGGTCCTCGAAACCCACGACGGCGGCCTTCTCACGCGCGATCAATGTCTGCTTCTTGCGCAATCCGAAGGCAACGACCTTCTCGCCCTCATCGCCGCCGCCGATGAACTGCGCCGCTCCATCGTCGGCGACGTCGTCACCTACGTCGTCAATCGCAATATTAGTTTCACCAACGTCTGCTTCGTCGGCTGCAAGTTCTGCGCTTTCAGCCGCGGCCCGCGCGAAGAAGACTCCTATTTTCTGACTCTCGAAGATGTCGCCCGCCGCACCCGTGAAGCCCGCCAGCGCGGCGCCACCGAGGTCTGCATTCAGGGCGGTCTGCCGCGTGGCCTGCCGCCCTTCTACTATCGCGACATTCTCCGCGCCGTCAAAAGCGCCGTGCCCGACATGCATACCCACGCCTTCTCGCCCATGGAGGTTTCCTACGGGATTGAGCGTACCGGCATGAGCACGCGCGATTACCTCGTGATGCTGCGCGACAACGGCCTCGACACCCTGCCCGGCACCGCCGCCGAAATTCTCGACGACGACGTCCGCACGCTCATTTCCCGCAACAAGCTTTCCACCGCGCGCTGGCGCGAGATCATCACCACCGCGCACCAGTGCGGCATCCGCTCCACCTCAACTTTGATGTACGGTCACATCGAGACCACCGGACACTGGGTGAACCAGTTGCTGCTGTTGCGCGACATTCAAGCTCAGACCGGCGGCTTCACCGAGTTCGTGCCGCTCGGCTTCGTCCACCAGAACACGATTTTGTTCCAGGAGGGCATGGCGCGTCCCGGCCCCACGCTCGCCGAGCACTTGAAGATCCACGCGCTGGCCCGGGTGATGCTCGCCGGCGCCATCCGCAACGTGCAGGTGTCGTGGGTGAAGCTCAGCCGCGAGACGGCGCAACTCTGCCTGCGCGCCGGCGCCAACGACTACGGCGGCACCCTGATGGACGAAAGCATTTCGCGGCTGGCGGGCGCCACCTCCGGCGAGTACCTCAGCCCGGAGCAGTTTCACGAGCGTATTCGCGAACTCGGACGCACCCCCGCCGAGCGCAACACGACTTACACCAGGCTCAAGTTGTTCGATATAGACGACTCGAAGGCCGAACAAGACCGGAGCTCGCGCAGCGAGCAACAGAACCTAGCCCACGGCGTAAGCCGTGGGTAAGAGGGCAAGAAAAGAGGCAAGCCCGCTTCAGCGGGCGACAGAATCCCTGGCCTTAAACTGAACACCCGAAACTGAAACTGAAACTGAAACTGTTTTGATCATGATCACCACCGTTGCCATCGTCGGCGGTACGGGCCCTGAAGGACGCGGCCTGGCTTCGCGCTGGGCGCGCGCCGGGCTGCGCGTCATCATCGGTTCGCGCGACGAGAACCGCGCCCGCACCACTGCCCAGGATATTTGCGGCCAGCTTGGGTCGGACGCCGTCGTCGAAGGCATGGAAAACTCCGCCGCCGTCCGCGCCACCGATGTCGTGGTGCTGGCGGTTCCCTTCGAAGGGCAGGCAGCAACCCTGAAGCAGTTGCGCAATCATTTCCGCCCCGGCACGGTGCTGGTCTGCGCCACCGTACCGCTGGCCAGCGGCGTCGGCGACCGCGGCTCGCGCGTGCTCGGCGTGTGGCAGGGTTCAGCGGCGCAGGCGGCGGCGGAAATGGCGCCGCAGGGCATCGCGGTCGTGGGCGCGTTTCAGAACATCTCGGCCTCGCTGCTGGAAACCGACTTGCCCGTCGAATGTGACGTCATAGTCTGCACCGACCACGAGAAAGCTAAAGAAGTCGCCTACGAACTTGCCCGCAAAATCCCCGGCGCGCGCCCGCTCGACGGCGGCAAGCTGGAAAATTCCCGTATTGTCGAGCAGATCACGGCGTTGCTTATCACCCTCAACATCCGCCACAAAGTCCATTCCGCGGGCCTGCGGATCACGGGAATCGAGGAAAATTTGTAATTTGTAATTTGTAATTTGTGATTGTCACTGACCGAACATTCGCGAATCACTGCCCGCCATCACTGGCCACAAATTGCAAATTACAAATTACCAATTACAAATCGCACACCAATCACAAATGCCCTCCCGGTTCCCGCCGCCTCTCTCGTTTATAATGAAATGATTGCGCACACATTTCTGGAGCAAATAGACACATGATTCGATTTCTGCAAACTCCCGGCAAGTTGAAGAAGATCATCCTTGGCGGGATCTTGGTCGTCATTTGCGGCGCCATGGCCATCACCCTCATCCCGGGCGGCATCCTCGGCGACGCGTTCGGTTTCGGCAACCCGCAGGGCAACATCATCGCCAAGGTCGGCGATCAGGAAGTCACCGTCAACGAAGTGCAGGACGCCGCCCGTCAAATGGGCAAGCAGCAGTTCCCGCGCGGCTTCCCGCAGCAGTTCATGCCGTTCCTGGTGCAGCGCGCGGCGCAGCAACTCATCGTCCAGAAGGCGATGGTTGCCGAGGCCCACCGCATGGGCTTCAAAGTCACCGATGCCGAACTGCAGAGCGAATTGCAGCACGGCAACTTCGCCTCGGCGCTGTTTCCCGGCGGCACCTTCGTCGGCCAGGACAATTACGAGAGCTTCATCCAGCAGAACTTTCAGATGGGCGTGCAGCAGTTCGAGCAACTGCTCAAGACCGACCTGCTGATCCGCAAGCTGAGCGCCATGATCGAGGGCGGCGTCACCGTCTCCGATCAGGAACTGGCGCAGCAGTACCAGCGCGAAAACACCAAGGTCAAGTTCGACTATGCCGTGGTCACGCTCGAAGACCTGATGAAGCAGGTCCATTCCACCGACGCCGAGCTGAAGGCTTACTTCGACCAGCACAAGCAGCAGTACGCCAACGCCATTCCCGAGAAGCGGCAGGCGCGCTACATCGTGATCGACACCAACCGGGTGCGGCAGCAGGTGCAGGTCTCGCCCCAGGATCTCCAGCAGTACTACAACTCGCATCGCGACCAGTACCGCGTGCCCGAGCAGGTGAACGTCCGCCACATCCTGATCAAGACGCCCGCGCCCGGCCCCGACGGCAAGGTGGACGAGGCGGCGGTGAAGGCGGCGCGCGAGAAGGCTGAATCCGTCCTCAAGCAGGTCCAGGCCGGCGGCAATTTCGCGGAGCTGGCCAAGAAATTTTCCGAAGATCCCGGCAGCAAGGACAACGGCGGCTCCATCGGATGGATCCAGCGCGGCCAGACCGTCCCCGAATTCGAGCAGTCGGCGTTCTCCATGCAGAAGGGCCAGACCAGCGGCATCGTGCGCTCCACCTTCGGCTTCCACATCATCCACGTGGACGAAAAGCAGGAAGCGCACGTCAAGCCGCTCGACGAGGTCAAGCCGCAGATCGAGCCGCAGCTCGCCTCCGACAAGGCGGCCAGCCGTGCCGACGCGCTCGCCAGCAAGGTGCAGAACGAAGCGCGCACCGCCGGCCTCGACAAGGCGGCCAAGGACAACGGCTTCGAGATCGTGGACACCGGCCTGTTCACCCGCACCGATTCGCTGCCCGGCGTCGGCAATGCGCCGGAGTTGATGTCGGCCATCTTCGGGGCGCGCGACAAGAGCACGCCCGAAAGTGTCCACATTCCGGGGGGATACGTTATCTACCAGGCCACCAAGGTCGAGCCGGCGCGCAGCCCCAGCTTCGAGGAAATCCGCACTCGCGTCGAGCAGGAGTTCAAGGGCGACAAGTCGGCCCAGATGCTGCAGCAGAAAACCGCTGAGCTATCGGAGAAAGCGCGCGCGCTGCACGACCTCAAGAAGGCCGCCAAGGAAGCCGGCGCCACGGTGAAGACCAGCGATCTCGTGGGGCCGTCCGGCCAGGTGCCCGACCTCGGTTCGCTCTCCGGTCCGGCGCAGGTCGTCTTTGAGATGAAGGCGGGCGAGATCAGCGCGCCCATCAACACCGGGCGCAATGGCGTCGTCCTTGCCCTGCTGGAAAAACAGGAACCGCCGCCGGCGCAGTTCGCCGCCTCCAAGGAGCGGCTGCGCGACCAGCTTCTGCAGAAAAAGCGCAACGAGTTCCTCGAGGTCTTTGCCACCAACCTCCAGAAGCAGATGGAGAAAAGCGGCAAGATCAAGATCAACCAGCAGGAGCTCAAGCGTATTACGACGCCGACCCAGGGCTCCGAAACCGGTTCCTAACGCATTCGTTAACCACCAAGGACACGAAGGATCACGAAGGGATTCCTGGTCCTCGTGTCTTTCAACTATCGCAGGCCATCTAAACGCAAGCGTCAGCTGATAGCTGATAGCTGAAAGCTGAAAGCTGAGAGCTGGGTTTGGTCAACGAACGCGCCTCCGGAATCCTGTTGCATCCCTCGTCGCTGCCCTCGCGTGGCGGTATCGGCGACCTCGGCCCTGCCGCCTATGAATTTCTTGACTTCCTCTCCGCGGCCCGCCAGACGCTGTGGCAGATTCTTCCTTTGGGGCCCGTGGCTATCGGCAATTCTCCCTATTCTTCCATCTCCGCCTTTGCCGGAAATCCGCTGCTGGTCAGCCTGGAACGCCTGGCCGATGCCGGCTGGATTGACCGCGGCCGCCTCGCGGTTTTGTCGGAACACCACGGGGCGGTTGACTACGACCACGTGCGCGCCACCAAGTTGCCGCTGTTGCGGGAAGCGGCTGGCAACTTCCTGGCCAACGCCGGCGCTGCCGCGCGCAGCCGCTACGAAAAATTCTGTTCCGACAACGCCTGGTGGCTCGACGACTACGTCCTCTTCGTTCGTCTCCGCGACCGTTACCCGCGCGGCGCCTGGAACCAGTGGCCGCGCGACCTCGCCCGCCGCCAGCCGCAGGCGCTGGCCCGCGTGCGCGAAGAACTCGGCGCCGCCCTCGATGTTTCACGCGTCACCCAGTTCGCATTTTTCGAGCAGTGGCGCGCCCTCCATCAGGCCGCACGCCGGCGCGGCATTCGCGTCATCGGTGATGTCGCCATCTTCGTGGATTACGACAGCGCCGACGTGTGGACGCACCCCGATCTCTTCCAGCTCGACCGCGATCTCAATCCCACCGTTGTTTCCGGTGTACCGCCCGATGCGTACAGTTCCATCGGCCAGCGCTGGGGCAATCCCATTTATCGCTGGGACGTGCTGCAATCGCGCGGCTACGACTGGTGGGTGCAACGCATGAAGTGGGCGCTCGAGCTGTGCGACATCTTGCGGCTCGACCACTTCCGCGGCTTCGAGTCCTATTGGGAGATCCCGGCGCAGGAGCCCACCGCGGCGCATGGCCGGTGGGTGCGCGGTCCCAACGACGACCTCTTCCACGTCTTGCGCCAGGCGCTGGGCGGCTTCCAGTTCATCGCCGAAGATCTCGGCATGATTACGCCCGAGGTCCACGCCCTCCGCGAGCGGCTCGGCGTCCCCGGCATGAAGGTGCTGCAATTCGGATTCAGCCACCCCGGCGCGCACATCTACCTGCCTCACCGCTACGAGCCCAACAGCGTCGTCTACACCGGCACGCACGATAACGACACCACCCTCGGCTGGTTCAACTCCACATGGGGCGAGGAACGCCGCGCTGCCGAAGACTATGTCGGCACGGATCCCGCGGGCATGCACTGGGCTTTTATCCGCGCTGCCATCACCTCGCCCGCGCGGCTCGCCGTGGTTCCCCTGCAGGATGTTCTCGGGCTGGGCAGCGAGGCAAGAATGAACGTTCCCAGCCGCCGCGACGGCAACTGGACCTGGCGTTATCGTCCGGGGGATTTAAAGACGGAACACGCCGAACGTCTGGCTCGGCTTTCCGCGGTCAGCGACCGCAACTCCGCCGCTTCATCCGCCGATCAGCAGCGCCACCCGGAAGCGGGCGAAGACTTCGCAGCATGACTCTGACCTCTGCCCCCTAGCCGCGAAGCTTCGCCCTGACCAACGCCTCCGCTTTTTCCACGACTTCATCGATCGTGAGATGCGTCGAATCCAAAATCACCGCGTCCGCCGCCGGCGTCAGCGGCGACGCCGCCCGTGTGCGGTCCCGCTGGTCGCGTTCCTGAAGTTCCGCCGCGACGTTCTTCTCCTCGCTGCTGCCCTGCTTCAGCCGCCGCTCCACCCGCACCTCGGGCGCCGCTTCCAAAAAGATTTTTACGTCGGCGTTGGGAAACACCACCGTCCCGATATCGCGCCCTTCCATGACCACCCCGCCGCGCGCGCCCATCTCTTGCTGCCGCGCCACCATGTAGGCGCGCACCGCCGGGTGTACCGAGACGCGCGACGCCGCTGCGGTCACATCCGTCTCGCGAATGCGTTCGCTGACATCGCGTCTATCCAGCAGCACGCGGTTGCCGTCCAACCGCGGCTCCAGTACGATGCGCGAATTGCGCGCCAGCTCCAGCAGCGCGCCTTCGTCGTCGAACCCGACGTCGTTCTCGATCGCTTTCAGGCCCAGCGCGCGGTACATCGCTCCGCTTTCCAGGTTCACGTAGCCGAGTTTGCGCGCCAGCCGCGACGCAATCGTGCTCTTGCCCGCTCCCGCCGGCCCATCAATCGCGATCACCAGGTTCTTGCTGTCTTCCGCCATTCCTATCGCAGCCGCAAAACCTTACCCGTTGTCATCCTGAGCGAGGACGCGCCGTTTGGTTTCACCACCAATCTAAACGGGTGTCATCCTGAGCGAGGACGCGCCAATCAACCAGCCGCGCCGGTTTTGCGCGGCGGGTTGGCGCGTCCGAGTCGAAGGACCTGCATTTCTTCTACGCAGCCCCTAGCCCCTGGCTTTCCAGCGTGGTTTCGCCACGAACGCCTCTCTTTTCTGCGCCACCTGCACCATCGACTTCTTCCCGACATTGACGAAACTCAACTCGCGCGCCGCCAGCAGCGCGTTGATCGACTCCTTCACCCGCGATTTCGGCGCCATGAGCCCGAAAAATTCCTCCACCTCCAACTGTTCCGCCGCCACCACCGCTTCCAGGTACTTGAACACCAGCGCCGACAGCGCTTCCGGCAGCGAGATGTGAATTCCCGCCCGCACCCGGTCCGGCGCCCAGCGATACAGCGCGTCCCACTTCGCGCCCTCGTCCGGAGTGTAATCCACGCGCGTGATCCGCAGCCGCGACCACAACTCGTTCAGCGCACGGTCCAGCGCCGGCGCCGATGGTTCGCCGCCGACCAGTTCGCGCAACTGCCTCTTGGACGTCGCACCATGGGTTCGGATCGCCTCAAACGCGTCGCGCGCCAGCGGGGAATATTCCGAGTGCGCTCCCGGCTTCGGCGTCTGCCGCGGATTCTTGTCGCCGACGGCGCCGAACAGGTACGGGAACACCGCCTCCGACACCAGGAATCCGGCTTCGCCGAACACATTGCCCTCGAACGCCGACTTCTCGCGCAGCAACCGCACCATCAACTCGATCGCCTCGCGCGCCCGCGCATCGGCAAACGCCTGCTTCGCCACCGGCAGCCCTTCGTCCGTCCCCACCAACGCCCCCAGGAAGGTCGGCGCCAGCACCGCCGGCTTGGTGGGATACAGCAGGCACATGCCGACGCTTTCCATGAACTCGCGCGCCTCTTCCACGGTGTGCATGCCGCGCCCGTCCAGGCGCCACTTTTGACGTCGAGCTTGCTGCAATTCCTGTTCAGTCATGGCTGGTGTAGTGCATGCGCGATCGGGCGATTTGCGACAACTATGGGTGCGGGTTCAAGATCACCCGATCACCCGATCATCAGATCACCCGATCGTCAGATCCTCTTAAACGCTTTCTGGATGTCCTTCACAGAATACCGCAACACCACCGGCCGCCCGTGAGGACATGAAAAAGGGCACTCGGTCTTGGCCAGTTCGCGCAGCAGCCATTCCATCTTGTCCGCCGTCAGCGGCGTGTTGATCTTGATGGCCGCGTGACAAGCGATGGAAGCGGCGATTCGCGCGCGCGCAATCTCCATGTTGAGCGCCTGCTCTTCGCGCTCAAACTGCGTCAGCAACTCGTGCAGCATGCGCTCCACGTCGCCGGCGTCCACGCCGGCGGGCGCGGTCTTCACCGCCACCGTGCGCGACCCGAATGGCTCCGCGTCGAAGCCGTTGTGCCGCAGCTCTTCGCAGATCTCGGCAAAGATCGCCTGCTGCTGCGGCGACAGCTCCACGATCAGCGGCATCAGCAGCCGCTGCGATTCCACCCTCTCGGCCGCGCGCTGCCGCAGTATTTTCTCAAACAGCACGCGCTCGTGCGCCACGTGCTGATCGATGATCCACAGCCCTTCTTCATTCACCGCCAGGATGAACGACTCGCGCACCTGCCCCAGCGGTCTGAGCGATTCGAACGGCGGCGCATCGCTGGCCGGCAGATCGGCAAGCTCGCGCCCGCATCCGCCATCGGGCGCCACCGCCTGGGATGTAAAACGCGCCACCGGGATCGCCGCATTGCCCTCCACGTCAATCGAGCCATGAAATTCCAGCCGCTGCGAAACCGGCGGCAGCGTGGGCGCGCGCAGCGCAAAATCCGCGTCCGCCTGCGTGATCCCGAACTCTACGCTCTGCGGCGCGGCAAATCGCGCTCCGGGCGAGAGTCCCGCCGACGCCGTCGGCTGCGCCGTGATCTCTCGGGTGAACTGCGGCACCGGGCGCGCCTTCATCAGCGCCGCTCTCACCGAGTCGCGCACAAAGTCGTGCACCACCGACCCCTGCCGGAAGCGCACTTCCACTTTGGATGGGTGCACGTTCACGTCCACCTCGGTGCTCGGCAATTCCACGAACAGCAGGACGACTGGGTACACCGTCGGCGGCAGGATATTGCGGTAGGACTCGGTCAGCGCGTGCTGCACCAGCTTGTCGCGGATCAGCCTCCCGTTGACGAACACGAACATCGAATTCCGGTTCAGCTTCTGAATTTCCGGCTTGGATACAAATCCGTGCAGCCGCAGCTCGCCCGGCACGAACTTTTCCTGCGGTTCGTCTTCGTCGCGCTTCGCCCACGGCGGTGGCTGCGGCAGCCCCACTCGCGCCAGCGGCAACACCGCCGCCAAAGGCAGCAACTGATCGAGCGTCTCCCGCCCGAACACCTGGTAAATGCGCTCCTGGTGCGACCCCACCGGCGCCGCGATCAGCATCGCGTTCGCCGACGAGTGCAGCTCGAAATGCTTGTCGGGATGCGCCAGCGCGTAGTGCGTCACCAGGGAAGCGATCTGCGCCAGCTCGGTTGATTCTGACCGCAGAAATTTACGCCGCGCCGGCACATTGAAGAACAGGTCGCGCACCGTGATCGAGGTCCCCGCCGGCAGCCCGGCTTCCTCCACCCGCAGGATTTTTCCGCCCGCGATCTCGACCACGGTGCCTGTTGGTGCCGATGGTGTTGTTGGTGCCGTTGGTGCCCCACATCTGCCCGCTTTTGGCAGATGTGGGTCTTTACCCTCAGCATCCTCCGCCGCACAGGTCTCCAACCTCAGTCTGGACACCGACGCAATCGACGGCAGCGCCTCGCCGCGGAACCCCAGGGTCGCGACCGTCAGTAAATCGTCGGCACTGCGGATCTTCGACGTTGCGTGCCGCTCGAACGCCAGCAGGGCATCGTCGCGCACCATGCCGCAGCCGTCGTCGGTGATCTGGATCAGCTTTTTGCCGCCGCCTTCCACCTGCACCCGAATGCGTCGCGCCCCCGCGTCCAGCGCGTTTTCCAGCAGTTCCTTCACCACCGAAGCCGGGCGCTCCACCACCTCGCCGGCGGCGATTTTGTTGGCGACGTGCTCCGGGAGAACGTGAATGCGGCCCATGACGTGTGTCCGCAGAGTAAATGAAAAACCGGTTATCGGTTATCGGTTTTCGGTTCTCGGCCCCCTGATGATTTCGTTTGACGCCGAGAGTCAAGCACGGCGGGTCGTGCAGCTGTGCTCAAATCATGTCATCCCGAGCGCGCCTTTTGCCCTGAGCGAAGCCGAAGGGGGAGGGATCCAGGTTTTCCCGATGGGCAATCGATAATCGACAATCGAAAATGCAGCGGCTTACCTTGACACGGCCACTGCCAGTGGTACGATCCAGCATTCCACGGAATGGGGCAGGTGGCTTTTGAGAAAACGGGCTAGTCTTCTCGCGTTTTTTCTAGTGTGTTCTGCTGCGGCGTCGGACGTCGGCACCGTCACGATCTACCGATTGGTGGATCATCAGCGGGGCTGGAAGCCGGTCGCGTTCTGCGACGGGCAACGAATCGCCGCGGTGCAAGGCGGGAAGTACGTAAAGATGAACGTCGCCGCGGGCCGACACACATTTACCTCGAATAACACCAAGACCGGCGTTGATCTCGAAGTAAAGCCAGGCGGGGACTACTTCCTTCGGGTCGTCGGCACGACCGGTCCGTTCAGTGAGAATGGAGCGCTCGAGCTTGCCGATCCGGTGCAGGCACGACAACAAATTGATCGCTTGGAACCCCTCAAGGCCGACCAAGTCGCCGGCGTCTGTCGGAGCCCAGCAGGCGGGCAATGACGAACCGATAACACTGCTTACACGGCCCTTGCCCTAGCGCATATACTACTAAAGTAGTATTAGTCGCCAGTAACTACTACTAAGGTAGTGTAATTCGCCGCCTACTCCCCCGCGCTTTCCTTCTTCGCCTTCACCTCGATGCTCAGCTCGCGCAACTGCTGATTGCTCACCGGAGTCGGTGCGTCCATCATCAGGTCCACCGCCCTGGCGGTCTTGGGGAAGGGAATCACTTCGCGCAGGGAATCCGCGCCCGCCAGGATCATCACGATCCGGTCCAGGCCCAGTGCGATCCCGCCGTGCGGCGGCGTGCCGTAGGTCAGCGCCTCAAGAAAGAATCCGAAGCGCGCCTGCGCCTCTTCCGGCGTCATGCCCAGCGCCTTGAAAATTTTCTGCTGGATGTCCTGCCGGTGAATTCGGATCGACCCGCTGCCCAGCTCGGTGCCGTTGAGCACCACGTCGTAGGCCAGCGCGCGCACCGACGCCGGATCGCTCTCCAGTTTATCCATGTCCTGCTCGTGCGGCGAGGTGAAGGGATGGTGCGCCGCGGCCCAGCGCTGGCCGTCCTCGTCCCACTCGAACATGGGAAAATCGGTCACCCACAGGAACTGGTACGACGCGGCATCTTTGCGCGCGCCGGCGTATGCCTTGTGACGCTCGGCATATTTCTGACCCAGCGCCAGGCGCAGCCCGCCTGCCGCCGTGTACACCGGACGATCATGCTGCTTGACCTCCGGTTTCACCCCGCCTTCGGACTTGTGCTCCGCCGGGCGCTCGGGGCCCGCGACCAGCACGATCAGGTCATCCGCCGCGGCCTCGGCGATGTGCCGCACTTTTTCCATTGCCTCCGGCCACGATTTTTCCAGGCGTTTGAAGTCCTCGAAAAGCTTGGCATCCGTGCGCTGGCCGAACAGCGGCTTGATTTCGTCGCGCTCTTTGCGGGAAAGCTCGCCGACTTTGGGAATGCGGATTGCCATCACCGGCGCGTCCGCTGCGATCTTTAATTGCGCGATCATTTCCGCCGGCAGCGCGCGGCTCACCTCGTACATCGGCGGCAGGCGCAGGTCGGGCTTGTCGCTGCCATAGAAGCGGATCGCCTGGTCGTAGGTCATCTGCGGGAACGGCGTCGGGATATTCACGCCCGCCGCCGCGAACGCCGCCTTCAGAAAACCCTCGGTGACCTCGAACACCCGCTCCTGCTGCGGGAAACTCATCTCCAGATCCACCTGCGTGAACTCCAGTTGGCGGTCGGCGCGTAAATCCTCGTCGCGGAAGCAGCGCACGATCTGGAAATACTGGTCGAAGCCCGAGATCATCAGGATCTGCTTGAACAATTGCGGCGATTGCGGCAGCGCGTAGAAGCTACCGGGTTGCACCCGGCTCGGCACCAGGAAATCGCGCGCGCCCTCCGGTGTGGAGCGCGTCAGGAACGGCGTTTCGATCTCCAGGAAACCTCGTGAGGCGAGATATTCCCGGATGGCGAGCGCGACTTTGTGCCGCAGCTCGATATTGGCCTGCATCGCTCCGCGCCGCAGGTCAATGTAGCGGTACTTGAGCCGCACTTCCTCGTTGGGCAGCGTCGGCTCGGAGGGCAGGAACGGCGGGTTCTTCGACTCGTTCAGTAGCAGCAGGTCTTCCGCCACCACCTCGATCTCGCCGGTCCCGATGTTGCGGTTCACCGTGTCGGGGTGGCGCTGCTCGACCTTGCCGGTCACCGCGATCACGAACTCCGAGCGCAGCGAGGCCGCCTTGTCGTGCAGGCGCGGGCTGCGCTCGCGATCGAATACCACCTGCGTCATCCCGGTGCGGTCGCGGACGTCAATGAAAATCAGGTTGCCGAGGTCGCGCCGGCGGTTTACCCATCCCATGAGCACGGCGCGCGATCCGGCTTCGCTGGCGCGCAGTGCGCCGCAGGTGTGAGTCCGTCGAAGATCTCCCAGAAAGTCGAGCATGAGTTTGTCGCGCGAGCGGCAGGCGCATTCGCCACTTTCTCGCGAATCAACAATTCTACACGGGTGAAGTTGCAGTGGTCAGTGGCCAGTGATACGAGCCACCAGTTCCCCCCGCGGCACCGTCACCTGCTCGCCGGTGGCAAGGTTCTTCAGCGCGAAGGCGCCGGACTTGACCTCGTTTTCTCCGACGATCACCACGTAGCGCGCGCCGATCTTGCTCGCCGTCTCCAGCGACTTCTTCAGCCGGAAGCTCTCATCGCCCAGTTCGATGATCAGATCGTGATGACGCAGCTCACGCGCCAGTTTCGCCGCCTCGGCATTCATGCCCGCGCCGAGCGGCGCGATGTACGCATCCGGCTTCTTCGCCAGCGCTTCCGCGGTCTCCCGCAGCGACAGGATCAGCCGGTCCTCGCCAATCGCGAACCCGATCCCCGGCGCCCGCGGCCCCCCCAGCGTCTCCGACAATCCGTCGTACCTTCCTCCGCCCAGGATCGCGTTCTGCGCCCCCAGCGCCCCATGCGTGAACTCAAAAGCAGTTTTTTCGTAATAATCAAGGCCTCGGACTAGCCGATCGTTCAGCACGAATGGGACGTTGAGCCCGGTGAGGATGCGCTGGACTTCGGCGAAATGCGCGCGGCAGGGCTCGTCGAGAAATTCGCCGATAGTGGGGAGCTTGGCGATGATGGGCTGGTCTTCCGGGACTTTGCAGTCGAAGACGCGCAGCGGGTTGGTTACTTCGCGGCGCTGGCAGTCGGCGCACATTTGCGCCACCACGGGCGAAAGCGCCGCACGCAGGGCTTCGTGGTAGCGCGGGCGGTCGTTGGCGCAGCCCACGGTATTCAGTTGTAGCGTCCAATCCTGGATGCCAAGCCGGTCCAGGAGCGTGGCTAGCATCTCGAGGATTTCAGCGTCGCGCGCGGGCGATTCGCTGCCCGCCGCGGGCGGCCCGATGGCCTCGGCCCCAATCTGGTAGAACTGGCGGTAGCGGCCCTTCTGCGGGCGCTCGCGGCGAAACTGCGGCCCGATGTAGAACAGCTTTTGCACCCCGGGGCGCTCCCATAGCTTGTGCTCGATGTAGGCGCGCACAGTGCCGGCGGTGTTTTCAGGACGCAGCGCCAGCCACTGGCCCTTATCGCTCTCCGCGCGGCCGCGGTCCTGCCAGGCGAACATCTCTTTCGAAACGATGTCTGTATCTTCGCCGACGGAGCGCTGGAACAACGACAGGTCCTCTAGGATCGGCGTGCGGATTTCCTGAAAGTTGTAGGCCTGGAAGACGTCGCGCGCGGCGGCCTCGACAAAATTCCACAGCGCCGTTTCCGGCGGCAGCAGGTCGCGGGTTCCACGGACGGATTTGATCATGTCGTTGGTCGACGGTCGATGGCCGATGGTCGATGGCAAAAGCCGCTCGGGCTTACGCCCTGACTACGAACTCCTAACTACGAGCTACTTCTTCTCCCGCAGATAGCTTTCCTTGTACTCCAGGTATCGTTTCGCATACGCCATGATGGTCTGTTCGTCGTCGTGCCCGAGTTTCTTCCGGAAACGGCCGGGGACGCCCATCCACAACGAGCCGGGTTCGACGTGGGTGCCCTCGGGGATAACCGTGCCGGCGGCGATGATCGAGCCCTTACCGATGCGCGCGCCGTTCAGAATGATCGATCCCATGCCGATCAGGCAGCGGTCTTCAATCACGCAGCCGTGTAGCGTGACCGAGTGGCCCACCGTGACCCACTCGCCGAGTTCCACCGGCCACTCCTCCTTCATGCCGTGCAGCACGCTGTTGTCCTGGACGTTGGAGTGGGCGCCGACCTTGATGTAGTGCACGTCGCCGCGCAGCACCGTGTTCATCCAGATCGAGGCGTGCTCGCCCAGGGTGACGTCGCCGATCAGTTGGGCGGAATCGTCCACGAATGCGGTGGCGGGGACGCGCGGGGTGATGCCTTTATAGCTTCGAATCATGGCGCGAAAGAAAAGAACATAGCACAAGCCGGGGAATTAACCACAGAGGACACAGAGAACACCGAGGTAAGGCATGGAATTTTCTTGCTGTTTCTTCTCCTGTTTTGTTTTCCTCCGTGTCCTTCGTGTCCTCTGTGGTTAATTCCGTTCTTTTGCTTGTGGCTAATTCCGCGGTCATCCAGATTGGGAAGGGAACCAAAACGGACGGAGGCACTACCAAAAATGCTGCGAAACGCTTGGGCCGCAGAGGTGGGCGCAGTACAACCATAGCCATGGACCAGACGTTGATCGGTCTCGGAGTATTCCTGGCGGGCGCCGCCAGCGGCGCTGCGCTGAGCCATTTGAAGGACCGGCGGTTGCTGCACTTGTACGGCGACCTGGTGCGGCAGTTGTCCGGCGCGTTGCAGGAACAAGTGGAACATATGTCCGGCGACGCCGAGGCGCAGACGCGCTGGTTGCGCCAGCAGCCGGAAACAGTCCGGGGAGACGAGCGCGTCGTAGCCATTGGTAGTTTGAATTTGTGATTGGAAATTTGCCTCGGCCGGTTGAACCTCGCCAACCCGCTTCAAGATCTCCTGATTCCAATTCGGGAATAGGTCCAAATCGGAAAGTCGATTTCGGCTCCCCGCCATGCCGCGCGTGCTATAGCTGCCTGTTGCCAAGCAGGAGTACAGGTTGGCGGAGGCGCAATCCAGCACGCACGCGGCGCAAGGTTGCGCTCGGCCATCGGCATCGCCGATTGTGTCCCCTCGAGGACGAGCGCGCTCCATCGTTCTTTTTGCCGGCCTCGCCATCTCCCTTCTTCTATTGACCCCTGCCATCGCGGCGCAGGACTCGGCCACCGGGGCGATTCGCGGCATGGTGGAAGACGCGGCGGGGGCGCGAGTGGCGGGCGCCAAGGTGCTCGTAACCGAGACGGCACAGGGGCTGACGCGCGCCACCACCACCAACGACGAAGGCAGCTTCAGCGTGTCCTTGCTCACGCCCGGAGAATACACCGTACGGGTAGAAGCCCCGGGGATGGCGCCGCTGGAGCGGGCCGCGCAGGTGGAGGTCGGGGACACGGTCGAACTCACGCTGCGGCTGCGGCTGTCCACCGCGCAACAAACCGTGGAAGTGGCGGGCGAGGCGGGCATGGTCGCGGTCGAGACCAGCGCCATCTCCACCGTCATTAATCAAGAAGAAATCTCCGACCTGCCGCTGAATGGGCGGCGCTTTGCCGATCTGGCGCTGCTGACGCCGAACATGACGACCGACCCGCGCTCGCTCACCTCGGCAACCAATGGCGATCTGGCCTATGGCGGGGTGCGCGGCGTGTACTCCAGCTACCTGGTGGACGGCGCCGACAACAACAACGCCTTCTTCGCGCAGGCGCGAGGCCGCTATCGCGCGCCCTACCAGTTCAGCAACGAGGTGGTGCAGGAGTTCCGGGTTTCATCGAACACCTACGGCGCGGAGCTGGGACGGGCTGGCGGAGCGGTGATCAACGTGGTCACGCGCAGCGGCTCCAATCACTTTCACGGTACCGGGTTCTATTACCTGCGCGACAGCGCCTTCAATGCCAGCCCGGATTACGTCGGCTTCAAGCCGCGGGACCGCCAGCACCAGTTCGGCGGAACCCTCAGCGGCCCGATCAAGAAAAACCGCGCGTTTTTCTTTGCCGGCTTTGACCAGCACGTCTTCCAGGTGCCGACCGTGGTGCACTTCCTGAACGGCTACCCGGTGCTGATGCCGACGCTGAACGACTTCGAGTACAGCGACTACCCGCTGGTGATGGCGACCGCCGCGGCGCTGTCGAAGATGGGCGGCGAGTTCCGTTCGCGGCTGCTGGGCAACACCGCCTTCGCCAAGCTGGACGTGGCCATCACGCCGCGCCATCACCTGAGCGCGCGCGTCAACACCTCGCGCTATTACGGCTCGAACAACGTCTTCTTCGATCCCGCCAGCCCGATCACCACCTATGCGCTCAGCGAAAATGGCGAAGAGGACGTGCGAACCGAGACCGCCTCGGCCACTCTGGCCAGCGGCCTCACCCACAACCTTACCAGCCATTTACGGCTGCAGTTTTCGCGCGACCTGCAGCAGTCGTACCCCAATTCGGCTTTTCCGCTGACCCGCATTTACAGCGCCGTCGATGGATTCGGGCGCTCTTCCATCCTGCCGCGCTCAACCCGCGAGCACCGCCTGCATGCCGCCGAGACGCTGGCGTTATCCGGGCGGCGGCACGCGTTCAAGTTCGGCGGCGATTTCATCGGCACCTGGATTTACAACTTTTTCCCGTCGCTGTTCGGCGGAGAGTACATCTTCGACGACGTGACCGTGGACCCGTGGACGTTTGCGCCAGAGACCTACGGGATGAAGATCACGCCGCTGCGCGCGTACGCCCACATGGTGCCGCATTACTACATTCAGAATTTCGGCACGGCGGTTTCGCATCCCGATACCAAGGAGTACGCCGCCTTTGCGCAGGACACCATCCGCGTCACCGAGCACTTCGGGCTCACGCTGGGCGTGCGCTACGATTTCCAGGCGTTCCGCACCGACAATCTGGTCTCCAATTACTACTTCCGGGATTCCGGCCGCGTGCCGGTGGACCGCAACAACGTGGCGCCGCGGGTGGGGTTCGCATACTCCATCGGCGAGCGGCGTCCGCTGGTGATCCGCGGCGGGTACGGGCTGTTCTACACCCGCATTCCCTCGATGTACACCTCGGCGGTGGAGACGGAGAACGGCGCCCGGCGGATGAACCTGATGCTGAGCAACGCGCGCCAGGAGGACCGGCCGCTGTTCCCGACGTTTCCAAACCCGCTGGTTTCGTGCGCCACCACGGCCACGGTTTGCGCGCCGCCACCGGAGCTGCTCAGCTACATGACGACCGAGGTGTCGGCCTTCGCGCACGATTTCCAGACCCCGGTGGTGCAGCAGACCAGCCTCAGCGTGGAGAAGGAGATCGGGACGCGCACCGCTGTCGGCGTGAGTTACCTGTACGTGCACGGCATGCACCTGATCCGCGCGCGCGACGTCAACCTGCCCCCGCCCACGCCGGTCACCTATCCGGTGTATGACCAGTCGGGCGCAAACCTGCTCGGCTACTACACCGTGGATTCCTTTGCCACCTGGGACACAACCCGCTCTCTGAGCTGCCCCTTCCCGCCGTGTCTCGGCGATGTGCAGCGCCCGACGCCGCAGTTGGGTTCGGTGAATGTCTTCGAAAGCAGCGCCACCAGCGTCTATCACGGGCTGACGATTTCGCTGCGGCGGCGCATGCACCACGGCTTCGGAATACGGCTGGCGTACACCTGGGCGCGCGCCATGGATGACGGCCAGGACGCGCTGGTGGTGGGCCGGCCGGTGACGGTTCAGAACTCCTACCTGCCTCACCTGGAATGGGGGCCGAGCACCACCGACCAGCGCCACCGCTTCGTCGCGGCGTGGACGGCGGAGCCGAAGCCGTTTCATCGCGACCGCCCCGCGCTGCGCTGGTTGTTGAACGACTGGCGGTTCGCCGGCGTAGTCACCATCGGCAGCGGCAGGCCGCTGAGCGCCCGCATTGTCGGCGACGCCAATGCCGACGGCAACTCCTACAACGATCGCCTGCCCGGGTATCGCCGCAACGCGTTTACCGGCCCGGATTACGCCACCACGGATTTGCGGGTGGCGCGCCTGTTCCTGGTGCGCGATCGCTGGAAGCTGCAGTTCCTGGCGGAGAGCTTCAATCTGTTGAACCGGGCCAACCGGCGGGTGGACATTTCCGATGATGGGTTCTCCAATACGGCGGCCAGTTTTGTCCTCGGCGACGTCACCGTGGGAGCGAAGCAGTATCCAGCTTCGTTTCGGGCGTCGCAGGGATTCTTGTCGCCTGCCAGTGCCTATGCTCCGCGGCAGGTGCAGTTTGGGGTGAGGATAAGCTTCTAGCGATTAGCAATTAGCGATTTGCAATGAGTCGTACAGACCGAGCGGGAGGCTGTGATGAAGGATTTCCGGCGATTGGTGGTTTGGGAAAAGGCGCATCGGTTGACGCTGGCATGCTATGCGGCCACGGCGCGGTTTCCGCGTGAAGAACTGTATGGGCTCACATCGCAAGTTCGGCGGTGTAGCGCATCCATTGCTGCCAACTTGGCGGAAGGTTGCGGCAAGGACAGCGACGGAGAACTGGGTCGTTTTGTGCAGATTGCCTCGGGTTCAGCCCGTGAATTGGAATATCACTTGCTGCTCGCCAAGGACCTCGAGTTCCTTGTAACCACAACTTACGAGGAATTAGAGAAGCGCGTTTTGGAAGTCCAACGTATGTTGGCCTCCTTGGCGCGTCGCCTCAGCTGTTCTAACGGGAGGAAAGCGTCGGTCGCTCCGGGTGTTGCTAATGGCTAATGGCTAATCGCTAATCGCTTCCTTTTGTTTCATTTTGAACCGCTAACTTCAAATGGTGCTTGACTTTGACACCAAAAGCTTGGGATAACTACCTTGGTCCAACTGGGCTGGTTGGGGGGTGTTTCGGATTTGGCGGAAGTACGCTTGCAAGAAGGCGAATCGTTAGAAAACGCCCTGCGCAGATTCAAGCGCAAGGTCCAGCAAGAGGACATCATCAAGGAGGTCAAGCGGCACTCCTTTTACCTCAAGCCGGGCGAGAAAAAACGCGCGAAGGAAGCGTTGGCACGCAAACGCAGCCGGAAAAAAGCGCGCAAGGAGCAAGACTAACCGAGTAACGCGGGCCGCAGTGTCCCCCCTGGCGGCCCGTTCTTTTTATAACCCGCCGCGTCATTGCGGGAGGCGTTTCGTCGCATTCATATTCAGCACTGGCATCATTCGTTGGGTAGTAGGGGCCGCCGCAACGGGCGACTCCGGCAAGGACCCACGTGGAAGTCAGCAAGCTCGTGGGTGGGACCAAGGGCTGATCCTGTTTCGCGCAAGCAGGGCGCGGGATAGGGACTCTGAAGGGAGCAAGGTTCGATGGAATTCCAGGACAAGGTCTTGAAATGCATCGACTGCGGCGCCGAGTTCGTGTTTACCGCGGGGGAGCAGCTATTCTTCCACGACAAACAGTTCAAAAACGAGCCCAAGCGTTGCAAGCCGTGCAAAGCAAAGCGCGCCAGTATGCTGGGGACCGCCACCCCCGGCAGTTATCCCAAGGTGGAGACCAGGACCGTCTGTTCGCAATGCGGAAAAGAAACCACGGTGCCTTTTAAGCCGACGCAGGGACGCCCGGTATTTTGCCGGGAGTGTTTCCAGTCGTCAAAACGAAGTTCGGCCGCAAGCGCCTGACTTTCTGACCAGTCTCTGACCGGGCCACTTAAGTAGGACAACATACCTGTGTGTCCGAAAGGGCAAAGGTGTGCCCGTGCGTGGTGGTGGCCGGTCTTTCCCTCCCCCAGCCAATTTTTCCCGGAAAAATTTACGCCGGCTTATCCCGCCCTCTTGCCTTCGTGGCGCGTGGGACGCGAGGCGGAAGCGGCTTTGTTGGTGGCGACGGCGGCGCTGCGTTTCTGGTCTTCGTGCGCGATCAGCAGCGCTTCGATCTGGCGAAGCAGGTCCTGGGTGTTTACCGGCTTGACCAGCAGAGATTGCGCCCCCTTGCTCTTCCAGTCGCTGCCCAGCGACGGGTACGCGGTCAGGATGGAGGTGGCGGGATTGTAGGGTTTCTGTTTGGCCGCGCGGATGACGTCGTAGCCGGTGGTTTCGGTCTCCAGGCGCATGTCGGTGATCACCATGTGGAAGACGCCTGCGTCCAGCTTCTGCAGCGCTTCGCGTCCGCTCGCGGCGGTTTCCACTTCGAAGCCGTTCATCTCGAGAACGGCCTTGAGGGTGAGCAGAATTGCGAGTTCGTCATCCACCAGAAGGATGCGGCGCTTCATCGAATTGACCCCCACGGTCCGGCTTGCAGAAGCGTTGCGATGCGCCAAATGCCGGCGTTAATTGCCGGCGGATGCCCGCAAATTTAGCGCGAAAACTTGTGCGTATAATAGCACTCGTGTCGAGCTTCTATGTGGAAAACTTCGGCTGTCGCGCGACCCAAGCCGACGGGGCCGCCATCGAACGCCAGCTTCGAGAGCGGGGATTGGAGCGCGCCCCGCAGCCCGAGGAGGCGCAGGTGGTTGTGCTTAACACCTGCACCGTAACCGCGTCGGCGGACCAGGACGTGCGCGCCACCATCCGCCGCATTCATCGCGGCAATCCGGAATGCAAAATTCTTGTCACCGGCTGCTACGCGCAGCGCGCGCCCCAGGAGTTGGCGGCGCTGCCCGGCGTCCAGTGGGTGATCGGGAACTCCCATAAACAGCAGGTGGGAGACGTGTTGTGCGGCGGGGAAGGATTCGTTCCGATAGCGACGATTTCACCGGCCCGCCTCGGCCGCGCTGCATTACCGGCGCAAATCATCGTTGGCGACATCTTCGCGCACACCGAATTGCTGGCAGCGCCGGTGTTCGATGGCGGCGCGGATAAGACGCGGCCGAATTTGAAGGTGCAAGACGGCTGCGACAACCGCTGCTCGTTCTGCATTATTCCGTCGGTGCGCGGCGCCAGCCGCTCGCTGCCCATGGCCGAAGTTCTGGCGCAAGTCGGCGCTTTGGTGGCCGGCGGGTTTCGCGAGGTGGTGATCTCCGGCATCAATCTGGGGCGCTGGGGCCGGGATTTCGCCAAGCCTGACCGCTTCGTCAACCTGGTGCGCGCCATCATGGAGCGCACCGAGTTGGAAAAGCTGCGCCTCAGCTCGGTGGAACCGATGGACTGGACGCAGGAGCTGATCGAACTGGCCGCCGGATGCGAGCGCATTGCCAAGCACGCGCACGTGCCCATGCAGTCAGGCAGCGACCGCGTGCTACGCGCCATGCACCGCAAGTACCGGCCGTGGCATTACGCCGAAAAGATTCGCCGCATTCGCCAGGCCATGCCGGCGGCGGCCATTGGGGCAGACGTGATGGTCGGCTTCCCCGGCGAGACCGAGGCGGATTTTGAGGAAACGCGGCGCATGATCGAAGAATTGCCGCTGACGTATCTGCACGTGTTCACCTATTCGTCGCGGCCGGGGACGCGCTCGGCTGTCATGCCCAGCCAGGTGCCGGTGCAGGTGGCGCGCGAGCGCAATCGCATCCTGCGCGCACTGGCGGCGGAAAAGAAGCGCGCGTTCATGAATTCGTTTGTCGGGCGCGAGTTGCCGGCGATCACGCTCAGCGTTGGCGACCATCATTCCACCGAAGCGCTCACCGACAATTATCTGAAGTTGCGGCTGGCGGGGCGGCATGCGGCGAACCAGTGGGTGGCTGCGCAGGTGCAGGCAGTGCGAGCCGACGAACTGTTCGCGACCGTGCCTTCGATGAATCACTGATCAAATCGACCATTCTTGATTACAATCTCCTCCGTTCCAACGGTCCGAATCTTCAGGCGTGTCTGGCATCTTGGAGGTCCCAATGCGCAACCGGCAGTTCCTGGCATTCGCCGTCCTGATCCTGTTCTCACTATCGGCTGCGGCCGACACCAAGATCAAAACTCGCAACACCGTGATGGGCCACGGCACGGAAAGCACGGTGTACATCAAGGGCGCCCGCGAGCGCACCGAGGCGGCGAGCATGGGCATGGGCCCCGGTCTGGTGACCCTGATCCAGTGTGACCAGAAGCGCATCATCACCATCAACCCGCAGGCCAACACCTGCATGGTGATGCCGGTGGGCCAAGAATCGGGGGCCGAAGCCACCGCCGCTCCGGCTGCCGGCGGTTCCAGCCGCAAAGGCGGCACCATCACTTTCAACATCAACACGGTCGACACCGGCGAGCGGCAGAAGATGTTAGGGCTCACCGCGCGCCATATCAAGAGCACGATGAACGCCGAATCCAGCGCCGACGCCTGTTCCAAGACCAGCCTGCATACTGAGACCGACGGCTGGTACGCCGACATCGCGCCCGCTCTCTCCTGCTCCATGGGCGCGATGCCTCCGCCTTCCGGCGCCGGCGGCCGTTCCGCCTGCCAGGACACGGTGCGCTTCAAGCGCACCGGCGGTGGCTTTCCCGGTTATCCTTTGAAGGTGACGACCACCATGCAAGCCGAGGGACACAGCTTTACCACCGTCTCGGAAGTGGTCGAACTGGCCAACGCTCCGCTCGATGCATCGCTGTTCGAAATGCCGGCAGGATGCAAGGTTGTCAGCAGCTACCAGGAGTTGCTGAACATCAGCGGCATGGCCGCGGGCATGATGGGCGGACGTCCGATGCCGCCTGCGGCAGCGGCTGCTCCGGAACCGGCTTCCGAGCCTGAACCGCCGCCGCCTCCAGCACCCGCAGAGCCACCCGCTCCTGCTGTCGCCGCCAAATCCAGCGGCGTAGTGCGCGTCGGCGTGGTGAAGATCAACGACAAGAGCGAGCAGAATCTACCCATCGAAAATCTCCGCATCAACCTGATGAGCGAGGTCACCCTGCGGCAGATGGAGGCGGTTCCGCTCGATGCCGACAGCGATCCGTCCATTGCCGCCGAAGCTAAGTCGAAAGACTGCGATTACATCCTCTACACCGACGCCAGCCAGGTGAAAGATCCGGACTCAGGCGGCGTTGTGTTGCCCGCTGCGCTACGCGGCGTTTCGCTGGATAAGACCAAGTACCAGGCGTTGCTCGCGATCACCCTGTATCGCGTCGGCAAACCGCAGCCGGAGCTGAAGCAGGCGCCGCTGGCGGCCGATGGCGACCAGATGGGCGTCAATGCCGTTATGGCTGCCTTCGAGAAGGAGGCGGACAAACTCGCCGAGCAAGTGAAGAAGGACCGCGAGCCCGCGAAAAAGGCGACGCCGGCACCGGCGAAGAAACCAGCGATCCACAAGAAGCCGGGATAATCGCATTCAACAGCAATACAAATGGATTTACTTCAGCATGCCGTGCTGGGCGACGGCGATGTTGTCGCGGCTGGTGTTCTTGACCTCGTACATCATCTCGTCGGCCTGGCGGATGATTTCGTGCGCGCTCTTGGCGTCTTCCGGATAGGAGGCCACGCCGATCGAGGCGCGCACGTTGAGGTTCAAGCTTTCTTCTTTCAGCAACTTGCTCTTGCGGAATGAATCGAGCAGGCGGCGGGCGACGATCAGCCCGGAATCCTTCCCCGTCTGCGGCAGCAGCACGACGAACTCGTCGCCGCCGTAGCGGAACGCGTAGTCAATCAGGCGCAAGTGGCTCTTGATGGTGTAGCCGACTTCCGCCAGCAGCTTGCTTCCCACCAGGTGTCCGTGCGTGTCGTTGACCTGCTTGAAATGGTCCAGGTCAATAAACAGGACGGTGAACTCGTAGCCGAAGCGCGCCGAGCGATAGACCTCGGATTCCAGCGTCTTGTAGAGATGACGCGCGTTGTACAGGCCGGTGCAGTCGTCGGTAATGGTGAGCTCTTGAATTCTCTCCACGGCGCGCGCGTTATCAATGGCGATGGCGGCGTAGTCGCAGATGGCGCGCAGGAAAAACATTTCGCTGTCGCTGAAGCTCGACATGGGCACATTGATGAGCTGGATCACCGCCAGCACGCGGTGTTTGGCCTTCAGCGGGATGCAGATGATGGAGCGCGTCTGCCACTTGGTCATTTCGTCGATGCGCTTGGCGAATCGCGGGTCGGTATAAACGTCGGGCACGATGAGCGGCTCACCGTGCTTGGCCACCCATCCGGCGATGCCCTCGCCCATCTTCAGGCGCACGGTGCGCAGCGCGTCGGCGGCGTCGCCCACGGCGATGGCGAAGTAGAGTTCGTCGGCGGGCTCGTCCACCATCAGCAGCGACCAGGTGTCGGGGCGGAAGTACTCCGCCACTTTCTCCATGATGGTTTGCAGGATGGAATCCAGATTGAGCGAGGAGGTCAGGGCCTTGGCGACTTCATGGAAGATGGAAAGCTCCTGCACATGCCGTTTGCGGTCGGTGGCAGCAGCCTCGTTCATAAGGTGGGTTCCGGCGCCGGTAAGATTGCTGGGCGCATTATAAGGTTTATTGGCCGCCATTCAATCGCCAGAACGGTTACCCCGCTGACCCCTCTCCCCGGGAAGGAGGCAGGCAAGCCGTTTCCAGGTGCGAGTTTACGGTTTTTTCTTTGACACTGCCAAGCGCCAAACCTATGATGGCGGCGCTCTCCTCCACCCATTTTGGGCGGCCGTTTCCCTGACTCGAGGATGTTTTCGTGGGATCGTTTGGTGATCGACTGCAGCGCGAGCGCGAAATGCGCGGCATCACGCTGGAAGAAATAGCCGAGGCGACCAAGATCGGGACCCGGTCGCTGCGGGCCCTCGAGCAGCAGGATTTCGACAAGCTACCCGGCGGTATCTTCAACAAGGGATTCGTGCGCGCCTACGCGCGCTATCTCGGCCTCGACGAAGAGCAGGCGGTCGCCGATTACCTGGAGGCGCTCGGCGAAGCCCAGGCCGCCGGCAAAACCACCCGCCAGGAACCCGGCGCCAATTCTGTCTCCCCGGAACGCGACATCTTCCTCCCCGAAGTCGAGGAAAGCGAGCCCCTGCGCCTGCCGCTCGGCCCGATTGCGGTGATCGTGGTGGTCGCGGTCTTGCTGTTCAGCGGCTGGCGTTATTACACCAGGAACGGTCTGCCGAAGTTTCCTCATGTGCGCGCGGCAGCGCAGCAAACGTCGCCGCCGGCAGCCAAGACGGCAGCGGCTGCCGATGCGTCACGCCCGGGCACGAACGCGGCCCCGGCGATAGACGGTTTTGTGGTGCGGGTGAAGGCCAAGGAAGATTCCTGGATTTCCATCGTGGCCGACGGCAAGCCGGTGATGTCGGCCGTGTTGCCGAAGGAATCCGAGAAGTCCGTCCACGCGCAGCAAAGTGTCGTGGTCAAGAGCGGCAACTCCGCCGGCATCGAGTTGTTCTACAACGACAAGCTGGTGCCACCCCTGAGCCCGGACGGCAAAGTCAAGACCATGGAATTCACCTCCGCCGGGTTACGACAGTAATCATCCGGCTCCTGGCTTGCCTTTCACCGCTTAAAACCAACCATTTACTGTGGAAATCGTGCGTAACTCCGTCACCGGGTGCGTTAATGGATGCGTTCCCCGAACGCAAAAAGCGTTGCGGCCACAGGAGCGCTCTGCTACTTTGATAGGAGTAAAATTCAGTTCCTGCGGTACGTTCCCGCCCGTAGCGCCTAACACCAGCAGGAGGTTCGCTTGTCGACCAAGAATCGTTTTTTGTTTACCTCGGAATCGGTCACCGAAGGCCATCCGGACAAGATGGCCGACCAGATTTCCGACGCCATCCTCGACGCCTGTATTGAACAGGACCCCCACAGCCGCGTGGCCTGCGAGACCCTCACCGCCACCGGCCTGGTGGTCATTGCCGGCGAGATTACCACCAAGGCCTACGTGGATTTCCAGTCGCTGGTGCGCGGCGTGGTGGCCTCTATCGGCTACGACAATGCCCTCTATGGATTCGATTCCAACACCTGCGCGGTGATTTCCAGCATCAACAAGCAGTCGGGCGATATCGCCATGGGCGTGGACACCGGCGGCGCCGGCGACCAGGGCATGATGTTCGGCTACGCCACCAACGAAACCCCCGAACTGATGCCTCTCGCCATCTCGCTCGCCCACAAGCTTTGCCGCAAACTTTCCGAAGTACGCAAAAAGGGCACCCTGCCTTATCTGCGCCCCGACGGCAAATCGCAGGTTACGGTTGAGTATGACGATCACCACCGGCCGGTGCGGGTGGACGCGGTCGTCCTCTCCACGCAGCACGCGGAGAACGTGACCAATGAAGAACTGCGCGCCGACATTCTGAAGCACGTGATCCAGGCCACCATTCCCGCCGAACTGCTCGATGCCGACACCAAGTACCACATCAATCCCACCGGGCGCTTCGTGATCGGCGGACCGATGGGCGACACCGGTCTGACCGGGCGCAAGATTATCGTGGACACCTACGGCGGCATGGGACGTCACGGCGGCGGCGCCTTCAGCGGCAAGGACCCGACCAAGGTGGACCGCTCCGCTGCCTACATGGCGCGCTACATTGCCAAGAACATCGTGGCCGCCGGGTTGGCCGACCGTTGCGAAGTCCAACTCGCCTACGCCATCGGCGTCGCCGAGCCGGTCAGCGTGTTGGTGGATACCTTCGGCACCGGTAAGGTTGCGCATGAGAAGCTGCAGGAACTGGTGCGCGCCAACTTCCAGTTGACGCCGCGTGGAATCATCGAGTCGCTCAAGCTGCGCCGTCCCATTTACCGCAAGACGGCCGCCTACGGGCACTTCGGGCGCGACGACAAGGACTTTACCTGGGAAGCGACGGACAAAGCGAAGGCGCTGCGCGAGCAGGCCGCCGGCGCGTCCCACGGGGCGATCCACGCCATTAAGAAATAAAAACAGGTTTCAGTTTCAGTTTCGAGTTTCAGCGACTCGAAACTGAAACTGTTTTGCAGCTTTGCAACCTGAAACTGAAACTCGAAACTGAAACTCTTCAGGAGACTATGTCGACTACACCTGCTAACGCCGCCTGCGACGTCAAAAACATGGAACTGGCCGATCTCGGCAAGAAGCGCATTGACTGGGCCAACCAGTCGATGAAGGTCCTGCAAATCATCCGCAAGGATTTCATCAAGGGGCAGCCGCTCAAGGGCGTGCGCATTTCCGCCTGCCTGCACGTGACCGCGGAAACGGCGAACCTGGCGATTACGCTGCGCGACGGCGGCGCGGAAGTGGTGCTGTGCGCTTCCAACCCGCTCTCCACCCAGGACGACGTCGCCGCCTGCCTGGTGCGCGACTACGGCGTTCCCGTCTTCGCCATCAAGGGCGAGGACAACCAGACCTATTACCAGCACATCATGGCGGCGCTCGACCATAAGCCGCACCTCACCATGGATGACGGCGCCGACCTGGTGACCATCGCGCTCACCAAGCGCAAGGATGTCCTCGCAGGCATCTTCGGCGGCACCGAGGAGACCACCACCGGCGTCATTCGCCTGCGCGCCATGGCCAAGGAAGGCGTGCTCGCCTATCCGATCATCGCCGTCAACGACGCCGACACCAAACACCTGTTTGACAACCGCTATGGCACCGGGCAGTCCACCATCGACGGCATCATCCGCGCCACCAATTTCCTGCTCGCAGGATCCAAGTTCGTGGTCGCCGGCTACGGCTGGTGCGGACGCGGCTTGGCCAGCCGCGCGCGTGGCCAGGGCGCCGAGGTCATTGTCACCGAGGTGGATGCCACCCGCGCGCTGGAAGCCATGATGGACGGATTCCGCGTCATGTCGATGTCGGAAGCGGCCAAGATCGGCGACGTCTTCTGCACCGTTACCGGAAACAAGAGCGTCCTCCGCGGCGAGCACTTCGAGCAGATGAAGGACGGCGCCATCATCAGCAACTCCGGACACTTCAACGTCGAGATCGATATCCCGGCGCTGGAAAAGATGTCGTCGTCCAAGCGCACCACGCGCAACTTCATCGAGGAGTACTCGCTGAAGGACGGCCGCAAGATCAACCTGCTGGGAGAAGGCCGGCTCATCAACCTGGCCGCCGCCGAGGGACACCCCGCTTCGGTGATGGACATGAGCTTCGCCGACCAGGCGCTCTCCGTGGATTACCTGGTGAAGAACCGTAATTCCCTGGAGAAGAAGGTGTACGCGGTTCCGGCCGATCTCGACAAGCGCGTTGCCAAGCTGAAGCTGGAATCCGTCGGCATCAAGATCGATCGCCTCACTCCCGAGCAGGAAGAGTACCTGGCGAGCTGGAGCGAGGGAACGTAGTTGCAGTTTCCAGTTTCAGTTTCAGTTGTTGTCAGTTGAGAGTTTCAGCTTGAAACATGCAGCCCGGCCGCCGTCGGCCGGGCTTTTCTTTTCGCGATGAAGTTGGAGCGTTGGTGCCCCACATCTGCCCGAATTTGGCAGATGTGGGTTTTCACCGCTGAAAGTTTAGCGAATTACCGGATGGCCTTAAACGTCATCTCCTGCGCCCGACTGCCGGTGCGCGTCTTCCAATCGGCAAACATTTGTGCGTAAGAGTCGGTAATGTACTGTGAGGGCGCAATCCCGAGCGCGCGCGCCGTTCGGTCGATCCAGCGCGGCGGTCCCTCGATCTCGCCGTAATTGCCGATGGGCGTCTCGTCCAGCACCACGTGTCCGGTGCCGTCGCTCCATTCAATGCGGAATTTCTCATAGCGAAAGCTGGGCGCGAACCCGAGTGCGGTCAGGATCCCGTGCATGCGCTCGCCGTTTTCGACCGCGGTTTCGGTCTCGACGCGCGATTTGTGACGCCCGGCGCGCCCGGGTGCCTTGTGCGTCAGCGTCCATCCGTCGCCGTAATTGCGCAGCCGCAGCAGTTCGCCGCGCTGGCGCAGAACCGCGCCCGGCAGGTCGTACAGAGTATTGATTTCGCGGGTGCGCGGAGTCTCGCGGCGGAAGCGCAGCGCGCGCAGCTTGCGCTCGATGGCGCGCAGGTCATCGAGCGCGAACTTGATCTCCACTTCCTTCGGCGACGCCATTGCCGGAAGCATACCATCCCGCTATGTCGTAAGATGTCGGCGGGAAAGGCAGTAATTAGCAATTAGAACTGGTTTCAGAAGTCGTTCTTGGGAAGGGCACGGCTTCAGCCGTGCCGCCGAGCCCCCAAGAATACTGGGCTTTAGCCCCTGAGGGATTAACCTTCGACGCCCTGACCGACTTTTGAAACCAACTTTAGCAATTAGCTGTTGCACGCCGGGGCGTCGGTGCGACACTCGAAGTCAGCTCTTGCTAATCGCTAATCGCTAATTGCTTACAACTGGAGCGCCCCATGAAAACAATCTGTGTGCTGATCACCATGATCGTTCTCGCGACCGCCAGCCTTTCCGCGCAAGCCGCGCCCAAGAAGGCCGGAGCGCAATCGCGCTACATCAATTTGCCCAAGCCGGTACAGGCGCCCTTCAGCGACGCTGTGCTTGTCGGCAATACGCTTTACATCGCCGGCCGCATCGGCGTCGATCCCAAAACCGGCAAGCCGCCCGACGACATCGAGCAGGAGGTCCGCATCCTGCTCGACGGCTTCAAGGCGGTGCTCGCCGAGACCGGCATGACCATGGACGACCTCGTCTTCGTCCAGGTCTTTTGTCCCGACCTCTCGCTCTATGGAAAATTCAACGACGTCTACAAAACTTATTTCGGAAAGGAGTACCCGGCGCGCGCCTTCATCGGTTCCGGCCCGCTGTTGCGCGGCGGACACTTCGAGATGAATGGCATCGCGGTAAAAAAATAGCTGTCAGCTATCAGCTATCAGCCTTCAGCTAAACCACGCGCAATCGGGTGCCGCAGAATCAGTCGTACATCGTTGCTGGTCCTGCCCACCCGAACAGCCTCCTGGCTGATAGCTGACAGCTGAGAGCTGATAGCCGATAGCTTTACAATAGAGCCACCATGAAACGGTTCGCGCTCATCGCTGCACTGTTGTGTGCCCTCGCGCTCCACGCAGACGACAAGTATGCAACCCTGAATTTTCTGGTGGTGAGGGCGGACAACGGCAAGCCCATCCGCAACGCTTCGATTGTGCTGCACCCGGTTGCCAAGGACGGCCGCCAGAAGCACTCCGGCTACCAACTCAAGACCGATCCGGACGGCAAGGCGAGCTTCGAAGGCGCGCCCTTCGGTAAGTTACGCGTGCAGGTGCTGGTGCGCGGGTTTCAGACCTACGGCGAGGATTTCGACATCAACCAGTCGAACCAGGAAATCACCATCAAGCTGAAACGCCCGCAGGGCCAGTACTCAATCTACGAGGACAAGCCGAAGCAGGAAGAAACAAAGCCGGAAGAGAAACCGAAATAGTTGCGAGTACGTAGTACCTGGTACCCAGTACTGGGCAGCCCAGAATACTGTCGTTCTTGGGAAGGGCACGGCGGAACCTGTCCTGAGCGAAGTCGAAGGAGCCGTGCCACCGAGCCCCCAAGAATACTGGGCTTTAGCCCCTGAGGGATTAATCTCCGACGCCCTGGCCGACTTTTGAAACCAGCTTTAGGTACCAGGTACTCGCTTCACAAAAACTTCCTGAGTTCTCTCCGCAAGATTTTCCCCGAGGG
The DNA here is from genome assembly GCA_049509755.1 of Terriglobales bacterium. GTDB lineage: Bacteria > Acidobacteriota > Terriglobia > Terriglobales > Acidobacteriaceae > JAIQGF01. The sequence goes on along the minus strand of JBEKZP010000008.1, from coordinate 22,584 downwards.
GTTGCGCGGAATCGCGGTGACGAAGCGCACCTCGCGCGGCTGCTTGTAGCCGGTCAGGCGCTCGCCCACGTAGCTGCAGATTTCTGCTTGCGTCTTCTCGGTGGACGGGAATCCTTCCCGCAGCACGATAAACGCGCAGGGTATCTCGCCCGCCGCATCGTCTTTCTTGCCGACCACGCCGCAATCGCGCACCGCCGGATGCTCCAGCAGCACGCTCTCCACCTCCGCCGGCGCCACCGGAAATCCCTTGTACTTGATCATCTCTTTGCGCCGGTCCACGATGTAATACAGGCCCTGCTCGTCCATGCGCGCCACGTCGCCGGAGTAATACCACCCGTCGCGCAGCACGTCCGCGGTTGATTCCGGGGAGTTCCAATATCCCAGCATGAATTGCGGCCCGCGCATCGCCAATTCGCCGATCTCACCGGCGCCGACTTCGGTTTCCAATTCGCCGATCAGCCGGCAATCGGTGAGCGCCACGGGCTGTCCGATGGAAGTGGGGTTGTACAGCGGCCCGTGCTCGAATCCGACGTGCGTCACCGGCGACGCCTCGGTCATGCCGTATCCCTGCGCGATCTTCACCCCGGTGAGCGAGGTGAAGCGCTTCGCCAGTTCCGGCGCCAGCGGCGCCGCGCCCGATTTCACCCACTTGATGCGGTGTTCGCGTGGAAACTCCCCGCGCTCCGCCGCCTGGCAGAAAATGTTCAGCACCGGCGGTACCAGCGGCATGAACGTGATTCCTTCCTCGGCGATCAACTGCATGGCGCGCACCGGATCGAAGCGCGGCATCAGCGCCACCGTGCAACCCAGCATCAGGCACGGGTTCAGCACCACGTTCAGCCCATAGATGTGGTACAGCGGCAGGAAACACAGCCCGATTTCCTGCCCGGTGAACGGCGCCGCCCCCGGACCGATCAGTTGGTAGACGTTCGTCACCAGGTTGGAATGCGTGAGCATGACGCCTTTGGGCAGGCCGGTGGTGCCGCTGGAGAAGGGAAGCGCGGCCAGCGTTAACTCCGGCGGCTTCTCCGGCGAAGGCAGCGGCGCCGTGACCGGCCGCAGCAGCTCGGAAAATTCGCTCGCGCCCGCCGCCGCGTTGCGCGTGGTGTACACCCGCGCCAGGTCCGGCAGCCCCCCGAGGTTCAAGTCCGCGATCAGCGCGCCGTCGGTCACCAGGACCCTGGCGCCGGAATTCTCCAGTTGGTAGCGGACCTCGCGCTCTTTGTAGCTGGGATTCAGCGGCGACGGTGTCGCGCCCGCCAGCGTCGTCGCATGATAGGTCGCGGCGAACTCCCAGGAATTCGGCAGAAAAATGCCGACGCGATCCCCCGGCTTCACTCCCGCCGCCACCAGGCCGCGCGCCAGCCTCTCCACCGTCTCGCCGTACTCGCCGTAGGAAATCCGCCGCGCCGCCGTGTACGACGTGTCAATGAACACCGTTTTAGCGGCGTATTTGCGGCACGCGCTCAGGATGGCATCGTGCACGAACACGCCCGCCGGATCGGCGTAGAGTTCGGTGCGCAGCCGTAGAGGATTCACTCGTGATGGAGACGACATTTGCGATTTCGTAATTTAGTAATTTAGTAATTTCGTAATTGAATCCAAACTTGTAGCTTGCGCGAGCCGCACCGGATCAGCAAATTACAAAATTACCAACTCACGAAATTACGAAATAAGGGAGTCACCGCGCCGCCAGCTTCCTCAAAAACTCCTCTTCATCCATGCTGTACTTGAACGCCTTCCGCCCATTGATGAACACCACCGGCACTTGGTCGTTATATTTCTGCCGCAACGCTTCATCCTGGTCAATGTCCACCTCGCGCCAGGTGAACTGAGCGCGATGGGTCAGCCCCTCCAGCGACTCCTTCACCACCTCGCACAGATGACAACTTTTACGGGAATAAAGAATTACTTCGTGTCCACCCATGCCGTTCGCCCTGAATGCCTGCAGCCTGGAGCCTGGAGCCTGGAGCCTAAGCCTTCAACTCCGCCACCTTTTCCCGCACCTCTTCCGCGAACATCGGCTCTTCCGCCTGCAATGACTCCAGGTTGATCTCGACGTTGGCGATCGCCCCCTCCATCGCCGCCCGTGCCAGCGCTTTCGACACCGCCAAGTCCGACGCCATCCTCGGATTGGTGATCGTGCCCAGGCTCTCCGCAATCCGCCCTACCTCGCGCGCGCTCTCCGCCACCGCCAGCGGCACGTTCGTTGCCTGCCGTAGAGCTTCATTGACCGCGCCATTTTTTCCGGCGGAATCCTTGGCCTGTTTGTACGCCTTCACCACCGCGTCGTACGACGCTGCGTCGGCATCAATCGCCGCTTTCAACTCCTCGCGCAGTTGCGACAGGCGCGCGATGGCTTCGCTCAACTCGCGCTCGTGCTTGAGGTAATTTTTCTTGCCGCGCGACATGCCGGCCACCATGTGCGCCAGCGCCGCCGCCATCGCTCCTGCGGCAGCGGACGCGCTTCCGCCGCCGGGTGTGGCGGTAGGCGCCGCCAGTTGTTCGACGAACGGTTCCACGCCGGAGCGCAGCCCGCCGACGGCCATCTTGCCGCCCATCACCGCCGCCAGCCGGTTTTCCAAGATCAGCGACGAATCGAAGTTCTCCACCTGGAGGAACCACTCCGACGCGTCCTCCAGCGCCTTTTTCGGGATCAGCCCGACGATTTCGGTGAACGCCGGCAGCACGCCATAGCGCGCCGCCTCACGCTTCACATACTCGAAAACGCGCGCCACCGGCGTCTGCTCGAAGTCGGTCAGGTTCATGGAAACCTGCGCCAGCCCGCGCACCGGAATCCCCATGCCCTTCACGTAGCGCAGTCCGCCATTGGAATAGCGCACCGCCTTGGCGACTTTTTTCGCGATTTCCACGTCCGGCGTGTTGAGGTAAACGTTGTAAGCGATCAGGAACTTGCGCGCGCCCACCACGGTTGCGCCGGCTGTCGGGTGCACGCGCGGCTCGCCGAAATCAGGCTTGCGCGCCGGATTGGTCGCGATCTCGTCGCGGATGCCCTCGAACTGGCCGCGCCGGATGTTCTCCAGGTTCTGCCGCTCGGGCCGGGCCGCGGCTGCTTCATAGAGATAGACGGGAATCTTGAACCGCCGCCAGATTTCTTCGCCCACCTTGCGTGCGATGGCCACGCAGTCTTCCAGCGTGACCCCGTCAATCGGAATGAAGGGAATAACGTCGGCGGCGCCCATGCGCGGGTGCGCGCCCCTGTGTTTGGTGAGATCAATGAGTTCGGCCGCCTTGCCGACGCCGCGAATGGCGGCCTCGCCGATGTTCTCGCGGTCGCCCACCAGCGTGATCACGCAGCGGTTGTGGTCGGCGTCCATTTCCCGGTCCAGCAGGTAAACTCCGGGGACCTTCATGGCCTCGATGATGGCGTCGACCTTCGCCTTGTCGCGGCCCTCCGAAAAGTTCGGTACACACTCAACCAGCGTGGACATAGCCGATTAGGATACATCCGGATCTCGGTTATCGGTTATCGGTTTACGGTGTTCGGTTCGGTGACCGACAACAAACCTGTGACCGACCAACAAGCCTGTTACCGACGGCCGAAAACCGATTACCGATCACCGAAAACCGTTAACCGCTTCTAAGCCAAACCGCGTACCTGCCTGCCCCGAATTTCCGCTACAATGTGAGCAGAACCGGGTTCCTACCAAAAGCAGGGAAGCCACCATCGGGATGGTCCCGTAACCATTCACAAGAGGTCGCATGAAGCGGATTGTCATTTGCCTTTGCCTGTTGTTGCTGGCCGGATTGCCATTGCTGGCGATGCCGCTGGGCACGTCGGCGCGCGTGGTCATTCCCGCCGACATCCAGCAGATCATCTCCGTCGATTACCGGGCGCTGAAGAATTCGCCCACCGCGCTGGCCCTGAAGGCGCGCGTGCTGCCCGACCAGCTCAAGGAGTTCGAAACCTCGCTGCGCGGGATTGGCGTCGATCCCGATAACGACGTCGAGCAACTCACCTTCGCCTCGTTTCGCACCAAGAAAGACGTCCAAATCATCGGACTGGCGCAGGGAACCTTTCCCACCAAGAAGATCCTGGCGCGCATGAAGCTCAAGAAAATCAAGCCATTGAAGTACCGCACCAGCGACCTGTATTCCATGCCTGGCGGGCAGGAGATGACCTTCCTCGACGACTTCACCATGCTGTTCGGGCAAAAGGCCGCGGTGCAGGCCGCTCTCGATGCCCGCGACGGTGAAGCCCCCGCGCTGAACAGCAATTCCACCGTCGCCGACAACATCAGCGCCGTGGATTCCGGGCCGGTGTGGAGCGTCCTGGACGCGCAGGGCACGCAGAACCTGCTGCACTCCACCCTCGGCGATGCCGCCAAGCTCACCGACTACGAAATGGTGAAAAAGCGCCTGCTCGGCTCGCGCTACACCATGGACTTCAACAACGGCGTGAACTTCGACCTGAGCGTGGTGACTTCCGATTCCATGACGGCCGCCACCCTGTCGTCGCTGGTCCAGGCGGGCGTCTTGTTCCGCAAGATGAACGCGCAGGGCGTCGAAAAGATCGCGCTGGACAGCGTTACCGTGAATTCCGACAGCGCCAACCTGAAGCTGAACTTCAAGTCCGACGAAAAAAAGTTCCAGTCGCTGGTGCAGTCCGACCTGTTCGCGTCGGTGATCAAGTAACGAGTGCTTAGTAGCTGTCAGCCATCAGCTTTCAGCTCTCAACTGAAACGATGACACTTTGGTTCGCTCCGCCTGCAGAGTTGAAGGTGAACCCGAACAACTGAAAGCTGATAGCTGAGAGTTGAGAGCTATTTTTTCAGGATCGGGTTATACCCGTCGCCGATCAGCTTGGAGCGGGTCGCATCCGCGTCTTTCAGGTCCGCAAACGGTCCCACCTGCACATGATAGAACTTGTCATTGGGCCCGTTGATGGTGAGGACGGGATAGTTCTTCTTGCGCAGCGCCTGGGCCAGCGCCTCGGCGTCCTCCTGCTTGCTGACCGCCGCGACTTGCACCATGTAGCCGGCGCCGAGCGTCGCCGGCCGGTGCATTTCCAGTGTGATCGGCTTGGATTCCACCGTTCGGGTGGTCACTCGCGCAGCCACAGGCGGTGCTGGCGGCTCCAGCTTCGCCTTGGGCTGGTTCTGCTCCACCGCCTTGTAAAAGGTCAGATCTTCGGTCGTGGACTTGGGCGCCGTTTCCGGGCACGCGCCCGGTGTGGCGCAGTCTGGCTTGGACGCGGCTTCGGCCCGCGCTGGCGACGGCTTCGCTTCGGCGCCCATGTTGACCGGTGCGGTGGTGGACGCGGCCGCTACCGGTTGCGGCACGGAGCGGCGTCCCAGCGAATATCCCAGGCTGAAGAACAGCGCGCAAACGATCACCAGGCCAAAGAACAGGCCCAGAAGGCGGCCTGTGCCTTGCTTGACTTCCTCATCCTGATCGGCCATTTCCACTCCGAAAACTGGGCCTCGATTCATCACGCCTTCCGCTTTTTATCCGTCACCTAACGCCTAACCCCTGAAGCCTGCTACGCTCCCGCCGCGGGTTCACTTTTCTTGCTGCGCATATCCAGCAGCGATTGCAAGCCTTGCATCAGGTCAATCGGCAGCGGGAAGACGATGGTGGTGTTCTTTTCCACGCCGATTTCGGTCAGCGTCTGCAGGTAGCGCAACTGGATGCTGATCGGCTCGGTGGCGAGCAGGTGCGCCGCATCCACCAGGCGCTGCGCGGCGGAGAACTCGCCCTCCGCGTGGATGATCTTGCTGCGCTTCTCGCGTTCCGCCTCCGCCTGCTTGGCCATGGCGCGCTGCATGGATTCGGGCAGGTCCACCTGCTTGACCTCGACATTGGCCACCTTTACGCCCCAGGGCGCGGTGTGCTGGTCGAGGATGCTCTGGATGCGCAAATTCATCTTGTCGCGATGGGAGAGCAGTTCGTCGAGTTCGACCTCGCCCAGCACTGAGCGCAAGGTGGTCTGCGCGAATTGCGAAGTCTGGTAAAGGTAGTTCTTCACTTCGACGACGGCTTTCCGCGGTTCCACCACGCGCAGGAAGATGATCGCGTTCACCTTCAGGGTGACGTTGTCGCGGGTGATGATGTCCTGCGGCGGAACCTCCAGCGCCTCCTGCTGCAGCGAGACGCGGACCATCTTGTCCAGCGGCGCGAACACCAGAAAAATGCCGGGCCCCTTGGGCTCGGGCAGCAATCGTCCCAGGCGGAAGATGACGCCGCGCTCGTACTCGGGAAGGATTTTGATGGAGTTGAGGATATAGAGAATGAAGATGGCGATCGGAATGAATGTGAGCGGATTCATATCTTTACTCCGCCTCCGCAGCGTGCAAGCAGGAGGCCTTCTGCGCGGATTGTAGCAGCATTCGCGCGCCCTGCCATCAGCGATTCACCGCCATGAAATTTTGAGAGTGACGAGTTCCAGCCATCGGACGACCGGGCTCGGCGCAGCTTTCGGCTTCAACCTCCCTGGGGGAGAGGATTGCAGGCCAACGCCTTTTTCATCGCCGGCGCTCCTTCAAGTGGTGACTGTCGGACGCCTTTAAGTCGCACCCGTAGATCTTCTTGAATGCACTGATCTGCCGCAGCGATGCTTCGGAGAAGGGCGTCTTGCCCTCGAAGACGTGCAGCAGGATTCCTTCCAGCAGGTCGCCGACCGCCATGTCTTTCAGTTCGGCGACTGCCTTCAGGACCTTCAAGAGCCGTTTCTCGATCCGGATCCCCGTCTGCACCCGCTGAATTTCGCGTGTCCGCTCTGGCTGTGGTACCATGGTACATATGTACCATATCACCACAGCCGGTTGCAACCGCGCTTTCGATGTCGCCGGCGCGCCTGCCGGCAAAGCGGGGCGCCGGTGAGCGCGCCAATCCTTCACGGCGTCGGCCGCGACATCCTCACCCTGCCGGAAGATGGATTCGTGCAGGCGATGCGCAATCTTCCGGCGTGCATGTCGGCGCGCCTGGCATTCATGACGCGCCAGCATCATCTGGTCCGCGACTTCGTGGTGCGCGAGTTGCCGCGGCAACGCACTCCCTTGCGCCCCGGCCGAATCGCGCAGACCACCGGCCTCGAACTCCACGAAGTGAAGCGGATTCTCGCCGATCTGGAACAACATCTGTTTTTTCTGGCGCGGGATGCCGGCGGCAACGTGGGTTGGGCATTTCCGGTCACGACCTCCCGGACGCCGCACCGGCTGACCTTCTCCACCGGGGAGAAGATTTTCGGGGCTTGAGCGGAGGACGCGCTTGCCACGTCCTTCGTGCAAGGACGCCTCCGGGGAGAGAAACTGCGGGTCCGCATCGAGTCGAGTTGCCGTCATTGCTCGCTCCCGATCGCCATCGAGGTTGACGATGATCTGCGCTGGCGGGTCCTCTCGCCGGGCGTAGCGCCCTTGTTGTTTGAGCCCGACATGAATTGGCAGACCTTCCACGGCCCCAACATCATTCACGACTATTGAATGCAGACCGTATTCTTCTGGTCAGAAGAACACGCCAGAAAATTCCGCGCGAAACACCGGCAGCCGGATGGGCTGTATTTGACGATGCAGCAGGCCGCGTTCTCCGAGCGTATTGCGCAGTCGGGCTTGTTCGCAATTGGCGATGACGGGCGGCTGCGGCGGTGACTATTTCGCGGTCGTGACTCCTGCCGGCTCGACTTCCAAATGCAGATCGGCGACGGCGCGGATCCTTACCGGTTCGCCGGCGCTGACCGGGGCGGAAGAAATCGCGTTCCACAGTTCGCCGTGGACGAAGACCTTTCCCTGCGGGGTAAGCGGGGTGCGGGCGACGGCGATTTCGCCGACCAGTCCTTGCGCGCCGGTGGTGATCTTGCCGCGGCGGGCCTTAAGCGCGATGCCCATCAGGAACGTGGTAATCAGGCCGAGTGGAATGGCGACGGCGAGCGCGGTCCACAGGCGCACGCGCATCTGCGGAATGGGCGCGTCCACCAGCAGCAGCGCGCCGAAGACCAACGACACGATGCCGGCGATGGTGAGAACACCGTGCGAGGCGAACTTCGCCTCCAGCGTGAAAAAGACGAACGCTAGCAGGATTAGCCCCAGCGCGGCATAGCGCACCGGCAGGATGTTCAAGGCGAAGACGGCGAGCACGACGAAGAAAAATCCGACCACGCCGGGGACGATCGCCCCGGGATGGTTGAACTCGATGTACAGCGACAGCAGTCCGATGGCGAGCAGCACAAACGCCATGTTGGGATCCATCAGGAAAGCGAGGATCTTCTGCTTGAGCGTCATGTCGAAATCGCGCACCGGCTTGTTTGCCAGGTGCAGCGTGATCTTCTCGCCGTTAAAGCGCGTGATCTCGCGCCCATCGAGTTGCTTCAACAGGTCTTCCTGGCTGGGGGCGACCACGTCGATCAGGTGGTCCTTGAGCGCTTCCTGGTCGGTGAAGGACTTGGACTGGCGCACGGCGCTCTCGGCGACCTCGACGTTGCGGCCGCGCTTGGCCACCACCGAGCGCATGAGGGCGGCGGAATCGTTCTCGATTTTTTCCGCCATGATCTTGTCGGGCTGGCCGCCGCCGAGCATGACCGGATGCGCCGCGCCGGTGTTGGCGCCGGGCGCCATGGCGGCCACGTCGGCAGCTTGCAGGATGAAGAACCCGGCCGAGGCGGCGCGCGCCCCGCTGGGCGCCACATAGATGATCACCGGCACCGGCGATGCGACGATCTGCTGGATGATCTCGCGCGTCGATTCGGCCAGGCCGCCGGGAGTCGAAAGGCATATCAGGATGGCGTCGGCGTGCTGCGCCCGGGCGGCTTCGATGCCGCGGGTGATGTATTCCAGCGTGATGGGGTGAATGGTGTCGTTGATGTCGAGGCGGAGAACATCTCCGTGAGCCGGAACTGCGGCAGCTGCGAACAGTACGAACGTGAGCAGGGAAATGAAGAATGAAGAATTAAGAATGAAGAATGAAAATCGGTGAAGACGGCACTGCGGTGCCGGCCTTAAGACATTCTTAATTCTGACTTCTTCATTCTTCATTTGTTGACCTTTTCAGAGATAATTCGCTTCAGCGCCAGCGCGGCGGAGTTGTTGGGTTCCAGCGCCAGCACGCGGTCCACGATCTGTTCGGCGGATTGCGTCTGGCTCGTTTTCAGGTCAAGGCGCGCCAGCACCAGCAACGCGTCGGTGGAGATGGGCTGCAGGCGGAGCGCGGTTTGGGCCTCGGCGCGCGCGGAGGGCTCGTTAATGTCCTCCAGCACGCATGCCAGGCCGACATGCGCGTCGGCGTTGGTGGGATCAAGCTGAAGGGCCTCACGGAAATCGCGTTCCGCTTCCGCCTTGAATCCCTGCGCCAGGAATTCGCGCCCGCGAGTGACGTGGAATTCCGCGTGCGTGTGCGGATCGGTCTGCGACAAGCGCAACTCGGCAGCGTTCTGGATCTCCAGCGCCAGTTGCTGGAACGAGGTTTCGTCGTAGTTGCGCTTGATGCGCTGCAGAGGGACCTTGCCGGTTGCCGCGGGCCGATCGGAGGTGCGTAACGCCGCGGCGGTCGCCGGCGGCGCGATCCAGTCCAGCAGCGCCTTGGCTTCCGCATCGGCGGGACGCAGGGCCAGGGTTTCGCGCAACTGGCGTGAAGCGCCGGCGAGGTCGCTTGCCTTGTAGAGCGCAACGCCCAGGTTGAAGTGATAGTCGGGATCGCTGGGATCGGCCTTGACCGCCTTCTGAAAATATTCGATCTCGCTGCGCTTCCCGCGGCGTCCGGCGACCACGCCCAGGTTGTTGTACACCTCGGTGAGCGGCAGGCGGGAAGCAACGAAGGCGAACGCGTCTTCCGATTTGGCGAAGTCGCCCATGTAGTAGCCGGCCAGGCCGAGATAAAAGCTCGCTTCGCGCGCCGCGGGATCGCTGCGGGGAACGCGCGTGAACCACGTTGCGGCCTGCTCGTAGTCGCGGCCGTCGAAGTAGGTGCGCCCGAGATGCAGCATGGCGAGCGTGTAATCCGGGCTGAGGCGGATGGCTTCGCGGAAGTGCTTGATCTTCACCGGACGCGAGGTGGCAACCACGCCGCGCACGTAGTTTTCGAAAGCGTCAAGGCGGATGAAAGGCGCCGCCGCCATGAACTGGTTGCGCGAGGGCAGCAGTTCGGGATGCACCAGGCGCAGCAGGTCCCAGGCGAGCGCGGTCTGGACGTCAATCAGCTTCACCAGCGCGCCCGATTGCTTTTGCTCGGCCGAGAGGCGGAGCGCTTTCATGTCGAGCAGTTGCGCGCGCGCGGTGAACGCCTGGCCATCGAAGCTGTAGGCGCCGAGCACCACATAGTCGGCGTCCATCTGTTCGGCGATGCGGTAGAGCGTGGCCCGCGAGAGATGGACGTTGGCGGGAATGCCGGCGCGGTCGAAGGCGTAACTGCGGTCGTCACGCGAGACGATGTACAGCAGCGGCGAGGCCAGCCGCTGTCCCAGCACCTCGGGGAAGGATTCGCTGATCCACTCCAGCCCGGGCGCCTTGGACTCGTTTTCAAACGGCAGCACCAGCAGGGTCTGGGCCGAAGGGTCGGCGGGGCGCATCTGGGCGGCGGCGCCCAGGGCGGCCACGACCAGAAATAGCAGGGCCGTGAATCGTGAAATATGGCTCAAGACACCTCCGATTATAGTCGCAGCAGAGGGGGAAAATCGCTGACCGGAGGCCGCCGGCAATCGGCCAGGTAACACCGAGGGCGGCTCGCCGGCGCCTTTTTCGGCCGCTTGGCCGTTACCTCCGGGCAACCTCCGATTACGCGCGATATCTGGCTTGCCGGACCAAGCCGCGATTCAATGGAGGCAGGTTTTAGGGAGACGTATATGATGCGCGACGACGACCGCGAGCAGCGCTGCGACGAAGGTCATAAGTGGCGCGCGCAGATCGAATTGCCGGCGGAAATGGTGGAAAGCTTCCGCGAGTGGTGGGACTCCGAGGGTTGGTGGAGCTTCCGCGCCTGGCACCAGAAGACGTCGGGCGCAGATTCCGAATGGGAAAATTTCATGCGCCAGTTGTGCGGCGAATCCCCGGCCAAGAGACTCCCTGCGGTTTCCGACCCGACCGATCCGACCGTCGGCTGATGCTTCCGATGTATCCTGCCAATTACGGTGGCCCCTCCCCGTTTGTGAGCTAATCCCGCTTTCCAATTGACTTACCTAAGTACCTCGGATAAAAGGTAAGTGGGTACTTACAAATGTCGACCTCCCAGGTCAGAATTCCGGCGGAGGAGCGACGTCAGCAGATCCTGGAACTGGCCACCGCGCTGTTCGCACGGCAGGGATACCAAGGGACGACAACCCGCCAGATCGCCCAGCAGGTGCACGTCAATGAGGCGATCATCTTTCGTCATTTTCCGACGAAGGAAGAGCTGTACTGGGCGGTGATCGAAAACCAGATCCGGGTCCGCGGCGGACGGGCGCGCCTGGAAGCCAGGCTGGCGGCGGGCGGCAGCGACCGCGAGCTGCTGACGGCGATCGCCGAAGAATTGCTGAGCCGCGACGCCACGCTCAGCCGGTTGCTGCTCTACACCGCGCTCGAGAACCACGAACTGACACACCGCTTCTTCCGCACTCATGTAGCGCAATATCTTGAATTGCTGGCCGATTACATCCGGCGCGGGATCGCTGAGGCTCGCTTCCGCGACGTTGACCCGCAGTTGGCCGCGCGCGGCTTCCTGGGCATGGTCTGGTATCACTTCCAGATCCAGGAGTTGTTCGGCGGCAAGCGGGTGCAGACCTTCGATCCGCATCACGTCAGCCAAACCCTGGTGGACGTGTGGTTGTGTGGGATGGAAAGAGATTGACGATTGCAGATTGCAGATTGCAGGTTGCGAATCTTGTGGTGCAGCAATAGTTTTTAACGTATGTCATCCTGAGCGAGGGCCAACGCGCCCCGCTTTTGGGCGCGTTGCGACCGAGTCGAAGGACCCCAGGTTTGCCGGGAGTCACCATGCTTCGTAAAGGCATTTCAGGTTCTGAATCATGAATTGTTTACGCATAACTAGAAATTCTCGTATCGCGGGGCTGGTCACATTTTCCGCTCTCGCGCTGTTGACGGCCTGCGGCAAGACCAAGGCCTCGCCGCCTGTCGACACCGCCGCGCCGGTGGTGGTGGCGGCGGCGATGCAGCGCGACATCCCGGTGGACGTCAAAGCGGTGGGCACGGTGGAGGCGTACTCCAACGTGCAGGTGAAGTCCATGGTCGCCGGCGAGATCACCAAGGAGGGCTTCGCCGAAGGGCAGGATGTGCACCGGGGCGACCTGCTGTTCGTCATTGACCAGCGGCCCTACCAGGCGGCGCTGGCGCAGGCGCAGGGCAACCTGGCGCGCGATCTGGCGCAGGAGGCCAACGCGCGCGCGCAGGCGACCCGCTATGCCGCGCTCTTCAAGGAGGGCGTGGTTTCGCGCGAGCAGTACGACCAGATCACGAGCGCCTCCGATGCCTTGAAGCAGGCGGTGGAAGCCGATCGCGCGGCGGTGGAGACGGCGAAGGTCAATCTGACCTACACCACGATTTTTTCGCCGATTGACGGGCGTACCGGCAACCTGCTGGTGCACCGCGGCAACGTGGTCAAGGCCAACGACATTCCCATCCTCAGCATCAACCAGGTGCAGCCCATCTACGCTACCTTCGCGGTCCCGGAGATGTACTTGCCGGAGATCAAGAGGTCGCAGGCCAGCCGCAAGCTGGCGGTGATGGTGCGGGTGCCGAACGAACCCAAGCCGGCCGAGGGCGTACTCACGTTCATTGACAACACCGTGGACCCGGCGACGGGCACCATCAAGCTGAAGGCGACGTTCACCAACCACGATCGCCGGCTGTGGCCGGGACAGTTCGCCGATGTCAGCCTGACGCTGAGCATCGACAAAAACGCCGTTCTTGTTCCCAGCGCGGCGGTGCAGACGGGACAAAACGGGCAATACGTTTTCGTGGTCAAGCCGGACAACACGGCGGAACTGCGCAACGTGACGGTGTCGCGAGTTATCGGCAGCGATTCCGTGATTTCCTCCGGCGTGCAAGCCGGCGAACAGGTGGTGACCGACGGCCAAGTGCGGCTGACCCCCGGAAGGAAAGTGGCGTTGTCGAAACCGGCGAACTCGGCCAGCAACACGGAAGCGGCCACCCAGCCGGGAAAGCGGCAGGGTAACGGACTGTGAGCATCGCGGAACTTTTTATCCGGCGCCCGGTAATGACCACGCTGGTCATGCTGGCCATCCTTCTGTTCGGCTTCATGGGCTATCGCTCGCTGCCGGTGAGCGACCTGCCCAACGTGGATTTCCCCACCATCCAGGTGAGCGTGGCCTTGCCGGGAGCGAGCCCGGACACGATGGCCTCGGCCGTCGCCATGCCGCTGGAGAAGCAGTTCTCCACCATCGCCGGGCTCGACCAGATGACGTCCACCAACATGCTGGGGACGTCGTCCATCACCCTGCAATTCAACCTGACCCGCAACATCGACGCGGCGGCGCAAGACGTGCAGGCGATGATCGCCAAGGCCGGCCGTGATCTGCCGCAAAACCTGCCCGCGCCCCCCACCTACCAGAAGGTGAATCCGGCGGATCAGCCGGTGCTGTACCTGTCGGTCAGTTCGCCGACGCTGCGCCTTTCCGATGTGGACGAATACGCCGAGACGATGATGGCGCAGCGCATCTCCATGGTCAGCGGGGTGGCGCAGGTCATGGTCTATGGCGCGCAGAAGTACGCGGTGCGGGCGCAGCTCGATCCCAAGAAGCTGGCCGCACACCAGATCGGCATTGACGAAGTCAACTTGGCCGTGCAGGGCGGGAACGTCAACCTGCCCACTGGCACGCTGTGGGGCAGCCGGCAAGCATTCACCGTGCTGGCCAACGGACAGCTCACCAACGCCGACCAGTACCGGCCGCTGATCGTTGCCTACCGCAACGGCAACCCGGTGCGCCTGGGCGACGTGGGCGAAGTCTTCGACAGCGTGGAGAACGACAAGACGGCGAGCTGGTACGCCGGGCCTGACCACAAGCTGACGCGCGCCATCGTGCTCGCCATCCAGAAGCAACCGGGCACGAACACGGTGGAGGTGGTGAACAGCATCCAGTCGTTGATGCCTTCGTTCCGTGAGCAAATTCCGGCTTCGGTTTCGCTGGACACTCTCTACGACCGCTCGAAGACCATCCGCGCCTCGGTGGACGACGTGAAGTTCACCCTCTTCCTGGCGCTGATTCTGGTGATTCTGGTCATCTTCCTGTTCCTGCGCAACTTGTCGGCGACCTTCATTCCCAGCCTGGCGCTGCCGTTCTCGCTGGTGGGGACGTTCGCCGTCATGTACGTGCTCGACTATTCGCTCGATAACCTGTCACTGATGGCGATGACGCTGTCGGTGGGGTTCGTGGTGGACGACGCCATCGTGATGCTGGAAAACATCGTGCGCCACATGGAGCACGGCGAGAAACCGATGGAGGCGGCGTTTCGCGGATCGCGCGAGATCGGGTTCACCATCGTTTCCATGACGCTGTCGCTGGCGGCGGTGTTCATCCCGGTGCTGTTCATGGGCGGGATCGTGGGGCGGCTGCTGCACGAGTTCGCGGTGACCATCGGCGCGGCCATCCTGGTATCCGGCGTGGTGTCGCTGAGCCTGACACCGATGCTGTGCAGCCGCATCCTGCGGCCCTACGCCGAGATCAAGCACGGCAAGCTCTACATGCTGTCGGAGAAATTCTTCGACGGCATGCTGCACCTCTATGACAAGACGCTGCAGGTGGTGCTGCGGCACAAGCTGACGGTGATGGCGGTGTCGGCGGTAGTGCTGGTGGCCACCGGCTACCTGTTCGTCACCATTCCCAAGGGCTTCCTGGCGAGCGAAGACCAGGGCCAGATCTACATCATGACCGAGGCCGTGCAGGGCATCTCGTTTGAGGACATGAAGGCGCACCAGGTGGCGGTGGCGCGGGCCATCCTGGACTCGCCCGACGGCAAGTACGTGAGCACGTTTTTCGCGGCGGTGCCGCGCGGCGCCACCAACCAGGGATTCATGGTGGCGCGCTTTGTGCCGCTGGGGCAGCGCCCGGGCGTGGATGCGATGATGCAGCGCTGGCGTCCGATCGTGGCGAGAATTCCCGGCATCCAGAGCTTCCTGCAGAATCCGCCGCTGATCCGCATCGGCGGCCAGCTCACCAAGAGCCAGTACCAGTACACCCTGCAGAGCCCCGACACCAAGGACTTGTACGACTACGCCCCCAAGCTGGAAGCCGAGCTGCGCAAGAGCCCGATCCTGCAGGACGTGACCAGCGACCTGCTGATGAAGAACCCGCAGGTCAACATCGATATCGATCGCGACAAGGCTGCCACCATGAACGTGACCGCCACGCAGATCGAGGACGCGCTCTACACGGCGTACAGTTCGCGCCAGATTTCCACCATCTACGCGCCCAACAATGCCTATCGCGTGGTCATGGAAGTGAAGCCCGAGTTCCAGTCGGATCCCTCGGCGCTGTCGCTGCTCTACGTGCGCTCCTGCCAATCCCAGACCGGCTGCACCCCGCAACTGGTTCCGCTGTCGGAGCTGGCCCACCTGAGACGCGACTTGGGGCCGATGGCGATCAATCACCTCGGGCAGTTGCCGGCGGTCACGGTCTCCTTCGACCTGAAGCCGGGCGTGGCGCTGGGCGATGCGGTCGACGAAGTCAGCCGCATCTCGCGCCGGGTGCTGCCCGACAGCATCACCACCAGTTTCCAGGGCACGGCGCAGGCGTTTGAGTCGTCGTTCAAGGGCTTGGGCATCCTGCTCATCATGGCCATCTTGGTCATCTACATCGTGCTCGGAATTTTGTACGAGAGCTTCATCCACCCGATCACGATTTTGTCCGGGCTGCCGGCGGCGGGCGTAGGCGCGCTGCTCACCCTCAAGCTCTTCCACCTCGACCTGAATTTGTACGGGTTCGTGGGCATCATCATGCTGGTGGGCATCGTGAAGAAGAACGCCATCATGATGATCGACTTCGCGCTCGACGCGCAGCGCAATTCCGGCAAGACCGCGGCCGACGCCATCTACTACGGCTGCCTGGTGCGTTTCCGGCCGATCATGATGACCACCATGGCCGCGCTCATGGGCACGTTGCCCATCGCGCTGGGCATTGGAGCGGGGGCGGAGTCGCGCCGGCCGCTGGGGCTGGCCGTAGTCGGCGGGCTGGTGTTCTCGCAGTTGCTGACGCTGTACATCACGCCCGTCTTCTACATCTATCTCGACCGGGCGCAGCAGTGGTCGCGCAAGAAATTCAAGAAGCCGGAAGCGGAAGCGGCGACGGACGAGCGCGAGCCGGTGATGGCGGATTAGCAATTCGGCAATTCCGCAGTTACTCAATTCGGCAATTTGGCCGACCATGAACAAAATGGACCGAAACTCTAATTTGGGAATGTGACTCCCCGCCGGTACCAAAGTAATGGCTGAAAACGGCTGCCGGCGGGAGTAAGCTAACCCTAGCTGGGCGCCTGTCCTGCAACTTGGGATGGAAGTTCCCATGAGCACCATCTTCCAGCGCGATTGTCTCAGTTGCGCAATCTTCCGAAATCCTTGTGTGCTATGCGGGCCGCTTCCGCGGGTCCCGGCTCTTCTTTCTGCTGCCAACTACGTGTGTGAACTTCCTGAACAGGAGGCAATTGCCATGCGCGCGCAGAACAAGAAAATTCTCATCGTCGACAGTGATGAATCCGTACTCATCTCCCTGGAACGGGTCCTGGAGGAACAAGGATTTGAAACTACCACCGCATGGGAGCTGAACGAGGCTCTGAAATTGATGGACGCCAGCCAGTTCGACATTTTGCTGGTGGGCGATCATCCGCCGGATCTGAACTGCGAGCGCTTGTTGAAGCTGCTGCGCAGAGGGCAGTCGTGGACGCCCTGCGTGGTGATGCATTCGGAGGCGCGGCATCCCTTCTCGGAGCAGTACCTGCAGCACCTGGGCGCGCACGGGGTGGCATGCAAGTGGAACGACAAGGAGGTATTGGAGGAGGTCAGGAAGTGCATGGCCGATTTTCACGTCGCAGCGTGAACCGCATTTCACCACGAGAAAACAATAAGGGCACGGAGGCGATCCGTGCCCTTTGATTTTTCTGACTAACCCCTAGCCACTGTTTTACCGGTTGCTGGGCGGATTGGCGCGCGCGCTGTTGCGTTCGGCGATGGTGCGGCGCGCGTTGTCGGCGAGTTCTTTTGCCTTGGGCAGAAGTTCGAGCGCTTTCTGCACCTGCGGATCGGCATCGGCGCGGACCTTCAGGCCCTCAATCTGGCCGAACTCGTCAATGAACATTTCGCTCTTGATGGCGGCGCGGATCCAATCGTTCACCGGCGCCAGGTCCGCTTCCGACCAGGAAATTTTCTGCTCGGTGAGGAAGCTGCGGAATTCCAGCATCGTCTGGTCATCCACTTCGTACGTCTTGGGGATATGCCGGTTGATCAGGTAGTGCTTGGCGAAATTGAAGAACGCGTAGTGCTGCAGCAGCGTGTCCTGGAAGTGATTGGTCTTGATGGCCGGGACCTTGACGTCGGGGTTGATGCCGCCGCCGCCGTACACCGGGCGGCCGCTGTCGGTCATCTTGACTTCGCGATTGGCGCTGCCGTTCTCGCCATTTTCGCGGTTGTAGTAGTAATCGTAGAGCGAGACGCTGCTGTAATCGCGCTGGATGAGCCGCCCGCTGGGGGTGTAGTACTTGGCAGTGGTCAGCGCCAGGCCGGTGTTCTCCGACAGCGGATAGACGGTCTGCACCAAACCCTTGCCGAACGTGTTCTCGCCGACGACCAGACCGCGGTCGTGGTCCTGGATGGCGCCGGCGACGATCTCGGCGGCCGACGCGGTGCCCTTGTTCACCAGCACCACGATCGGGTAGTTGCGCCCGCCATTACCGTGGCTGGCGCGATACACCTTCTCCGGCGACGAGCGCCCGTGGTGCGACACGATCACCGCGCCCTTGGGCAGGAACTTGTCGGCCACGCCGACGCCCTCGCTCAGCAGCCCGCCGGGGTTCTGCCGCAGATCGAGGACCAGGCCCTTCAACTCGCCGAATTGATCGAGCGCGTCCTGGACTTCCTTGTCGGTAGTTTCCTGGAAGCCGGTGACGTGCAGGTATCCGATGCCCGGGCGGATCAGGAAATGCAGGTCAACGCTGTAGCGCGGAATCTCGTCGCGCGTGACCGTGAACTCCATCGGCTTGGGGGCGCCCTCGCGCAGGATGGTGATGCGCACCTGCGTGCCCTTGGGTCCCTTAAGCAGGTCGGCGACTTCGCTGGTGCTCAGGTTATCGGTGGGCTTGCCGTCCACGGCGGCGATCACGTCGCCGGGATGGATGCCGACCTTATACGCCGGCGTGCCCACGAACGGCATCAGCACGATGACTTTGTTGTTGCGCGGTCCCACCGACATTCCGACGCCGTAATACTTGCCGCGCTGCTCTTCGCGCAGCAGCGAGTACGACTTGGGATCGAAGAAGTTGGAGTGCGGATCCAGCACCCGCAGCATGCCGGGAATGGCGCCGTTGAAGATGGCCTTGTCGGCGTTCACCGGCTCGGCGTAGTTCTGCTCGACCACGTCATAGACCTGGGAGAACGAGCGCAGGCTGTCGCGCACGTCGGTGTCGGCCGACGGCTGCGAGCTGTTGACACGCTGTCCAAACAGCGCGCCCAGGAAGCCACAAACCAGGATGACCAGGACGACCAGCAGAAGGGAACGGCGGGCGCCACGGAGCATAGTGATAGAAATCCTTCCGGTGCGACGAAGACGCGAACGATGTCCTCACCGTGAACTGCCCGAAGTATAACATGGGTTTTTCGAGGCATTTACGGGCATTTGAGCCCCGAAAGGTACGAAAGTACTACAGGCGCAAGGCTGCAGGCGCAAGGCACAAGGCGCAAGGCACAAGGCACAAAGTGAAGATGTGGCACACCCGCCCACGCGTGTGCGATGAACCAGTTGGTCCCGTGTTGAGGAATGGGGGAATGGAAGGTGGCGGTCAGTACTGCAGGGGTCCTTCGACTCGGGCGTGCGCCCTCGCTCAGGATGACAATTCTCATTTTCGTGATTATCCCCTGGCGATTCGGCATGGCCGGAAGCGCAAGCTTTGATCGTGTGGGTGACAGCGGAACCTTTTTGGCGCTCTTCCTCGACCGCCATTTCTTCCGCCATGCGCTCGGCTTCCGTTTCCGGAATTTGCAATACCTCAAGCAATTCCTTCATCAGCGATTTTTCGTGCGCGATGTCGCCGGAATTGGCGATTTCCTGCGTTTCTTCGTGCAGGCGCTTGAGGTTGGAAGCGGCGATCTGCAGGGCGTAGAGCATGAGGGCGGCGCGGCGGGTGTCCACGGCCTTGTCGGTGAGGAGGCGCATGACCTGGAAGAGGGCGTATTGCAGGCTCATGGCGTCTTCGATCATGAGGAGGGCGCCGTCGGGTTGCTTGGCGTGGGCGGCGTCGTGGAAGACGCAGTAGTTGCGTCCGCGGCGGGCGGGAGCGGCGCAGGGCGAGCCGTTCAGCTTGGTGTGCTGGCAGCGGGGAGCGAGGTTGGCGTTAGCAGTGCGGTCGGAGTTCATGTATACCCCCTCCGGGGGGTGCGAGTAGTGGAATCAACGAGTTGCGCACGGTATACCGTGAATTCATGACGGTAACCGTGGACTGAGTGCGCGCAAGTGAAAAAGGGATGGAGAGCTCGCCCCACCCCAGACCACGCCTAGGCGTTATCCGTGGTCGTCGAGCCACTCGCGTCCAACGTCCGTGATTTCCCAAAGGCCACGGGGCGAATCGTCCTTAATCAGACCGGTCGCGCGACGCATATTACTTGCTTGCCATACGACGCGATTTTCCCAACGAATCCAATTCGAGTTGAGCTTGGCGTAATCGGCCGGGGTCAATATGCCCTTCATTTTCTTGCCGACCAGCTCAATGACCTTCTTGCGACGGGCGCGACCGCCAAGCTCCACCAGTACTTCTAGGATGGGCCGCCAGTACGCTTTGACCGGCGTGAACACGGCGTCATCGACTGACTCGTCCGCAGCGGCAGCGAGCTGCACTTTTTCTGTATTCGTGTTCGTGCCGATAAGACGATCAATGGCCTCAACCTTGGCGCGTTTTTCAGCGATCGCCGTGCGGATGGCGCTTGCTTGCTGTTCTAGCGCTGCCAGTTCTTCTTGAAGTGCCGCCCTCCACGTTGAAAGGTTCTGTTGCATGTCGTTCATATTTCCTCCCGCTCGACGACCCGAATCGGCTGCTTTCGGACTTTTTACCAGTTTAATAGCAATGTTGTCAATCAATTATTTATGTGATCATGTAAGTATATTATTAGGCATGTGATCATAGAGAAAAAAATCAACCTAAGTCGCTTAATTTGCTTGCCTTAGCTAATGCACAGTGAGGATGACGCGCTCAACGGCTGAAGCCGGTCATTTTGAGGGGCGCGATTAGGCCGGGTTGATGGACCCAGGAGAATCCCACCCTATCTAGCAAAACCCAGGCGAGACAAGGGTGCGGCAACCCTAGTTTTTAAACGAGCCTTGCAGAAAAAGGAGCTATTCGTGTTCTTCGGAGACGGATATGCTCTTGCTACCCCTACAACGAAACATTTGTGAGTGCTGATGATTTGCCCGCAATGTGGTGCAAGCAACCCGGACGGCAAGAACTACTGCGGAGATTGTGGTGTTCCGTTGGACCCCGAGTCAGAGCGTCTCCGCTCGTTAATTGACGCTCAGCTTGAGGGAGCGATCGATTCACGGCTGCGAGATCGGGAAATCGTGGAGCTTCAGTTGACCGCGGCTGTCGCCGATCGCCTGCACACCTGGGCCAAGGTATTTGCGTATTGGACCGGAATACCGATTGCGCTATTTGTCATCGTGCTCGGCGTTTTGGGCTTTCATGAGTACCGAGATATCCATGAGCTGGTGACCCGCGCTGAACATGAACTGCAGCCCAGGATTGAGCGTGCCCAAAAAACTGCTGAGGACGCGGAACAGAAAGCGAGTGCAGCGCGTGTTAAAGCAGAAGGCGCTTCACATACCGTCGACGCCGTCACTGAGCAGGCGAACAGACAATTGGCCTCGGTCACGGGGCTCAACAATCGTCTCAGCAAGCTTACTCAGCGCGTCGGCGAAACCGAGACCCTAGCGAACAATGCAACCGGTGCGGTACGTGCGATGGCAGCATCGCCGAGCGTGACGGTGCCAATCATTACGTCCGCCACCCACGCCGGCTCGCAAGCCACTATCGCAGGGGCGAATTTCGGCTCCGAAGTCGGGCGCGTTTATTTGCGTGTTCGTGATGCCAACACTAGTGCAGACCTTGTTCCAGAAGTGGACCTTAAGAAGGACGCAATCGCGCAATGGACCGACCGTCAGATACTGGTACGGGTACCGGAAGGGATCTCTTCGACGGTCAATGCTGCGAAGCAGGCGGCAAGTGGAAAGGCGAGAGCGCCTGGAACCAGTAGCACTTTTGGCATTCGCTACGATTACCGTATTCAGACCGCCGAG
Organism: Terriglobales bacterium; assembly: GCA_049509755.1. Lineage (GTDB taxonomy): Bacteria > Acidobacteriota > Terriglobia > Terriglobales > Acidobacteriaceae > JAIQGF01. The sequence goes on along the minus strand of JBEKZP010000008.1, from coordinate 1,139 downwards.
GGAAAGCAGTCAAACTCCTTCACGCACTCTGAGTTTTTCATCAACCTGAACGAAGGCATCGGCTTTTCAGCCGAAGCTACAAAGTAAGAGCACACACGAGGGCGCCCATTCGACTTCGCTCAGGGCAGGCTCTGGGCTACCAGCGTACGTCCCTACGGGACTTGGGGAGATTCGCTGCGCGGGAACCCAGGACTGCCGTCCTGGGCTACCAGCGTGCGCGCCTACGGCGCTCTTTATTTCCCGATTCGGTTCATGAAGTTTTGGCAAGGCTGAAACGCGCAGCTAGCAGTGGCAGATTCCTGATTACACTCTCAATCCACGGCATTGCAGTCCCGCAGGGACGCACGCTGGTAGCCCAGGGCGCCAGCCCTGGGTGAAGCGGCCTTCAAATGCGAATGAGTGCCGGAGGTACGGCGCGAGTCGGGCGGAAGCGATATGGGTCACACGTTCACAACGGTTCGAGTGCACGTCGTTTTCAGTACGCAGGGGCGAAGGCCGTTGTTGTTGGCGGAAGTGCAGCCGAGGGTTTGGGATTACATCGGGGGAATCGGTAAGAAGCACGGGATTCCGATTCATCAAGTGGGTGGAACCGATAATCACGTGCACATATTGTTGTCGATTCCGGCGACGGTCACGATTTCGAAAACGGTGCAGACGCTGAAGGCGTTCTCGTCGAAATGGTTGAACGAGACAGGCGCGATGAAGAATGGGCGCTTCGCGTGGCAGGAAGGATATTCGGCGTTCAGTGTGAGTGAGTCGAATGTGGAGGCGGTGGCGAAGTATATACGCGGGCAGGCGGAACATCATGCAAAGCACTCGTTTGAAGATGAGTTGAGGTCGTTGTTGGTTAAGCATGGTGTGCAATTCGATGAACGGTATGTGTTCGGGTGAGGGCCGCGTCGTCCCTACGGGACTCGGAACTCCCTTTTCCCTCGGTTTCCCAGGGCTGGCGCCCTGGGCTACCAGCGTTCGCGCCTCCGGCGCTGATTGCGTGATGCTCTCACGCTTTCCCAGGGCTGGCGTGTGTGCGTGAGAACGTCGTGACGTTCTCTGCGCGAGCCCCAGGTATTGCCTTCTTTGTTTCTATTCCGGGCTAGCGGTCGAACTGCTGCTCGGCCCGGGAGCTAAATCATCGTGTA
>JBEKZP010000072.1:0-3126 GCA_049509755.1 Terriglobales bacterium | reverse complement strand
CGGCAACTCTTCGCGCGTCACCGGCTGCGCCCGGTACATCGCCAGCGCAATCTTGTCCGAATAAAAATAGGAGACGAAGTTCATCACCGCGGCAATCCCCAGCGCCAGCAGCATCCCATCCTGCCCGCCAAAATACCGCCCAAAGAACATCAGCAGCAGGGTCAACGCCGTCAACAAAAACGCGGTCTTAAATGTATTTCCCATAGCTTTCAATCTCACCCCATTAGATGCTACGCCCCCAAAGGCGATGCACGGAGCTTGAGTGGAGTAAGAATGGATCACGCAGGGACAGCCGCCCTCGGCTGTCCGCCGGGCAAAGCCCTGCAATCTCTAGTCCGCCGACGGCACGCGGAATCCATAGCGTGGGAACCGTGGCGCCTCGGTCCGCTCTCTCGAACAGACGCGCCGTGGCAGCCCCGAAGACGAAGCCGCCAATGTGCGCCAGGTAAGCCACTCCCCCCGTCTGCATCTGCGCCACCTGACCCGCACTGAAAAGCTGCGTGAGGAACCAAAACCCGATTAACAGTGCGGCGGGAATAAATTTGATACGGAAAAATACAAAGATAAACAGAACCGTGCGTATCCGGTCCCGAGGATAGGTCACCAGAAATGCCCCCATCACCGCCGCAATCGCCCCGCTGGCGCCCAGATTTGGCACCGTAGAATGCGGGCTGGCTGCGATCTGCGCCAGCATAGCCACCAGTCCGCCAACCAGATAGAAAACCAGATATCGCCCTCGCCCCATCGCGTCTTCGATCTCCGGGCTGAAGGCCCACAGAAAGACCATGTTGCCGATGATGTGCGACCAACTGGCGTGCATGAACATCGCCGTCAGAATCGTGATCCAGTGATGCCCAGAAACAATTTGCGCCGGAATCGCCGCCCACTGCGTCACGAACGCCTCGCCCCTCACCAACTCCAGCACAAACACGACACCGTTCGCCAGGATGAGAAGTCCCGTGACCACGGGGATCCTCGCCGGGCGCCGCGATGCGTCCCCTAACGGGATCAGTCCTCCCATTTCTTATTCCTCCACTCGGCGGTGGCTCAGTTTTGATTGTCCATCCTGAGCCAGCGTTCTATGCGCAGCGAAGGATCCGGGCGAGCCGCGCGAAGCAGCCTGCCCCGAGCGAAGCGGAAGGGTCGTGTTCTTTGCGACGCAATACTCGCGCGGTTGCCTCGCCTCCCTGTCAAACTGAGCCACTACCCGTGCCTAGCCAAGGTAGTACCAACCCAGACTAAGCCGCTAACTTTGTCGTTGTTACTTCACTCGTCGCCTTGCGCACCGCCAACGACATTGCCGTCCGCGCAACGCCGCTGATGATCATGCTCACGCCCACCAGAGTGCCGATCGCCCACGCCGAACTTGACGGCCATTGCATGTAGATCAGCAGCCCCAACAACAGCGTAACGATCCCGTCAATCAGCACCCAGCTCGATCCCTGCATCGGGCGCATCTTGAAAAACAGAATCACGTTCAAGATGCCTTCAATCAGAAACAGCGACGCCAGCACCAGCGTGAGCGATGCCACCCCCAGCACCGGATGCACGATCAGGTATCCACCAAAACACAAATACGCGATTCCCACCAGCAGCTTCCAGATCATGCTGCCTGCCCCACGAGCGTGAAACGCCAGCACAACGTGCACTACTCCCGCGAAAACAATCAGCCAGGCGATGACCACATTAACCGCCACCGCGGCAAGAAATGGCGACCCAATCGCCAGCATCCCACAGATAATCAGCAAAACGCCCCACACGATGGACCATCCCGAAGCGTGCCGCACGATCTCAACCGGACTATTCTGTGCCATGGCAAACCTCCTCAAAAAACGGATTAAGCCTACCTCAAAAACCCCCATAATAGAAGTCCAAGCCTGTGTGGAGACGGCCGCCCTCGGCTGTCCGCCGGGCAAAGCCCGGCAGTTCGTGTAGACACTCCTGTCCGCTGCCCTTGACCTTGATACTTGTGTGGGGACGGGCGACTCGCCCGTCCAGCAGCGCCCAAGAACCCAATGCAGCACCGTGGAAGAGCGGACCTTCAGCGCCGCGTAAGCTATCCCCGTTCGCGTTCTTCCAATTTCAGAGCTATACTGCGTGCACCGTTGCTGCGCCGACCGTCTTGGGAACCTTAAGGAGATTCGCCATGAGCCACAAAGCCGGAACCCCCTTCGACAGCATCGAGAGTGCCCATGAGTTCGTCGCCCTGCTGTCCGAAACCGTTCGTGAGGCTAAGCGAGACATCGAAGCCGACGTCCAAAGGGAATCGAGTTCAGAGTTCCCCCGCCGTTTGGACGCACTGCGCACCGCGCTCTACACCATGGAGAAGCTCGAACTGCACATGAACAAGAGCCGCCTCATCCTCAACGATCTCCGTTCCCTGCGCCGCCTCCTCTTCGACGAACGTTCCGCGAACCCAAACTCGATCCCGGACCCGAAAACCGAAACCCCGGGCGATCATGCGGCCAGAACCACCAGGCTCCAGCCCCGGCAGGGGCGGCATATAACAGCCCCGCACATAAGTGCGGGGTAGGGCTCGAAGCCGGAACGAGTCCCGCAGAGCTTGCCCTGAGGCCGCCGAAGGGGACGGCACCGCACGTCGGTCGAAACCGAAAGGCCCGTGTGGAGCGGACACTCCTGTCCGCTGCCTTTGACCTCGCTCGGCAAATCTATTTTCCTGGCACCTTGGGGAAAAGCTCCCGAACGTGGGGAGCATCGTGGAAGAGCGGCGCTTCAGCGCCGCGTAAGCTCCGCGAAATCAAGACGGGCTTCAGCCGCCGAGCCCTGAGTCCGCCGAAGGGGACGGCACCGTACGCAGTCTGAACGCTCCACGCTTCCGCGCCAAAGGCGTCGTGGGGTTTACAAATGCAGAGCGACCACATTCGACAACACTTAGCCGATCGTTGCTAGCTGATCGCTGCCGAAGGAGGGTCTTCAGACAGGCACAACTGGGCAAAGCCTGCCCCGCCAACCCGGCAAGAACGGAGGAACTCCAGGCAACACGGAGCTCAGTTAGATTTTTTCTTACGGCGCGACTGAAGCAGCGGAGCGCCCCAAGCGCTCGCGGCTAAAAGGGCGCCAAACAGGATGATGGCATCGATGCTGGATCGTCCCTCGGCCGACCAG
>JBEKZP010000071.1:0-3064 GCA_049509755.1 Terriglobales bacterium | reverse complement strand
ACTCCGGGAGGCCAGCTCCTATGTTTCACACACAATCGGCACAAATTATGGCCATGATTCGCAGCGGCAAGATGATAAACATTGGAGGTAGACCTGTGATCGTGCCTAAGCCACGCCAACCCGCGACCGCGGCGCATGACCGGGGACTCGCCATACAACTGGCGCTGGCCTTCGTGGCGATCTATGTCATCTGGGGGTCAACCTACCTCGCGATCCGTTATGCGGTGGAAACGATTCCGCCGCTGGTGGCGGCGGGGATCCGGCACTCGATTGCGGGTGGGATCATGTTGACCTGGGCATGGCTGCGCGGATTTCGCCCGACGAGGCAACAATGGGCGGCGGGATTTGTGTTGGGCTCGCTCTTCTTTCTAGTTGGGCACGGGACGCTGCACTGGGCGGAGCAGTATGTCGGCTCGGGCCTGGCAGCACTGCTGATTGCGACCGAGCCGATGTTCATACTCGTGCTGGGGTGGATGATGGGTCAGCAGCGGATCAGCCAGCTGAGCGCGCTGGGACTGGGGTTGGGCGTTGCCGGCGTGGCGATGTTGACAGGAGTGGAATTGACGGTGAAGGGGTCCAGTCTGCTGGGATTGCTGGCGGTGTTGCTAGGATCTTTGTCTTGGTCGTTGGGGGTGGTGGTTTCGCCGCGGCTCAAGCTGCCTTCTGACGCGCTGGGTCGAACGGCGCTGCCGACCCTGTGCGGCGCGGCGATGTTGCTGATCGCGGCGGGAATTGCAGGAGAGTTTCAACAGACGCACTGGGCCAGCATTTCTTTGCGGTCGATATTTGGGCTGGGATATCTGATTACGTTTGGGTCGGTGGTGGCGTTTACGGCTTACACGTGGCTGTTGCAGCGCGTTCCGCCAGCGCTGGTGGCAACTCACACGTATGCGAATCCGGTAGTGGCTGTTTTGTTGGGGTGGTTTCTGGCGCACGAGCCTTTGACGATGCGGGTGGTGCTGGCGTCGGTGGCGATCCTGGGAGCGATCGTGCTGATCCGACGGGGAGAGCAAAGGACGGCCGTCAAAGGTCCGGAGGCCGCGCCGCCGGCTGCTGAAATCGAGACATCGCAGGAATACGCCTAGAGCCGTTCCCGGCTCAGGGAACAGGCTCTATTTGCCGGCACGCAAGAACTTGCCGGTGGTGGCGTCGATCACGCCCACGCCCTTGGCATCGCTGTGGGAAGTTCCGTACATGATGACCCACACGAGTTGCTTTTTGCTGGAGTCCCAATCGAGCGAATAGACGATCGGCTGCTGCGGGTTATTCTTGAGGACGTTTGCGCCGCCGTTCTCCTGGGCAATGGCAAATGCCTTGTCAGAATCGACAATCAGGAGCATCGACTGAAACATCGCCCGGGACATGTCTGGGGAGGACGTGATCTCGGTGCTGGAAGTGACGCCGATCGGGGCTTCCTCTTTCAGGCGGCTACCGGAGCAAGTAAACGTTCGCCAGGTACCGCGCCCGGGGGAGGCGAACATGGCGCGCCAGATCGTGGACTTTCCGTCGTGGCCTGTGCTTTCGGCATTGAGACCCGACTCCAGGTGAACTGGCATCGCGTCCGGCTGCCAGCGCGCGGCTGCGTTGGCCATCTGGGACATGCAGTTCTTTGCGGTGTAGAGCGCCGGTTCCTTTTTCTCAGCTGCCGGTGACGGCGTGGTGCTGGGGGGCGTGGGCGACGAACTGCACGCGACAAAGATCACACCAATAATAAGAAGAATTGCGGCACTGCCCGTCAAGCGGGTAGCTCTCATCGATAAACCTCCATTTTCGAGCCGGCCGGCTCGATAGCGAATCCATTGTAGCCCTCTTGGCAAGAAGCAACAGTGATTCCACACAACCTCGAGCTCTGGCTGCGCGTTCGCTCAGAGAGAACGGGGCTTGGTATTGTGGTTCTCAGCGTCGGTGTCTCTCTAGGAACGAAGAGAAAAAACACCACTCGACTCTTTCTCGTTCATGAATAATTCTTGGAGTATGATTGGTCTCATCTAATACAATGTTTTCTCCCGTGCCCTCCGCTCACGAACAATTTCGGGAACTCGCCTGGAAGTGTGGCTTGGCGGCCACACACCAGCGGCAGGTCATCTATGAAGCCATTGTCGCCACGCCTGGGCACCATTCGCCGGAGACGGCTTATGCTGAGGTCCGGCCACGGACTCCATCTATCTCTTTGGCTACCGTCTACAAGAACCTGCGGCTGTAGAAGGGCGAGCCTCGAAAGGCTCGCCCTAACTAAGTACCTTCTTGCCGCCAACGGCAATCGCGAGTACTCGCTCTACCCGATTGCCGGCGGGGAACCGCAAAAGATGAACTTTGAGGTGGCTCCCGACGAATTTGTCATGGGATTTTTCGACGGCGGGAAGAGCGTGTTGCTGCGCACCCGGACGCTGCCTGCAAAAATTACCCGGGTGGATCTGGCGACGGACCGCCGACAACCTTTTAAGGAGATCGCGCCTGCCGATCCGGCGGGCGCGCAAAGCATTCCCAGCATGCGGTTCAGCGGGGACGGAAAATCGTATGCCTACTCTCTGGGCCGCTTCCTGTCCGATCTTTACGTAGTCGATGGATTAAAGTGAGCGGGGCTGCGTAAACGTCGCTCACCTGATGGCGGAGGGAGGCGGACAGGAGTGTCCGCCCCACACGGGCTTATTCCACGCGAACATTCTTGCTACTCTTACCACGAGGCCGAACCGATGATGCCGCTGCACGAGGAACTTCTGCGAGAATTTCAGGACTTTGCTCGAAACGCTCCCACGGACAAGTCCGTGATGGAGCGTATCTCCCAGCGTCTCCACGAAAAGATGACGCGCTACAACTGGGCGGGATTTTATCTCGTCGACCCGGCGGACCCGGGCATCCTGCTGGTCGGACCTTTCGCCGGCAGCTTTACGCCCAATGCTCGCATCCCCCTCGATACGGGGCTCTGTGGGGCGGCGGCCAGCAGCGGGCGGACCGTAATAGTGGATGACGTCTCCAAAGACCCGCGATATCTTGCGGGATCGCCGCTGGTGAAGTGTGAAATCGTTGTCCCCATCTTCGTTAAGAATAAGCTCGCAGCGGAGCT
>JBEKZP010000070.1:0-3163 GCA_049509755.1 Terriglobales bacterium | reverse complement strand
GCGAGTAGGCCGACGAGTTGGCGCGCGGAATCGACATGTACACGCCCAACAGGATGGAGAGCGCCACCGCCGCCGTTACAAATGCATTGGCCATGCGCTGGAATGAAAACGTGAAGCTTCGGCGCGATTCGATCCGCTGCCAGAGATTGGGCATGAAATTCGCGCTGGGCTCCGGCGTGGGGCACGCGTCCCGGTATGCCCGTAACAGGGCATCGAGCCTTTCATCATCGTTGCCGCGCATCGAATTCATATTACCTCTGCTTCACCGGCCCTGGCCGGTTCCCTCTTTTACTTCCGCCGACCCGTAAGCTTTCAGAACCCTTTGACGGGCCCTGAACAACCGTACCTTAAGCGCATTCTCGTTGACTTTGTAGATCTTTTCCAATTCTTTCAACGAAAGCCCTTCCACTTCCTTGAGCATCAGCAAAATCCGGTCCGCCTCCGAAACCGCTCCCAGGAGCGACTGTACGGATTCCCGGATCTTCTTCCGGTATTGCTCGTCGTGCTCCACCTTCCCGCCTGCCGCCGCATCGGCCAGCATCACCTGCTGCTCCGACAAGTCCGACATGCGGAATTCCTGGCGGCGGCGCTGCTTCCGAAGGTAATCGTAAGCGGCGTTCACCGTCAGGCGGTGCAACCAAGGTTCAAAGACCTCCGCCGTCCTGAGCTGGTCGAGCGAAAAATACAGCCGCAAGAAAACTTCCTGTGCGACGTCCTCGACATCTTCCGGACGGGCGATCAAACGGGCGATCGTCCCCAAAATACGCTTCCGGTACGCCAGTACGATTTCGTTAAATGCCGCGCTGTCGCCCTTCTGGGCCCGCTTGATCAGCTCGAAATCAACCAGCATGCCGCACCGTAAATGCGGCATCCGAAAGCAGGTTCACTTCCATCTCGTAAGGCGTGCCGCCAAGTAGACAGGTTACAAGGCTTTGCGTGGAAACGCAAAAGCAGGTTGGAGGCGGGGTGCCCTCTGGGCCCGCGCCTCTGGGGGTGGCCCCGACGGGCCATGACAGGCCTGGACTCGCCACCGCTCCGGATCTCATTGAGGCCATTACCATTATTCCAGATGTCCTCGAAACGCGCTCTGATTACAGGAATTACGGGCCGGGACGGGTCCTACCTGGGCTTCCACGAGCTGATCCGGGAGATGTTGGACGAGGACTGCCGCGCGGTTGGAATCGAACGCGCGAAAGAGCAGGGGCCAGAGCGGTTGGCGGGTGGCGATTCTCGCCTCGAATGTGTACAATTGTCTGTTGAGATACACATCGATGCGCACGAACATTGTGATTGACGATAAACTGATGCGGGACACGCTTCGCGCAACCGGCCTGAAGACCAAGCGCGCTGCCGTCGACCAGGCTCTGCGGACCTTGCTCCGCCTGAGGAGACAGGCGGAGATCCGCCGGCTCCGCGGCAAACTCGACTGGCAGGGTGATCTCAACGCGATGAGGAGCGACAGTTGATTCTTGTCGATTCCAGCGTGTGGATCGACTACTTCAAGGGAACCATCACGGCGCAGACCGAGAAACTCGATAGTCTGCTTGGCCACGAACCTTTGGTGATCGGTGACTTGATTCTGACGGAGGTCCTGCAAGGCTTCGCCGACGAAACTGACTTCAACGAGGCCCGGAAAATGCTGACTTCGTTGGTCGTCGTGGAGTTGGGCGGACAGGAAATCGCGGTTCAGTCGGCGAAGAATCACCGGACGCTCCGCCGCCTCGGCGTGACCGTTCGCAAAACCATCGATACGGTGATTGCCACCCGATGCATCGAGAGCGCGTACGACCTGCTGCACAACGACAGGGACTTTGATCCGTTTGCCCAGCACCTCGGCCTGCGCGTGGTAGTCTGAGTGCCACTCGGTGCGCGAATTCGCCGACGCGGCGTTCTCCCGTGCCGGGCGCTGCGCCGGACGCACCACATCGGCTTCGAAGAGCTGGCCCGGGAGATGCCGCACGAGGACTGCCGCGCTGTGGGAATCGAACGCGCGAGAAAGTAACCGCTCTCTAACGTTCGCGGCTCGGTTTGTAACGGTGTGCGTCGATCGGAGCCGCGAACGTTAGAGAGCGGTCTTGGAACGCCATGGTAGCCTGAAATTATGCAGTTTTCCGAGTCGATATTCGCCGCGCGCTTCAACATCGGGCGGCGGGACCTGGAAAACTATCTGGCGGAGGCGCTTTCCCAGGGCGGCGACTACGCGGACCTGTACTTCGAATACCTGCTCACCAGCTCCATCGGCATCGACGAATCCATGGTCAAGAGCGCCACGCAGGGCGTCTCCATGGGCGTCGGGGTGCGGGTGATTGCGGGCGGGCGCACGGGGTACGCCTACAGCGACGATCTCTCGCCGGAAAAGGTCCGCAAGGCGGCGCGAGTGGCGGCCTCCATCGCCGCGGGTCCGAGCACGGTCGAAAAGCTCGGTCTGAACGATGGCGCCACGCACAATCTGTACCCCGTGCTCATCGCCCCGACCGAGACCGCCTTCCTCGAGCGCGTGGAGCTGGTGAAGCGGGCGGACCGCGCGGCGCGCGCCTACGATCCGCGTATTTTCCAGGTGCAGGCCTTCTATGCCGACAGCCTCCGCCAGGTGATGGTTGCCACCAGCGAAGGGGGTCTCACTATCGACCGGCAGCCGCAGGCGCGCCTGAACGTGGCGGCGCTGGCGCGGCAGGATGGCGGCGAGCCGCAGCGCGGGCAAGCCGGCGGGGGCGGGCGCGTGGCGCTGGACTTTTTCCTCAAAGAGAAGACCCCCGAGCACTTCGCCGCGGAAGCCGCCCGCGAGGCCGTGGTCATGCTGGATGCCGTGGAGGCGCCGGCCGGCGAAATGACCGTGGTGCTGGGGCCCGGCTGGCCGGGCATTCTGCTGCACGAAGCCGTGGGGCACGGCCTGGAAGCGGATTTCAACCGCAAGGGAGTGTCGGCCTTCAGCGGGCGCATGGGGCAGAAGGTGGCCAGCGAGTTGTGCACCGTAATCGACGACGGCGCCATCGGCAGCCGGCGCGGGTCGCTCAACGTGGACGATGAAGGCCACGTGACCCAGCGCAACGTGCTCATCGAGAAAGGCGTGCTGCGCGGGTATCTGCACGACAAGCTGTCGAGCAGGCTGATGCGCTCCGCGCCCACCGGCAGCGGCCGGCGCGAGAGCTACGCCCACATTCCC
>JBEKZP010000007.1:0-230089 GCA_049509755.1 Terriglobales bacterium | reverse complement strand
GTACCGCTCAAAGCCGGTCATCATCGCCAGTGTCCTCTGTTTGTTGTGAGGCTTCATCTGGCTGCACTTTAGCTTGAACCGTTGTGGAAATCAGAGAACTTAATCAGAGTCTCCCTAGACCCGCGCAGCAACCGCATCAGCAGCAGGCTGCGAAACCCGCGCCGCAACCACATCAGCAGCAGGCTAAGAAAGCTGCGCCGCCTCAGGAAAAACCGCAATCGACCTACGGCAGCGTCTATCACGGCGGCGTCAAGCCCACCGGCCCTACCTATGGTGGCGTCCACCATAGCGGCGTCCCGCAGCAGAAAGCGCAGGTGCACAGCGGTTTCACCCAGTCCCGCGCCCGTTCGTGGAATAATGACCATCACACTTGGGGTCAGCGCGGCGGTTATAACGGCTACCGCATACCTGATGAGCGCTTCCGGACCTACTTCGGCAGTAACCACTACTTCCGCATCTATGGCCTTCCGATGTTTTTCGTAGGCGGGTATCCACGCTTCCAGTACGACGGTTATTGGGTCACATTCGTTGATCCGTGGCCGGAAATGTGGCCTGACACGTGGTATGAAACCGACGACGTATATCTTGATTACACCGACGATGGGTACTACATCTATAACCGTACCCGCCCCGGCCCCGGTATCGCAGTCACCATCGCGTTCTAACCAGGTGGAAGGGAAACCGGCGGGATTGCACTGGCTGCGCCCACCTCGCGCCTGCCCACTAGTTGGCCGGGGTGGAGCGGGTATGTGACAATGGCCCTGATGCAATGTTGGCCCGGGTGGCGAAACTGGCAGACGCACGGGACTTAAAATCCCGGGCCTCGAAAGGGGCGTGCCGGTTCAATTCCGGCCCCGGGCACCACCTTCAGGGCCGAATCTCGCCCCGATTCGAAACCGTTCCCAACTAGGGGATGTCCATCCCGCGGATCGTCTGAACTGCAAGTCGTTGATTCTTTTACTTCTACATCTTGGCGCAGCCGCCGGACTCTTGTGTAATCGGGTGATTTTAAATCACTTATCTCATTCCTGCTCAAGGTGCGCGTTTTTTTCGTTTTTTTGCTTGTTCAAGCGGGGGAAATGCCTTAGAATCGTTAGTTTTGGCGGGGCTTCTGGAGCGCACTTAGAGCCGAGGAATGTGGCAACCCGGCGCGTTTCCCATGAATCCTTCCCGCTGATTTTGGAATCCAATCAGTTGGCCCTTAAAAATCTAGGACATAAATCCATTTACTAGGCAGGTCAGAACTTATCATGGCGAAGCGACGTGGAAATCCAAATTGGGGCAAGCCCGAGCCGATTGGCCCGGTGACCCCGACCATCACCGAGTTCGAGCAAGTGGTGCGCGAGTTCAAGCTTTCGCCCGATCAGTACTTGCGTTCGACGCGGCTCCGCGAGTGGGCGCGCCGCAACAAGAACTCCAAGTACATCCCCGAACCGTTGCTGGAAGCGTGGGGATTTGAAATCGAGTCCACTCTGTAATCGGACGCTTTCCGCAATGCGGGCCGCCGGCCAGGCGGCCCTTTTCATTTGTGCTTAGGGTTTCCCCAGCCTCGCTAGAGAATCCGGCCCGCCGCAATGTCTCCCACCAGCCCGGCGTCGGCTTCCAGGAAATCGAATTTCGGCAGGTCCTGGCGCGCCACCCAGCGCACTTCCTTGAAGATGCGGTTCTCGATCTCTCCGGCGAATTCTTCCACCAGAAAAAACCGCAGCTCGACCGTGCCGCCGCGAGAGTAGGTGTGCTGGATGCGGATGACCTCGCCGCCGATTTTCGCGTCCACGCCGAGTTCTTCTTCCAACTCGCGCCGGAGCGCGTCACGCGGCTGCTCGCCCCGCTCGATCTTGCCGCCGGGGAACTCCCACTTCAGGGGAAACGGCTGGTGGCGGGTGCGCTGGCAAATCAGGATCTTTCCGCGCTGCAAAATGAACGCGGCCGCGACGCGCTTGATGGGATGGCGGCGCCGCGCTGGTTTCGCCGCAACCCGCTTCATCCCTGCTTCTCAAGCCGGCGCCCGACCAGCTCGGCGCAGTGCTCCACCAGCTTGCGATCGTCGGCGGTGAAGGCGGCGGGAAAATGACTGTCAATGTCAATCTCGCCCACCACCTGCCCGCGCACGAAGATGGGCGCCACGATCTCCGACTTGGTCTCGAGGGAACAAGCCAGGTAGCGCTGGTCGCTATGCACATCGTCCACCACCACCGTTTTTCCCGTGGAGGCGGCCGCGCCGCAAATGCCCTGGTTCAGCCGGATGCGCGTGTGCGGAGTCATGCTCCCCACAAAGCGGCCCAGTTGCAGCACGCGCTCGCCGGCATCCTCCTCGATCATGTAGAAGCCGACCCAGTTGTACTTGAGCATGCGCTGGTGCAGGCGCTCGCAAATGGAATTCATCAACTCGTCGGCGGAACGCGCCGCGCGCGCCGCTTCGTCCACTTCGCGCATTACGTCCGGTTTGATCGCGGGAGCCATAGGCGGTATTAAAACACAGAAGCCTGCACGCGCCGGATACCCTCCGCTGTGGGAAACAGGTCGGGATGAATGGCGTGCGCCAGCGCGCGCAGGCCGCCGACCAGCGTGGGCGCTGGCGTGTTCAGCATTCGTTGCGCTGTGTAGTTCTGCTGTTGGCTGGCCATCACGTATTACAAACACAAGATCAGCCCGCGAAGCGCGCGGCATCCGTTAGCCCAGAGCCTGCCCTGAGCGAAGTCGAAGGGCGGCAGCGGTGGGAAAGGGGGACAAAGACTGTTGAGCGCCGGCGGCGCGGCACAATTCTCATACCGCCACACGCGGCACATCGCTCACCAGGAATCGCTCCATATCCGCAATGTCCGTCTCCGGCAGCCTCTGCCACCTCGACTTCAGGTACGCCCACGGAATGTGAAACAGCAGCACCCGGGGACTGAACTTCGACGAGGTATGGATCCAGCAGGAATGGGTGCACCAGCACTTCGCTCCCGGAATCGCTTTCACTTCCTCCTGCATTTCCCGCGAAGCCAGCGCGGCGCTAAGATTGAAATCGAAATCCTGCAGGCGTCCCAGCTTGGGCCGCAGCTCGCAGGCCCGGAAGTGGCCGTCGTGGTCGATTACGACCGTGCTTTGACCTGCTGTACAGGCCATCGGCCAAGCCTTGTCGCTGTAATGATTTTGCGCATGAATGTCGAAGTGAAACTTGATGTTTCCCAGGTAGTACGCCCGGGCCAGCGCGCGCGGCACCGCCGGCAAGTGTCCGAACAGGCGCTCGGCATAGCGTGCGTGAAACCACATTAATTTTTGATGGAGTGCGGCCAGTTCTTCTCGTGGCAGGCGCTTGAGCGAGGCGTCCATCGGATCGCCGCGAATGATCTCGAAATAATGTCCGTCGCTTTCGCTCTCGCGCATCATCTTCAGCCCGAGTTCCACCAGCTCGCGATAATTTTCCGCCGTCACGCAACTGACCACGTTGCGCCGCAGCCGCCGCACGCCGCGCCACTTCTTCGCTGCCATGTCCATGGTCGCCAGCGTCTTTTGAAAATTATTGGGCACGCCGCGAATGGCGTCGTGGGTGTTGGCCAGGCCGTCGAGCGAGAAATTCAGGTCAATCACCATCTCCGGGCAGCGCTCCAGCAGCGCCGCGATCACCGACTCCACTTTCCCCGGCAGCAGTCCGTTGGTCGGCAGGTTGATGTGGCGCACGCCGTTGTTGACGTAGAACAGCTCGACGATTTCCGCCAATTCCTTGCGCATGAAAGGCTCGCCGCCGGAAATCCAGAGCTTGTGAAACCGCGGCGCGGTGCGGCTCAGGTTTTCGATCTGCTCGAAGCTGAGGTCGCGCCCCTGGTTGAGTTCGTCCCAGTAAAAGCAGGTCCGGCAGAGCGAGCTGCAGGTCGAGGTGACGAACAAAAACACCGATTCCAGGCCCGCAGGACGAAACACCGTCTTGGCGTAATGAACGTAGTCGAACCCCACGACGGCATTATAGGGAGTCAGGAGTCAGGTGTCAGGAGTCAGTAGAACTGGCTTCAATAGTCGCTTTTGGGAAGGGCACGGCGGAACCCGTCCCGAGCCTGCCGAGGGAGCCGTGCCGCCGAACCCGCAAGAATACTGGGCTTTAGCCCCTGAGGGATTAACCTCCCACGCCCTGGCCGACTTTTGAAACCAGATGGCTCTGTTGACATCCCCTTGTGCGCGTCGCTTCTGCCCGCAGGATCACCGTGACCCCAGCCCCGAAGGGGCGAACGCTAGTAGCCCAGGGCGCCAGCCCTGGGAAAAATTCGATAACAAGCCCGAGTCCCGTAGGGACGGCACGAAGAAGCTTCCGGCCTCGCAGGATGTCAACAGAGCCAAACCAGATCTAGTCAGGAGTCAGTGGTCAGGAGCCGGTTTTCGCAAAAGGAATACAACCTCGCTGACTCCTGAGTCCTGACTCCCGACTCCTCGTACAATGCCCTCATGTACTCCGCCCAGGTCCTCGACCATTTCGAGCATCCTCGCAACGTCGGCGAACTCACTGAAGCCAGCGCAATCGCACAGGTGGAAAATCCCGCGTGCGGAGACGTGTTGAAGTTGTCATTGCGTATTGAAGGAGACCGGATCGTTGACGTGCTCTTTCGCGCAAAGGGATGCGTCTCAGCGATTGCCTGCGGGTCAGCATTAACAGAAATGATCGCAGGTCGGACCATCAACGAGGCGCGCGGGGTGCGCAGGATCGAGTTGGTATTAAAGCTTGGTGGCCTGCCCAGGGCATCGTTGCACGCCAGTCACTTGGCGATCGACACGCTGGCAGCGACGCTGAACCAATTAAGAATCAAGAAGTCAGAATGAAGAATGTAGTAGCTGGAACTCTGTCACTGAAGACGTCTCCATTTCTTCCGAGCTCAATCGCAAATTAGCACGACAAGCACGAGATAAGCTGGTATAGGTGTGTAGCTTTCCATATTCGTTTGCGTTCATTGCCTGAACCGGCAATCATCCGGCTTCCAAATACAATCGAGGAGACATTAATGAGACAGATACTTGCGGTTCTCGTGTTACTGGCCATAACAGTTGTAGCAGCCGGGGCGAAGGACGAAGAAAAGGCAAAGACTGACGGCGATATTTCCCAGACGATCATTAAGCTGGAAAACCAATGGGCGAAGGATTCGGCGGCCGGGAACGCAGCCGGAGTCGGCGCGCTGCTTGCGGATGACATCGTCGTTGTCGATTCCGACGGCACAACCTATGGCAAGCCCGAAATCATGGAGCAGGTCAAGAAATCAAAGTGGGTGACAAACGCGGTGAGCGACGTCAAGGTAACGGTGCACGGCAACACCGCCGTCGCAAGCGGTGTTTGGACGGGCAAAGGGACCGATGCCAAGGGAAAGGCCGTCGACACGAAGGAACGTTTTGCCGATACGTGGGCGAAGATGCCGAGCGGCAAGTGGCTCTGCGTCGCTACCGCTTCGGCCACGATGAAGCAGTAAACCGGCGGCTGGGACGCAAGCAAGCCCCGTGGACCAGACTGTTACGAAACGCCAAGGTCTCTAGCTTGAGTGGACCGAAGACTGGCATTTAGCGCCGCAGGCGCGATAGTACATAGCCCGGCACGTCAGTGCCGGGTATGGGAGTGGAATAAAATTCGAGTCCCGTCAGGGACGGTACGAGTTTCGTAACAGTCTGGGACGCGGGGCTTTTTTTCGTATCTAGAGGCATCAGCCTGTTGCTGGTTTTCCCGGCTGGTACACCGTCCAGCCTCGCCGCCGCGCAACTTCCTCCAGATCAGGGTTGGGATTGATGGCGAACGCGTGTGTCCCCAGTTCCATCATGGCGAGGTCGTGCAGGGAATTGCCG
The DNA here is from genome assembly GCA_049509755.1 of Terriglobales bacterium. GTDB lineage: Bacteria > Acidobacteriota > Terriglobia > Terriglobales > Acidobacteriaceae > JAIQGF01. Next base: position 224,290 of record JBEKZP010000007.1, on the reverse strand, counting down.
AACACCGCGTCCGGAGCGCGCGGCAGCAACTGGTGAATCGCCGCAGCTTTCAGTTCGTCGGTGGGAACCCGGATCAGCCGCCCGGTGCAGCGCCCGTTCTCATTTTCCACGCAGGCGGCGATAACGCGTTCCGCGGGGAAACCGAAGCGCGGCGCGGCGGCGCGGATGACCCAGTCATTGGTAGAAGAGACCGCCCACAGCTCGCAACCCGATTCGGCGAGACGGCGCGTGAGCTCCGCCATCTCCGGAAAAATGCGCGGCACGATGCGCTCGGCGAAAAATTCGGCGGCGGTGCGCTCCAGCGTTTTGCAGGCGACTCCCTGGTTGATGGTCACCATTTCGCCGCACATCTGCTCTTCGCTGACGCGCCCGGCCCGATATTCCTCATAACGCGCCCGCGCCCGGCGAGCAACTTCGTCGGACAGCAGGCCGCCCTCCATCTCCCAGTAGAAAAACTGCTCGCCGGCGTCGCCATCCCACAACGTTTCGTCGCAATCAAACACGGCGATGCCCAGCCGCAGCCGCAGCACCGAGGTAACAAACTCCTCGGCGTGCGCTGGCAGGGAAGTGGTTTGGGAATTTCCGCGAATGCTCATCCTTGGGTGATCCGCTGGTAATCCTCGGGGGTATCGACATTCAAGACTACCAGAGGATCATCCACGGTTACATACTCGATGTGCTGCAGGTGCGCATGCTCGACATCGCGCGCGGTCGCGGTCGCCGGCGCGGAAAGAAACGCGTTGATCATCTCGCGCCCCACCACCAGCGGGTGCCCGTTGCGCGCTCCGTAGCGCGGAATCACCGCCCAGATGCCCTCTGCCGCGCGCTCCAGAAACCGGTCTTTCAACCGCGCCACCGTCGCCGGATTTGCCGGCGGGCGATCCACCAGTGCGACAATCGCCGCATCGCGTCCGTGGTTCATCACTTCCTGCAGCCCCAGGCGCAGCGAACTGAACTGCCCGTGCTCCGGCTCGCGGTTCACCACCAGGTACGCGCTTGCCCCATAGACCAGCGGCTCCAGTTGCGGTGCGTTCTTCCCCCCGACCACGATCACCATCTCCGTCTGTGGCGCCAGCAGATCTATGGTTCCGGCGAGGAACGTTGACCCTTGCCAGGGCAGCAGCGCTTTGTCGCGCCCCATGCGCGAGGATTCCCCCGCCGCCAAAATGAGTCCGCAGAAGCTGGGTGAACGTGCCATGAATTCATTTGTAAATGGTAATTTGTAATTTGCAAAGTAATTCGATTCGCTACGCTCGTGGCGTCGCTGCACACCTCAACTTTTGCCCTTTTCAAATTACCAATTACCAATTACAAATTACGCATGAAAACCGTCCGTCTCCACCAGTTTGGCGGCCCGGAAGTCCTTAAGTACGAAGACGTCCCCGATCCGCAACCGCGCCAGGACCAGGTGCTGGTCCGCGTCCGCGCCTGCGCCATGAACCATCTTGACCTCTGGGTCTGCAAGGGCCTGCCCGGAGTCAAGTTGCCGCACATCCTGGGCAGCGATGTTGCCGGCGAAATCGTGGACGTCGGCGAGTACGTCACCGGGCTGCAGAAGGGCCAGCGCGTTATCGTCGCGCCCATGGTGTTTTGCGGGCATTGCCGCTTCTGCGTCTCCGGCGTGCACAACATGTGCCGCGAGTTCACCGTGCTCGGCAATGGCGTGGACGGCGGCAACTGCGAGCTGATCGCCGCGCGCCACGATTGCGTCATCCCCATCCCCGATTCGCTCAGCTTCGAAGAAGCCTCGGCGGTGCCGCTGGTCGGGCTTACCGCGTGGCACATGATGGTCACGCGTGCGCAAATCCGCCCCGGGCAGAACGTCCTGGTGCTGGGCGCCAACTCCGGCGTCGGCATGGCGGCCATCCAGATCGGAAAGCTGTTCAACGCGCGCGTCATCGCCACCGCCGGCGACGACCACAAGATGCAGCGCGCCCGCGAGCTCGGCGCCGACGAGGTCATCAACCACTACACCCAGAAAATTTCCGACGAGGTCAAGCGCATCACCAACAAGGAAATGTGCGACATCGTCATCGAGCACGTCGGCCAGGCCACCTGGGGCGAGAGCATGAAATCGCTCAAGCCCGGCGGCGCCATCGTCACCTGCGGCGCCACCACCGGGCCCAAGGTGGACCTCGACCTGCGCTTCCTCTTCTCCAAGCAGTTTTCGTTTCTCGGCTCCTACATGGGCACCATGGGCGACCTGCACGACGTGCTCAAGCACGTTTTCAGCGGCAAGATCAAGGGCGTGGTGGACTCCACATTCCCGCTGTCGGAAGCCCGCGCCGCCCACGAACGCATGGAGAAGAGCCAGATGTTCGGGAAGATCGTTCTAAAACCTTAGCCACAGATCGCCACGGATGAACAGCCACAGATCGCCACGGATGAACGCGGAGGGAATTAGCCACAGATCGCCACGGATGAACACGGATCGAAAACAGAGAATCGTCTTTTCTCATCCGTGTGCATCCGTGCATCCGTGTAATCCGTGGCCCGGTTTCGCTTGGTAGAACATTGCTGGGCGAATTAGCAATATCACGCAAGACGCGCCAGTCCCGTCAGGGACGAACGCTGGTAGCCCAGCACGGAAGTGCTGGGAAAATGCGCGGTAGTTTTTTCCTGAGTCCCGTCAGGGACGGCCCGACCAGCCCCTAGCTAGCCCCGACCCCCAGCCCCCGGCCCCTACCTTCCCGCGACTCCGTACTCGTTTCGTCATCCAATCAATTACAATGGTTCTCGCAATGAACGGCGACAACCGCTCGGAAAATCTCGAGGGCAGCCCCCAGCACGAGACCAAGGGCATCCTCCGCGAGGTCACCTTCGGCGATCCGCAAGCCGAAGGCATCATCATGACCACGCTCGACAACGCCGTGAACTGGGTGCGCAAGAACTCGCTCTGGCCCATGACCTTCGGCCTGGCCTGCTGCGCCATCGAGATGATGTCCATGGGCGCCTCTCGTTTCGATATCGCGCGTTTCGGCGCCGAGGTCTTCCGCCCCTCGCCGCGCCAGTCCGACCTGATGATCATTGCCGGCCGCGTCTCGCAGAAGATGGCGCCCGTCATCCGCCAGCTTTGGGAGCAAATGCCGGAGCCCAAGTGGGTGATCTCCATGGGCGCATGCGCTACCTCCGGCGGCGTCTTCAATAACTACGCGCTGGTGCAGGGCGTCAACCAGGTGATTCCAATTGACGTGTACGTCCCCGGCTGCCCGCCGCGTCCCGAGCAACTCATCTACGCCATCACCCTCCTCCAGGAAAAAATCCAGAACGAGCGCGGCTCGTTCAAGGACGCGCTGAACCTGGGCTAGCGACGGATTGACTAAACCACTAGCCACTGGGGGCTGGCCCCCGCTTTTCATTAAAACAAATCCTGAGGTTGCCCCACCCTTGTCTCGCCCGGGGGGGATCCTGCCCTGAGCGAAATCAAGCTGGCGAGACAGGGTGGAGATTTTCCGTGCCACATCTCAGACACGTACTATAGTCGAGCTTTACGCTCGTCGCATGCCTTGGGGACTGAGGCGTTACCAGCAGGCGCGCTGCTTGCACTTGATCACCTTTAAGGGCGAGTTCGAAATCGAATCGCAATGGACGGCACGCAAGCGCGCATGGGGAACGCCCTGCGGGTGGTGCGCCGTCAGGAACATCCCCACCCTGTCACTCCAAACCCGGGAGCGACAAGGGTGGGGCAACCTCAAGAGTAGCTGTGGAGGAAAGGGTGGGCCAGCCCCCTAAGAGACGATATTCATGAAATCAGCCAACCGGAGTGCAAGGAAGACGAAACAATCGACAGTCTCCCGATGGGTTTTATTTGGCGTTTTGGGTATTCCACTACCGCTTGTAATCTATTTCTATCTCATCCTTCACGAGCACTTTGGCGTACCTTTTGCGGACCTGATAATTCCGGCAGTAATTTTCTGCGCGTTTGTGCCGCTCTTCTCTGCCGGTGCCTGTTGGGGAGCACGAGCTCGTGCCAATGGCGACAGCAGATTGCTCTTTTTGGTGTTAGGCCTGTTTGCGCTCCTGTGCGGACTGGAATTTAGTTACTTCGAAGTCAAATTGGGTGCCGCATCACATGATAGTAGCGGCTACGCCTTCACCATCGTGTGGGCAGCGATAATCACTGTCGGCGGCTATTTCATTGACAGATGGATTACCACGAAACATCGTGAGAACGTAAGCACAAAGTAAACAAGATTAAAGAAACGGCGGTGTCGGTCGGCGTGGGGGCTGGCCCACCCTTTCCTCCGCAACTGCGGTTGAGGTTGCCCCACCCTTGTCGCTCCCGGGTTTGGAGCGACAGGGTGGGAATTTTCCGTCCAGCATCACAGACACCTGCCCTATTCGACGCAACTTCACCTTGTGGGCGGGTGCGCCACCCACCTAAGCCGCTTTCACCGTGGCGGTCCGCAGACACGCCGTGACCTCGTCGAGGACCTTCTCGTAGTCGGCGGTCATGGCCCGTTCCACAAAAATGCGAGCGCCCTTTACGCCCGCTTCTTGCGCCATCCGCTTGAAGTCAAACTGAAGAAAGTTTTCAACTTGTTTCGGCGTCATGAAAGCGATGCCGACAGTGGCGGTCTGGCCTGTCGAGGTCTCGATCTTCACCGAGTACGGGTATTCAGCCTGTTGCGTTTCCGGGGTCATGCGACACCTCCTCTTGAGCGACGAAATGTGGCGAGAGACTCTGCGCTTTCTTGATCGACAAGAGTGGCGGGAAAACAAATCTGTCAGATTCTAGCGCGACCCGCTGCATGAGTTGTAGTGCATGAATCAAGACAAACAACCGTGCAGCCCCGGCAAATAAACACGATTTCCACAAGTGTTCCACGTAGAACATCATGCCAAACCTGCTTCGCCCCTAAGTTCGTGATACAAAAAGGGAATGCCATCTCAAAATGATCGCCGCGCGGTGCTCGCCAAGGCCCCCTGCCGCGCCGACCTGGCCGGCGCCACCATTGACCTGTGGCCGCTGTATCTATTTCATCCCGGAAGCGTTACGGTCAACTTTGCGGTCAGTATCATGACCACCTGCCGCATCACTCCGCTCGCCGGTAAAGCCATTCATCTCAAGTCGTTAGACACCGGGCGCGAGGAGCGCTTCGCCGACCTGGAGGCGCTGTGCTGCGCCCCGAAGTACGCCCACCCGCTGGCCGCGCGGCTGCTGCAGTTTTTCCAGCCGGAGGGCGGGCTGGCACTGGAGACAACGTCGGGATCTCCGGCGGGCGCGGGCATCGCGGGGTCGTCGGCGCTGATGATCGCCACCACCGGCGCGCTGGCGCGTTACACCGGGCGCCGCCTCGGGCGCGAGCAGATGCGCGTGCTGGCGCAGAACGTGGAGGCGCAACTCATCAACGTGCCCACCGGCTGCCAGGATTATTATCCGGCGCTCTACGGCGGCGTGAGCGCCATTCATCTCGACACCGACCAGGTGCGCCGCGAGGCCCTGCCGGTGGCCGCGGAAGAGATCGAGGCGCGTTTCCTGCTGGTGTATACCGGCGCGCCGCGCGCTTCGGGCATCAACAACTGGGAAGTGTTCAAGGCGCACATTGACGGCGACCGCAAGGTGGTGCGCAACTTCGAGCGCATGGCGCAGATTTCGCGCCTCATGCACGGCGCGCTCTCACAAGGCGACTGGGACGAAGTGGCGCGCCTGCTGCTGGACGAGTGGAAGTTTCGCAAGAGCAACTACGCGCGCATCTCGACGCCGCTGATTGACAACCTGGTAGCGGTGGCGGCGAAGAATGGCGGGCGCGCCGCCAAGGTGTGCGGCGCCGGCGGCGGCGGGTGCGTGGTGTTCATGGTGCGGGAAGATGCCAAGCAGCGCGTCGCCGAGGCGATGCGCAAAGCGGGCGGGCGCGTGCTGCCATTCCGCGTGGCGCGCCACGGCCTGGTGATTTCGGCGGTCAACACGGAGACGAAACACCCACATCTGCCAAAAGCGGGCAGATATGGGGCACCCAGTCCGAGGGGGCGCGCGTGAGCTTGTGGCACGACAACCAGGCGCGGGTGCGCCCGGCGTGGCGTTTCCTGCTCGGCGTGGTGGTAGCGGTCATCGCCAACTTCATCGCCATCGGCGTGGCCGGTCCGCTGTCGCACAGCCAGGCGAGACTGCTGGAGACGTTGTACCGTCCGCTGACCATGCTCCTGCTGCTGGGCGGCTACGCGTTGCTGCTGATGTCCGCCGACCAGGTGCACGAACGTTTGTTCTCCGCCATGGGCCTGGGGAAATTTCCCGGGTGGGTCCGGCAGGCGCTGTGGGGCGTGGTGATCGGGGCAGCGCTCACGGTTGTGGCGGTGCTCTGGATTGTGATTTTCGGCGACCTGCGCGCGATGAGCTTCAGCATCAGCAACCACGCGCTGGCGCTGGCGCTGCTTGAGTTGTTCATTCTCTCGACGGCGGCCATGGGCGAGGAGCTGATGTTTCGCGGCTATCCGTTCCATCGGCTGGTGGAAACAACGGGGCCGGCGTTCGCGGTGGTGGTGATGTCGTTGCTGTTCGGATACGCGCACGGAGGAAATCCGCACGCATCGAGGCTGGCCATGGTGAACACCTGCGCCATCGGGGCGCTGCTGTGCACGGCCTACCTGCGCACGGGCGCGCTGTGGATGTCGTGGGGAATCCACTTTGCCTGGAACACCGCACTGGGCCTGGTGTTCGGGCTTCCGGTCAGCGGCCTCACCGACTTTTCCGTGATCATCAGAACGCGCGCCAGCGGCCCGCGCTGGGTGACCGGCGGCGCCTACGGCATCGAGGGAAGCGTGGTGGGCACGATCGTCATCCTGCTGGGATTCATTCCCGTGATCCTGCTGACGCGCAAGTGCGCGCGTGGGTGGGTCGGCGAGCCGGGGGCACCCTTGGAGCCACACCGCGGCTATAATTGAGTTACTCCGGCCGGGTGTCCATGACGTCTCTACGCAGTACGCTTGCCATCCTCGCATTGCTGATCGGTGCGACGTTGCTGCGCGCCGACAATAAGCGCCCGCCCTCCGCTCCCGAGATGACGCCGCAGAAGCGCGTCACGTTGATCCGCGATTTTAACGCCGAACTGGTGTTTATCCGCCGCCCGTTCCCGCTGGGGCGGAAGGGGCTGACCATCAAGGACGGCAAAGTGTCGCCCAGCGAAGAAGAGGTGCAGCGCATGATCGCGAGCTACGGGCCGGCGGTCAAACCGGGCGATCGCGCGCACATCACCGGCATCAAGTTCAGAGGCAACAACGTCATCGTGTTCGAGATCAACGGCGGGCCGATCAGGAAAAGGAAATGGTACGAGCACATCCAGGTCGGGGGCGCGGGAGCAACAACTACGCTGCCCGCCGATCCCACCCTTGACGACCGATCCAACGCGCGCGGCACTTTCGTTGCCCTGGCGTTCGACAAGTATGTCCCCGATCTGACCGTCGAGCAGATCAAGGACATGCTCAAGCCGGTGTTCGATTTCAACTCCACGTCGGTGGAGATGGCCTACGTTGACACGCTGCCGCCGAAGGTGAAGGAAGCCATCACCAGGCACCAGGTGCTGGTCGGCATGAACCGCGAAATGGTGACCTATTCCCTGGGGCGTCCGCCGAAGAAGCATCGCGAAAAAGAAGGCGACACCGAGTACGAAGAATGGATTTATGGCGAGCCGCCGGCCGACGTGCAGTTCGTGCGCTTCGTGGGAGACGAGGTGGTGCGGCTGGAGATCATGAAGGTGAGCGGCGAAAAGGTGGTCCGCACCGAACGCGAGGTGACGCCGCAACCGACGGTGGCGAAGCGGCAGGACGAACCGGTGGAGCTCACCAACAGTCCGGGCAAGGCGCCGACGCTGCGGCGCCCCGGAGAGCCCGGGTCCGCGCCCGCGGGCGAGCAACCCCTGCCCAGGGGCGGCGTCAGCATTGACGTTCCCGACCCGACAAGCGCACCGCCACAGATTCCGGGGAACAGCCCGCCGGAGTAAGTGCGATCGGGTGATCGGGCGATCGGGTGATCTGATTTGAGGCAGCGCGCTCCGAGTCCCGCAAGGGACGGCACGCTGGTAGCCCAGGGCGCCAGCCCTGGGTGCGCATCCTTTTGAATTCCGAGTCCCGTAGGGACGGCACGCCGCAACTGTGCTACATTTCCCGGCATCAATGCCCGAAAACCACCTCTACTACGGCGACAACCTTGACGTTCTCCGCCGCTACGTCAAGGACGAATCCGTGGACCTCATCTACCTCGACCCGCCCTTCAACTCCCGCCAGGACTACAACGTCCTCTTCGCCGAAAAGGACGGCTCCCGCTCCAGCTCCCAGATCAAGGCCTTCGAGGACACCTGGGAGTGGAACCAGGAAGCCCAACGCACCTACGAGGAACTGGTCGAGCAGGGCGGCCAGGTCGCCGACGTCATGCGCGCCTTCCGCACTTTCCTCAAGGGCAGCGACATGATGGCCTACCTCGCCATGATGGCCCCGCGCCTCATCCAACTCCGCCGCGTGCTCAAGGTCACCGGCTCCATCTACCTGCACTGCGACCCCACCGCCAGCCACTACCTGAAAATGCTGATGGACGCGGTGTTCGGGCCTGTTTATTTTCGAAACGAAATCATCTGGAAACGAACCAGCGCTCACAGCGACCGCAAACAGGGACGGAAAGCGTTCGGGAATGTGGCGGACACGATTCTTTTTTACAGCAAGGCCGAAGTCGTCACATTCAACCCTCAGCACCAGGACTATGACGAAGACCATTTGAAGAAGTACAGGCACACCGAGCCAGACGGTCGACGCTACTGCCTCAGTGACATTACGGGGCCGGGCGGCGCAGCCAAAGGCAATCCCTTTTACGAGGTCTTCGGGATAACGAAGTTCTGGCGATACAGCCAAGACAGGATGAGGGAACTTATTGCCGAAGGCCGCGTGGTCCAGCCAAGTCCTGGTGCGGTGCCACGCGAAAAACGATATTTGGACGAAATGCTTGGCCGGCCCGCACAGAACGTGTGGGACGATATTTCACCGATCAATTCGCAGGCGCAGGAACGCCTTGGTTATCCAACTCAAAAGCCGGAAGCTCTGCTTGACCGAATCATCAAAACCAGCAGCAATGAAGGCGATGTAGTACTCGACCCATTTTGCGGTTGTGGCACCGCAGTTGTAGTTGCGCAACGCATGAAGCGGCGCTGGATCGGCATTGACATCACCCACCTCGCCGTCAACCTAATCAAGAAACGCCTGCGCGATGCCTTCGGCGACCAAGTCACATCCACGTACGACGTAATTGGCGAACCGACCACGCTGGAAGAATCCGAGGCACTCGCGAAGGAAAATCCGATGCAGTTCCAGTGGTGGGCTCTCGGCCTCGTCGGCGCGCGCCCTTACGAGCAGAAAAAAGGCTCCGACCGTGGCATTGACGGACGCCTCTACTTCCACGACGACCGCAGCGGCCGCACCAAGCAGATCATCCTCTCCGTCAAGGCCGGACACGTCCAGGTGGCGTATGTCCGCGACCTCTGCGGTGTCGTCAATCGGGAAAAAGCGGAGATCGGCGTCCTCCTCTGCCTGGAAAAACCCACCAAACCCATGCTCCACGAGGCCGTCGAAGCCGGCTTCTACGAATCCACAAGCTGGGGCAAGTTTCCCCGCATGCAGATTCTGACAATTGAGGAATTACTGGCGGGCAAAACCATCGACTACCCCCGCGGCGCCGCCGACGCCACCTTCAAACGTGCCCCCAAAGCCAAATCCACCTCCGCAAACATGTCGTTGCCGCTGGATTAGTTCGATAATCTTGGGCAAGAGGTATACCGGAACCATGAACCTCGACAATCGCACGTTGGCTGAGAATCCCACGTGGGTAACGTCAGAATCGTTGTGTGAGTGTCCCGACTGCGGTTTTCTGTCACGGGACCTGCACCTTATCACGGTAGCTGTGCCTTGTCCCAACTGCGCGACCAGCGGCAGACCTAGGCGTCTTTATCCCGACTTTTCGAGCTGCCGATTCCTCGAAATGATCGCCCACTTCTATGCCCGGGCACACGAGCGGCAAGACAACACGCAGGAACAACTGGCACGAGCACTCGAAGAGCACATTGGCCGCCGCTTCGACTGCAACGCTGCGGTCTGCGCGGCACGGGAGGTCCAGGAACTCTACCGCTCTTTGGGGGGATCGCAGGAACAGTTCGCGAAGATTCTCGCAGCGATCCGCAATCGGCTCCAGCTCTCTTCTATCGAGGAGGCCAGAGGGGCGTTTGTGCCGTTGCTGGAGTACTCGGACACGAACGAAGAACACCAAATAGTCGTTCTGCTTACCGCAGCAATGCTTGAAAAACTACTTCGGCAGCTTTTACTCAGAATGCTTGTCCCTACGCGTTGCGGCTGGGAAGAAGCGCGTCGAGAACTCAGAGAGAAATATGGAAACCATCCAAAGCGGGAGCAGCTCTTCAGACAGCTAGCGGGGGAGACGCTGGAACAGTCGATTTCCAAAATCGCGATGAATTTCTATTTTCGCTGGAAAGAGATTCGTGACCGTCGCAATGAGTTCCTGCATGACTTCCCTTTTGTCATCCACGTTGCAGATGCTGAAAAGGCATTTGAACTCTCAACACGAGCGTTTACGGTCTTTGCAGGACTAACGAATAGGTTCTGTGTCACAAAATAGAAAACTGGGGCGCTGGCCCCTTACCCGTTGAAAAAATCTCGCGGTTGCCCCACCATTGTCTCGCCCGCTTTTGGCGAGTCAGGGTGGAGATTTTCCTGACTTCCACCGGCAGTCCTCACCGTGGAAGCGCCGGGTTCGGTGGCCCTGGGCATCAGTCCAGGGTCTCTGGCGAATTCGCGCACCACACAAAACCGGCTTTAGCCGCGGTGGTCCCTCGTGCCGTCCCTACGGGACTCGGGGAATCTTAGAATCGCCTACCCAGGACTGCCGTCCTGGGCTACCAGCGTACGTCCCTACGGGACTCGGAGTTGTGAGGTGCGAGGTGCGCACGCCCGGAGTCGACGATCGCCCCTGAGGGCGCGAATCTACACCGGATCGCCCCAGCTTTCGAACACCGAGGCCAGTCGCGTCAGGTGGAGCAACTCCTTGATGCGCTGGGTGAGATTGATCAGTTGCAGGTCGCAGCCGGCGGACTTGGCGGAGATGTAGGTAGCCAGCACCGTGCCGAGGCCGGAGCTGTCAATGTAGCTCACCTTGCTGAGATCCACGATCACCAGCTTGCTACCCGGGACCCACTTCTTGACCTCCGACTTGAACAGGCCGCAGGTCTCGAGGGTGATTCGGCCGCGGCAGACGAGGGTCGGAGTGCCGTCGTCGGGAATGCGAAAGTCGATTTCCAACGTGGGGGTTGGAACAGGAACAGGATGAGCAGCCATGAATAGACCTCCCCTGGGGTCGGGCGATTGCGCGGGTTATTCGCCGTAGCTTTCGAAGACCGAGGCCAGGTGGGTCATCTTCAGCAATTCGCGGACATTCTTGCTGGGATTTTCCAGCTTCAGTTCGCATCCCGCGGACTTGGCGGACACGTAACTGGAAAGAATCGTGCCCAGGCCGGAGCTGTCTATGAAATCCAGGTCGCTGAGGTCAACGTGGATGTTCTTGCGCTCCGAGAGCAGCTTCTTCACCTCCGACCGAAACAGTTCGGAGGTCTCGCACGTCAACCGACCGCTGCACTTGAGCACCGGATCGCCGCTGGAACTATCGAGGTGAATGGAGAAAATCTCGGGCGGAGTCGGCACTGGATGAGCAGCCATGGTTCCTCTGCGAATGGATCAACGAATCAGCCAGCATCCCCCGTGGCGCGGAAGGAATGACGGCTATCTTACGCCGAAGCAAGGCCAGCCGTGGCGCGGCCCGAGAAAAAGTTTTTTCATTCCTGACGCCGCGCGCAAGTCCCACGCAGGTGAGGAGATCCTTCGGGCCTGCGTCCCTCAGGATGACGGCGGCGGACTCCCGGCGCTTCGCGCCTCACGCCCGCCAAACGCCGTCATTTTTCGCGGGCGACGACGAAGTCGGGAACCCAGAGCAGGGCGCGCTTGATTTCCGAGTCCGGGAAGTTGCAGATGGCGTGGCGGGCGTCTTCGGCGAACTGCGCGGCGCGCGCCAGGGCGGCATCGAGCGAGCCGTAGCGGTTGAGAATGTCGAGAATCTGGCCGTGAGAGACGCTGCCAAAAGCGCGCTCGCTCATGACGGTCTGAATCTTTTCGCGCTCCTCGGGGGTGCAGCGCTCCAGAGCGTGGATGACCGCCATGGTCGCCTTGCCTTCGCGGAGATCGCTGCCCACCGGCTTGCCCAGGATATCTTCGGAGGCGGTGAGGTCGAGGACATCGTCCACGATCTGAAACGCCATGCCGGTGGAGCGTCCGTAGAGCGCGAGCTTGTCTTCCTGCTCGGAAATGGCGCCGCCGAGAATGGCGCCGAGGCGCATGCAGGTGGAGAACAGGCACGCCGTCTTGCGGTAGATGAGTTCGAAATGCTCGTCGAGCGAGATCAGGCGGCCGAGCTTTTCCATCTGCAACAACTCGCCTTCGACCATCATCTGGGTGAGATCAGTCAGTACATCGAGCAGACGGAAGTTGCGCTGCTGGACGGCGACCTTGAAGGCCTGCATGTAGAGCCAGTCGCCGGCGAGCACGCACTTGGAATTGCCCCACTGGGTGTTGGCGGCGGCGCGGCCGCGGCGGGTCTGGGCTTCGTCAATGATGTCGTCGTGGACCAGCGTCGCGGTGTGGATGATTTCCACCACCGCGCCCAGTTGGATGGCGCCGCGCTGGCCGTCGCCGAACAGCCTGGAAGCTAGCAGGAGCAGGGCGGGACGGATACGCTTGCCGCCGCCGGCGCGCAGGTACTCGCCGATCTCGGTGATGACGCGGACGCTGGAGACCGTGTCGCGGCCGAACTCGCGCTCGATGGCGGCGAGATCGTCGCGCAGGAGCTCGAAAACTTCGCGCGCGTTGGTAGCGGCGGTGGACATGAAGTCTTCAGTCGTCAGTCTTCAGTCGCCAGGACATGCCATGAAGTCGTCAGTCGTCAGTCGTCAGTCGCCAGGAAATGCGGACCGCCGCTTATATCTTCCTGGTCCTAAATAGTCCGGTAATTCGTGAACTGCATATCAATGCCGAAATCGGAGTTGCGCAAGAGCGCGATGATCTCCTGCAGGACGTCGCGATCGCGGCTGCTGACGCGCACCAGGTCGCCTTGAATGGATGCCTGGACCTTCTTCTTGGAGTCTTTGATTTTCTTGACGATCTCGCGCGCCTTCTCGATCGGGATGCCCTGCTGCATGGTGATGCGCTGGCGCACGGTGGCGCCGGAGGCGGGCTCGACCTTGCCGTAGGTGAGCCCTTTCAGCGGCACGCCGCGCTTGACCAGCCTCTGCTGGAAAACGTCGTTGATCGCCTTGAGCTTGTAGTCATCGACCGAGGAGAGAATGATGGCGTCCTTGCCCTCCAGCGCGATGCTCGACTTGGAATCCTTCAAATCGAAGCGGGTATGGATCTCCTTCATCGCCTGTTGAATGGCGTTGGCGACCTCTTGCAGGTCAATCTTGCTGACGATATCGAAGGAGTTGTCGGGCATAGTCGGCCTTACGGGCTGGGCGGTTTCGCGGGCGGCGGAGTGGCCGGCGGGCGACGCGCTGGACCACCCAGACGTCCCGCAGGCATAGCGCCCGGGCCCGCCGCCTCTCCGAAATACTCCTGGTTGAGTTCCGGCTTGACGCTGTTGGTCAGCTTGTCCACGGCGTCCTTCATCCGCTGTTGTTCGAGCACGCGATTGATTTCCGGGGTGGCCTCGGCCAGCGGGAGTTTCTTCTTGGATTCGAGCTTGAAAATGTATAGCCCGCCGGGTTCGTCCAGCACTTCCGAAATCTGCCCCGGTTGAAGATCGAACACCTTGGCCTGGCTGGGCGGGAGGCTCTCACGCCGCTGCATTCCGGTGGCGGTCGGAGGCGGCGGGGTCTTGAGGCCAAGATCGTCATAGGCCTGCTTCTGCAACTTCTCAAAGTCGCCACCCGCGGCGGCAGCAGTGCGGATCTTCTGGCCCTCCGCTTCCAGCGTCTTCTCGTCGGCGGGCTTTTCTCCGCCGGCAGGCGTCTTGGGAATGAAGATGCGCTGGAAATTGCCCTGCTCGTACTGCGGCGCATGCTCGTTGTAGTACTTCTCGGTTTCGGCGGGCGGGACCTTGGCGGCTTCCTTCTGGATTTCCCGGACCAGCAGTTGCATCAGCGCCTGCATGCGGGCGAGGCGAAGGATCTGCTGCGCTTCCGGCGTGTTCGGGATGCCGCGCTGTTCGGCGATATCGCTCATGACGAGCAAGCGGGAGTATTGTTCGGCGAGTTGTGCGCGGCGCGGGTTGGGCATCTGCGGATCGATCGTGTCGACCAGCTTTTCGAAGTCGGCACGGGTGATCACGGTTTTGCACTCGGCCGATGGCGTGGCCGGGACCTTGCCGCTGCAGGTGCCCTCGATGGTGATGACCGCCGCGGTGGGCGGAACCTCCGCCTTCTCGGCGGGCTTGGCCGGGGTTGCCGGCTTGGCAGCCTGCGGCTTCGCTGCCGGCGCGCTTTTCGCGGGCGGCGTAGCTTGGGAGAAAGCGAAAGCTGAGAACAGAACTAAGGCGAACAATCGGTACATTCGGCTGGCTCCAAAGCGTGAATCGTAACACGAGCGGAAGTCCCGAGTCGCGAGTCTCGAGACGCGAGCAAATGCTTTCGAGTTGTTGTCGCCTCTGCTGCGAGCTAGATCGCAAGTAGGACTCGCTAACTCGGGACACGGGACTCGGGACTCGCAATGAGATAATCCCGGGATGGGGGATGCGCCGGCCACGCTGACCATGGAGGCGATGCGCGGGGAAAAACGCGCGGTGGCGCAGAACTCCGTCTATGCGGCAATCGGGATCACGGTGCTGAAGACCATTGTCGGCATCAGTACCGGTTCGCTGGGCATATTGTCGGAAGCGGCGCACTCCGGGCTGGACCTGGTGGCGGCGGTGATCACGCTGATGTCGGTGCGTGTTTCCGACAAGCCCGCCGACGCCGAACACCAGTACGGCCACGGCAAAGTCGAAAATTTTTCCGCGTTCATTGAGACCGGGTTGCTGCTGCTGACCTGCGTCTGGATCGTGTACGAGGCGACCAAGCGGCTGTTCTTCCACCACGTGGAGATCGAGCCGAGCGCGGCAGCCTTCCTGGTGATGTTCATTTCCATCGTGGTGGATGTGTGGCGATCGCGCCGGCTGAAGAAGATTGCCGATAAGTGGGACAGCCAGGCGCTGCATGCCGACGCGCTGCACTTCAGCACCGACGTCTGGTCGAGCACGGTGGTGATTCTCGGGCTCTCGGTAGTCATGCTCGGCCGCAAGCTGGGCGTCGGGTGGCTCTCGGATGCCGACCCGATCGCGGCGCTGTTGGTGGCCTGCGTGGTGGTGTACGTGAGCTGGCGGCTGGCGCGGCAGACCATCGACGCGCTGCTGGACGCCGCGCCACCGGGCGTGCGGGGGCAGATTATCGGCGCGGTCTCGGGTGTGGAAGGCGTGCTGGAAGTGGACCGGGCGCGCATCCGGCGGGCCGGAAACCGCTATTTCGCGGATCTGGATATCGGCATGCACCGCAACGTCACCTTCCAGAAATCGGAGCAACTGGGGCAGCGGGTGACGGAGGCAGTGCACCGCGTACTGCCGGATGCCGACGTGGTGGTGCATTCGGTACCGCGGGCGCGCGGCGGGGAGAACATCTTCGAGCGCATCCGCGCCGTGGCGGCGCGCGACAATTTCAACGTCCACGACATCAGCGTGCAGGACCTGGCCGGGCGATTGCACGTGGAGCAGCACCTGGAACTGGATGAGCGCCTCAGCCTGAAGGAGGCGCACGACCAGGTGACGGTGCTGGAAACGGAGATCCGCCGCGAGGTGCACGAGATTTCCTCCATCCTGACGCACATCGAGAGCGAACCGGCGACCATCGAGGCAGGCAGCGAGATTGCGCGCGACCGGCGCCTGGAACAAGCGGTGCGCAAGATTGCACGCCACGTCGCGGAAGTGGTGGACATTCACGAGATTCAGGTCAAACGGGTGCGCGACAAGCTCTACCTGTCGTGCCATTGCACGCTGCCGGACACGCTGCCGCTGTCGCGCGTGCACGACATTCAGACCGAACTGGAGATCCGCTTAAAGCAGGAGGCCCCGGAGCTGTTCCGGGTGCTGATCCATCCCGAGCCGGCGACGGACAACCGGAGATGAGAAGTCAGAATTAAGAAGTAAGAATTAAGAATTAAGAATTAAGAAGTAGAACCTTCACTCTCGCGAAGGCTTCTGCGCCGCTCGGCACCCGCTGGAAGTCTTCATTCTTACTTCTTAATTCTTACTTCTTAATTTCTTTCAGGCGGCCATCTTGTGGTTGGACTTCTTCAGCGGGGTGAAGCGGCGCACGAAATTATCGCGGTGCGTGACTTGCCGGGCGGCCTCGCCTTGCGCAACGGGAACCCAGGTGCACAGATTCTTTGTCAGCTTCACCAGGCGGACAAACTGCCCGTCGAGATCGCGGTAGACCAAGCCGCGTTCGGGTCTGGTCTGGGGGAGGTTTTTTGGCACTGCAATTACGATGATGCGGCCTGCGCAGGCGCGGCTCACCGAAAAATGCGGCCAAGATTTGCGCCGGCTCCCAAAATGCGCATGATTCCCGTTTTTGCACGGTTAATTACATCGTGCCACGATATGTCACCCGCCAGATTTCCTGCCGCTCACTCGTTGGGAATGACGATCCAGAGGATGATGTAGAGCAGGCCGCCGGCGCCGGCAAACAGGAAGAGTAGCAGCCAGACCAGCCGCAGCGCGGTGAGACTCCAGCCGAAGTGCCGAGCCACACCGGCACAGACGCCGGCAATCACCCGGCCCTGCCGCGGCCGGATTAACTGATGGGTGACCGCCGCCGCGCTGGCCACCGCTTGGGCGCAGTACGGGCACAGGCGCGCGTCGTCGGGAATGGACTTGCCGCAAGCGGTGCAGTACATGACGCAGTCCTCGCGGATGAGAGATCAAGGTACGAGCACAATTTTTCCGTACGCTCCCGCTTCCATGACCGCCTGATGCGCGCGCGCGGCATCCTGCAACGGCAACTCCTGCCCGACCACCGGACGCAAAGCGCCATTCTCCAGGCCGGCGACCAGCGCGGCGTGAATGCCGGCAAGGTCCGGGTCGGAAATGTTGAACGATGTCATGCCGATAATGGCGCCGTCGCGGCCCATGATATCGCGCGGGTTGATCTCGACCGCGCCGCGGCTGCCGATCACCGCCACGCGCCCGAACTTTGTCAGCATCGCCAGGTCTTTGCCCAGGTTCTTGTTGGCGAGCATTTCCAGAATTACATCAAATCCGCGCCCGCCGGTCGGCTTCATCAACTGCTCCGGCGCATCGGGGGCGTTGTGGTCCACCACGTGGTGCGCGCCCTCGCGTGCCACCAACTCCTTGCCTTTGCCGGTACCGGCGGTGCCGACGATGGTCATGCCGGCGGCGCGTGCCAACTGAACCGCGGCGATCCCAGTACCGCCGCTGGCGCCGTGTACCAGCACCGTCTCGCCCGGGCGCGCCTGCGCCTTGTGAAACAGGGCGCGATACGCAGTCGTGTACGGCACCCCGATCGCCGCTCCCTGCGCATAGGAAACGTTTTTCGGAAGCGAATGCACCTGCGCCTCCGTGCACAGCGCCTTTTCAGCGTAGGCGCCGCTCAGCGACCGGTAGATGTACACGCGATCGCCCGCACGAAAACTGGTAACGCCCTCGCCCACGGCTTCCACGTCGCCGGCAGCGTCCGATCCTGGCGTGTAGGGTAACGGCGGATTGATGGCGTACTGGCCGCTGCGGATGTAGGTGTCCACCGGGTTGACGCCGACGGCGCGGATGCGCACCAGGATTTCGCCGCGTCCGGGACGCGGGTCGGGCACTTCTTCCATGCGCAGGACTTCGGGAGCGCCGAACTCCCGCACGCGAATCGCTTTCATGGTTGTCTCCTGACGTGACTGAACAAAGTATGTCGCTGAGCATTAGAGCACAACGGAAAGGGTCTTCCGGTCGATCCAGGCTATTGGCTGCCGCCGCTGACCACCGCGCGATCCAGCAGGTCGCGCACTTCTTCATCGCTGGTCTGGGCGAAATCCTTGTACCACTGGCCGACGGCGAAAAACGGTTCCGGAGTGGTGGCGCAGACCACCAGGTTGCCTTCCTCGCGAAGCTGATCGCAGGTGGCGCGCGAGGCCACCGGGACCGCCACCACGATTCCCGCCGCGCCCGCCTTGCGCAGTGCCGCCGCGGCCGCGCGCATGGTGGAACCGGTGGCCAGCCCGTCGTCCACCAGGATCGCGGTTTTGCCGCGCACCTCCAGCGGCGGACGGTTGCCGCGGTACTGCTGCTCGCGCCGTTGCAACTCCTCTTCTTCCTGGCGCGTGACCTGCTCGATGGCCCAGTCGGGAATTGCGAACGAATCCACCACGTCGCGGTTGAGCACGCGCACTCCGCCGGAGGCGATCGCGCCCATGGCCAGCTCGGGCTGCCCGGGCGTGCCCAGTTTGCGCACCACGAACACGTCCAGCGGCACGCCCAATTCACGCGCCACGACGTAGCCGACGGGCACGCCTCCGCGCGGCAGCGCCAGCACCACCACGTCCGGCCGTCCGGCATATTCGCGCAGGCGTTCCGCCAGGGTTTCACCCGCGTCGTATCGGTCGCGAAACATCATGCGGATGAACGATACTCTTGCGGTGCGGGCGAGGTAAACTCGGCAAACGGTTCTCGGTTGTCGGTTAACGGTTTTCGGTTCCCGGTGTTTGGCCGGTCGTTTCGACGTGGCACCAGTACGCCTGCACCGATTCTCCGGACGCACTTGCCCCAGCCGTGTACGCGAATACCAACAACCGCAAACCGATAACCGACAACCCTCTTGAGTTCCGCGCCCAACCCGTCCGCTGCCCACGCGACGCCAGCGACGCTGGCCCGCAGGTTGGGTCTGTTCGACGCCTCCATGATCGTGATGGGCGGCATCGTCGGCGCCGGCATCTTTATCAATCCCTATGTCGTCGCGCAGCAGGTGCACACGCCCATGCTGATCCTGGGCGCGTGGGTGGTCGGCGGGATGATCGCGCTCGCCGGCGCATTTGTGTATGCCGAACTGGCCGCGCGCATGCCCGACGTCGGCGGCCAGTACGCTTACCTGCGCGAGTCCTACCACCCGGCGGTCGCATTTCTTTATGGCTGGGTGCTGTTGCTGGTGATTCAGACCGGCGGCATGGCGGCGGTTTCGATCACCTTTGCGCGTTATTTCCTCGACCTCGCCGGCACGCAAGCTTCGGAGTGGCTGCTGGCCGCAGTCGCGCTCGCCGTGCTGACGGTTATCAACTGCCTCGGCGTGAAGCAGGGAAGCACGGTGCAGAGCGGTCTGATGGTGCTGAAGATCGTCGCCATCACGGCACTGGTTTTCTGTGGCGCGTTCCTGCTTCACCGGCCGTCGCAGTTTGCGCTGCATCCGATGGTGGGCGAGAGGCCGTCGTTCCATCTGCTCTCGATGTTCGGCGCCGCCATGGTCCCGGTGCTGTTCGCCTACGGTGGATGGCAGACCGCGAACTTTATCGGCGGCGAAATCAAGGACCCGCGGCGCAACCTGCCGCGCGCGCTGCTGATCGGCGTCTGCGGCGTGATCGCGCTTTACGTCGGCGTGAGTTGGGTTTGCTTGCGGGCGCTCGGCGCCGCCGGCTTGGCCGAGACGCATACTCCGGCGTCGGCGGTGATGCGCATCGCGCTCGGGCAAACTGGCGTCAGGCTGATTGCGGTGGGGATCGCGATCTCCACGCTTGGTTTTCTCAGCCAGTCAATCCTCACCGCGCCGCGCGTCTATTTCGCCATGGCCGACGATGGGCTGTTCTTCCGCGCCGTGGCCCGCATCCATCCGCGCACCCGCGTGCCGGTGGTGGCCATCATCCTGCAAAGCGTGTGGACCATGGTGATCGCCGCATCCGGGCGCTACGAGCAGATCCTGAACTACGTGGTCGCCATGGATTTCATATTTTTCGGCCTGACCGCGACTTGCATCTTTATCCTGCGCCGGCGCGACCGCACACATCACGGATACCGCGTGCCCGGACATCCGGTGACCACCGCATTGTTTATTGCCGCGTGCTGGCTGGTGGTGGCCAATACGATTTACCGTTATCCCGCCAACAGCCTGGCCGGCATGGGCATCCTGGCAGCAGGCGTGCCGGTGTACTTTTTCTGGAGCGGGCGGCGGGAGGGAAGTGCGGCAGCAAAATGAATCGCACCACGATATTTTCGCCCTACATGGAATTCGCCAAGCTGCGCTCCTCGTCGCGCTTCAGCCTGGCGGCCAGCGGGATCATGAGCTATCCGCTCTCCGAATTGCCGGTCACCATCGACCAATTGGAGATCAACGGACCCACGGGGTACGGATACGAGCCGCTCATCGAGCGCCTGGCGGCGAAGAACAAGGTCACGCCCGAGTGCGTGGTGTATGTCAACGGGGGCACGTCGCTGGCGAACAACGTTGCCATCGCCGGGACGACGGAGACCGGCGATCACGTCCTGGCCGAAACGCCCGGCTATGAATTGCTCGACACCACGGCGCGCTTCCTCGGCCTGGAGGTCGGGCATTTCGAGCGCCGCCCGGAAGACGGGTTCCGTCTCGACCCGCGCGAAGTCGAGCGCCGCCTCACGCCGCGCACTCGCCTCATCATCATCACCAACCTGCACAATCCGTCCGGCGTGCTGGCTGACAACGAAACCCTGCGACAGATCGGCAACATCGCGCGCAGCGCGGGCGCGCGCGTGCTGGTGGACGAGGTTTACCTGGACATGGCGTTTGAACGCACGCCGCCATCTTCCTTCCACCTCGACCCGAAAACATTTGTTGTCACCAATAGTTTGACCAAGGCATACGGCTTGAGCGGCTTGCGTTGCGGATGGATTCTCGCCGAGCCGGCATTGGCGGAGCGTCTCTGGCGCATCAACGATCTGTACGCAGCCAGCCCGGTTCACGCGGCGGAGCTGCTGAGCGTGATCGCGCTCGACAACCTGGCAAAGATCGCCGCGCGCGCAAGAGGGCTGTTGGAGAAAAATCGCGCGCTGCTCAGCCGCTTCTTCGATTCCTGCGCCGATCTGGAAATCGTGCGCCCGGAGTTCGGCACGGTCGCTTTCCCCCGGCTTCGCCAGGGCACGGTCGAAAAACTGTTCACGGTTCTGCGCGACAAGTACGAGACGACGGTGGTTCCGGGAAAGTTTTTCGGCGCGCCACAACACTTCCGGGTCGGCGTCGGGGGTGATACGGAAATGACACGCGAGGGCCTGGACCGCCTGGGGAGCGCGCTGCGGGAATTAGAAACTTGAAACTAGAAACTGTTTATTTTCCCGCCCAGCACGCCGCGCGTTTTCCCAGGAACGCCGAGATTCCTTCCTGCGCGTCGGCTGCCATGGCGTTCATGCTCATGATTTCTTTGGCGTAGGCGTACGCCTTGGGCTGGTCGAGATCGATTTGCGTGTAATAGGCCTGCTTGCCGATGGCGAGCGTCAGCGGGCTGGCGCCTGCGATTTTCAGCGCCAGTTCCCGGGTGCGCGAGCGCAACTCCGCCGCCGGCACCACCGCATTGATCAAGCCCCACTCGGCTGCGGTATGCGAATTCACCGGATCGCCCGTCATCAGCATTTGCAGCGCGCGCTTGCGCCCCACGGCACGGCTCAGCGCCACCATCGGGGTGGTGCAGAACAATCCGATTTTCACTCCCGGGGTGGCGAAGGTCGCCTCCTCCACTGCGATGGCCAGGTCGCAGGTGGCGACTAACTGGCATCCGGCCGCGGTTGCCATGCCTTGCACCTCGGCGACCACCGGCTGCGGGATGGATTGGATCTTCATCATCATTTCCGCGCAAACATCGAAGATGCGCCGGTAGTCGTTGATGTTCCGGCCCACCAATTCGCTCAAGTCATGGCCCGAGGAAAACACCTTGCCCTCGGCAGCCAGGATCAGGGCGCGCCCGGCGCTGTCGGCGCCGACGCGATTCAAGCACTCGATCACCTCCAGCATCATTTCGAGTGAGAGCGCGTTGCGCCGGTTGGGCCGGTTCAGGGTCAGGATTCCCAGCGGCCCGTCGTTTTCGAAGCGGATGTTTGCGTACGCCATGACTCACCTCGCGCTGCGCTCGATTCTATACATACCGGCGTTGCGCCAGGAACAAATTGGTCCGACCATTCGCGCCGCTTGTGTCCTCCCTCACATGAAATTGTGACGCGCGTCATACACGCCTGCGTCATGCAACGCGCACAATCCTGACTGGTTGAGGATGTGCCATCGCACACCGTTTGTCTTGACCGCAAATTCAGGGGTTCTCTGGCCGATGGTCCCGCCGCTCTCCACCTGCGGACGTCCGGCACGGAAAAACAGATCACGTCATTTCGTGATACCGGCCACAGCCCCCGGTGAGAGAGGATCGGATGGCCAAAGGCAGTGTTTCCATTCACGTCGAGCGGTGCAAAGCGTGCGGCTTCTGCGTCGAATTTTGTCCCACGAAAGTCCTGGCACTCTCCTCGGCATTCAATTCCAAGGGATACCACCCGCCGCAAATGGTGGCGCCCGATAAATGCAGCGGCTGCGACTTGTGCGGCATGTACTGTCCCGACTTCGCCATCTTCGGGTATCGCCTGAACCCGGCCGAGCCGGCGAGCGCGACGGAGAAGGAGGCCAGCGATGCACGCTGATCCCGCCGGAGTTCTAACCGGCACGCATTTTCTCGACGGCGACCACGCCTGCTGTGAAGGCTGTCTCGCCGCCGGCGCGCGCTTCGCCGCCGGGTATCCGATCACGCCGTCCACCGAAGTCGTCGAGCGCTTCGCCTTGCGCATTCCGACGGTGGGCGGGACGTTCATCCAGATGGAAGACGAACTGGCGGCTTCGATCTGCCTGCAGGGCGCGGTCTGGGGCGGCGCCAAGGCGTTCACCGTAACCAGCGGCCCCGGCTTTTCGCTGATGATGGAGCATATCGGTTACGCCGCCATGACCGAGACGCCGTGCGTGTTCGTCAACGTGCAGCGCGGCGGCCCCTCCACCGGACTGCCCACGCTGCCGGCGCAAGCCGACATGATGCAGGCTCGCTGGGGTTCGCACGGCGACTACGGCATTATCGCCATCTGCCCGAATTCGCCGCAGGAGTGCTTCGACCTGACCATCAAGGCCTTCAATTTTTCCGAACAATACCGCGTGCCCGTGATGGTGATGATGGACGAAGTTGTCGGCCACATGACCGAGAAGGTGGTGATTCCTCCCGCCGACCAGCTCGACGTCACTCCCCGCAAGCACACCAAGAAATCGCCCGCCGATTACAAGCCCTACGAATGCAACGGCGACGGCTCGCTTGTCCCCGAGATGGCGCACGCCGGCGAAGGCTACAACTTTCACATCACCGGCCTGACGCACGACGAGCGCGGCTATCCCAACATGACCGTCCCCGTCCAGGACAAGCTCGTCAAGCGCTTGCGAGCGAAGATTGACAACGCCAAGGACCTGGTCCTCTACGAAGCCGAACAGCTCGACGACGCCGACGTGGTGGTGGTCTCCTACGGCATCACTTCGCGGGTGGCGCAGCGGGCTATTGATGTCGCCCGCGGACAAGGGCTGAAGGTCGGGAAGTTGCGGCTGATCGTGGCGTGGCCGTTCCCGGAAAAAACGTTTCGCGACCTGGCGCAAAAAGTGAAAGCGTTCGTCGTCCCCGAGCTCAACCTCGGACAGATGGTGCTCGAGGTGGAACGCGCGGCGCACGGCGCCGCCAAAACCATTCACGTCCCGCATGCCGGCGGCGGCGTGCACCGGCCAGAAGATATCGTGAAGGCCATCGTGGAGGCGAACCAATGAGCACCGTTCCGGTCAATCCCGTTCTGCCGTTTCTGCGCACCGACCGCATGCCGACCATCTGGTGCCCGGGCTGCGGCATCGGCACCACCGTCAACTGCTTTGCGCGGGCGCTGCTCGATTCCAAGGTAGACCTGAAAAATCTCGCCATCGTGTCGGGCATCGGCTGCACCGGCCGCGTCGCCGGCTACGTGAATCTGGATTCGTTCCACACCACGCATGGACGCGCCATCCCCTTCGCCACCGGCCTGAAGCTGGCGAATCCGAAGCTGAACGTGGTGGTGTACTCCGGTGACGGCGACCTCTCCGCCATCGGCGGCAATCACCTGATCCACGCGGCGCGCCGCAACGTGGACATCAAGGTGATCTGCGTCAACAACCTGATTTACGCCATGACCGGCGGCCAGACGGCGCCCACCACGCCCGGGCACGTCATCACCTCGACGCATCCGTACGGCACCTTCGACCCGAACTTCAACCTGGCGCACCTTGTCGAGGCCGCCGGAGCCGTGTACGTCGCGCGCTGGACCACGTTCCACGTTCGCCAGATCGCGCGCTCCATGGCCGAAGTCTTCAAGAAGCCCGGCTTCTGCTTCATCGAAATCCTCTCGCCCTGCCCGACGCTCTACCAGCGCCGCAACCGGATGGGCGACGGATTGGACGCCATGAAGTTCTACAAAGAGCACAGCAAGATCAAGAACGGCGCTTCCACCAGCGAGATCGGCCTGACCAAGTCGGGCGAGATCATCGTGGGCAAGTTCGTGGACCGCGACCGTCCCGATTACATCAACGCCGCGCGCGAGCAGTTTGTCGAAGCGCTCGGCGACCGCTACGTGGACGAGTGCGCAGCCGATGAATGCGCAGCCGAGTGCTGCGGGGAGGACTACTGATGCAACTCACCGAGATTCGCATCGCCGGGTTTGGCGGGCAGGGCGTGATCCTTGCCGCCATTGTCGTGGGCAAGGCGGCCTCGATATTCGAAGGCGAATTCGCCACCATGACCCAGAGCTTCGGGCCCGAAGCCCGCGGCGGCGCCTGCAGCGCGCAGGTGATCCTGTCCGATTCGCCCATCCTGTATCCCTACGTCACCCAGCCGGACATCCTGGTGGTCATGTCGCAGGAAGCGTACAGCAAGTTCGCGCCGGAGTTGAAAGAAGGCGGCACGCTCGTCATTGAGCAGGACCTGGTGCGGGTTGACCACCTGCCTCCCGGCACCAAGGTATTCAGTTGCCCGGCCACCCGGCTGGCGGAAGAGCTGGGGAAGAAAATGGTGCTCAATATCGTGATGGTCGGCTTCTTCGCCGCCGTCAGCAGCCTGGTGAAGCCGGAGTGTATGCGCCAGGCCGTTGCCGATTCCGTCCCCCCGGCTTTCAAGGAACTGAACTTGAAGGCGTTCGACAAAGGATTCGAGTACGGTCAGTCGCAGGCATGCGGCGAGGCTGCCACGGCGGAGGAATCCGAATCGTCGGTGAAGGCCCTCGAAGTCCACTGAACAGCAGTTTCGAGTTTCAGTTTCAGCTTCGGGAGACCCCGACTGAAACTGAAACTACCATTCAAGATCGTAGGCCCCGGCGCCCTCGCCGGGGCCGTCCTTTACCACAGCCGAAATTGAAAGCAGCGGGCGCCTTCGCCCGCCGCAAATCGCGTGTGCAAAAAAATGGCGCGGAGCCTGTCCGCGCCAAATCACAAATCAGTAGTCAACAATCGCAACTGACAATTGCCTGGCCCCGACCTTTACCGGCCTATCGAGCCACACCGGCAGTAGCAAGTTCAGGGGTAGCTTTAGGTTCAGCTGCTTTCGCCGCCGTACCTACTTTGCGGCCACCGTCCGCAGCCCACTGCTCCAGCATCGGTGTGGTGACAGACTTGGGACGCTCGATAGGAGATCCGAGAGCCCGGTCCCACGTGATGTTGGCCATGCACCCGAGGGCGCGTCCGACACCGAACAGGACGGTGTAGAAGTCCCATTCGTGCAGCCCGTAGTACCACTGGATGACGCCGGACTGGGCATCGACGTTGGGCCACGGATTCTTGGCCTTGCCGTGTTGGGTCAGCACACCGGGCGCCACCTCGAAGATCATGGAAACAAGTTTGAACAGCGGATCAACCTTGAGCCCCGGAGTCGCCAGACAGAACTCACGCTGCGACATGTAGCGCGGGTCGGTCTTGCGAAGAACGGCGTGGCCGTACCCCGGAATCACCTGGCCGGCTTTGAGCGTATCCCACAGAGCCTGGGTTACCAACTCTTTGGTCGGCTCCTCATTCTTGCAGTATTTCGTCTCGAACTTCAGCAGCCAGTCCAGAACCTCCTGGTTGGCGAGGCCGTGCAGGGGGCCGGCAAGGCCGTTCAGACCGGCGGAATAGGCATAGTAGGGATCTGACAGGGCCGAGTGCACCAGATGGGTGGTGTGGGCGGAAACGTTGCCCGATTCATGGTCGGAGTGAAGGATAAAGTACATCCGCGCGACATCTTTGTACTCGTCGCACTGCCCGATCATGTGCGCGAAATTTGCGCCCGAATCCAGGTCCCGATTGATCGCTACCTGGAAGTCGCTGCGATACTTCAGGTTGTAAATGAAAGCGGCGATGATGGGGATACGGGCCACGATATCGAAGGCATCTTCGTAGACGTATTCCCATGCCACCGTCTTGTTGAAATTACCCGACCCGTAGAAATGCGCGAACTTGGAGTCCTTCTGCATGGCCAGGATGCCTGTGGAGAGCATCACCATGGGGTGGCTGTCGCGGGGCAAAGCGCGGATGACGTCCCACACGTAAGAAGGAACCATTTGGCGGACCTTCCATTCGCCGAGAACTTCACGGTGCTGGGCCTGGTTCGGCGACTCGCCCGTCAGAAGGAAGTACCAGAATGCTTCCACCGTCGGATAATTTGAATTTCTTGCCTTGGGAAGGAACGCTAACGTCTCGGGAATGGTCTTGCCGCGAAACCGGATACCTTCCTGCGGATCCAGGTAGGAGATGTCGGTAACCAGGCTGCGGATATCACGCGCGCCTCCCAGCGTCTGTTCGATGGTCACCTCGTCGATGATGACATGGCCGAATTGCTTGATGAGCTTTGTAGTACGGGGACGGAACTCCTCGATTTTCTGCCTAAGTACTTCCTTCAGCGCCATATTATGAGAACTCCTTTGCGGAGGAAAGTTGTCTGGAAAACGGTCTGTAATACACCTCTGCCGGGGCCATTGTGTTGCTCAATGGGCAAGGAAGCAGTGAGCGGAATCACATTTGCGGGTGATCTCGGCCACAATCCAGGCTCGGTGTTCGCCGATTTTGGCCGGAAAAACCGGGGTCAGACGGCGCTGGAGCGCGGCGTGTCACAGCTACAAGTGACCTGCGAGCCTCCTCAGGGTGAGGCCGCAAAGGCCAATCCGCCGCCTTGCCCCACATCCACGCGCCATGGGCAGAGGCAGATCTTTTCGCTCTGCTTCCCGCGCAAAACGAAGGGCGTGGCCGCGCCCGCTATTCCGAACTCTTGACTCGGGGCTACTGCCTGCCGGTCGCCCGTTGCCGCTCGGCCGGCGTCATTTCCCGCCACAGCATGGTCAGGTTCCGCTCGAAGTAGCGGTTGCCGGGCTCCCTGGCATAGGCCCGCCGGAACCACGCGTAGGCCACCGCCCGGTCCATCGGCACGCACTCCCCGGTGGCGTACATCGCGCCCAGGTGGCTGAACGCCTGCGGGTTCTGCTGTGCCGCGGCGGCATTGAAGTAAATGACCGCCTGGCCGCAGTTCCGTGCCACCCCGCGGGCGTACAGATATTTTTCCCCGCTGCTCACCAGCTCGCTACCGGCATTGCCTTGCGGTGCGGGCGCCACCTGTGCCGCCGCCGGCTTCTCTGCGCCAGCCGGGTTTGCGTTGTTGTGACCCGCTTCTTTGTTTTTCGCCGCCGATGATTTCGCGCCCGGCGGCTTCGACGCTGGCTCGTCTGCACGCTCCGACCTTGCGCCGGCAGGAGTGGGTTTCGGGCTGTCGTCAAGCTTACCCGCGGTGGAGGATTGCTGGTCGGCGTGGGGAAGTCCTTGCGTGGGCTGCGCCGCCTGGTTCTGCTCCGGCTTACTCTCGGTGGTGATCGCCGGCTGCGGCTCGTTCTTTGTGTCCAGTGCGGGTGGCTGCTGCGGACGAGAATGGGAGGGCGCCGGGGTCAGCACGTAATCCCGGATCGGCTGCCATTTTGCATACAGCACGCCGCCCAATACCAGCACGACCACCAGGAACACCCACATCCCGGTACGCGACGGCTGTTCTTCTTCGAGCAGGTACGAGTCCCCGCCGCCTTCGCCTGAGGCAGTGCTGGTCAGCCCCAGAATCGACAGTCCGCCGCTGGTGGGCTCGCTTTGCTCCTCATCCACCCACCACTTGTCGCTGCGCCGCGCCGGTTCCGCCACCGGAGCTGCCGGCTCCGCCTTTTCCGGCTGGGGCGGCGTATCTGCCGGGTCTGGCGCTCTGGCGGCATCGCGTGGCGCCTCGGGCGCCGCCGGCTCCAGGGTGATAGCGACCTTCTCGACCACGGACTTCGGATCCGCCGCCATTGGGGGCGCCAGCTTATTACCGCACATGCCGCAAAACCCGTATTGCTCCGGATTCTGATGACCGCAATTCCGGCAGAACACACAAACTCCTTGGGAAGTTCTTATGCTATGAACACCGACGGCGGCACTGTAGTTGTCATTCAGCCTTGCGCCGGAGCGGGTTGCCGCGCCTGGCGCCTTGCAACGTGAGATTCTCCCACCCTGCGGCAGGGTTGGATGGAAGCAGGGCTAAAGATCGCTGCTGCGCAGCTTTACAGTCTTCCGTCGCGCATGGTACGCTGCTGGACGTACACTAGATCGGAAAAAATTACAGGAGTGCACCCAGTTCCGTGTTAGCCCGAGAGCAAAAGCAGTCCGTCATTGACCAGTACCGCACCCATCTGAGCGATACCGGCAGCCCCGAGGTCCAGATCGCCCTGTTGAGTGAGCGCATTGGTCAGTTGACGGAGCACTTCAAGACGCACAAAAAGGACCACGCGTCCCGGCGCGGCCTTCTGATGTTGGTCAGCAAGCGGCGTCGCTTGCTCGACTACCTCAAGAAATACGACACCGAGCGCTACAAAGACGTTATTTCGAAACTTGGCATCCGCAAGTAGCGTTTGCCCCCGATACCACCGTCTGTGACTCGGCAGGTTTGCGTCTTCCCGGCATTTTTGCCCACACCAACGCCTCACCGCGC
Source organism: Terriglobales bacterium (assembly GCA_049509755.1). Classification (GTDB taxonomy): domain Bacteria; phylum Acidobacteriota; class Terriglobia; order Terriglobales; family Acidobacteriaceae; genus JAIQGF01. The sequence continues at coordinate 195,220 of JBEKZP010000007.1, read as the reverse complement.
TGGCGTGGGGGTGCTCGTACATGCCGGCCCGTCTCTCGCGCACGGCCCACGGCCCCTCCGGTGCGCTCATCTTGGAAGGAATTTGGAATGAAGCCAGAACCGCAGTCCGTTACCGTTGAATTAACCGGCGGCAAGACCATCTCATTTGAAACCGGCAAATTGGCCAAGCAGGCGCATGGCTCCGTGGTCGTGCGATTTGCCGACAACGTCGTCCTCGGCACCGCCACCGCCAACCAGGAACCGCGCGAGGGAATCGATTTCTTTCCCCTCACCGTTGATTACCGCGAGTACACCTACGCCGGCGGGCGCATCCCCGGCGGGTTCATCAAGCGCGAAGGCCGCCCCAGCGAGCGCGAAATTCTCACCAGCCGCCAGATTGACCGTCCCATGCGGCCGTTGTTCCCGGACGGCTTCCGCAGCGAAACCCAGGTCATCGCCTTCTGCCTCTCGGCCGACAACCAGAACGATCCCGACGTCGCCGCCATCAACGCCGCCTCGGCTGCGCTGACGCTCTCCGACATCCCGTTCGGCGGCCCGGTCGGCGCCGTGCGTGTCGGCCTGAAAGACGGCCAGTTCATCGTCAACCCGACTTACGAAGAAATGCGCGAGGGCCTGCTCCGCCTGATGGTGGTCGGGACCGCCGACGGCATCGCCATGATCGAAGCCGGCGCCAGCCAGGTGCAGGAAGACATGATCGTCGATGCCATCGAGTTCGCGCACAAGGAAATCAAGAAGATCACCGCCGCCATCAGCGACCTTGTCAAGCGCGCCGGCAAGCCCAAGCGCAAGTTCGAGGCGCCGCAGGTGGACGAAGCGGCCATCACTGCCCTGCGCAAGCGCATCGGCGCCAAACTCTCCGACGCGCTCGACACCGAGAAGCACCCCAAGGCCGAGAGCCACATCATGGTGAAGGCGCTGAAGACGCAGTTGAAGGACGAGATTGACGAGGACCTGGACGACGAGCGCAAGCAGCTCTCCACGAATTTCGAGACCCTGCGCGAGCGCATCTTCCGCGAGCAGGTAATCGGCCAGCATCGCCGTCCCGATGGGCGTGCCTTCGACCAGGTGCGGCCCATCTGGATCGAAGTCGGCGTGCTGCCGCGCACCCACGGTTCGTCGATTTTCACCCGCGGCGAGACCCAGGCGCTGGTCACCACCACCTTGGGGACCTCCGACGACATGCAGCGCCTGGAACTGTTCGAAGGCGAATCCAAGAAGCGCTTCATGTTGCACTACAACTTTCCGCCGTTCTCGGTTGGTGAAGTGGCATTTCTACGCGGCGCGGGACGCCGCGAGATCGGCCACGGCGCCCTTGCCGAGCGCGCCCTCTCCGGCGTCCTGCCTGACGTAACCGACTGGCCGTACGCCATGCGCGTGGTCTCCGACATCCTGGAGTCCAACGGTTCGTCCTCCATGGCGACCATCTGCGGCGCATCCCTGGCGCTGATGGATGCCGGCGTTCCGCTCAAGTCCCCGGTGGCAGGCGTGGCCATGGGCCTGGTTAAGGAAGGCGAGGAGTACGCCATCCTTACCGACATTGCCGGCGCCGAGGACCATTACGGCGACATGGATTTCAAAGTTGCCGGAACCGCCACGGGCATTACCGCCCTGCAGATGGACATCAAGGTGATGGGCATCACGATGCAGATCATGCGTGAAGCCCTGCAACAGGCCAACCGCGGCCGCATGCACATCCTGGAGCACATGAAGCAGGCGCTGCCTGAGCCGCGCACCGCGGTCTCCGAGTTCGCGCCGCGCTTCTACACCCTGCAGATCCCGACCGATAAAATCCGCGACCTCATCGGGCCGGGCGGCAAGGTGATCCGCGGCATCATCGAGGCCACCGGCGTCAAGATCGACGTCGAAGACAGCGGACGCGTCAACGTCGCCTCCAGCGACCAGGAATCGGCGAAGAAGGCGCTGCAGATGATCGGCGACATCACCGCCACCGCCGAAATCGGCAAGACCTACCTGGGCACGGTGGTTCGGCTCGCCGACTTTGGCGCATTCGTCGAGATCCTCCCCGGCACCGACGGCCTGCTCCACATCAGCGAGGTCGCCGAACACCGCATCAAGGACGTGCGCGACGAACTCAAGGAAGGCGACCAGGTGCTGGTGAAAGTCCTCTCCGTGGAGGGCAACCGCATTCGCCTCTCGCGCAAGGCAATTCTCAAAGAACAGCGCGCCAAGATGGGCGGCGGCGAGCCCAGCCTGGAAGGCAGCCCGGCCGGCGCTCCCGTAACCTTTGAAGGCGGCGGCGAATTTACCGAAGAGCCCGAGCCCGAACCCGAGGTCGAGGGCGAGCCCAACTTTAACCGCGCCGAGGCTCACAGTGCCGGCAGCGCCCCACGTCCCGAGGGTGGCAGCGGCCCTGCCCCCGCTGGCCCCGGTGGGCGGCGTCCCAGCGGCGGTGGCGGAGGACGCGGCGGCCGCGGTGGCCGTGGCGGACGTGGCCATACCGGCGGCGGCAGCCGCGGCGGGTTTGGCGGTGGCCGTGGCGGAGATCGCGGACGTCGCTAGGCTTTAAACGAGAAACAGCAAGGTTGGAGCGCGCTCGCCCGCGAGCGCGCTTTTTTTCTTGGACGCGAACTTACGTTTCTAACGGTGTCATTCTGAGCGAGGTGTTCGGCAAATTACCAAATCACCAATTTACGAATTTACCGCCTTACAAAATCCCCCAATCCCACTACACTTCTGACCCCATGCGCACCCTTTTTCTCCTGCTGCTCCTTGCTATTCCGAGTGCAGCCGACACCCGCGCCGGCAGCGTTTCCGCGCTGCTGCCCAGCGCCAAAATCGAGCGCGCCGGCTCCACCACGGCCGCCGCGCCTGGCGCCGAGGTCCGGGAAAACGATCTGCTCCGCACCGATGACCAGGGCCGCGTCCGCATCAAGCTGCTCGATCAGTCGGTGCTTTCCATCGGCGTAAAGTCGCAGCTTCGCGTCGTCCGGCACGACCCCACCTCCCGCCAGACCTCGGTCGAGCTCAACTTCGGCAAGCTGCGCGCGCAGGTCGCCAAGATCACGCGCGCCGGCGGCCGGTTCGAGGTGCGGACGCCCACCGCCGTCGCTGGCGTCATCGGCACCGACTTTGGCGTGGACGCTTCCGACCCCGACGTCACCAAGTTCATCTGCATCTCCGGCAGCGTCCAGATCACCAGCGTGGACACCGGTGTCACCGGAACCATCACTTGCCGAGGCGGCACTACGGTTACCGTCCGCCGTGGCAAGCCTCCCGACCAGCCCGAGCGCGCCACGGGCGGCCAGATGGAAACCTGGAAAACCATTACCGAGCCGGACCAGTCGCCCGCTAAAGATCCGTACAAGACCTACTGATTCGGTGGCCAAAGGATCCCTTATCTGAATAGCTGACTCTTGTGGTTGGGGAGAGGAATCTCACCACCGAGACACCGAGAACACCGAGCAAATCATCACCAAGAAAGAGAAGGAAACGTGTGCTCGGTGCATCTCGGTGAACTCGGTGGCTCGGTGGTGAATCCCCAAGCCTGGTGGATCTACTGCACCTTCACGCGCATGTTGTGATTGCCCTTTGTGTCCACCACGATGGCTTCGCCATTTGCCAGAAATGGTTTTAGCACGGTAGAGTCGCCCCACTGCAAATCCCATCCATTTTCCAGCGCCAGCAGCGTGTAACGTCCGGGAAGGACCGGCGAAAGCGTGAACGAGCCATCGCTATCGCTCTGATCGCGGCGAAACAGCGGCAGATTGTTCTCCGGATCTTGCGGCACCAGCAAAATCATCGCGCCTGATTGCGGCTTTCCGTCGCGCAACGCAGTGCCTTCGATCTTTCCCGTTCCCGCGCCCACCACGACCGATAGCTTCACCGGATCCGGGCCGCTGATGTGCAGCATGCGCCCTGCGATCTTCGCGCCGGTTGCAGTCACGTTGCGGATGAACAGGTCATCGCCGCTGTTCATCACTACTTCGTAAGTTCCCGCGGCGAATCCCTGCGGAAATGCGAACTCGCCGCCGGCATTGACGCGCGCCTCGAAGGTGCGCCGCATCGCGCCCCGCCGCAGCACGATGACCGGCGGTTTCGCCGGCGCCTGCCCGTTCGCCAGCCTCACTGTTCCGCTAACCGCCGCCGTCGGCGCCATCTCGCCGGCGTCGAGTTCGGTGTCCGCGACCAAGTCCACTTCGCGCACGCGCGCCCGCTGCTCCGCTTCCTCATTCGGCGGCTGCGACATTCGCTGGAACCTGCGCCCGTTGGGCGTTACGCGCAGCAGATAATGCCCCGGCGGAATTCCAGAGACGAGGTTGGCGTTGCCGCCCATCCCGCGCGTGTTGGTTTGCACGGGCACTTCGATGCCGTCGAAGATGATTTGCACCAGCGTCGCGTTCGCGAACTGCTGCCGGTCTCCCTCGCCGGGCGCATGATTGATCCGCACATGCAGCGCTGGCACCACATGCAGCATGATGTCGGCCGATGCGCGATCGCCCGCATGCAGCGTGATGGCGCTCGCCGACGCCGCATCGGTCACGTCGGGATAAAACGTCAGCGGATAGGCGACATCGAGCGCCGGATTTGCCCGCACGCCGAGGTTGCCGCCGCCATTCGGACCAACGAATCCGCCTCGTCCACCGCCAAAGAGAGGTTGCGCGTACCACGGCTGCGCCGATACTGCCAGGTAATACGCGCCCGGCTTGAGATGGGCAAAGTGATAGTGGCCCTGATCGTCGGTGGTGACATTCGCCACCATCGCCTTGATGGCGCGTCCTTCCGCTACTTGCTCGCGGATGAGCATGACGCGCGCATTACGCACCGCATCGCCCTGCTCGTCGGCAATGCGCCCGGAGAAGGACGCATCCGGCACGACGCGGAAGACGATGTTGCCGGAATCCAGCGCAGGGCCGACCGCAATCGCGGTGGAAAAGCCTTCGTGCTGCTGGTATTGCTGCGAGGCGAAGCCGCGGCGCTCCGCCGAAAGCTGATACTTGCCTGCGCGCACGCCGTCAAACCGGAACGCGCCGTCAGCGCCGGTCATGAGGGTGCGAGCCTCCGCGCCCTGAACGGCGGTGATGGTGACGTACGCGCCCCCGAGCGGCTGGTCGTTGATGGCGTTGACCACGGTTCCGCTGATTTGAAACTGCCCACCGCTGCCCGCGGACGGAGCGTTGCGCTCTTGGGCTGCCGATGCGACTGTGAGGAAGAGCAGCAACGTAAACACCCACATCTGCCAACTGCAGGCAGATGTGGGGCACCACCTGTGATCATCACGGCGCAGCGTCATGGCTCGCCTCGCTTGATGAGCGTGAGCGTGACCGTCGCGTTGCCCTTGCTGTTCACCGTGACGTGCGTCGCCCTGGACGCGTAAGGTTCCAGCGCTTCGCGATTGGTGTATTCCAGCCCGTCCACGCTGTCGAAGGCGAACAGCTGGTAATCGCCGGGCGCGAGGGTGTTGATGGTGAATCCGCGCTCGGATGCATACTGCGTCTGCGGCGCGGTGGACCGTCGTTCGGGCACGACCAGCACGACCGCGGGCACGGCAACATTGTCCGAGGTCGCAGATCCCGCCACCGAGCCGCCATCGTCGCGCAGCACGATTTCGATCGGGCTGGCATCGCCTTGCGCGACCACCAGGTCCTCGCGCAGCACATCGCTCTGGCCGTGCGCAGCGGATTGCACGTACCACGGCCCACGCGGAGAAATCTGCACCGTGTAGCGACCGGGCTCGACATTGCGCAAGGTGAGAGGAGCATTGTTGTCCGCCGCATCGTAGGTGGAATAGACGCTGGTCGCCCCATCCAGTCCCGTCAGTTGAACGGACGCAGTTTGCGCAGGTTTGCCGCTGGATCCAACTACGCCGATTCCGCCCCCAACACTCGGCGAGCTCTGTTGATTCGTGAACTCCGTCTTCACCACAACCGGGATGGTTGCGCCGGGCAGCAATGGGAGCCGGATTCCGCTGACGCTCGCGGCGACGGTGATGGTCGCGGATGCTCTCGCAGCCGGACCCTGCCGGTTGAACGATGTCGCCCGCACGGTGTAGGTACCACCCGGAAGCCTGGCGCTGAAACTAGCGTCGTCCGGATTGAAATGCACGTTGGCCGTGAGCGGGTCGCCGGAGCGGTTGACGAATTCGATGTTCGCGGCGCGCTGTTCCGGCGCGATGCCGGTCACAAAGCCTGCAACCTCGTACACCGGCTGCGCGCGCAGGCGGAACTCGATTTGGACTGTCTGTCCGCCGCGCACCTCGATGGCGGAAGCCGAGGCAAGATCGAGTGTGCCCGGATAATACGACGGCGCATATCCAATGTTCGGTTCGGCGGCGGCGCGTGGGGTCGAGGGGCGCTGCGCCTGCGCCACCATGTAGTACGTTCCAGGAATAAGGTCAGCGGCGCGGAACTCGCCGTTGTCGTTGGTGGTTGACTGCGATCGCGCCTCCCACTGCTTGCGGCCATTGCTGATGACCTGGCGCTTCAGCAGCAGGCGCACGCCTTCCAGCGGTTCGCCGTCGTCGCCGGTGATGGCGCCCGCGACGGTTCCTTCCGGCGTGAGCTTCAGCACCAGCGATGACACGTCGCCGGTGATCATCATCGGCGCGCGCGGACGCCCGCCGCCGCGGGATAGTTCTTCGCTGCTGAAGAATCCCGGCTTGCGGGTCGTGAACATCGCCCGCCCTTCAGGAACGCCTTCGAAGCGGAAGCTGCCTTGGGAGTCGGTCAGGTCGGAACGCTGCAGCCCTCCCATGAGCTGCACCAGCGCGCGCGGAATGGGATCGCCGGTGGCGGAGTTGACCACGCTTCCGCTGACGGTGTGCGTGGGCGAGTTGGGATCGTAGGCGCGCGGGCCGACGTAACCGCCCTGCGCGTGCGCCAGCGCGCACGGCAGCAACAGCGCGAGCACTGCGAAAACAAACTTCCTGCGCATGGATGCGGCGATAAGGTTACAGGCTCAAGGCTCAAGGCGTAAGGCCCTGCCGCGAAGCGCCGCTTATAGGTCTGTCGGTCCATCGGTCTATCGGTCTGGCATACGACTACTCCGGCCGAAAGCGACAGATAGACCGAAAGACTGAGAGACCAACAGATTTCTTCAACCCTGGGCGGCGGGAACAGTCGCGCGCTTGGGAAGCATTTCGCCGATGCGGCGGATCTGGCCGCCGACGCCGCGCAGCTTTTCCTCGATGCGCTCGTAGCCGCGATCAATGTGGTAGACGCGGTCGATGATGGTCTCGCCGTCGGCAACCAGGGCGGCCAGCACCAGCGACGCGGAGGCGCGCAGGTCGGAGGCCAGCACGGCGGCGGCGCTGAGCGGCGTTTTCCCGCGCACGATCGCCCTCCGTCCTTCGATCTTGATGTTGGCGCCCATACGTACCAGTTCCTGCGCGTGCATGAAGCGGTTCTCGAAAATATTTTCGGTAATGATCGAAGTGCCGTCGGCCTGCGTGGCCAACGCCATGTACTGCGCCTGCATGTCGGTGGCGAAGCCGGGATACTCCTCGGTGTTGACGTCGGAGGGCTTGAAGCCGGAGTCGCTGCTCACGCGCACCGAGTCTCCGCCGTGCCGTATCTTGACGCCGGTCTCCTCCAGTTTCTGGAGCAGCGCGGTAAGGTGCGAGGGCTCGCAGGCGGTGACGTTGAGGTCGCCGCCGGTGAGCGCGCCGGCAATGATGAAGGTGCCGGCCTCGATGCGGTCGGGAATGATGCGGTGGCGCGCGCCGTGGAGTTTTTCGACTCCGCGCACGCGCAGGGTCGAGGTGCCCGCGCCTTCAATCTGTGCGCCCATTTTGACAAGCAGCGCAGCCAGGTCCGCGACCTCGGGCTCGCGGGCACAGTTTTCCATCAGGGTTTCGCCTTCGGCGAGGGTAGCGGCCATCAGCAGGTCTTCGGTACCGGTGACGGTGATCTTGTCGAAGACCACGTGGCCACCCCGGAGGCGCTCGGCGCGCGCGACCACGTAACCGTGCTCGGTGGTGATGGTCGCCCCCAAACATTCCAGGCCTTTGATGTGCAGATCGATGGGACGCGCACCGATGGCACATCCGCCGGGAAGGGAAACCTTGGCCACGCCGCAGCGCGCCACCAGCGGCCCCAGCACCAGCGTGGAGGCGCGCATCGTCTTCACCAGCTCGTAAGTCGCTTCCGGATGTTCCAGCTTGGCGCAGGAGATGGTGGTGCGATGCTGCGCGCGGCCGTAACCGAGCTCGACCTCGGCGCCCATGCTGGCGAGCAGGCGGCGCGTGGTTTCGATGTCGCGCACCTGGGGAATGTTTTCCAACACGACCGGCTCGTCGGTGAGCAGGGCGGCGGCCATGGCGGGAAGAGCGGCGTTTTTGGCGCCACTGATGCGCACCGTCCCGAGCAGGGGATTGCCGCCGCGAATGACAAATTTATCCATGAGGGTTGTCGGTATTCAGTTTAACGCGCCCTAGTCTATGTCTTCCGTGAACTCCTGCGCGCGCTCAGGGGCTGGGCGGATTCGATGGCGTGGCGCACGTTGCCGCCGGCGAGTTCGAGATGACGCTGGGCATCAGCCTTGCTCACGCCCGCCTTCAGCATGATGAGCGCAACCGGCACGCTATTGCCGGAATCCTTCAGGATGGCGGCGGCGCGCTCGTGATCGGTCTGCGCTGCGCTTTCCAGGATGCTGACGGCGCGCGCCACCAGTTTCTCGTTCTTCGGGTGCACGTTGACCATCAGGTTGCCGTACACATAGCCGGCGCGCGCCATGGCGCCGGTAGTGATCATGTTGCAGATCATCTTCTGCGCCGTGCCGGCCTTCATGCGGGTGGAACCGGCGAGCACTTCCGGGCCGACCTCGACCACGATCTCGATTTCGGCGGCTCGGCCCAGCGGCGTGTCGCGATTGCAGGTGAGCGCGATGGTTTTTGCGCCCTTGCTGCGGGCATATTCGACGGCGGCGAGGGTGTAGGGAGTGCGTCCGCTGGCGGCGATGCCGGCCACGACGTCCTGCGGACCAGGCTTAAGGCGAGCCATCTCGCGGTGGCCGGATTCGGCGGAATCCTCGGCGGGTTCGAAGGGGTTCCACAGCGCGTCGACGCCGCCGGCCATGATGAACTGCACGGTCTCGGGATCGGTGTCGAAGGTGGGCGGGCACTCGGCGGCGTCGAGGGCGGCAATGCGCCCGCTGGTGCCGGCGCCGACATAGATCAGGCGGCCGCCATTGGCGATCGCTTCGCCGACGGCGTCAATCGCCCGCGCGATCTGCGGCAGCGCGCGCTCCACCGCGGCGGCAACCTTGGCATCTTCCAGGTTGATGATGCGCGCAATTTCCAGGGCGGACTTGGTGTCCAGATCCGCCGATGCGGGGTTCTGGTCTTCCGTGGTCAGGCCGCGCAAGTCCTCGGAGTCGGGCATTGCAGGAAGTGTAGCAGTGGAATTGCGAGTTGTAAGTTGTCAGTTTTGAGTTGTGGAGTGAAAAAAACCGGCCCAGCGGCTCCGTGCTGCGAACAATCAACTCAACGCTTCCACGACTGCATCGTGCACGCGAGGACGCACGCGCTTGATCTCCTGCGAACTGCGGTCGGCCCAGGTGCGGTTGGCCAGCAGAACGATCGCGAGATCGCGCTCGGGATCGAGCCACAGCGAAGTGCCGGTGAAACCCAGGTGGCCGAGCGAACCCGGCGAGAAGTGCCGGCCGGACTGCGAGGGCGCCGAGGGCAGATCGAAGCCGAGCGCGCGCGGGCTGCCCGATTTTGCCGCCTGCGGCCGGGCGAATGTGCGCAGCGTTTCGGGAAGGAAGACTGTCTTCGCACCGGGCCGGGAAAAACAACCTAGTATCGCGTGGGCGAAGCGGGCGAGATCGGGCGCGCTGGAAAAAAGCCCGGCGTGCCCGGCTACGCCGTCCATGACGGCGGCGTTTTCGTCATGCACTTCGCCTTGGACGACGCGATGGCGGAAAGCGCGGTCATCCTCGGTCGGAGGAATGAGCGGGCGCTGTGCTTGCGGCGGATTGAAGCCGGTGGATGCCATGGCGAGCGGACCGAAAATTTCGCGGCGGCAGAAGCCGTCGAGCGCTTCATCGGCGAGACGCGCGAGCGCTTCGCCGAGAACGATGAAGCCGATGTCGCTGTACTCGGTGCGCTCGCCGGGAGCGGCCTCGAGCGGCGTGCGACAGGCGGCGAGGACAAGTTCATCGCGGGTACGCGCCTGTTCGAACAGGCGGACATAGCCGGGCAAGCCGGAGGTGTGCGCCAGCAAGGTGCGGATGGTGACGTCCTGGCGCCGCGGATCATTCGCGGCGAATTCCCGCAGCACCGATTCCACCGGCAAGTCCAGGTCGAGCAAGCCGCGCTCGTACAGGATCATGGCCATCGCGGTGGTGGCGACCAGCTTGGTGAGCGAGGCGAGATCGAAGATGGTGCCGGCGGCAACCTCCGGAGATTGCGGCTCGTAGGTGAAGTGTCCGAGGCCGGCGGATGCGACGAGTTCGCCGCGATGCATGACGGCCAGCGAGCAACCGGGAAACGCACCGGCGGCGATGGCCTCGCGCAGCAGGGCGAAGGCGTGTGCGAAGCGTTGCTGCTGGTCGCCGAAGTTGGACCTTAACTCCATTACTTGATCCGCAACTTTCAGTTTCAGCAAAAGCCTATCCTGAGCGAATCAGAAACTGAAACCGAAACTGAAACTATAAGAACTGTACTGTCGCGGAGAACTCCTGTAAATTTCGCGATGAGATACCTATCTTGTTCATGCGAACCTTCCGGACTTCCTGTTGCGGTGTTTTTATCCTGATTGTGGCCTCCGCGGTTGCCATTTCCACCGCGGCGCAGACGGGCGCGCGCAAACCGGCGCAAAAGGCCGGCGCCAGCAGACCCAAGCCATCCACCACGGCCGACGAGCGCCTGGGCGCTCTGGACCGCATTTTCAACCAGGCCGTCGCCGAGCGCCAGATCCCCGGCGCAGTGGTGCTGGTGGGACATGGCGGCAAGGTGGTGTTTCGTAAAGCGTACGGCTATCGCAGCCTGGAGCCACGGCGCGAGGCGATGACGCTGGACACCATCTTCGACATGGCGTCGCTCACCAAGTGCATGGCGACGGCGGTCGCGGTGATGCAGTTGGTGCAGGACGGGCAGGTGCGGCTGAACGACGCAGTGGCGCGTTACCTCCCCGAATTCGGCACGAAAGGAAAGCAGGAGATCACGGTGCGGCAGTTGCTCACGCATTATGCCGGGCTGCCCGACGATCTCGATCTCAAAGAGCCATGGCACGGGCGCGACACGGCATTCCGCATGGCGATGGACACCACTCCGGTGTACTCGCCGGGCTCGCGGTTTTTTTACAGCGACGTGAATTACGAGGTGCTCGGGTTCCTGGTGGAGCGCGTGTCGGGGATGGCGCTGGAGGAGTACGCGTCGGCGCGCATCTTCCAGCCGCTCAAGATGGAGGAGACAACCTATCTGCCGCCGGCGTCGTGGCGGCCGCGGATCGCGCCCACCGAGTACGACGAGCGCGAGCAAATGCTGCGCGGCGTGGTGCACGATCCCACGGCGCGGCGCATGGGCGGAGTGGCCGGGCATGCGGGCGTGTTCTCCACCGCGAATGACCTGGCGAAATTTGCGCAGGCGATGCTCGACGGCGGCGCGCCGGTGCTGTCGCCGCTGATGGTGGAGAAGATGACCACGCCGCAGCAGCCGCCGAATGCGACCTCGGTGCGCGGCTTCGGCTGGGACATTGACACACCGTTCTCCAGCAACCGCGGCGATTTGCTGCCGGTGGGATCGTTTGGGCACACCGGGTTCACCGGGACGTCTCTGTGGGTGGATCCGGTGACGCGGACGTACATCATCATTCTGGCCAACGCGGTGCACCCGCGCGGGCAGAATAAGGACATGGTGACGCTGCGCAACCGCACGGCAACCGCGGTCACGGCGGCCTTGAAGCTGTCGGCGAGCGAAGAAGAACGCATGCGGCTGGCGCGCATCACCGGTTACAACGACAGCTTCGCGGCGTCGCGGCGCATTAACGTCCGCAACGGGCAGGTCAAGACGGGGATTGATGTCCTGGAGATCCACAACTTCGACCAGCTACGCGCGCCCGAGCCGGGCAAGATCCGGCGTATCGGGCTGTTGACCAATCAGACCGGCGTGGACGGACTGGGCCGGCGCACGATTGATGTGCTGGCGCACGTGGATGGCATCAAGCTGGCGGCGATCTTCAGTCCGGAGCACGGTGTCACCGGCGCGCTGGACACGACGTCGGTCGGCAACACGGTGGATGCGGCTACCGGCGTGCCGGTGTACAGCGTTTATGGCGACACCGACGCGAAGCGCCGCCCGCCGCTCGACATCATGAAGGACCTGGACGCGGTGGTGTACGACATTCAGGATGTCGGCGCGCGATTCTACACGTATGAGACAACGCTCGGATACTTGCTGGAGGCGGCGGCGAAGGCGGGAACCGAGGTCGTGGTGCTGGATCGCCCCAACCCGGTGACCGGCAGCTACGTACAGGGGCCGGTGTCGCAGCCCGGGCAGGAGAGCTTTGTCAACTACACGCAGGAGCCGGTGCGGCACGGCATGACGGTCGGCGAGTTGGCGAAGATGTTCAACGCCGAGCGGCACATCAACGCGCGGCTGACGGTGATTGCCATGGATGGCTGGATTCGCGGCGACTGGTACGACTCCACCGGACTGGCGTGGATCAACCCATCGCCCAACCTGCGCAGCCTGACGCAGGCGACGCTCTATACCGGAGTGGCGGAGATCGAGGGAACGAATGTTTCGGTGGGGCGCGGGACGGACACGCCGTTCGAGGTGGTGGGCGCGCCCTGGATCAAGGCCAAGGAATTTGCGGATTACCTGAACGGGCGCGGCATCCAGGGCGTGCGCTTTGTGCCCATCAATTTCACGCCGGCGGCGGGGCAGAAGTTTGGCGGGCAGAGGATCGGCGGCGTCAACATCGTGCTGCTCGATCGCAATACGCTGGACGCGCCGGAGTTGGGAATCGAGTTGGCGTCGGCGCTGCACAAGCTGTATCCGAATGATTGGGACATGCGGCAACTGGTCCTGCTGGTCAACGACCCGCGTGTCGTAGCCGCGATCACCGCCGGCGCCGACGCGCGCAACATCGCCGACGATTGGCGCGAGGAACTGGAGCGGTTTGAGCAGGTCAGGAAAAAGTATTTGCTGTACTGAAAGGCGATGGACCGACAGACCTCGCGAGCAACAATTTCAATCTTCGCGTGTTTTATTCTGTAAGTAGCCGTTCGGAGGGCAAGAGTATGCGTTGGGCGATTGTCGTTGTGCTGCTGGGCGCATTGGCGGCAGCGCAGCAGGTGGCTGAGGAGCGCGAAGGGAACCGCGCCGGCTGGCGCGCCGGCATCACCGTCCCTGCCGGCACGCAGATTCCCCTGAAGCTGGCGCAGGGCATTTCCACCAAGAGCGCAAAAGTGGGCGATGCGGTGTACGCCGAGACGGTGTTTCCGATTACGGCGAACGATCGCATTGTCATTCCCGCCGGCACCTACGTGCAGGGACGGATCAGCGACATCAAGCGTCCGGGGCGGGTGAAGGGGCGGGCGGAATTCCTGATGCACTTCACCACCATGATCTTTCGCAGCGGTTACACCGTCATGCTGCCGGGCGCGGTGGAAAACTTGCCGGGATCGGAAAAGCAGACGGTGAGGGACAAGGAAGGCACCATCCAGCAGGACGGCACCAGGGGCAAGGACGCGGGCACGATTGCCAAGACGGCGGGCGAAGGCGCGGTGGTTGGCGCAGTGGTCGATCGCGGCATCCGGGGAGCGGGAATCGGTGGAGGCGCCGGTGCTGCCGTGGGCCTCGCCAGCGTGCTGCTGACGCGCGGGCCCGAGGTGACGCTGCATGCCGGAACCAGCGTGCTGATCGTGCTGGAACGGCCGCTGTCGCTGGATGGAAGCAAAATCCGATAAACAGTGGTCAGTGGCCAGTGGCTAGCGAATCGTTCCGCAACTAACCACTGGCCACCGATCACTGACCACTTACACTGACCACTGAGCACTAGCCACCGACCGCTTACACTGCGACATTCCCCGCTCGCGAACACCTGCTCGGTAGTCGGGACCCAGCGCTGCTAGACTCCCGGCGTGGCTGTTCGCACCATTTTTTCCATGGCGGAAGACTGCGCCCGCGGCGAGCGCCTGGGCTGGCAGGAGTTTGTCCGCGACTACTCTCCGATTGCGCGCACTCTGCTCGGCCATTTCTTTCCCACGCTGGCGCCGGAGTTGGACACGCACGTCGCGGCGGTGTTTCCGCGCGCCCGCGCCAACGACAACGCCTGGTTCCATCAGCTCAAATTCCACAACGAGCGCGAGTTCCTGATGGCGTTCCGCGAGCTGGTATTTACCTACGGCCGCGAGGTGGCGCGCGTGCCGGCGCCGGAGCTCTCGCTGGAGCAGGTGCGCTCGATCATGAAGGACCTGGCGGTGGTGGAGCGCGAGGTGCTGTGGATGTTTATCAAGGGCTACGACGCGGCGCGCATCGGGCCGATGATGATGAACACCGAAGCCACGGCGCAGGCCACCAGGGAAATCGCCGACCAGCGGCTGGCGCAGGTGCTGCCGGGCGCGACGGCGGACGCGTTCAACATCTCGGCGCGGGTGCTGATGGCGGAAGCGGCGAAGACCGGCGGCGAATCCTGCCTGCCGCTGAAGACGTTCAACAACCTGGTGAACGGGCAGGTATCGTGGCGCGAACGTGAATTGGCGGAACAGCACATCCGCGACTGTTTCCACTGCATTGACCGCTACACGTCGTTCCTGGAGATGATCCGTTTGCGCCAGGACGCGCAGCCGCTCGCAGAAGGCGGGGTCAACGCCATATTGGCGCAATTGAACCTGCCCGCTGCGAAGGGTGGCGGAATATTTGCAAAGCTGTTTGCGAGTGGAAAAAGTCAGAAGTAAAAAGTCAGAAGTAAGAAGTCAGAACGAAGAAGTAAGACGGGACAAGGACGGCACCGGTTTTACTTCTTAATTCTCACTTCTGACTTCTTACTTCAAAGAAAACACCGCACTCACCCGCGCCGTGATGGTGACCTTGTGCGCGGAAAATTCCTCCGTGGGGGCGCCGACCGGCTGTGCCTGCGCGGCCATGGCAGCGCGCGGCATGGCCGCGTTCAGGAAGCGGATCGGCTCAACGGTATCGACCGAGGCGTAGCTCAATTCTCCGAGCGTGCGATTTCCGGCTTTGGCGAGGGTGGCGGCTTCGGCGCGGGCGCGCTGGAAGGCGTCTTCCACGGCGCGCAACTTGGCCGCGTCGATGTCCTCGAGGGTGTAGCCGAGGTTGACGTTCTCATTGAATTCCTGCGCGCCGAGTTGCTGCACGATCGGCCCTACCTTGGCGAAATCCTTGAGCTTCAGGCTGACGCTGCTGCTGACCCGGTAGCCGACGACGCGATGCTTGGCGTCTTTCCAGTCGTATATCGGCTGCAGCGAGAAGAATCCGATCTCCGCCGACTTCGGATCCACGCCGTTGCTCCTCATGATCTGCCGAACCTGCTCGGTTTCCTGGGCGGCGCGATCGTAGGCGGCGCGCGGCGAATTTTCCTGGGCGGAGATGTTGAACTGGATGAGCGCGGTGTCGGGCGCCGACTCGAACTTGCCGTCGGCGCTGACGTACACCGTGTTCATCTGGGCGGTGACGGTGGGAGAATTCTGCGCGGCGGCGATGGAGGCAAGCAGTGCGAGTGCAATGAAAAGTAGTGCGTTTCTCATTTGCGCTCCTTGAATAAGTCTTCAGTCCTCAGTCTTCAGTCGTCAGGCCGGAAATCCCGAAGACTGACGACGGAAGACTTTGAGGGCACGCCGATGATAGAACGCAGGATCGACTTGGGCTTGCAGAAAATCTTAGGGCGAAATGATCAGGATCCGGCGTGGGGTGTGTGACCCAGCCGGGGTCCCCGGCGCGCGCCGGTTTTGCGTGCGACGGGGTGGAAGGGCAGCGGCCGGATCCCGTTTCTGACAAACTTCTACGCGCTCGAGGGCGAGCGCGCTCCAACCATCAGGGTGAAGCAGCGCGCTGAAAAACCATCGCGAGCGCGCTCCAACAACTCGCGCGAGCGGCCTACGCCATCACTCCGCGGGGATCTCCAGCGGGCGGTCGAGGCGGAGTTCGAGCTGCTGGCCTTTGTTGAGCCTCAGGTCGCGGTCGGTGATCAGGCCCGCGCCGCCCCCGAAAACGCCTCCGGCGGCCGCGCCGATGATGGCGCCGTGGGCTCCAGCAGCCACGGCCCCGGCGGTAGCGCCGACGGCCGCGCCGACTACCGCGTCTTCTGCCATTCGCCTGCCGCTGGTGCCTTGCTTCTGAACCTCTCCTTCTTCGCCGGTCGACTTGGCGCCGTGCTCGCCGGGAACATCGCTGACGGTGGCTGCCAGGGGACGCCAGCCATGCCGGGTATCGATCTCATCAAAACTGAGCAGGATGCTGCCGTGCAAGCCGCGGTTGATGGAACTGACGTGCCCGTGAATCTTAGTGCCAAAGGGAATGGTTGAGCCGTCAGGCGCCCTGAGGTCCTCACCCAGCTTGGCGGTGAACTTCTTGCCCGGTTGCAGCCTGGCAGTGTCGAGAGTGTCGGCGAGCCGGACCACGAAGCGCGTTCCCTCGGGAATCACGTTGTTCGCGTACGACGTATTCGAAGGCGGATTGTTGCCGTAACCCTGGTTGGAGTTCTGGTATTGCGCCCAGAGTGGCGCCGCCGCAAGCAGAAGACCCAGGAAAGTCCCAAATACAAGCCGTTTCATAAGATCCCTCAGGTTGAGTTCGCAGCCCGCGTCCCATTGCAAGGGGCAACAAGGCTGAATGCTGTTGGTAGAAACCCCGAAAATCCGCCCGGGATGCGCCCCGCGGAGAAGAAAAAAGGGACACTGAACTCATGAGGTTAGAAGCGCCGCGCTCTCCGGCTGCGGCACTCCGCAGGAATGCTGCGTGATTTCCATTCCCTGGCTGCCAGCCCCTAACCGCTAGCCCCCACCTAGGCTTTGGCCGCCACCTTTTGTGAATAAGTGAAGCGGTAGATCTGCTGGTCAATTTCCTTGCGGAGGTCGTGCCAGATGGATTCGGGGATGGTGAGGAAGGTCTTGACGACTTCGGGATCGAACTGCCGGCCCGACCAGCGGACGATCTCGTCGCGGGCGGCGGAGAAGGGCTGCGCCGCGCGGTACGGCCGGTCGGACATGATGGCATCCAGCGTGTCGGCGATGGAGAACAGTCGCGCCCCCAGCGGAATCTCGTTGCCCTTGAGCCCTCGCGGGTAGCCGGTGCCGTCCCATTTTTCCTGGTGCGAATAGACGATCTCGGCCGCCTCGGTGAGAAATGGAATCTTGCGCAGCATCTGGTAGCCGCGATAGCAGTGCTCCTGCATGATGGCGATTTCTTCCTGGGTCAAGGCGCCGGGCTTGCGCAGGATGGAATCCGGAATGGCCATCTTGCCGATGTCGTGCAGGAAGGCGCCGCGGGCGATGACGCGGATCTTGTCTCCCGCCAGGCTCATGGCGCGTGCCATGGCAATGGTGAAGGCGGTGACGCGCTTGGAGTGGCCCTCGGTTTCGGCGTCTTTCAAGTCGAGCGCGTCGCCCAGGGCTTCCAGGGTGATGTCATAGGAGCGCTCCAGGTCCACCATCGTCTGGCGCAACTGCTCGGTGCGGGCCGTGACCAGCGCCTCCAGGTTGGTCTGGTAGGCGCGGTTCTCCACCTTGAGGCGGCGGTTTTCCAGCGCGCGCCGGGTAATGGCCAGCAGTTGCTCGCGCTCGAAAGGCTTCAGCAGGTAATCGTAGGCGCCGTTGCGGATGGCCGCCAGGGCGACGGAAATATCGTGGACGGCGGTGACCATCACCACCGGCATATCGGGATATTTTTCCTTGGTGCGCTCCAGCAGGGCGATGCCGTCCATCTCGCCCATCATCAGGTCCGAGAGCATGAGTTCGAACTGCTCACCGGACTCCAGGATGGCGAGGGCCTCGACGCCGGAACCGGCCTGGTGGCAGCGGTAGCCCGCCATCGAGAGCATGGAGTGGACAATTTCGCGGATTGCTTCCTCGTCGTCGACAATGAGGATTCGGTCGGCTGGCATCAGTTTTCCGTGAGAAATTGGTTCGGCGCATTGTACCCCACAGTGGCGCCGACCGTGCCTCGAAAGACACCGGCGGCGGTACCAAAATGCGCAACGTCGGGCGCCGATTCCATGCTATACAACGCTCGAGAGATCCACTGTAACTGCGCACGGACACGCGCCAATCCAGCGCATGAATCAGGCAGTGCTGAGTACGGTTCGGGACCTCGGCGGCCCTGCCATCGAGCTGCTGGCCGACTGCTCCGGCGTCTTGATCCTGCTGGCCGCCGGCTTTCTGGTCTTCCGCACCTTTCGCGAACGCTACCTGCTGGCGTGGATCCTGGGATGGTCGTTCTACCTGCTGTACCGGGTTGCCACCGCCAGCTTTTCGCTGATCACGCCGCCGGCGTGGCTGATCGCGGTTTCGCAGGGCGCGTATGGGTGCGCGATTGCCCTGTTCGTGGCCGCCATCCTCTACTACACCAGGACCTTGAAGTATTTCATGCCGCTGGCGGCCGCGGGCGTTGCGGCTGCCAGCCTGGCGGTGGCGCGGGCGCTGTGGTGGCCGGGATCGTCGTTACTGCTGGCGGTGGTTCGCGGCATATGCGCGCTGATGGCAGTGGGCGGCGGAGTGCAGCTGGGGATCTTCAGCCGCGGGCGCCGCCAGGTGGGGCCGTGGGTGCTGATTGCCATGCTGCTCCTGCTCCACATGGACCAGGACACCACCAGCCCCCATTTCCTCGCCGGCATTGACATGGTGATCGAGCTGCTGCTTGGGCTCAGCATGCTGGTGATCGTGCTGGACGATTCCAAGCAGCGGACCGACCGGTTGGGCGCGGTCAATGCGATTTCCGGCGCCATGGCGGGCGCGCAGGAACATGGTTCGATGGTGCTGACCGCGCTCGAGCAACTGAAGAAATTGACGGGGGCGCGCGCGGCGTGGTTCCGAATTCTCGATGGCAACAAGCTGGTGCTGACGAGCCACGTCGGTTTGTCGGAAAAGTTCATCCGCGAGCGTTCAGCCATGGATGTTCGCAGCGCCGACGGCGCCAGGGTCGCGCGGCAAGGCGTTCCCGCCATCTTGCGCGCAGCCACCATGGAGGAAGATAACCGGCGCCTTATGCGGGAAGAGGGTTTCGACCACATCCTGCTGGTGCCGATCAGGGGCAAGACCGCGGTGATCGGCGCGATTGCCCTGGGACAGGCGAGAAACCGGTCGTATCCGCCCGACGAACTGGATTTCCTGACCGCGACCGGGCACCAGGTCGGCATCGCGGTGGAGAACCTGCGGCTGCTGGAAGAGATCATCCGCTCGCACCAGCAATGGATCAGCACCTTCGATTCCATCGAGGATATGGTCCTGGTGCACGACTCGGACTTCCGTATCCTGAAGTTGAACCGCGCGGTGGTGCAGCGCCTCGGAGTGGCCATCTCGGACGTGATGTTTCATCCGTGTGACAAAGTGCTGCCGGGCGCGGGCGCGAAGTGGCAGCAGTGCCCCTATTGCGAACACGCGCGCGCCAACTTCGGCGAAGGCCCTGACCCGTGTTTCGGAGGGTACTCGATCGTGTCCACCTCCTCCTTCACCGAGGGAGGCGCGTATCGCGGGACGATTCACGTCATCCGGGACACCACCGAACGCCGGGCGGTGGAGGAACGTTACCGGTTGCTGTTCGAGCAGGTGCAGGAGGGTGTGTTTGTTTCCACGCCGCAAGGCCGCATCCTCGAGTGCAACCAGGCCTTCGCCAACATGCTTGGCTACCAGCGTCGCGAAGAGGTGCTGGCGCTCGACATCGCGCGCGATATGTTTAAATCGCTGGAGCAGCGCCAGTCGTTCTGCGCCCTCATGAACGAGCGCGGCTTCGTCCGCAATTACGAGGTCGACCTAAAGCGCAAAGACGGCACCATCCTGCACGCCCTGGAAAACAGCTTTGTCACCCGCGATGCTGCGGGGAACATTGACCGCTACCAGGGGTTCCTGCTGGATGTCACGGAGAAGCGGCACGCCGAAGACGCGATCCGGAGGCGCAACCGCGAACTGCACGCCCTCAACGCCATCGCGGTGATCGCGGCGCAGTCCTTCGACCTGGACGAGATCCTGAATACCGCGCTGCGCCACGTGGTTGATATTTTCGCGGCGCACACCGGCGCCGCGTACCTGATGGACAACTCGAGCGTCCTGCATTGCCGGGCCGGTTACGGGCAGCGGGCGCCCTCGGCGTACGCCGACATAGCGCTGCCGCCCGAATTCCTGCAGCGCATCCGCGACACCAGGGTTGAAGTGGTGACTGAAGCAGAACTGGATAGCATGCCGGAGGTCATCAGCGAGTACGTTCGCAGCGAGGGCTTGCGGCGCTGGATTTGGGTCATCATGCGGACCAGCGATGTCGCGGTGGGCGTGCTCGGCATCGGCAGCCGCGAAGAACACCGGTTCAGCGAAACCGATCAGCACCTGATGGTGGCCATCGCTCGCCAATTGGCGACCACCATCGAGAAGGTCCGCCTGTACGAAGAAACCTGCCGCGCTTATGAGAACCTGCGGCGCACCCAGGAACAACTGCTGCAGAGCGAAAAGATGTCGGCCATTGGGCAGTTGATCTCGGGCGTGGCGCACGAGATCAACAACCCGCTCACCGCGATCCTGGGATACGCGCAGCTTCTGGAGAACGAAGGTTTGGGCGAGCGGGCGCTTGACTTCGTCGGCAAGTTGTTCAAGCAGGCGCAACGCACCCAAAGGCTGGTGCACAACCTGCTGTCGTTCGCGCGCCAGCGCAAGCCGGAAAAGAAACAGGTGGACATCCGGCAGGTGCTTGACGACACCCTGGCGTTGCGCGATTTCGATCTCAAACTCCACAACTTCAAGGTCACCTGCGATGTCGCGCCGGATCTGCCGGCGGTGATTGCCGATGCCCATCAGATGGAGCAGGTATTCCTGAACGTGATCAACAACGCGGTGGACGCCATGCTCGAGCACCAGCAGGGAGGCACACTGTCGGTCAAGGGCTACGCGCAGAGCGGGCACGTTTGCATCGAGTTCCGCGACTCCGGTCCGGGCATCCGCGAGCCCAAGAAGGTTTTTGACCCCTTTTACACCACCAAGGGCGTGGGCAAGGGGACCGGCCTGGGGCTGAGCATCTGCTACGGAATCGTCAAGGAACACGGGGGCGACATTGTCGCCCTCAACTCCCCGGAGGGCGGCGCGCTGTTTCGAATCCTGTTGCCGGCGTGCGCATCCGCTCCGGTGGATACGCCGGCGGAGTCGTCACGGTACGTACCGCCGTTGAGCGGGCGCGTCTTGCTGGTGGACGACGAAGAAGCGGTGCTGGAATTCGAACGCGAAGCGCTGGCCGGCGCGGGGGCGGAGGTGGTGGCGGTCTCCTCCGGCGAGCAGGCCATCCAGCGACTGCGGCAAGAGAAGTTTGACGCCATGCTGGTGGATTCCGCCATGCCGGGCGGATGGTCGGGAATGGAACTCTACCGTTGGGTGGCGGCCAACCTGCCTGGGGCGGAGAAAAACATCATTTTCACCATATCCGACAGCAGAGATAGCGAAACCGGCTCGTTCTGCAAACAGGGACGCGTGCCGTGTATCGTGAAGCCTTTCCAAGTGGCTGACCTGATTGCCGCTACCCGGTCGCTGCTATCGCGACCGGAGAAAGCGGTCGCCAACTGACGCCGCGGTCAGCCTAGCCCAGCCAGAACAATTCCTGCGCAGCCGGTGCTCCGGTTCGCGTTGAAATGTAACGATTTGCGCCATTGCGATCAGGATTGCTGTGATGCGGCGGTTTTCCGAGTGCCTGAAATGGTTTTGCAAATGCAGTTAATCCCCCCGTGATGGCAAAGAAAGAGATTAGAAGCGACATTCCCAAGGACTTAGCAATGGGAAACCACATGGCGAGCATCTTTCAGCAGGTAAAAATTTCAGGGTACGCCACACTCTTACGCGCGGTCGCCCCGGAACGAGTGGAAAAGTTCCAAGCCGTGTTTCAAGAGAACCGGCACCGCATTTACGCCCTGGCGTTCTGGATGACCGACAACGAACTGGGGGCCGAAGAGCTGATGCGGCTGACGTTCTGCCGCGGCTTCGCCCACAGCTCCGAGCCCACGGCGGAAGCCCTGGATGGCGCGCTGATTACCGAGTTGCGCGAGCAGATGCCGATCGGGGTGCTGACCGTGGACGAAGGCATTTGCTGCGAAGCGCCCAGCGTGCGCCGGAATACCCTGCGGGTTCACCTGGAGCGCGCCGTCGTCCAGTTGCCCCCCACCGAGCGCATGATTTTCCTCCTCCACGACGTGGAAGGCTACGACCACGCGCGCATCGTTCGCACCTTGGGTGTCAGCGAGGACGAATCGCGGATCGGGCTGCACCAGGCGCGGCTCCGCATGCGCAACCTTTTGGCGAAAATGGTCCGCTAGCAGTACGCTCAGCAGCGGATTTTTCCATTTCCTCTCTCCTGAACAAAGCCCCTCGAAAGAGGGGCTTTTATTTTTGAGTGATTTAGTGATTGGGTGATTCAGGCCGGATTTGCGTTATCGCTGAGGAATATCAGCTACTACTGTACTTTTGTGACTTCCGACCTTACCGCCTGCCATTTTCCGTCTTTCTTTTGGAACACGTCCATCCAGACATACTTGCCGCTGGTGTCTTTGCCCTTGTAAGAGCTCTTTTCGGTGTCACCCCCCTGAACGACCCCGATGTCGCCAAAGACGCGGACATCCATAGGTCCCAGCTCAATTGACTCGAACTTGGTGGCTCCCGACTTGAAGTCCGCCAGATATTGCTGCTTGTTGTACTTCTTCCCATCGAATGACAATCCGCTCCAGTCGTCGGCGAGCAGTTGAGCGATTTTGTCCGCGGCGCCGGCTTTCTGCCCCGCGGTCCAGTCGCGCTCCACTTGCTTGAGTTCTTCGGCCGCGCTGGAACCAGCCGCTGCAGGTTTCTTCGCCGCCGTGCCTTGGGCCAGCGCCAACCCCATCGAGATGCACAGCACCAATACAAGCCCAAACAGTTTTCTCATTGTGTATTCCTCCTTGAATTTTGCATGAGACCGTCAGTGAAGGGAGTAATGGAAGAACCCGCCAAAGATGAACCGAGTCTCTCCGTTGGCGCTCGGAATTGTCAATTGAAATCTCGCTCTTCGTCCCTATTGATTTAGACGTCCATGAAAGTCAATCACTCAATCACTAAATCGCTAAATCACTAAATCCGAGCACTTTGTTCCGGCGTAAAATATTGGCCAGTTCTTTATGCTCCCCGTCCTCAATTCCGCCCGCCATCCGGCTCGCTGGTGGGAGACCATGCCCGACGGACGACTGCACTGCTACCTGTGTCCGCGGCATTGCCACATCGGCGAGGGGCAGACCGGTTTCTGCTTCATTCGCAAGAACGAAGGCGGGCGACTGGTGCAGCTTGGCTACGGGCGTCCGGCGGCGCTGCAGATGGACCCGGTGGAAAAGAAGCCGCTCAATCACTTTTTCCCCGGCTCGAAAATCCTCTCCATGGGCACCGCCGGCTGCAACATGGGCTGCTTTTTCTGCCAGAACTGGGACATCTCCAAAGCCAAGGCCGACCAGGTCAAGTCCACCAGCCTCAGCCCCGAACAGGTGGTGGAACTGACGCTGCAGCACGGCGCGCCCTCCATCGCCTTCACCTACAACGAGCCCACCATCTGGGGCGAGTACGTCATTGACATCGCGAAGGTGGCGCACCAGGAGGGCCTGAACACGGTGATGGTGTCCAACGGCTACATCACCCGCGAGGCCTTCTTCGACGTTTACCAGCACATCGACGCCGCCAACATTGACCTGAAAGCGTTCACCGAGAATTTCTATTCCAAACTCACGCTCACGCACTTGCAGCCCGTGCTGGATACGCTGACATGGCTGCGGCACGAAACCGACGTCTGGTTCGAGATCACCAATCTCATCATTCCCACGCTCAACGACGGCGACGGCGAGTTCCGCCAGCTCTGCGACTGGGTGCTCAACAATCTCGGCGACGATGTCCCGCTGCACTTCACCGCATTTCATCCTGATTTCAAGCTCCAGGACAAGCCGCCGACGCCGCCGGAGACGCTGCATCGCGCCCGCGCCATCGCCTTTGAAATGGGGCTGAAGTTCGTTTACGAAGGGAACATCTGGTCGGAAGGCGGGAACACCATCTGTCCCGGATGCAAGCGAGCGATCATTCGCCGCTCCTGGCACGCCATCCTGAGCAACGACGTGCGCGACGGGAAGTGCAAGCACTGCGGGACGAAAATTCCTGGCGTCTTCACGAGAACTGAAGCGGAGCGCCGCAGAGGAGCGGGGCATCTGCATCCCGCGAGTGCGCAGTGAACCGGGGAATCGCTCAAGGTCTGTTCTGCAAGCTGGTTTTTTTGTTTTGATTTCCTCTGCGTGCCTCTGCGCCCTCTGTGGTTAAGATTTTGTTTTTGCCGCCGCCATCGCCTCACGCCTGGCCTTGACCCAGCCTTCCTTGTTGACCTGGCGCGAGCGCGCGATGGCCAGCGAGTCCTCGGGCACATCGTCGGTGATGCACGCCGCCGCGCCGACGTAGGCATTGCGCCCGATTTTCACCGGCGCCACCAGCGTGCTGTCGCTGCCGATAAATGCGCCGTCTTCAATGATCGTGGTGTGCTTCTTCACCCCGTCGTAGTTGCAGGTGATCGTTCCCGCGCCCACATTCACCTTTTCGCCGATGATCGAATCCCCCAGGTACGTGAGGTGGTTCGCCTTCGAGCCCCGGCCCATTTTCGTTTTCTTCAACTCGACGAAATTCCCAATGTGCGCCTGCGGGCCGACCTCGTTGCCGGGGCGCAGATGCGAGTACGGCCCCAGGCTCACTTCCGGACCGATCCGCGAGTGCTCCAGCACGCATCCGTACTGCACCAGCGTGCCATCGGCAATCTCACACGAATGGATGGCGGTGAAGGACTGAATGCGGCAGTCCGACCCGATCCGAGTGCGCCCCAGCAGGTGCACGAAGGGATCGATGATGGTGTCGGCGCCAACCTCGACCTCGGCATCGATCACGCAGGTTTCCGGCCGGAAAATGGTCACGCCCGCGGCCATGAGCTGGGCGCACTTGCGCGCCCGTATCTCGGCATCCAGTTGCGCCAACTCCGCCCGGTTGTTTGCCCCCGCGACTTCATGCTGATCGGCGGCCTTTTTCGCCAGCACCCGGGCACGCTTTCCGGCCAGGATACCGGCGATATCGGTCAGGTAATACTCGCGATGCGGATTATCGGTGCGCAATTCGTTGAGGTGCTCGAACAGCGGCTGGGTGGCGAAGGCGTAGATGCCGGAATTCGATTCGCGGATCTTCTGCTGCTGCGGCGTGAGCTTCTTCTGCTCGACGATGGCTTCGACCTCGTCTGCCGCGCGTCCCGCCTTCTTCTTGCGGACAATGCGTCCGTAGCCGGTCGGGTCAGGGAAGTCGGCGGTCAGAATCGTCATGGCCGCGTGATTCTTCCGGTGAAAGTCGAGGATCCCGGCAATGGTCTCGGAGCGAAGCAGGGGAACGTCGCCGGAGAGCACCAGCACGTCGTCGTACCCGGCCAGCGCCTGGCGCGCCGACATGATCGCGTGCCCGGTGCCGAGTTGTTCCGCCTGCAACACGAACTGCACGCCGGCGCCCGCCATGGCTTCGCGCACGCGTTCCGCCTCGTGCCCGATGATGACGAAAATATCCTGCGCCGGCAACACTGCCTTGGCCGCCTCCACCACGTAGTGCAGCAAAGGCCGTCCGCCGATCTGGTGCAGGACCTTGGGATGTCTGGATTTCAGCCGCGTGCCCTTGCCCGCCGCCATGATGGCGATGGCGAAGCGCGGCTGGGCTTGCGGTTTTCGGGTAGATTGCTTGCGCGGGACCATGGCGTTCATCTTATCGCGAGCGATTGATTTTGGTGTGGCCATTTCCAGGTAGTCGTGAATTACATTTCTGATTCAGCGATTTGTGATTGAGCGATCTCGCAAAATCGCCGGCGCGTGCCTGAATCCGCATAAATCACTAAATCACAAATCACTAATTCAAAAAAATTACGAAAGCCTTACTTTCCGCTTTCCTTTCGCCGTACCCGCCCGCTTGCGCGTCCCCACTTGCAGAAGATCCGCCGCGATGGCGTGGTAGGCGTGCCGGGCGACGCCATCTTCCTCGAACAGGTAGTCGCCAAAGATGGGCTGCACCCCGAGCTTCTCCAACTCCTCGACGTCCACGTGGATTTGCGAAGCCGCTTCCAGCGCGTACTTGGCTCGCAGCGCAGGCGAGGCGCGCTGGCGGTTCAGCAGCGCGTAATCGAAGATGGCGCACCCGGCGTGTTGGTAGATGGCGCGAACGTGGTCGGCAGCCGACAGCCCCAG
The DNA here is from genome assembly GCA_049509755.1 of Terriglobales bacterium. Lineage (GTDB taxonomy): Bacteria > Acidobacteriota > Terriglobia > Terriglobales > Acidobacteriaceae > JAIQGF01. Next base: position 168,857 of record JBEKZP010000007.1, on the reverse strand, counting down.
GCTTTCGTTGGTCTGCGTCATCAGGTTGCAGACGAAAATCTTTACCGCGCGCGAATGGGCGATCGCTTCCGGAATCCCGTGCACCAGCACGTTGGGAATCAGGCTGGTGAACAACGAGCCCGGCCCGATGCTGATCACGTCGGCCTGCGCCAGCGCGTCCAGCGTTTGCGGCATCGGCTTGACGTCAGCGGGCACCAGTTCCAGGCGGACAATGCGCTTCTGGCTGCGCGTGATGCTGGTCTCGCCTTGAACCCGCGAGCCATCGTTCATGACGGCTTCCAGTTCAACATTCGAGGTGGTGGCAGGGAAAATGTGTCCGCGGGTGGTCAGAATTGCCGACGAAACTTTTACCGCCTCGGCGAAGTCGCCGGTGACCGCGGCCAGCGCCGCCAGGAACAGGTTGCCGAAGCTGTGTCCGTCCAGCGCCGATTCGCCGTGGAATCTGTACTGGAACAGACGCGAAAGTAGCGCCTGGTCTTCCGAGAGTGCCACGATGCAGTTGCGGATGTCTCCCGGCGGCAGGATGTTGAATTCCTTGCGCAAACGCCCGCTGGAACCGCCGTCGTCGGTGACCGTGACCACCGCGGTCAGTTCCGTGATCGCGGCGCCCCGTAGCGGTTGGCCGGGACGCTGGACATACTCGCGCAGTCCTTTGAGCAGCGTGGAAAGGCCGGTTCCGCCGCCGATGGCGACCATCTTCAACTCGCGGTTGCGTGCGGAAGTTGTTTTCGTGGCCGGGGTCTTCATCACTGCCTAGCGCCGCCCGTTTCCTCGGGGAGCTTCGTCCACTTCAGGATAGATCAATTCGGTGAAACGGGGGTCGTCCGCGAGGTTTTGAAAATCGGAGTCGTTCCGCGCCTGGAAGCGGTTGCCAGGATTGAGGCGGATTGCCTCCGCCAGCCCGCGCAGCGAATCTTCAAAATGTCCGGTCAGGCAATTCAGCGCCGACAATCCGTACACCGCATAGTCGGCCTTGGAATTCTGCTTGAGAATTTTTTCCAGGTGCTCCCGCGCCCCAACGTAGTCCCCGATATTCATCAGCGACACGGAATAGTCGTAATGTTCTTCCTGGGTCTTGAAATTGGTCGCGCTGGGCGCCATGTGCTGATTGCAGGTGTTCAAATGAACCGCGGTGCGGTCAGCCAGTTCGCGTGGGCCGGAGGCCATGACCTTCTGAAACAGGGCTTTGGCCTTCTCGAATTTATGTTCCTGCATGGCCTTCAGGGCGACCTGGTAGTTTTCCACAGCCTGTGCAAAACGCGGATCGTCCAACGGCGAGGTTTTCGCTTGGACCGGGATGCTGATCTTGACGACGCGCCCAACCTTAGTCGATTTCACGTTTGTCTTCTTTAGGTTAGCGGAAGATCGCTTAACCTTTGCTGCGGGTTTTTTCTTCATCGAGTTGCACCTGCGCAACAGCCGACAGGGGCCGATAAGGAACAGCCTGTGGAAAAGACTAAGACAAGAGAGCACGTTTATATACGAGAAAAGCCAGTGCGCGTCAACCCGCTAAGTTCCGCGGCTGCTCGCCAGGATACTTCATTGTTCAAAGATGACGACCACTACTGGATGGAAGCCGCCGTTTCCAGGTCAATTTTCTCCCACTCGCCGCGGATGATGCCGTCGCGGATTTGAGCCGGCGTCTTCTTTTGCCGGCTCATACCGTATGCGTAGAAAGCCTCTTTCATGCAGGCATCGCAATGGGCGGCATGGGTGGATTCGAAACAGCTATGCAGGCTGGTGTGACCGGCCGAGCGGTCGCAATGGCAATAGCACGGCTGCTGGTAGAGCACATTGGGGATCTTGTCCGCCACTTCGTAGGCGCGAACCTGAACCGGGTGCTTGAAACTCGGTCCCCAACGTTCGGGTGCGGGCAGCAGCGGCGGCAGCTGCGCGCCCTTGGCGGGCGGCGCGGTGTGATGCGCCGGGACATCACCTTGACCGAACATCGCAATTGCCACCAAAGCCACAAACAAGAGGAACCAAGCTCGCTTCATCGCACCATCCTCGCTGGGAATTGTACTTCAGATGCTCGCAACCGCGCGGCGGCTTCAAGCCTCTTGTCCGCATTGGTTTGGCTAAAAGCTAAATGTTAAGAGCTAAGAGCTAAGAGCTGTTTCCGTGCAACTTTTCCTCTCCGGCAGCACTCTGTATAGACTGACCAGGAGCATGGAACCATCTTCTCAATCCGTGGAGCGCGCCCGCCGGCCCGGCCGGAGCACGCTTTCGCTGCTGATGTGGGGGCGCGACCTGTTCGTATCGCTGATCATCTCTGCGTTCATCATCGTCTTCCTCTACCAGCCGGTGAAGGTGGAGGGCACCAGCATGCTCCCCGGTCTCGACGACCAGGAGCGCATCTTCATCAACAAGTTCGTGTATAACTTCGAGCCCATCGAGCGCGGCGACGTGGTGGTGTTTCGCTATCCCCGCGATCCCTCCAAGAGTTACATCAAGCGCGTGATTGGCGTTCCGGGTGACAGCGTCCGCATTGACGACGGCCAGGTGTGCGTCAACGGGCGCCGGCTGCGCGAGCCTTACGTTCCCGCCGAATTCGCCGACGACCGCTCGGTATCCGACACCGCCGTCCCGCGCGGCTCCTATTACCTGCTTGGCGACCACCGCAGCTCGTCCAGCGACAGCCGCGACTTTGGCCCGGTCAGCCGCCGCTATATCTACGGCAAAGCCGTCTTCGGCTACTGGCCCGTGGATCGCATGGGAATGGTGAAGTAAGAAGTCATTCGGTCGGTCAGTCGATCGGTCTATCGGTTGAACCAGTAAAACCGATTGAATGCGTTTTTTCGACAGACCGACAGACCGAGAGACCGACAGACCAACACAATCGACAACCGGCTGCGCTTCAGGCACCCTGCTTCGCCATGAAGCGCGTCCTCCTCGCTCTATTTGCACTCACCCTTTTCGCCACCGCGCAAACATCACCGCAGCCGAAAGCAAAAGCTCCCGCCAAGCTGTCGGGCCAGCAGCTTCTCCTGAAGGCCGACCGCGCCTTCGCCCGCGACACTGCGATGAAACGCCTCGAGGGCTGGATGGCTTACATGGCGGAAGATGCCGTCCTGTTCTCCGACAAGCCCGTCGTCGGCACAGACGCCATCCGCGCCTTTTACCAGCCTGCCTTTGCCGACCCGGCCTTCATCCTTTCCTGGCAGCCTACGCGCGCCGAAATGTTTCGCTCCGGCGACACGGGCTACACCACGGGGCGTTACGAATTGCACGCCAAAGACGGCAAGGGCAACCAGGTCGTGCGCCACGGCTCGTACCTGACCGTCTGGAAAAAGCAGTCCGACGGGAGCTGGAAGGTCATCGCCGACGGCGGCGCCCCGGACGTGCATTGAAAGCTTTTTGCTCCACGGCTCATCTCTGCCCGCCTGGCAGCACACCGGCCAAGCGGCCTTCCCGCTTCGGCATCCAAGTCCAATCCGGCAAAGCATCCAATTTTTGCCGCGTTTAGAGCACACGTCAATCGCTGCCCCCGACTTAAGATTTGCCCAGGAGAAACTCATATGCTGTCGAGAACGGTTTGTGTCGTGATGGTATGCATGTCATGTGCCTGGGCTGGCGGCGGCTTGTTCCAGCGGGCCGCCGTCACATCGATGCAAACCACGGATTGCGTCACTTCGCATCGTTCCGTGATTGCCGCCCTCTCCGGTACGCCCGACACCCGGCACGAACTTTGCGCCGAGTACCTTCTGGAGTCTCCGACCACGGTTTTCCGGGTGCAAGCTTCCAAGTCCGCTCCGCTGCTGCTGCCGCCTGAAGATGTGAACTTCCGAGCCGGCAAGGGAGCGCTGGTGTTGCGCCGCGACGACCAACAGGAGGAGTTCGAGGTCAAGGTGATTTGCATGCAGCTTCGCAACAGCAAACATGAAACCTGCGCGCTTCCCGATAGCAGTCTCACCATGACCGCCAGTAATCCGCGTTAGCCTTCACCACCGAGGCACCGAGGACACCGAGGGTCACCGAAACAAGTAGGGAGCAAGCGCAGGAACGAAACATCTTCTCGGTGGCAACCTGGGTGACCTCTGCGTGCCGTGCCGGTGGTGAGATAGCCTGCGATTTTCACCACCCCGGTTCTGCCGCAAACCTGCTAGACTTGCAAAAATCCACTCCCCGGAGAGCGAATGCAGGCGATTTTGGCCCTGGAAGATGGGCGAATCTTCAAGGGTAAAGGCTTTGGTGCGCAGGGCGAATGTTACGGCGAAGTAGTTTTTAATACTTCCATCACCGGCTACCAGGAAATTTTCACCGATCCTTCTTACGCCGGCCAGATCGTCGTCCTCACCAATCCCGAGATCGGTAACTACGGTACCAACGACGACGACAATGAATCCACCCGCCCCTATATCGAGGGCCTGATCGTCCGCGAGTTCTCGCGCATCAGCTCCAACTGGCGCTCGCAGCAGGTCGCCGACGAATACCTGGAGCGCTACCGCATCCCGGTGCTGGCCGATATCGACACGCGCGCCCTGGTCCGCCACCTGCGCGACCACGGCGTCATGCGCGGCGTCATCTCCACCATCGAAACCGATGTGGACAAGCTGATCGCCAAGGCCCGCTCCATCCCCAAGATGGACGGCACCGACCTGGCGAAAGTGGTTACCACCAAGCAGCGCTACGTGTGGGACACCGGCGAGCGCTCCATCGAACCCACCGAAGTTGTCGGGGTGAAGGACGCCGAGCCGCAACACCACGTGGTCGCCTACGACTTCGGCATCAAGCACAACATCCTGCGCAAGCTGGTGAGCGGCCGCTGCCGCGTCACCGTCGTGCCCGCGGAAACCAATGCCGAAGATGTGCTCGCGCTAAAGCCCGACGGCGTCTTTCTCTCCAACGGCCCCGGCGACCCCGAACCCTGCACCTACGCCCAGGAAAATATCCGCCGCCTGATGGGTCGTGTCCCGATATTTGGAATTTGTTTGGGCCACCAGTTGGTCGGCCTCGCCCTCGGCGGCAAGACTTACAAGCTCAAGTTCGGCCACCACGGCGGCAACCATCCGGTGAAGCAGCTCCTGACCAGCAAAATCGAGATTACCGCCCACAACCACAACTTCGCCGTGGACCCCGATTCGCTGCCCATGAGCGAGGTTGAGCTGACGCACGTGGACCTGAACGACAACACGCTGGAAGGCTTGCGCCACCGTAACCTGCCGCTGTTTTCGGTGCAGTACCACCCGGAAGCCTCGCCCGGCCCGCACGACTCGCATTACCTGTTCAACGATTTTGTGGCGATGATGGAGGAGTGGAAGGGAAGAAACATCGGATGATCCGGCGATCGGGTGATCGGGTGAACTTTACCGTAACGCAGCTTGTGCCATCGCGACTTTTCCGTCGACCGTCGACCGTCGACCGTCGGCTCGGCCAACGACCAACGACCATCGACCAACGACCCTAATGCCACGCCGCACCGACATCTCGAAGATCCTCATCATCGGCTCCGGGCCGATCGTCATTGGCCAGTCCGCCGAATTCGATTACTCCGGCACGCAGGCCTGCAAGGCGCTGAAGGCGGAAGGCTACGAGGTGGTGCTCGCCAACTCCAACCCGGCGACCATCATGACCGACCCCGAGATCGCCGACCGCACCTACATCGAGCCGCTCACCCGCACTTACCTGGAAGAAATCATCCGCGTCGAATCCGAATTGTCCGGCGGGCGCGGCTTCGCCTTGCTGCCCACCGTCGGTGGGCAGACCGCGCTGAACCTCGCCGTCGAATTGGCCGACGCGCAGGTGCTCGAGAAGTACAACGTCCAGCTCATCGGCGCGCAGCTTACGGCCATCAAGAAGGCCGAAGACCGCCTGATGTTCAAGGACGCCATGACGCGCATCGGCCTCGACGTGCCGAAATCCGCGCTGGTCAACAATCTTCGCGATGGCCTCGAATTCTCCGGCAAGATCGGCTTCCCGGTCATCCTGCGCCCATCGTTCACGCTCGGCGGCACCGGCGGCGGCATCGCCTACAACCGCGAAGAACTGGTCGATTTGCTGGCGCGCGGTCTCGACCTCTCTCCCGTGCACGAAGTCCTGATCGAAGAATCCGTCCTCGGCTGGAAGGAATTCGAGCTCGAGGTGATGCGCGACCTGCGCGACAACGTCATCATCATCTGCTCCATCGAAAACTTCGATCCCATGGGCGTGCACACCGGCGACTCCATCACGGTCGCGCCCGCGCAAACTCTCACCGACCGCGAGTACCAGCGCATGCGCGACGCTGCCATCCGCGTCATCCGCGAGATCGGCGTCGAGACCGGCGGCTCGAACATCCAGTTTGCCGTCAATCCGAGCAACGGGCGCATGGTGGTCATCGAGATGAACCCGCGCGTCTCGCGCTCCTCGGCCTTGGCCAGCAAGGCAACAGGTTTTCCGATCGCCAAGATTGCCGCCAAGCTCGCCGTCGGCTACACGCTCGACGAAATTCCCAACGACATCACGCGCAAGACGCCGGCCTGCTTCGAGCCCACGCTCGATTACGTGGTCGTCAAGATTCCCAAGTGGCAGTTCGAAAAATTTCCCGGCGCCGACGAAAGTCTCGGGCCGCAGATGAAGTCGGTCGGGGAAGTGATGGCCATCGGGCGCACTTTCAAGGAAGCGCTGCTCAAGGCGGTGCGCTCGCTGGAAAGCGGCAAAAAGCCCGGCACGGAAGAAATCGAGCCCAAGATCCTTATCCAGCGCCTGGTTACGCCGCATCCCGAGCGCCTCTCCTACCTGCGTTACGCGCTGCGCCAGGGCCACACCGTTAAAGAGCTGGCGAAGATGACCTCGATTGACCCGTGGTTCCTTTACCAGCTCAAGGAAATCATTGACACGCAGCTCGAGGTCGAGAAGCACCCCATCGAATCTGTGCCGACGGGCGTGATCCGCGAGGCCAAGCGCGCCGGCATCTCCGACAATCGCCTGGCGAGCGCGTGGCGCGTTTCCAACGGGCGCGGCGCGGCGGAGAAAATCCGCCACCTGCGCAAATCGCGCGGCGTCATCCCCGTGTACAAGCACGTGGACACCTGCGCCGCCGAATTTGAGAGCTACACGCCCTACCTCTACTCGACCTACGAGGACGAAGACGAGGCCGCGCCGACCGAGAAGAAGAAAGTCATCATTCTCGGCGCCGGCCCGAACCGCATCGGGCAGGGAATCGAATTCGATTACTGCTGCTGCCATGCGGCCTTCGCGCTGCGCGACGACGGTTACGAAACCATCATGGTGAACTGCAACCCGGAAACGGTTTCCACCGACTACGACACCAGCGACCGACTCTACTTCGAGCCGCTCACGCTCGAGGACGTGATGGCCGTGTACGAGCACGAAGCGCAGGGCGGCGCGCCCATCGGCGTGATCGTGCAGTTCGGCGGGCAGACGCCCCTGAACCTGGCGCTGCCGCTGAAAGCCGCGGGTGTTCCCATCATCGGGACCTCGCCGGAGTCCATTGATCTCGCCGAAGACCGCAAGCGCTTCGGAAAATTGCTGGACGAGTTGCAAATCCCGCAGCCGCCGGGCGCGATGGCAACCTCCATCGAAGAAGCGGTCGCGGGCGCGAACAAAGTTGGTTATCCGGTGCTGGTGCGGCCGTCCTACGTGCTCGGCGGGCGCGCCATGGTCATCGCCTACGACGACGAGTCGGTCATCAAGTACATGAAGGAAGCGGTCGAGTACTCGCAGGAACGCCCGGTGCTGGTTGACCACTTCCTGGAAGCCGCCGTCGAGGTGGACGTGGACGCGCTCTCCGACGGCGAAGACGTGGTCATCGGCGGCATCATGCAGCACATCGAGGAAGCGGGCATCCACAGCGGCGATTCGTCCTGCGTGCTGCCTTCAGTGGATCTTTCCGCGGACGTGCTCGCCACCATGCGCGAGTACACCTTCCGCCTGGCGCGCGCGCTCAAGGTGATCGGACTGATGAACGTGCAGTACGCCATCCAGCGCCATAACGGCGACTCGAAAGTTTTCGTGCTCGAAGTAAATCCGCGCGCCTCGCGCACCGTGCCGTTCGTTTCGAAAGCCACCGGCGTGCCGCTGGCCAAGATCGCCGCGCGCCTGATGACCGGCCGCAAGCTGCGCGAGTTCCTGCCCGACAACATCGAGCGCGCCGCCGACCTCGACACCGGACCCTATTCCTACGTCAAGTCGCCGGTATTTCCGTGGTCCAAGTTCCCCGGCGTGGACACCGTGCTCGGCCCGGAGATGAAATCCACCGGCGAAGTCATGGGCATCGCCGACAACTTCGGCGAGGCCTTCGCCAAGGCGCAGATCGCCGCCGGCAATCGCCTGCCCACGCACGGCGCGGTGTTCATCAGCGTCACCGATCGGGACAAGCCGCAGGCTGTGCCTATCGCCCGGCGTTTCGTGGATCTCGGCTTCAAACTGGTCGCCACCAGCGGTACCGCGCGCGTGCTGGAGGAAGCCGGGTTGACGGTGGAGCGCGTGTACAAGGTCAAAGAAGGGCGCCCCAACGTCGTGGACCTGATCAAGGGCGACCGCATCCAGCTCATCGTCAACACGCCGCACGGCGCCGAGCCCTGGTTCGACGAAAAATCCATTCGCCGCGCCGCCGTCACCCACCACGTCCAGAGCATCACCACGCTGGCCGCCGCCCGCGCCGCCGCCGAGGGCATCGCCGCCCTGCAACAGGGCCACACCAGCGTGCGCGCCTTGCAAGCGCTCCACGCCCAGCGTGCCGCCGTCCGCTGACTACCAAACTTAACCACAAAGGACACGAAGGATCACGAAGGCCTGCGTGTGCCTTGGTGTCCTTTGTGGTTTAATCACGCGTTTGAGGTGCGTCGTGAAAACCCTGCTTGTTCTCTGTGTTCTCTGTGGTTCGGCGTTGGCGCAGACTCTATCCGCACAGCCGAAGGCGGCTGTGCCACACCGCCCGGTCAACACCTTCTCGATCGTTGCCCGCGACCCCGCCACCGGGCAGATCGGCGTCGCCGTGCAGTCACACTGGTTTTCGGTCGGACAAATCGTACCCTGGGCGGAAGCGGGCATCGGCGCGGTGGCTACGCAATCGTTTGTGGATCCGAGCTATGGGCCGCTCGGGCTGGACTTGATGCGGGCAGGGAAGAGCGCGCCGGACGCGCTTCGTGGACTGCTGAACACGGATGCGAATCGAGACGTGCGGCAGGTTGCCTTCATTGATGCCAGCGGCAAAGTTGGCGTATGGACCGGCGGCAAAGACATTCAAGCCGCAGGCCACGTTGCCGGCGGCACCATTCGCGCTGATGTTCCGCCAATCAGCGGCGGAAGGTATTCCGTGGGCACGGATTTCTCTACCGAAGCCAACCTGATGTCGAACGACAAAGTCTGGCCAGCGATGGCGCAGGCCTACCAGGAATCAAAGGGCGATCTCGCCGAGCGCATGTTGGCGGCGCTCGATGCGGCGCAGGCTGTGGGCGGAGACATTCGCGGCCTGCAGTCGGCGGCGCTGATCGTCGTGGAAGGGAAGCGGCAGAATGCGCCGTGGGAAGGGCGCATTTTCGATCTGCGCGTGGACGATGCCGCCGAGCCGCTCAAAGAACTGCGCCGCCTGGTCGTGCTCCAGCGCGCCTACAACCACATGAACGCCGGCGACCTCGCGGTCGAGCACAAGGACAACGAAGCCGCGCTGCGCGAGTATGCCGCGGCGGAAAAAATCGCGTCCAACACGCCCGGCATTCTGCCCAGCCGCCTGGCGGAAATGATTTTCTGGCACGCCGTGGCGCTGGTGACTATGAATCGGGTGGACGAATCGCTGCCGCTATTCAAAAAGTGTTTCACGATTGAAAAAAGCTGGGCGGAGCTGACCTCGCGCCTGCCCGCCGCCGGCCTGCTGCCCAACGATCCCAAGCTGATCGAGCGCATCGTCGCCCAGGCAAATCCCTGAATGGGCCTGCCTTACGCGGCGACGTGATGGGCGTCATGGCCGCAGCACGCGCCCGGGTGAAGTGCTGCGGAAAAAGGCGAAGGCGCTGGAATCGATCCTGGAGGAAGTCGCGGAGGAGTTGGTCAAGCGGTAATCGCGCCGTGCCGCAGTGCACGTGTGCGTCTGCGTCACTGGCAGATGCGGCGGTCTCTGGTGGCACGAGGCATAGCCGACGCTGTATTCTTGGTGCGCGATTCCCGAAGAAGTTGGCAACTAGCCACCGGCGATGTGATCATGCTCTTACACGGAATCTTTGCTCCCATCACCACGCCGTTCTATCCCGACGGCGATATTTATTACAAAAAGCTCGAAGCCAATGTTGACCGCTACTCAAGGTCGCCGCTCGCGGGATTGGTGGTGCAAGGCTCAACCGGCGAGGCGATCCTGCTCAGCGATCAGGAGCGGCGCGACGTGCTGAAGGCGGCTATGGAAGCGGCAGCGCCCCACAAGGTGATGATCGCCGGCACGGGCATCGAGTCGGCCATCGAGACCCTGCGGCTGACCGAGTACGCCGCCTCGATCGGGTACGACGCCGCCATGGTGCGCACGCCGCATTACTATCGTAGCCAGATCAACAAGCCGCAAAACATGCTGGCGTTTTATCGCACCGTGGCCGACCATTCGCCGCTGCCGCTCATCATCTACAACTTTCCGCAGGCGACCGGCTACGACATGCCTGCCGACATTGTCATTCAACTGGCGGAACACCAGAACATCATCGCCATCAAGGAATCCAGCGGCTCCATCGAGAAGGTGCAGACGATGGTGGCGCACACGCGGCATATCAAGCGCGCCGTCGCCGTCACCGAAGTCCAGGAAGCCGTAACCGGACGGATGACGAAGGCCGCCGCAGCGTCATCGGCAAGGCTGCCGATGGCGGGGCAGCCGTCGTCGGCCGCCGTGGCCGTGATGGGCGGGCTGAAGACGCGGCAAAAGGAAGTCGGGTTCCAGGTGATGGTGGGCGCGGCGCAGAAATTGGAGCCGTCGCTAGCCGTGGGCGCGGTGGGCGCAATCCTGGCGTTTGCCTGCGCCGCTCCGACCGCGTGCTTTGAGATCTTTGCCGCCTGGAAAGAGATGAATGAAAAGGTGGCGCAGGAGAAGCAGGCGCGCATCGCCGAGGCCGCGGTGAAGGTGGTCGGCGAAATGAGCATCGCGGGCGTGAAGTACGCCATGGACCTGAACGGTTACTACGGCGGCCTGGTGCGCCTGCCGCTGCTGCCGCTGACGGCGGAGGAGAAAGCGACCGTGGAGAAATTGATGGTGAACATCAACAACTAGCCGGCCCCGGTCCGCCGTCTAACTGCTCATGACTGCGGTTTTCCCGCATCTTGCGCCTGCACCGGGGATCGAATAGTATTAAAACGAACGTCCGTTCGAGCCCGGAGAAGAGCATGGCAGGCCGGAAAATCAGAGGCGCGGGCCGCAAGCTCGAGGAGAATGGCGAGAGCCGGTTCGATCGCCGCCTGGGACAAATTCTCGGACACGCCACGGAAGTTTTCTACACCAAAGGGTACGCCGGCGCCTCGATGCGCGACTTGTCACGCAGCAGCGGCATGTCTCTTGCCGGCCTCTATTACTATTTCGAATCCAAGGAAAAGCTGCTGTACCTGATTCAGAAGCACACCTTTTCCACCATCATGAGCCAGTTGCAGGAGCGGCTTCGGGAGGTGGACGATCCCGAAGAGCGCGTCCGCGTGTTCATCCGCAACCACCTGGAGTATTTCCTCGCCAACCTGAAGGCAATGAAGGTTCTGTCGCATGAAGACGAGGCGCTCTCCGGGCCGCTTGCCGCCGAGATCGTGGCGATGAAGCGCGACTACTACCGCATCATCCGCGGCCTGGTGGAAGACCTGCGGCGGCAGAAGGGCAAAGGATTCAACGGAGAGGTCTCGTCGCGCGTCGGAGCGCTGAGCCTGTTCGGGATGATGAACTGGATTTATACGTGGCACAATCCGCGCCGGGACGCAGGCGCGCAGGAACTGGCGGACGAGATGGCCGACATTTTCCTGCGCGGGCTGCTGGCCGCATCTTCTTCGAAGCCGGGCTCTGTGGGGGGCGCGGCGGGACAAAAATCTACCGGACGCGGACAACGCTCCGCGTCATCCAATATCTGAGCAATCGAGAGCGACAAAGGAGCTTAGGATGGCGAGCACCACCGAGACGATTGCAGGCGCCAAACCGCTTGTGCAGTACCGCACCGAACGCGGCGTGGGGATCATCACCATGGACGATCCGCCGGCCAACACCTACACCTATGAAATGAACCGCCAGTTAGACGAGGCGATCCTGAAGGCGCGCATGGACAACGACGTATATGTCATCGTCCTGACCGGCGCCGGGGACAAGTTTTTCTCCGCGGGCGCCAACATCAAGATGCTGGCGAGCGTGGACCCGACCTTCAAGTATTACTTCTGCCTGCACGCCAACGAGACGCTGTTGCGGCTGGAGCACACGCCGAAGCTGGTGATTGCGGCGCTGAACGGGCACACCGTGGGCGGCGGGCTAGAAATCGCCATGGCGGCCGATTTGCGCATCGCGCGCCAGGACGCGGGCAAGATCGGCCTGCCGGAGATCAACCTCGGAGTGCTGCCCGGCACCGGCGGCACGCAACGGCTGTCGCGGATGGTGGGCAAGTCGAAAGCCATCGAGTTGATCGTGACCGGGAACACGTTTTCCTTCGAAGAGGCCAAGGAGCTTGGCATCGTGAACGACATCTTCGAGCGCGAAAACTTCATGGAGAACGTGCTGGAGTATGCGCGGCAGTTCTGCCCGCCGAACAAGGCGTCGAAGGCGGTGGGAAGCATCAAGCGCTCTATCCAAACCGGCTGGGAAATTCCCCTGGAGTCGGCGCTGGCGGTGGAACGCGAACTGCAAGCGCTGCTCTTCAACAGCCAGGACGCGAAAGAAGGTCTGGCGGCGTACGTGGAGAAGCGTCCGGCGGAGTTCAAGGCAAAATAGCTGTCGGCTGTCGGCGATCGGGTGGGAAGGATTGCCCGATGGCCGATAGCCGATAGCCGAACGCCAAGGATTGAAATGCTAACAGCGACAAAATCGAGAATTGAGCCAGGAAAGCTGCTGATTGGCGGCGAGTGGCGGGATGCGACGGGCGGAAAGACGTTTGCGACCGTCAATCCCGCGACGGCAGAAGTGCTGACCACAGTGGCGGAGGCGAGTGCGGCCGATGTTGATGCCGCAGTGCAGGCGGCGCGCAAGGCGTTCGACGACGCCAGCGGGCCGTGGCGCAAAATGTCGGCCAGCGAGCGCGGGCGCCTGCTCTGGAAAATTGCAGAGTCGGTGGAGCAGCACATCGACGAGCTTGCCGAGTTGGAGACGCTCGACAACGGCAAGCCCATTTTCGAGTCGCGCTACGTCGACATGCCGATGGTGGCGGACGTCTTCCGCTACTACGCCGGGTGGGCGACCAAGCTCCACGGCGACACGGTCAATATCAACGAGAGCGCGTTCACCTACACGCTGCGCGAGCCGGTAGGCGTGGTGGGCGCGATCGTGGCGTGGAATTTTCCGCTGCTGCTGGTGAGCTGGAAGCTGGGCCCGGCGCTGGCCTGCGGCAACACCGTGGTGCTGAAGCCGGCCGAACAGACGCCGCTGACCGCGTTGCGTTTCGGCGAATTGTGCCGCCAGGCGGGATTGCCGGCGGGCGTGCTCAACATCGTGACCGGCGGGCCGGAGACGGGCAAGGCGCTGGTGCAGCACCCGCAGGTGGACAAGGTGGCGTTCACCGGATCGACCGTGGTCGGCAAGGAGATCATGCGGTCGGCGGCGGACACGCTGAAGCGAGTGACGCTGGAACTGGGCGGCAAGTCGCCCAATATCGTGTTTGCCGATTCCGATCTCGACAACGCCGTCAAGGGCGCGATCAATGGAATTTTCTTCGGCAAGGGCGAGGTGTGCTGCGCCGGGTCGCGGCTGTTCGTCGAGAAAAAAGTTGAAGACGAATTCCTGACCAAGCTGGTGGAGAGAGCGAAAAAGCTGCGGCCGGGCGATCCTCTGGACCCCAAGACCAAGCTGGGCGCGATTGTCAGCGAGCAGCAAATGAAAACCGTGCTGGGGTATATCGAGGCCGGCAAGAGCGAGGGCGCGCAGGTGGTGATCGGCGGCAATCGCGTGGAGATCGGCAACGGCAAGGGGTATTTCATCGAGCCGACGATCTTCGGCGGCGTGCGCAACGACATGAAGATCGCGCAGGAGGAAATTTTCGGGCCGGTGCTGGCTACCCTGGCGTTCGACGACGTCGAGCAGGTGGCGGAGCAGGCGAACCGCAATCCCTACGGCCTGGCGGCGGCGATCTGGACGCGCGACATCAAGAAGGCGCACGCGCTGTCGCGGCGGCTGAAGGCAGGCACCGTCTGGATCAATACCTACGGGCTGATGGATGCGGCGCTGCCGTTTGGCGGATTCAAGCAGTCGGGCTTCGGCAGGGAATTGGGTCAGGCCGCGCTGGAGAGTTACACGGAAGTGAAGAGCGTGTGGTTGAGTCTTTGAGCGTCGTTCGTCGTTGGTCGGTAGTCGTTCGCAAAATCCAGACGGCCAACGACCAATGGCAAACGACCAACGACGGAGTCTTATGCCGGGAAAAGTTCTGAAGATCGGGACGTTCAGCGATTGGGTTGGACTGTTTGACGAGTGGCGCAAGGACATCGGCGTCAACCAGACTGAGGTCGCCGATTTCAAGTTCGACACGCTCTACGGCGCCATCGAGACCGACGAGATCCAGTTCGGCCACTACAAGGGCCGGCGCAAGTGGGAGAACCTGCGCCAGATCCCGACGCAGCAGATGCGCGACGCGCTGATGAACCTGATTGTGTACCAGGGCGATACGGAATTCGCCAGCGTGGAGCAGCAGCGCTGGCTCTACGAGACCGCGCCCACCGATTACGACCGCAAGGCGCTGCTGCGGGTGTGGATCGAGGAGATGCGGCACGGCTGGCAGATGTGCGCGCTGCTGGTGGACCACTTCGGCCACTCCGGCAAGGTCGAGGCGCAGAAGATGCTGGAGCGGCGGGCGTTCGAAAACAAGCGCCTGCTGGGCGCGTTCAACGTGGACGTGGACAACTGGATGGATTTTTTCACCTACACGGACTTCGTGGACCGCGACGGCAAGTTCCAGTTGCAGATGCTGAAGTATTCGGCGTTCGCGCCGCTGGGACGCTCGATGTCGTACATGCTGCGCGAAGAGGCGTTCCACATGGGTACGGGCAACGACGGCTTGGCGCGCGTGGTCAAGGCCGGAAAAGTCCCGGCATGGCTGATACAGAAGTATCTGAACAAGTGGATTTCGGGATCGTACGACCTGTTCGGCACCGACCATTCGTCGTCGGCGCACTGGGTGTACGTTTGGGGAATCAAGGGGCGGTACGACGAGCCGAAGAACGCGACCAAGCCTGACCTCGATAATCTGAACGACTACAACCGCAACCTGTACCGCGACGAAGTGGCGGGGCTGATCGAGCGCCTGAACAAGTATCTGCCGGCGGGCATCGAGCCGCTGCACGCGCCCAACATCAAATTCAATCGCGCGATCGGGCGCTGGGCGGGACAGAAGTTCCATCCGAAAACGGGCGAGCCGATGGACGACAAGGCGTTCGAGCAGCAACTCGATGAATTCCTGCCGACCGCCGCCGATAAACAATTGCTGGTGGACATCATCAAGAACGAGAAAAACTGGATCGCGGAAAAACTCGGCGCGCGCGACCCGCTGGAAACGATTGGGGAAGTAAGAAAGTCGGCGATAAATCTTTAGCTGTCAG
This sequence comes from Terriglobales bacterium, assembly GCA_049509755.1. Classification (GTDB taxonomy): domain Bacteria; phylum Acidobacteriota; class Terriglobia; order Terriglobales; family Acidobacteriaceae; genus JAIQGF01. The sequence goes on along the minus strand of JBEKZP010000007.1, from coordinate 153,182 downwards.
CTTTCAGCCATCAGCTATCAGCGAAAACCTGAGCAGACTTAGCTGATAGCTGAGAGCTGAAAGCTGATAGCTGAGAGCCTCTCATGTCGAGCCCAAGCACCGAAATCGCGCAAAGTTTCACGCTGGGCGAGTTGATGGTCGCCAGCGCGGCGCGCGAGATACGCGATGGCGAAGTAGTGTTCGTGGGCATGCGGCTGCCGCTCATTGCCTTCGTGGTGGCGAAGCGCACGCATGCGCCGAACGCAGTGGGGCTATTCGAGAATGGCGTGATCCGCGCGACCCCGGCGCCGGAACTGATTTACACCATGGCCGATCCGCCCAACATCCTGGGTGCGACGCAATGCCTGGACATGCTCGGCGTGATGAGCCTGCTGCAGTCGGGAAGAGTGGATTTGGGATTCCTGGGAGCGGCCGAGGTGGATCGGTTCGGAAACCTCAACTCTACGATGGTACGTACGGCTGCCGTGGAAGGGCACGGCTTTAGCCGTGCCGATACCGGTCGCAACTGCGGAGGGGCTTTAGCCCCTGAGGAGAAAATCACCCGCCTTCCCGGCTCCGGCGGCGCATGCGACATCGCGTCGCTGGCCAAACGATTTGTTGTGTTGCTGGAACATTCCAAGCGGCGGCTGCCGGAGAGAGTTTCGTATGTCACCAGCCCGGGCAATGGAGATGGTGCGGGCTGGCGCCAGCGCAAGGGTCTGCCGCGTGGCGGGCCGAGCGCGGCGATCACCACCAAGGCGGTGCTACGGTTTGGGGAAGACGGCGAGGCATGCCTCGCGTCGGTGCATCCTGGCGTGACCATCGAGGATGTCGTGGCGAACACCGGGTGGAAGTTGCGCGTCCTGAACACCGTGGCGGGAACGCCTTCGCCGAGCGCGGCGGAGTTGCAAGCCATCCGCGAGTACGACAAAGAAGGTTTCTGGACAAGCTGAAAGCAGGTTGGTTATGGCCTCACCCAATGCAACTTCGTCCTACAAGAAGCTGATGGTTTCGATGCAGGCGCCAGTTGCGCGCATCATCCTGGCAAACCCGCCGGTGAACGTGATGGATGTTCCGATGATGGAAGAGCTGCTGGTCGCGATGGAGCAGATCGAAGCGCGAGCCGACATCGCGGCCGTGGTGTTTGCGGGCAGTGACCGGGCGTTCTCCGCCGGGGTGGACGTGAGCGCGCACACGCCGGACAAGGTGCGCGACATGCTGGTGAAAATGCACGCGGTGATGCGCGCGCTGGCCGACACTCGCAAGGTGACCATCGCGGCGGTGCGCGGCAACTGCTTCGGCGGCGGCGCGGAGCTGGCCGCGATGTGCGACCTGGTATTCACTACCGACACCTCGAACTGGGCATTTCCGGAAATCACGTTGGGATGTTTTCCGCCGGTGGCGGCGGTGGTGCTGTCGGCGATCGTGGGGCAGAAGCGCGCCGCCGACCTCATTCTCACGGGACGCCGAATCAGCGGCGAGGAAGCGATGCGCATTGGCTTGGCCAACGAGGCCGTGCCCGATAACGAATTATCGGAGTTGGTGGACGAGACGGCAGAGCGGTTGGGCAAGCTGAGCGCCGCATCGCTGGCGCTGGCCAAGAAGGCGCTGTACTCGTGGGACGCGATTCACTTCGACAAGGGCCTGATGCGCGCGGAGAAGATTTATCTGGAAGAGCTGATGAACCTGGAAGACGCACGCGAGGGGATTGCGGCGTTCATGGAAAAGCGGCAGCCGGTGTGGAAAGGGAGATGAATTGGTAATTGGTAATTTGTAATTTGCAAAGTAGGACCGTGAACGAGCGCCAAATTACAAATTACAAATTGCAAATTACAAATGGCCAAGCTGACCACAATGCGTCAGGCGATCGCTGACCTGGTGCCGGACGGAAGCAGTGTTGTGCTCGGCTGCCAGATGGAGCAGATGATTCCGTTTGCCGCCGGGCACGAGATGATGCGGCAGAAGAAGCGCGGGCTGACGCTGGTGGGGCCGATTTCGGACATCCTGTTCGACCAGATGATCGGCGCGGGGTGCGCCACTCGCGTGATCGCCGCCTGGGTCGGGAACGTGATGATGGGCTCGGCGTACAACTTCCGGCGCGCGGTGGAGCAGGACGGGCTGAAGGTTACCGACATGACCAACTTCACCGTCGCGCTGGCGCTGCAGGCTGCCGCGATGGGTGTGCCGTTTCTGCCGACGCTGTCCGCGCAGGGCAGTGACGTCGCCAAAGACAACGAATTCTTTGCGGAGATTGAGTCGCCGTTCGGCCGCGAGAAGCTGCATGCTGTGAAGGCGCTGCATCCGGATGTCACGATCGTGCACGTGCAGCGGGCGGACGCCGAGGGCAACGCGCACTGCTGGGGAAATTTCGGAATCATGCTGGAGGCGGTGAAGGCGGCGAAGCGGGTGATCGTGACGGCGGAGGAAGTTGTTGCGCCGGAGGTGATTGCCAGCGACCCCAACCGCACCGTGATTCCCGGGTTCCTGGTGAGCGCGGTGGTGGCGGCGCCGATGGGGGCGCATCCGTCGCCGGTGCAGGGATATTACAAGCGCGATGACGCGTACTTCCGCCAGTATCACGAGCAGACGAAGACGAAATTGGATTTCGCAGCGTGGGCGCGGCGCTGGGTTCATGGCGTGGCGGATCGGGCCGGCTACGTTGACCTGCTGGGCGAGTGCCGGGTGAAGGAACTTGGAGTGAAGCGGCACGCCTACGCGGCGGCGGCGGATTTTGGGTACTGAAAGCTGTCGTTAGTCGTTGGTCGGTAGTCGTTCGCGGATTGCGAATGGCGGGCCAACGACGAACGACCAACGACCAACGACATGGACTACGAAATCACACCGGGTGAAGTAAGACAGAAACTGGATACCGATGAGCGGCCAGTGCTGCTCGACGTGCGCGAGCCGGTCGAGTTGCAGATGGCGCACCTCGAAGGCACGGTGAATATTCCGATGGGAGAGATTCCCATGCGCGCCAACCAGGAACTGGACCCGGACGCTCACATCGTGGTCATGTGCCATCACGGGGTGCGCTCGCTGAACGTGACCAACTGGCTGCGGCAGCAGGGATTCGAGAAGGTACAATCCATGCGCGGCGGCATTGACCGCTGGTCGCGCGAAGTGGACTCGAAGGTACCGACGTACTAAAGCTGGAATGAAAAAAGAACTCGTATCGCTAAAAATCAATGGCCGCGTGCACGAGATCGCCATCGCGCCCAACCGGCTGCTGCTCGACGTGCTGCGCCAGGAGCTCGGGCTGACCGGATCCAAGCGCGGCTGCGACGATTCCTCCTGCGGCGCCTGCACCGTGCAACTGGACGGCGTGCCGGTGCTGTCGTGCGCGCTGTTGGCAGCGTCGTGCCAGGAGCGGGAGATCAGGACCGTGGAGGGCATCGCCGAGCACGGCTCGCTGGCGGCCATCCAGAAAGCGTATGGCGATTGGGGCGGCGCACAGTGCGGCTACTGTACGCCCGGCTTCATGATGACCGTGGACCACCTGCTGACGGAAAATCCGAATCCATCGGAAGACGATATTCGCGACGCGTTGAGCGGGAATCTCTGCCGCTGCACCGGGTACATGCAGATGTTCCAGGCGATCAAGGCGGCGATCGAGGCGGAGCGCAAGGGCAGAGAAGCGGGTTCGACCAGATGAGCGAGTTCTCCATCATCGGCCGTTCCATTGCCATGGTCGATGCCGCCGGCAAAACCACCGGCCACGGCAAGTACACCGACGACCTCAGCATGCCGGGAATGCTGATCGGGAAAATCCTGCATTCGCCGCACCCGCACGCGCGGATCAAAAGCATTGACACAGCGCGGGCGCGCGCGCTGCCGGGCGTGGTGGCTGTGATCACGGGCAAAGACGCGCCGACCACCTACGGAATTCTGCCCATCGGCCACGACGAGCACGCGCTGGCGCTGGACAAAGTGCGCTACGTGGGGGACAACGTGGCGTGTGTGGCGGCGGTGGACGAGGCCACGGCGGAAAAGGCGCTGGAGTTGATTGATGTCGAGTACGAACTGCTGCCGGCGTGGTTCGATCCCGAGCAGTCCATGAAGGCCGAGGGCGAGTTCATCCACCAGAGCCGGCCGCGCAACATCGAGAAGGAATATCACCACGTCTTCGGCGATCCGGACAACGCGTTCGCCGACGCGGATTATGTGGCCGAGGCGCGCTACCTCGCCAACGAGGTGACGCACGCGGCGATGGAGCCGCACTCGACCCTGGCGGCGTTCGAGATCGACCCGCACACCGGAAACCCTGGGCGGCTGACGGTGTGGTCGTCCACGCAGGTGCCGTATTACCTGCAACACAAGCTCTCGCTGGTGCTGGACATGCCGATGTCGCAGATCCGCGTGATCAAGCCGCTGGTGGGCGGCGGCTTCGGCGGGAAGAGCGAGGTGATCCCGCTGGAAATCACGGCGGCGATCGCGGCGCGCGCGGCCAACGCTCCAGTGAAGATCACCTACACGCGCGAGGAAGTGTTCTGGGCGCACCGCGGGCGTCCACGCACCATCATTGATCTGAAAATGGGCGTGAAGAACGACGGGCGGATCGTCGCCGTGGCAGCGCGCGTCGTCCAGGACGGCGGCGGGTACTGCTCCTATGGCCCGGTGACAATTCTTTATTCCGGCGCGCTGCTGGGCGCGCTTTACGACATTCCCAACGTGCGCTATGACGGCTATCGCGTGCTGACCAACAAGCCGGCATGCGGCGCGATGCGCGGTCACGGCACGGTGAATGTGCGCTTCGCCTTCGAGTCGCAACTGGACGAGATTGCGGCGGCGCTGAAGCTGGACCCGGCGGATGTGCGGCGGCGCAATCTCTTAAAACCTCCGTGCGTAACGGTGAACGGCCTGCGGGTGCTCAGCTATGGGCTGCCGGAGTGCATAGAAAAGGTTGTCGCGGCTTCGCGATGGAACGAAAAGCGTGTCGCTGTCGACGGTCGACAGTCGACCGTCGACAAAGCGCAGAAGCGCGGCCTCGGCATTGCCTGCTCGCACTACGTCAGCGGGGCATCGAATTCCATCATTCGTTCCGACATGCCGCACTCGACGGTGAACATCAAGGTGGACCGCGACGGGGGCGTGGTGGCGTACACGGGCGCGTCGGAAATCGGCCAGGGGTCGGACACGATGACGGCGCAAATTATCGCCGAGGTCCTGGGCTGCGACCTGGCGCGGGTGAAAGTGGTCGCCGCCGACACCGATCTCACGCCCATTGATCTCGGGTCGTATTCCAGCCGGGTCACGTTTATGAACGGGAATGCGTCGCTGCGGGCCGCCGAAGACGTCAAGAAGCAAATCGCGGCGGCTGCCGCGCGCAAACTGAATTGCGCGCTGGAAGACGTGGTGTTTCGCGGCGACAAGGTTTTCCGCATAGGCGAAAGCGACGATGGAGCGGGCTCGCCCGCGAGCGCGGTGAAGGTCCAGGGCCACGTCGAAGGCCAGACCCTGCGTGGGTCGGTGCAGCAGAAGAGAAAAGAGGAGGGCCCGAGGGACCGGATGAGCTTCGAAGAAGCTGTGGTCGCCGCCATTGATTTCAGCGGTGCGCTCATCGGCACGGGTTCGTACGCGCCGCCGCCGGAGGCGCGTGGCGGGCAGTTCAAGGGCGCGGGAGTCGGGCCGTCGCCGGCGTACTCGTACTCGGCGCAAGTGGCCGAGGTTAGCGTTGACGAGGAGACCGGCGAGGTTACAGTGCACAAGATATGGGCGGCGCACGATTGCGGCCGCGCGTTGAACCCGGTTGCGGTCGAGGGACAGGTGATCGGTTCGGTGTGGATGGGCCTGGGGCAGGCGCTGCAAGAAGAGATGGTGTGGAAAGACGGCCTGCTGATGAACCCCGGGCTGCTGGAATACCGGTCGCCATCGGCGGCGGAGTCGCCGGAGATCGAGTGTTTCATTGTCGAGAGCATCGATCCCGAGGGGCCGTTCGGCGCCAAGGAAGCGGGCGAGGGCTCGCTGGCGGCGACGATTCCCGCGATCTCGAACGCCATCTATGACGCGGTCGGCGTGCGCTTGCGCGAGGCGCCATTCACGCCCGAGCGCGTGCTGACCGCCCTGCGAGCGAAAAAAGGCGACAAGAAGTTGAACATGACGCGCGATGTTGATCCCACCGCGCCCACGTCTTTCCCCGAGCACGGCGGCGCGCTGTGCTTCAAGGGCAAAGGCCCGGCGCGACACCCACTCGATGTGGCGCGGGCGCCCTCGCCTGTGCAGGGGGACGACTAGTGGCCCTCCCCGACTTCCAACTTCTCCGCCCACGCTCGCTCGCCGAAGCCATTGACTTGCTGGCGAAGCATGCGGCCAGCGCGCAGATCGTCGCCGGCGGCACGGATCTCATCCCCTCCATGGGGCAGCACCTGTTCGCGCCGCGCTTCGTGGTGGACATCCGCGGCATCGCCGAACTGCGCGGTATTCGCGAGCATGATGGCGGCTTGGAAATCGGCGCGCTCACCACGTTGACAACCATCGAGCGCTCGCCAGAGATCGTGCGCAATTATCCCGTGCTGCACCAGGCGGCGAAGACAGTGGCGTCGCCGTTGTTGCGCAACATGGGAACGATCGGCGGGAACATCTGCCTGGATACGCGCTGCCTCTGGTACAACCAGTCGCTGCAATGGCGGAAGTCGTGCGGCTTCTGCATCAAGAAAGATGGCGACCTGTGCCACGTCGCGCCCGGCGGAACGAAATGCTGGGCCGCGTTTTCGGGAGACACTCCTCCAGCGCTGCTCTGCCTGGAGGCGGAGATCGAAATTGCAGGGCCCAAGGGCACGCGGCGCGTTCCGCTGAGCGAGTTCTACACCAACGTTGGCGACGCGCGCATGAAGCTGGGAAAAAACGAGCTGCTCACGCGCGTGCTGCTGCCGGCGAAGACGGCCGGCTGGCGCGGCGTTTATCGCAAGCTGAGGATACGCGGCTCGATTGACTATCCGCTCGCCGGCGTGGCCATCGCGCTGAAGCGCAGCAACGGGTACGTGGTGGATGCCAAGGTCGCGATCACCGCGGTGAATCCGGCCCCGCTGATCGTGAAGGGCGCAACCGAGGCATTGGCGGGCAGGGAAGTGAACCAAGAGCTGGCGCTGCACATCGGCGAATTGGCGGCGCGCATGGCCAAGCCGCTGACGACCTCGGCATTGACGCCCGAGTATCGGCGGGAGATGATTCGGGTGTTCACGAAACGGGCTGTTCTGGAAGCTGTTGGCCAACGACCATCGACCGACGACCAACGACCGTGATCACCGACTGCCACATCCACATTCATCCGCCCGACCTGGTGCTGAAGCCGGGGGCAGAGGCGCTGATGCACACCAGCGGCGCCCAGTACGAACAAATGCGCACGTTCGCGCGCTCCCCCGCGAGTTTCCTGAAGTACCTCGACAGCATTGAGGTGGACCGTGCGGTGCTGATCGGGTCCGTGTCGCCGGAGGTGATCGGGATCGATTCCAGCATCAACACGTTTTATGCCGAGTACGCGCGCACCAACCTGCGGCGGCTGATCCCCTGCGGCGGACTGCATCCGCGCCACGCGCACAATTTCATGGCCGAGCTCGACAATTTTCTGCGGCTCGGCATTCGCGTCATCAAAATTCATCCCCCACACCAGCTTTTCTATCCCAACGAATACCTCAACGGGCTCACGGAACTCGAGCTGCTCTACCGTGCCGCGGAGGCGAACGGAATTCCGGTGATGTTCCACACCGGCACGTCCATTTTTCCCGGGGCGCGCAACCGCTACGGCGATCCCATGTACATTGACGACGTGGCGGTGGATTTTCCGAAGATGAAAATCCTGATGGCGCACGGCGGGCGTCCGCTGTGGATGGACACGGCGTTCTTTCTACTGCGCCGCCATCCCAATGTTTATCTGGATATCAGCAGCATTCCGCCGCGGCAACTGTTGAACTGGTTTCCGCGGCTGGAGGAGATTGCGTACAAGACAATGTTTGGCAGCGATTGGCCGGGTCCCGGCGGCGTGGACATCCGCCGCAACATTGATGCCATCCGCGCGTTGCCGCTGTCGGATGCGGCGAAGGAACAAATTCTAAGTAAGACCGCGCTCTCGATCTGGCCGGCGTGATTGATCAGCAATTAGCGATTAGCGATTAGCAATTAGCGATTAGCATTTAGGATTGAGCATTGACGCAGGCCATCGACCATCGACCGTCGACCGTCGACTTATGATCACCGACTGCCACATCCACATTCAGCCGCTGGAGATGTTCAAGCCGGAGGCGCTGCGCCTGATGAAGGCCAAGCGGCCGGAGTTCCCGCAGATCGAGGAGTTCTGCCGGTCGCCGCGCGTTTTCCTTCACCACATGGACAAGGCGGGGATCGATCGCGCGGTGCTCATCAACTACGTGGCGCCGGAGGTGATCGGGTTCACGGCCGGCGTGAACCAGTTCGTGGCCGATTACGTGAAGGAAGATCCGCGGCGGCTGATCCCGTGCGGGTCGCTGCATCCACGGCACACGGCGAACATCATGGCCGATGTCGAGCACCTGGTGCGGCTTGGGATCCGGTTGATCAAAATCCATCCGCCGCATCAACTGCTCTATCCCAACGACTACCTGCGCGGCGTGAAAGAACTGGAAATCATTTACCGCGCCGCCGAGGCGAACGGCATCCCGGTGATGTTCCACACCGGCACGTCCATCTTTCCCGGCGCGCGCAATAAGTACGGCGATCCCATGTTCGTGGACGATGTCGCGGTGGATTTCCCCAGGCTCAAGATCCTGCTGGCCCATGGCGGGCGCCCGCTGTGGATGCAGACCGCATTTTTCCTGGTCCGCCGGCACCCCAACATGTTCCTGGACATCAGCGGCATACCGCCGAAGTTGCTGCTCAAGTATTTTCCACGGCTGGAGGAGATCGCTTCCAGGACGCTGTTCGGCACCGATTGGCCCGGGCCGGGAGTGCCGGATATCGGACGCAACCTGGACGATTTCAGGGCGCTGCCGCTCAAGCCAGAGGTGCAGGATCAGATTCTCGGCAAGACGGCGCTCAGCATCTGGCCGGAATAAGAAAAAGCCGTTAGTCGTTGGTCGTTGGCCCGCACCAGCCCGGGACCTGCAAACGACTAACGACTAACGACCAACGACATTGCTTTTCGCCGCTACTTCTTGGCTGGCGCCGCAGTTCCCTCCAGTTCATCCACCAGGCGCGTGGCGCCGTAGATGCTGCGCAGCGCCTCCAGGATGCCCTGCGAATCCACGTGCAGCGAGCGTCCGATCGTGTCTTCGTACTGGAAGTTCCAGGGGAGCGACTGAATGTTGCCGTCGAAGATGATGCCGACCACCTCGCCCGCCTTGTTCACCACCGGGCTTCCCGAGTTGCCGCCGATAATGTCGGCGGTCTCGATGGTATTCAGCGGCGTGTTCAGCTTGATCTTCGATTTATTCTGCATCCAGCTGGCCGGGAGGTTGTAGGGCGGCTTGTTGCCGTGTTTGGCGGCGTGTTCAAACCCGCCGGCAAACGTGGTGAAGAAGGGAAGCTTGGTCCCGGCGGGCACGATGCTGCCGCGCCCGTCCTCGGTAAAGCCTTTCACCGCACCGTAGCTGAGGCGCAGCGTGAAGGTTGCGTCAGGATAGCTATCGGTGCCGAGTTCGGCGAAGCGGATCTTCGACAAGGTCGCGCCGCTGCGTCGCTCCACGGCGTCCACCTGGTCGTCATGCTGCTTGCGGTACTGGCGCGCTTCCGAATCAAGGTTGCGCATGACGACGATCAGCGGGTCAGTGCTGGCGTTGACGGCCGCAGCTCCGCCTGCATAGAGCTGTTTGCGGACGGCGACGTCTTCCAGCTTCGTGCCCTCGATCAGCGCCTTGGCTGCCGACGCGGGGTCCTGGCCTTTGAGCACCCCGGCGACGGCGGGATCGCTGCCCAGATCGCTCTGCAACTGGCGAAGCGACTCCGTCAAGAGGGCGGTCTCCAAGTCCTTGTAGATGGGAGCGGTCGAGAACAGCTGCTGCTCGACCGAAGGCAGCGCCGACTCGCGAAACTCGCGCAGACGCTCGCCGTTCGGTTTCGGTTTTTCCGCCGCGGCACGCACCAGGATGCGGGCAAAGCCGGCCAGATCGCCCCGCAGCCCCTGCCGGCGCTCCAGGTAGGTGAATGGCATGAAAATCTGCTTGTAAGTGTTCTCCGCTTTTGCGGCATCAGACCAGGGATCGCCGAATTCCTGCTTTTTCTTGGGATCGGAGGCGACGCCCTGCTTCAGTTTGTTCTCTTCCTGTTGCTTCTGCGCCATCAGCTTTTTGTCGAGCAGGCCGGACTGGTAGCCGATAAGGGCTTTCACCGAATTCTCGATGCCGAAGATGTCTTCCTGGGCTCGGCGCGCGTTCTCCGGCGACTGGGCGGAGAAGCTCTTCAGCGTCTTCACCAGGTCTTGCAGAAACCTCAGCCGCCACGGATAGCTGGTGTCGCGCAGGAACTCCAGTTGCGACATGGTCAGCAGGCGGCCGGTGGAGCCGGGATGGCCGGAGACGAAGATCAGCTCGCCGTCGCTGACGCCGGCCTTCGAAAACTTAAAGGACTGGGTGAGGGTTACCGGCTTATCATTCTCATAAATACGGAAGAAGGTGATGTCGAGGTCGTAGCGCGGATACTCGAAATTGTCGGGATCGCCGCCAAAGAACGCGGCATCGAATTCGGGCGCGAAGACCAGGCGCACGTCGGTGTACTTTTTGTAGCGATAGAGGTTGTACGTGCCGCCGGCGTAGAGCGTCACCACGTCGCAGCGTAGTCCGGTGGACTTGGTGCAGTCGCTTTCGATGGCCGACATGGCCGCCCGTTGCGCGCTGCCAGCCTCGGCGGCCGGCATGCCCGGCTTGACGGCGCCCTGGACCTTGGAAGTGACGTCCTCAATGCTCTGCAGGACGTTGAGTTCCAGGTCAGGACACTTGGCCTCGTCGGCCTGCGTTTTGGCGTAGAAGCCGGACTTCATGAAATCTTTGCCGCCGGTGGAAAGCTGCTGGACGCAAACCGCGCCGACGTGATGGTTGGTGAACGCCAGGCCGTTGGGCGAAACAAACGAACCGGACCCGCCGTTGTTGAAGCGCACCGACGACAGGCGCACGTGATCGAGCCACGCCTGGGTCGGCTCGAATCCGTACTTCGCCTTGACCCGGGCTTTTGGAAATGCGTTGAACAGCCACATGCCTTCGTCGGCCGGGGCGATGCCCGCCAAAATGATTGCAATACCGAAACATAGAACTGCGCGTTTTAACATGCTCGATCTCCCATGCCGGTCCGGCATGAATGTGAGTTTCAGAAGGTGAAATCCGGGTTGCCTCAGCCCAATTGCGCCGGGCGAGAATCACAAAACTTCTCAATATACGCCGGCGCGCGCTTCCCGGCAACGCCACAAGCAACTCATCTTCGGGAGTTCGCAACGACGTCCCGATTTGGAATTGCACGAAGTTTGCGGTATGTTACCCGCTACTCTCCCACTTGTGTCAGCAGCGGGCCCAGCGTCACCTGCGTTCGATCCCGCATCAATAAGGATTGCGAGGAATTCATGTCCACCAGCACTCTTACGCCCAAGGGTTTGGAAGGCGTTATCGCGGCGGTTTCCAGCATTTGTTTTATCGATGGCGACCGCGGGATCCTGGCCTACCGCGGCATTGACATTCACGAACTCGCCGACAATTCCACGTTCGAGGAAACCTGCTACCTGCTCTGGTTCGGCAAGCTGCCCAACCGCGCCGAGCTACGCGAGTTCACCCGGGCGCTCGCCGATCAACGCAAGCTTGACCCCGCCATCATCAACCTGCTGCGCCAGGCTCCGCGCCACGCGCTGCCCATGGACGTGCTGCGCACGGCGGTTTCCGCGCTCTCGTTCTACGATCCCGAGGAGAACGTCAACACCCCGGAAGCAAACTTGCACAAGTCGCTGCGGCTGACCTCGCAGCTCGCCATGATCGTGGCTGCCTATGACCGCATCCGGAAAGGCCGCCCGGTTGTGGAGCCCGACCGTTCGCTGTCGCATGCCGGTAATTTCCTGCTGATGTTGAACGGCGACCCGCCGTCGAAAACCGCCGAGCGCGCTCTGGACATCGCCCTCATCCTGCATGCCGACCACGAGCTGAACGCATCCACCTTCGCGGCGCGCGTGACCGCCGCCACGCTGTCGGACATGCATTCGGCCATCACCTCGGGCATCGGCGCTCTCAAGGGGCCGCTGCACGGAGGCGCCAACGAAGCGGTGTTCAAGATCCTGGCGGAAATTGCCAAGGCCGGCGCCGACCCGGTGGAGCACATCAAGGGCATGCTGGCGCAAAAGAAAAAAATTCCGGGCTTCGGACACCGCGTGTATCACACCGAGGACCCGCGCGCCACGCACCTGCGGCAGATGTCGCGCGAGCTTGGCGAATCGAGCGGACAGGCAAAATGGTGGGAGTATTCCAGCAAGATCGAACAGTTCATGAAAGCCGACAAGAAGCTGAACGCCAACGTGGATTTCTATTCTGCCTCGACCTATTACACGCTGGGCATCGATCTCGACCTGTTTACCCCGATCTTTGCCGTATCGCGCATCAGCGGCTGGACGGCGCACGTGATGGAGCAGCTCTCCGACAACCGCCTGATCCGGCCTCGCGCCGATTACGTCGGCCCGGCGTACCCGCAGCGCTACGTTCCCATTGATCGGCGCTGATTCGACGATGGCAAGAAGTAATTGGAGCGCGCTCGCCTGGGAGCGCGCTTTACTTTTGCCCAAAGTTCGATGCCACCACGGAGGCACGGAGACACAGAGGAGATTTGGTAATTGGGTAATTTCGCAAATTGGTAATTTCAAAGCCTCATTTGGATGGAGGCCGGGCCGAAATTACCAAATTGCGAAATTACGAAATTACCAATTCCGATTGCCTCCGTGTTTCCGTGGTGAGATCACATTTCACTGTGACGGCGTAAAATAGGATCCATGCGCCGCGCCTATCTCGACAACAACGCGACCACGCCGCTCCTGCCGCCGGTGCTGGAGGCGATGCAGCCGTATTTCATCGAGCAGTTCGGCAACGCGTCGTCCATCCACCATCACGGACAGCAGACGCGGGCGGCGGTGGAGCGTGCGCGCGAATCGGTCGCGGCCCTGCTCGGCTGCCGGGCCTCGGAAGTGGTGTTCACCAGCGGCGGCACCGAGGCCGACAACCTGGCCATCTTCGGCATCACCCGCCCCGGCGATCACGTCATCACCAGTTCGATCGAGCACCATGCGGTGCTGAACGCCTGCAAGCGCCTTGAAGAAGACGCGATGGGCTGCCAGGTGACCTACCTGCCGGTGGACGGCCAGGCGCTGGTTTCGCCCGATGACGTTAAGCGCGCGCTGCGGCCCAACACGCGCCTGATCAGCATCATGATGGCGAATAATGAAACCGGCGTGCTCCAGCCGGTCAACGAGATTGGCGCCATCGCCGCCGAGGCCGACGTTTATTTCCACAGCGACGCCGTCCAGGCTGCGGGCAAGGTGCCGATTGAGGTGAGCGCGATTCGCTGCGACCTGCTCTCCATCTCAGCGCACAAGATCCATGCCCAGCAGGGCGTAGGCGCGTTGTACGTGCGCAAGGGAACGCTGCTGCAGCCCATGCTGTACGGCGGACGGCACGAGCGCGCGCGGCGTGCCGGGACGGAAAACGTCGCCGGAATTGTAGGCCTCGGCAAGGCAGCGGAACTGGCACGCGCAGGGCTCGGCAATGGCGAGGTCGAGCAGATTCGCGTGCTGCGCGATCGCCTCGAGCGGATCATCACCGAGACCATTGATGCCGTGGGTGTGAACAGCGCCGGTGCGCCACGCGTGCCCAATACCAGCAGCATCTATTTTGATTTCATCGAGGGCGAGGCGCTGGTGATTGCCCTCGACCTCAAGGGCGTCGCCGTTTCCACCGGCGCGGCCTGCTCTTCGGGAGCGATTGAGCCTTCGCACGTGCTGACCGCGATGGGCCTCTCGCCCGACCGCGCCCGCGCCAGCCTGCGCTTTTCCATCGGCAAGCAGAACACCAGCGAAGATGTGGACCTGCTGCTCTCCATCCTGCCCGCAACCCTTTCGCGCCTGCGTGAGCTGTCGCCCATTTACAATAAAGTACAAGCGGGGTGAGTCTTCAGTCGTCAGTCTTCAGTCGTCAGGGACCGCGACTGGGAAGTTCCATTTCCTCATTTTCGCTTGCTGACGACCGAAGACTGATGACTGAAGACCGTCCCATTGCCGTTGCCATGTCGGGCGGTGTGGATTCCTCCACCGTCGCGGCCATGCTGCGCGCCGAGGGCCGCCAGGTGATCGGTCTCACCATGCAGCTCTGGAACCAGCGCCGCCTGGCGGGCCACAACGGCATGCCGGAGACGGTCACCGGCCGCTGCTGCTCGCTCGACGACGTGTACGACGCCCGCCGTGTCGCCGAGACGCTCGGCATCCCGTACTACGTGGTCAACCAGGAGCGGCGCTTCGAGGACGAGGTGGTGCGCCCGTTCATCGGCGAGTATCTGTCCGGCCGCACGCCCATCCCGTGCAGCCTGTGCAACAACCACCTGAAGTTCGATCAGCTCCTGATCACCGCGCGCCAGATCGGCGCCGAGCAGCTTGCCACCGGCCACTATGCGCGCGTGGAATTCGACGCCGCGCGCCAGCGCTGGCTGCTGCGCCGTCCCGCCGACCTCAGCAAGGACCAGACCTACTTTCTGTTTGGCCTGACCCAGGAGCAGCTTTCACGCACGTTGTTTCCGCTGGGAGACTTGCGCAAGTCCGAAGTGCGCGAGCTGGCGCGCCGGCACGGGCTGGCCTTGGCCGAGAAGCCGGATTCCCAGGAAATCTGTTTTGTCCCCGGCGGTGACTACAAGCAGTTCATTGACGCTTATCTCGCGGAGCAGGGCGAGTCCCTACCCGACACCGCGGGCGAGTTGGTCACAACCAATGGGGAAGTGATCGGCAGCCACGCCGGCATTCACAATTTCACGGTCGGCCAGCGCAAGGGTCTGGGCGTGGCCACGGGCTCGCCGCTATACGTTTTGGAAATCAATGGCGAGAAGCGCCAGGTGGTGGTTGGCGGCGGGGAAGAGCTGTACGCGACCGCGCTGCGTGCTCGCCGTTTGAATTGGATTGCGATGGATGGCGACGATCTGCGCTCGCCGATGCGCGTATCGGTAAAGATCCGCAACCGCCACGAGCCTGCGCCCGCCATGATCGAGAAGACCGGTGACGATGAGGTGCTGGCGACCTTTGACCAGCCCCAGCGCGCCGTTACGCCCGGCCAGGCAGCGGTGTTCTACGACGGTGACTTCGTGATCGGCGGCGGCTGGATTGCTTAACGGCGTGTCAGTCTCTGAAACGTCTGCCGCACTTCTTCGTCGCTGGCAAACTCACCACGGTCAGCTTCGATAATCGCTTTCTCGATTTCCTCGATCTGCCAATTATTCAGGTTGCCACTGTCGTCTAAATAGTCCTGCGATTCTACAGGCATGCAGTTATTCTAATGATGATGTCCAGCGAGCTACCTTTTTTCCGCCGCATCGCCGACCAGGCGCTTGATGACGAAACCGCGCGCCAGATCGCCGAACAGCAGCGCTCGCTCGAACAGAATCCCGACTGGGCGGAAGGCTACTACCACCTGGCGCAGCTTTATCGCGTGCAGCACAAACGCGAAGAAGCCAAGCATCACCTGCTGATCGCGCTGGAAAAGAAACCCACCTTGGCGGACGCCCACATCGCGCTCGGCGAAATCTACATTGCCGAAGGCGATTTTGACCGGGCGCGCGTGCACGCCGAATTTGCCGCCGCCTGCGGCAATCCGCGCCTGCTGGAGCAGATGCAGCGGCACGGGCAGATTGGGTAATTTGGTAATTTGGTAATTTGGTAATTGTGGATCTTTTGCTGGGTTTCGGGCCGGCGCTACCACGACCCCAACGGTTCGAAATTACTAAATTACCAACTTACGAAATTACCAAATCAGAACTCCTCGTTCCGCCGCCGGTCTGCGCAACTCCGCCGCTCTTGCCGCGTTGTATACTTTTTGGTTTGGGTAACGGGTTTTGAGCTTCATAGCCGGCTCGCGCCGGCAGAGGAGAAGGTCCAGATGGCTACAGCCGCATCATCCGCCGCACTCAACTACGCTCGTGACAACCAAAAGCGGTTCCTGGAAGAGCTGAAAAATCTGCTGCGTATCCCCAGCATCAGCACGCTGGAAGAGCACAACAAGGACACGGAGAAGGCGGCCAAGGTCTGCGCCGACGATCTGAAGCGCATGGGCTTCGAGCACGTCGAGATCATCCCCACCGCGACAAGAGAACGCCCCAACGCGCACCCGCTGGTGTACGCCGACTGGCTGCATGCCGCGGGAAAGACGACCGTGCTCTGCTACGCCCACTACGACGTCCAGCCCGCTGAGCCGCTGGACGAGTGGAAGTCCCCGCCATTCGAGCCCACCGAACGCAACAACAACATTTATGCCCGCGGCGCGGTGGACGACAAAGGCCAGCTCTGGATGCAGTTGAAAGCTTTCGAGTCGCTGATGAAATCCGGCGGCGGCAAGCTGCCGATCAACGTGCGCGTCATCCTGGAAGGCGAGGAAGAGGTCGGAGGCGAGTCCATCGCCGAATACGTCCACAAGCACAAGGACAAGCTGAAGGCGGACTTCGCGCTGGTCACCGACACCGAACTGTTTGCGCCCGACCTGCCCACGCTGTGCGTAGGCCTGCGCGGCCTGGTGTACACCGAAATCGAGGTGCAGGGTGCGGCCACCGACCTGCACTCCGGCATCTACGGCGGCGCGGCCCCCAACCCGCTGTTCGCGCTGATCGAGATCATCAGCAAGCTGAAGGATGCCAGCGGAAAAATCCTGATCCCCGGCTTCTATGACAAGGTGAAGGAGCCCACCAAGGCCGAGCTCGCCGCCTGGAAGCGCCTGCCGTTCGATGAAGAGGAATACCGCAAGAAGGAAGTCGGCTCCAGCGTGCTGACCGGCGAGCCGGGTTACTCGGTGCTGTATCGCACCTGGGCGCGCCCTACGCTGGAGGTCCACGGCATGCCCGGCGGCTTCACCGCGCCCGGCGCGAAGACGGTGATCCCGGCGCGCGCTTCCGCCAAGGTTTCCATGCGCCTGGTTCCGGACCAGGACGAAAACGACATCCTGAAGAAGTACACCGACTTCGTGAAGAAGCTCACCCCGAAGGGAATCAACATCAACATCAAGGTGCACAGCAAGGGGCCGGCTTGCGTGGTTTCGACCGATAACCGCTACATCAAGGCGGCCACCGATGCGCTGCACGAGGTCTTCGGCAAAGACACGGTCTACATCCGCTCCGGCGGCTCGATTCCGATCGTCTCCGATTTCGAGAACGAGCTGAAAATTCCCAGCGTCATGATGGGCATGGGCCTGCCCGACGACAACCTGCACGCTCCCAACGAGAAGTTCCACATCCCGAACTTCTACCGCGGGATCGAGTCCATCATCCGCTTCTTCCAGATCCTGGGGCAGTAACGCGGGAACCACAAACCACCGAAATGGGGGCGCACCGGCGCCCCTTTTTGCTGGCTTGCCCACGGTTGCAGCGACGCCAGTTGATTATTGAAAAGCAAAGGTAATTGCGCTAGGCTGGTTCTGCTCTTGCGGTCCATCCTGCCGATCTCCTTTCCCATCTAAAAACAGGCGTTCGAAGTGCAACACGCATTTGCTGCAATGGCTGTGCAAGATGCTGGGTTCTTCCACAGGCCGCCACAATATATAGCGTTTTCTGTCTTGACGCCGCCCCCTCGCGACGGTACATTGACTCTAAATCCGTGCTACCCGGGGTTGCCGGGCAGGGATTTTGGAGCGGCGTCTCTCTCAGCCGGAACGCGCCGCGTCGCCCGCAGTGGCCGTTGCGGGCTGTACGCAACGTTGTGGGACCAGCAGCAGGCAGGCCCCGCCAGTTGAAGGAGTGGACGTTGCTGAAACTCAAGAAGCTCCAGATCATCGGATTCAAGTCGTTCTGCGACCGCACCGAGCTGAATTTTCACGGCGACGGCATCGCTGCCATCGTCGGCCCCAACGGTTGCGGCAAATCCAACATCTCCGATTCCATCGCCTGGGTTTTGGGCGAGCAATCGGCGCGCACCCTGCGCGGCGCGCGCATGGAAGACGTCATCTTCTCCGGCACGCGCGACCGCAAGCCCACCGGCATGGCCGAAGTCTCCCTCACCCTGATCGATCCCGACGTCTACGACGGACCGGAAGTACAGGCCGAGCCGGAGATCGAGATTCACGACGAGATGTCGGAAGCGGACTGGGACGAAGCCGCGTTGCGCGAAAAAGCAGCCGTCGAGACCGACGAATACCTTTCAGAAGTGCAGCCGGGCCAGGTGGACGAGATGCCGTCGACGGTCGATGGTCGATTGTCGATGGCCGGAGATGGTGTGGCGCAAGCGGCTTCGCCCGTGCAGGATGCCGCTGCTCAGATCAGTGATGGAGCCGAATCGCCAACAGCCGAAGGCCAGTCGCCATCGACTATCGGCCATCGACCGTCGACAGTAGTTTTGAAAATCCGCCGCCGCAAATTCAGGCCCAGCTTCAAGGCCGGCGAGATCGTGGTCACACGCCGCTTGTTCCGTTCCGGCGACAGTGAGTACCTGCTCAACGGCAAGCTCTGCCGCCTGCGCGATATCCAGGACATCTTCATGGGCACCGGACTGGGCCCGGAGTCGTACGCCATCATCGAGCAGGGAAGAATCGGCCAGATTCTCTCCAGCAAGCCCACGGACCGGCGCGCCATCATCGAGGAGGCGGCCGGGATTACGAGGTTCAAGACGCGCAAGCGCCTTGCCGAAGCGCGGCTAGAAGAAGCCAAGCTGAACCTGGCGCGGGTCAACGATATCTTCGAGGAAGTCACGCGCCAGATGAACTCGCTCAAGCGCCAGGCCTCCAAAGCCGAGCGCTACGCGCGCCTGCGCGACGAAATGCGCGGCAAGCTGCGCCTGGTGCTGGCCGGCAGGTTCGCGCAACTCCGCCGCGAGAGCGAGGAACTGGAGGCTACCCTCATCGGCCTCGGGGAAGAACTCCGCGCCAAAACGCAGGTGGTCGGCGAGTTGGAACTGGAGCAGGCTGAAGGCACGCAGCGCGGCTATGCCATAGAAACCGACGTGCGCAACAATCGCGAGCGCTTGTCGGCGATCACGCGCGAGATCGATCGCGCATTCTCGCGCCAGCGCACTAACGAAGAGCGCTGCGCCGAGCTGGCACGCCGCGCCGAATCCGCCGCCGCTGAACTCACGCAGACGCGCTTGCGCCTGGTGGGCATCGAGGCGGAACGGGAATCGCATAGCGGGGTCTTGCAAGCGGCCGAGGGCGAAGTGGCCGCCGCGCAGCAACAAGCCGCCACGGCGCAGCAGGAAGCCGCCAGCGCCGCCACCGTGCTTGCCGACATCGAGTGCCGCCAGGAATCGCGCCGGGCCGCGATCATGGAGGCGGTTGCCGCCGCTTCCGCCGTCCGCGAGCAGCTTACGCGCGCCCAGGAGCACATCACCGGCCTGGAACGCGAACTGCGCCGCCTGAATAACGAAATCGAATCCGGGCGGTTGCAGATCGACACCTTCGGCGACCAGCGCGGGCAGATCGCCTTCGAGTTCGAGAATGCCTCCGAACGCGTGACCGCGCTGGCCGAGGACATCGAGCAGACACGCTCCGCGATCGGCGAGAAGCGCATGGCGGAGACCGAGTCCAGGCGCCGCCTCGATACCCTGCGCGCCGAGTACGCCACCGCGCTGGGCAAGAAGGGCTCGCTGGAAGCGGTGATTGCCGAACACGGTTATTCCACCGATTCGGTTCGCCGGCTGTTCCAGTCGGGCGCGCTCAACAGCGGTTTTGCGCCGGTCGGTGTGCTCGCCGATTTTCTCGAAGTCGATGACCGCGTCGAGCGCGTGGTCGAGGATTTCCTGCGCGACGAGCTCAACTACATCGTGGTGAAATCCTGGGACGCCGCCGACGAAGGTATGCGCCTGCTGCGCACCGACGTCGAGGGCCGCGCCACCTTCCTGGTGCACCCCAACGACTCGCAGGCGCGCTTCTCGTTCGTGCTCGACGAGGCCGCGCACCAGGCGCCGGCGCACGCGCAACAGGTTCGGCCGTTGAAGCAGGCCATCCGCGTGCTCAACGGCTTCGGCAAGTCGCTGGAAGTCATCCTGCCCAAGCTGCGCGACGGCTACATCGTGCCCGACCCGGGCGTGGCGCGCGAGTTGGCGCTGGAAAACCCCGACGCATTCTTTCTCTCCGAATCGGGCGAGTGTTTCCACAATGTCACCGTGACCGGCGGCAAGCAGCGCAGCGAGGGTCCGCTGTCCATGAAGCGCGAGTTGCGCGACGTGCTGCGCGTGCTCGCCGAAATGGAACGGGCGCTCGGCGGCGAAGAGCGCAAGGCATTGATCCTGGCGCGCGAAATCGCCGACCTCTCCTCGCTGCTGGAGCGGCTGGAGACGGAGAAGCGCGAGGCCGACCGGGCCGCGCTCACCACCGGTCATGACCTGCGCCAGTTGGAGAGCGAGGTGACGCGCATCGCCGAGCGGGTGGCGCTGGCGGAGCGCGAAGCGCTGCACATCACCGCCGAACGGGCGGCCAACGAAGCGCAGGTTGCCGAACAACGGGCCGACCTTTCCGTGCGCGATGCCCGCCGCGCCGCGCTGGAGAGCGAAGCCGCCGCGGCGCAGGAAAGCCTTGCCGGGCTGCGCGCCGCGCGCGATGCCGCCGCCCACGTCGCCTCCGAGATGAAGGCGCAAGTCGCGGCCGTGGAAGAGCGGCGCCGCGCCGCGTCGGCTGCGCTCGCCCGGGTTGCAACCATGTTCGCCGAGATCGCTTCGCGGGTGGAGTCGCTGGAGTCGCAGCAGCAGATGGCCGCCGCCGAACGGGCGCAGCGCGAGATCGAGAACCTGCAGATTTCCGAGCAACTGGATTCGCTGGCCGCGCAGAAAGAGCAGGCCGAGGTGCGCGAGACCGAACTGCAGGCCGAATCCGAGCAGGTGCGCGGCCGGCTGGTCGAAATCGAGCACCAGCTTCGCGGCGCGCGTCTGGAAATGGACTCGGTGCGCGACCGCCGCGGAGAACTGTCCGCGCAGGCCGCGAAGCTGCAATCCGATCAGCAGCACATGGCGGAAACCTGCCTGAACGAGCTCGGAGTGACCGCCGTCACGCTGCTCGGCGACGGGTCCGTTGCCCAGCTCGGCCCGGAACTGCTCGCCTTGGAGGAGACCGCATATCGCGAGCTGCGCTTGAAACTCGACAACATGGGCCCGGTGAACATGATGGCCCTGGAGGAGTATCGGGAGGCCGCGCAGCGCCACGGATTCCTGGAAGCGCAACGCAAAGATTTGATGGACTCCATCGAAAATACGCAGAACGCCATCCGGGAGATCGACACCATCTCGCGCCAGAAATTCCAGGAAGCGTTTGCCGCCATCAACATCAACTTCCAGGCGGCATTCCGCAAGTTGTTCGGCGGCGGCAACGGCTTCATGCGGCTCACCGACGAAGAGAACGCCGCCGACAGCGGCATTGACGTGGTGGCATCGCCTCCGGGCAAGAAGCTGCAAAACGTGCTGCTGCTCTCCGGGGGAGAAAAAGCGCTCACCGCCCTGGCGCTGCTGGTCGGCATCTTCCAGTACCAGCCAAGCCCCTTCTGCATTCTCGACGAAGTGGACGCTCCGCTCGACGAAAGCAACATCGGGCGTTTCACCGATCTGGTGCGCGAGATGAGCGACACCACCCAGTTCATCCTCATCACGCACAGCAAGAAGACCATGAGCATCGCGCCGGTCATGTACGGCGTCACCATGCAGGAGCCCGGAGTTTCCAAGCTGGTCTCGGTGCGCTTCCACGAAAACGCGCAGGCGGCGACCGCGTAGGCGCGTCGTATGGCGGTGCGGAGATCGCGCGGCGGAACTTGGCGCGACCACAAGATTACGGCAGGATCACGCGAGCCGGGAGTCCTTCCCGATTTTCCACACCGTGGTCTGCCAAATCCCTTGTCCGGAGCCTATTTCGCGGGAACGCCTCTCCTGTCAATATTTATTCTTCGCGGAGGAAAACGCGTCGCTCGCCATTGTGACGCGAGGCGTTGACAAAAAAACGTGGGCGGCTAGAATACGCGACGTTCTCTTGCACAACAATTTTCCGTCGTGGCCCACCTCCAACAAGACGCCCTGCTGCACACCGACTTTCCCGACTTGGAGCTTTATGCCAGCGGAAAGGTGCGGGACCTCTACCGCGTGGACAACGAGCACCTGCTGCTGGTGGCCACCGACCGCATTTCCGCTTTCGATTACGTGCTCGCCACCGGCATTCCCAACAAGGGCAGCGTCCTGACCCAGCTTTCTCTTTTCTGGTTCGACTTCCTCAAGGACATCGTCCCCAGCCACCTGGTCACCGCCGACGCGGACCGCTATCCGCAGCACCTTCGCAAGTATCAGGCCCATCTCCGCGGCCGCTCCATGCTGGTGGTCCATGCCGACATGGTCCCGGTGGAGTGCGTGGTGCGCGGCTACATTTCCGGTTCGGCGTGGAAGGAATACCAGAAAAAGGGCTCGGTATGCGGCATCACCTTGCCCTACGGCTTGCGCGAATCCGACAAGTTGCCGCAGCCAATCTTTACGCCGGCGACCAAGGCCAACACCGGCCATGACGAAAATATTTCCTTCGCCGAGATGAAGAAGATCGCCGGGGCCGCGCTGAGCGAGCAACTGCGCGACCTGAGCCTGCGCATTTATCAGGCCGCCGCCGACTACGCCGCCGCCCGCGGCATCCTCATCGCCGATACCAAGTTCGAGTTCGGGCGCACCGCCGCCGGCCTGGTGCTGGCCGACGAAGTGCTCACGCCCGATTCGTCGCGTTTCTGGCCCGGCGATGCCTATTCGTCCGGCCGCGGCCAGGAATCGTTCGACAAACAGTACGTGCGCGATTACCTGGAGAAGATTCGCTGGAACAAGCAGCCGCCGGCGCCGTCGCTTCCGCCCGAGGTGGCCGACAACACCAGCGCGAAATACATGGAAGCGTTTCGCCGGCTTACCGGGCGGGAGTTGCAGGTGCAGGCGGCCTGATGGTTGGCGGGCTGGTTCGATTGCAAGATATCTGCGGTTGAGGTGAGAGCAAGCGTTGTCGCGAGGGCCCGCATGACCGGACTGGACTGGCTGATCATCGCCATTGTTCTATTTTCTGCGCTGGTCGCGGCCTCGCAAGGGTTCATGCACGAAGTATTTTCCCTGGCCGGAGTGGTGGCAGGTTACCTGCTCGCGGCCTGGGGATACCGCCAGGTGGCGGCCTGGTACGCGCCCTATGTGAAGACGCCCTGGGTGGCCGATCTGTGCGGGTTTCTGACGATCTTTTTTGTTGTTGTCCTGCTGGCGGGAGGTATCGGCCGGATCGCGCGTTTCGGCATGAAGGAAGCCGGGCTGCGCTGGTTCGACCGCGTTTTGGGAGGCATGTTCGGGCTGGTGCGCGGTGTCCTGATCGTGATGATCTCGCTGCTCGCGCTGGCTTCGTTCTCCCCCGGGGCAACCTTGCTGGCGCGATCGCGCACGGCGCCGTATCTGCTGGTGCTGGCGCGGGCCGCCGTCTGGGTCGCACCGTCGCAGGTACGGCAACAGTTTCATGCCGGCATGGCCGCCATCGCAAACGTCCGCGAGGGCGCGCCTCCGGCCGCGAATCATAGTGGCGGACCGCCCGCGGGCCCGGCTAAGTAAAACGAACGGACAGTCATAAAAGGAGAGGTCCCGTGAAAGACCAACTGGAATCCCTGGTCATGCAGATGTACAAGAGCGGCATTCTTTATTCCGAAGCCGTCCGCGAATTCAAGAAGCGTTTTATTCTCACGGTCCTTCTGGAAAACCAGGGAAACCAGTGCAAAGCTGCCCGCCAGTTGGGCATGCACCGCAATACGCTGTCCCGCACCATCGCCGAACTCAAGGTTGACGTCCGCAGCCTGCGCGACGGCGCCCGGCGCCCCCCGCGCAGCGCCCGCCCTCTCGCCATGGAGAAGAAAGCGGCGCGATAGTCATCGGGTACACAGCTTGCGCGCTGCTGCCGGCCATTTCGCGAATCCTGATGCGGCCACCGCCCTCGGCCGCCGCAAGCCGCTGCGGAAACAAAAAAGGCACGGCATTTCGCCGTGCCGATATCTCGCTGGACCTGGCCAAACTTTATTGCTAAGGCTTCTTGTGCACTGGCGGCTTGTGCGCCGGCGGCTTGGGCGGCGCACCGATAAATGCGCCACTGGTCATGTGAATCATGAACGGGTTCACATCGTAGGATGCCGGCGTACCTTGCACCCTTGACGTAGCGCCCTGCTTCGGGACCAGCGCTGCGGCGATCGGCGCCTCGAAGTTCAATTCCACGTCCGCCTTGTTGTTCTGGATATCGTCCACCGTGGCGGCCAGCATCACCGAGTTCCTGGTCGTGCCGATCACCTTGCCCTCGAACGCAATCGGCTTGCCCTTGATGCCACTCCACACCTTGTCGGCGGCCGGTTGATTGCCCGCGGTGAGGATCAGCTGAAATTCATCGAACGACATCTGATCCACCGGTTTGGTATTGGCCAGGTTGGCGGCTTGCTCGGCCGGCGTCGGCGCCGGTTTAACGGTGAATCCAGGTGGAGGTTCGGTGGCGGTCTTGGTCTGCGCCATTAACTGGTCCCAACCATCGTCGCCGGCGTGATAGACCGTGTACGCGCGCTTGCCGTAGGCCGTAATCTGCGCCTGGGCCGGTGTGCCGGCAGCCATATTCGCGGCGCGCGCGATGTACCACAGTCCGCGGACGTCCTGCGGCTTCTGCTGCAGGTACGCCAGCGCCAGCGGATACACGTTGCGCAAATCGTTCGGCTGCGCCTGCGCGGCAATCGTCAGATACTTTTGCGCATTGGGGTAATCCTTCTGCTGCAGCGCCGCCATGCCCGCCGCTCCGGCGAAGATCACCTGGGTTTGCGACTTCAGTTTTTCCCAATCCGCCGCGGTCAACTCCGCCGGTTTGGGCGCGGTCTGGTTTGCCTGTATGCCCTGCTGCGCGTACTGGGCGGCCTGCTGCAGCGACTGAGCGGCATTCGGCCCGCCGGCTTCCGCCTGTTGCCGGTAGATGTAGGTCATGAGCGCCAGGGCCCGCAGATTGGCGGGATCGGCCTGAAGCACTCGATTGGCCGTGTCCAGCACCTTCTGCAAATTGCCAAGCTGCTGGTAAGTGGCCATCAGCAATTCCAGCCCGCCCACCTTGACCACGCTGCTCGGGTACTGCTGCAGAAACGTCTCCAGCGCCTGCGCCTTGGCCGCGGCATCGGATTGGTTCAGCGCGGTGACGTACGCGTTGTACTCGGCCGGGTCCTTGATCGTCGGCCCGGTTGGCGCGGCTTGACCCTGTGCCTGCGGGTCGGCGCCGGTCTGTGCCATGGCCACGACGGCAAGTAACAGCACAAGGATGATGAGCGACTTCTTCATGCGATGGCTCCTTACTTCGATTCCCGGGGAAAGCAGCGACATGGCCCACGCACGCCAGCCGGCACGCGCAAACGACACGCGCAGTTTGGAAGGCCTGCACGCGCCCGGGCCCGGATACGGCAATTTTCTACTACCGCCTGCCCCGATTCCGCTTCTAAGAGACTAAGAGACAGGGTACCCAGAGGCAAGGGATTATAAGAATGTACCTCGTACAAAGGCAAGTTGCGTTACGGGTACGGCTTTTCCCGCCTGATTTGATGCGCGTATCCTGGCCACTGGATGCATGGCAGGCCGCGCCGGCCTGCTAAAACGGCCCCCGGCGCGGCTTCGAGGAGCTTGGCATGATGAACGACAGCACGAATCCTCTTCACGACAAAGTAGCCGTGGTCACCGGCGGTGGCCGCGGCATCGGACACGCCATCGCGGCCCGCCTGGCGGAAATGGGCGCGGCCACCGTCATCTGTGGGCGCTCGCAGCAGACGCTGGATGCCGCCGCACAGCAGATTCGCTCCGTCGGCGGACGGTGCGAAGCCATGGTCTGCGACGTTGCCCAACTCGCCTCGGTGGAAGCGCTCGCCGCGCGCGTGCAACAAAGCTTCGGCCGCACCGACATCCTGGTGAACAACGCCGGCGTCGGCGATTTCAGCCGTCCTCTGCATCAGCTTCCGCCCGAGGACTGGGAGCGCATCCTGAACACCAACCTGCGCGGCGTGTTTTACGCAATCCGCTGTTTCGCGCCCATGATGATCAGCGCCGGCCGCGGCGACATCGTCAACATCTCCTCCATCGCCAGCAAGAACCCGCTGCCCAACGGCGCCGCCTACGCGGCTTCCAAGTGGGGATTGAACGGCCTCAGCTACTCCGTCGCCGAAGAACTTCGCCGCTATAACATCCGTGTCAGCGTGGTTTGTCCCGGCAGCACGCAATCGGAACTCGGCCCGCACCCCGGCAAGGACCCGCTCAAAATGTTGCGTCCCGCCGACGTCGCGCACGTGGTGGCGATGCTGGTTACGCAGGCGCCGCAGTCCTTCGCCAGCGAAGTCGTCCTTCGCCCCACGCAGAAACCGTGATCAGAACCGAAAATTAAGAATTAAGAAGTGAGAAGTCAGAAGTCAGAACGACATCCACCGCGAAGGTCGGACCATTCTGCATTCTGACTTCTTAATTCTTCATTCTCACGGCCATGGCCCCTTGCCGCTTGCCGCTAACTGCCACGGGTGCTAACATCCCCAGTTTCAGGCAAAGTTCGGGAGGATTTTATGTCCGATAGAGACGGAAACGGCTTTCTCTGGTTCTTAACCGGTTTGGGGATCGGCGCCGCGATCGGCGTTCTGTATGCTCCGGCCTCCGGCCGCGAAACCCGCGAAACTCTCGCCACCAAGGCGGAAGAGGGACGGCACCGTGTGGTCGAGCAAGCCCAGCGCGCCCGCGAACAGGCCAATGAGTGGGTGGAAAAAGGCCGCGACGTCGTCAGCCAGCAGAAGGAGCAGTTCAAGTCCGCCTACGACGCTGGCCGGCAGGCGTATCGCGAGGCCACCGAGGGCGAAGGGAAGAGCGTCTAGCGCGCCCGCCGACGATCATGGAGACGCGCTTTACAGTTCTGCTCATTGAAATCGGCGTGGCTCTGGCGTTGCAGATCGGTATCCTGCTCGCCATCCTGCTCACCGTGCAGAAGAGCTCCGCGCGCATGCTGACGCTGGCCGAAGAGGTCCAGCGCCGTGCCCTGCCCACACTCGACGCGGCGCAGTCGCTGCTCACCACCACCAAGCCCAAAATCGAGGAGCTGATCGCCAACGCCGCTGCCACTACCGCGACCATCAAGGGGCAGGTCGAGCGGCTGGATGCCACCGTCAGCGACGTCATTGACCGCACGCGCTTGCACGTCATCCGTGCCGACGAACTGGTTACCCGCACCATGGACCGCGTCGAAGAAACCACGGAACTGGTCCAACACTCCGTGCTCTCGCCCGTACGCCAGGTCGCCGGCCTCGTCCAGGGCCTGACCGCCGGTCTGGGCACGCTGCTCGGCCGCCGTACGCGCAACCATGCCGGCCAGCCGCAAGACGAAATGTTTATCTAGCGAATTCGCGAAAGAAGTTGGAGCGCGCTCGCCCGCGAGCGCGTCTTTTTCTTGCACGCCCATCGTCGAGTGTGGCACGCCGCGAACCTCTCTGCAAAACTCGGCGCCATGCTTGCGGCTCCGGTGTCGCAACTCGCAACTCGGTTACGGGTTCATTGACAGTACAGAGCTTCTGCTCAACAATTGACCATCCTTCGAGTCAGTTCAGGAGAGATATGCCCGACGAACATGAGAACCAGAGTGTAGAAACAGGCTCCACTGGCAAGCTGCTGTACAACGTGTTGTTGGGAGTTGCCATCGTTGCCGTAGCGGTCTCTCTCTACTTCATTTTCGATTCGCGCGGCCGCATCGATAAGCTCGAAGCTGCTCAAACCGCCGCCAAGGCGGAGAATGCGCAGCTTCTGAAGCGCCTCGGCATCGCCGAAACCAGTCTCAAGGCGGAGAACCAGGTGCTGGCGGAAAAAGTCGGCTTGACGCAGAAGGAAATCGCCTCGCGTTCCGCCGCTCTTCAGCGCCAGCAGCGAGAGGCCGAACAGCGGCTCAGCGAGCAAACCAAGCAGCAGGTGGGCGTGGTCAGCGGGGAAGTTGCCGGAGTGAGGACCGAGCTCGGCGGCGCCAAGACCGACATCGCCTCCACCAGGACCGATCTGGAGGCGACCAAGTCCAAGCTGGAGCGCGTCATGGGCGACCTCAACGTGCAGAGCGGGCTGATTGCCCATACCCGCGACGACCTGGAAACCCTCAAGCACCGCGGTGATCGCAACATCTACGAATTCTCGCTGCAGAAGGGCGCGCGGCCCACGCCGGTTTCCACGGTGAGCCTGCAGCTCAAGAAGGTGGACGGCAAGAAAGGCAAGTACACGCTGAATGTGATGGCCGACGACCGCACAATCGAGAAAAAAGACCGCACGCTGTACGAGCCGCTGCAGTTCTACTCCGGACGCGATCGCTTCCTCTACGAGGTGGTCGTCATGACGGCCGACAAGAACAAGATCTCCGGCTACTTGAGCACGCCCAAAGGCGCGCCGGTTCCAACCGTCAAGCAGTAGTCAGTGATGTGGCACACAGCCCTCGCGTGTGCCGCTGAAGATCAACCGCAAAGATCGCCAAGGCCGCAAGGGATTTTTTCCTTTACGTTCCTTCGCGTCCTTTGCGGTTTGATGTTTCGCGTTCCTGGCGTACACTCGCGACTCGCGACTCGGGACTCACAACTCGAAAAATGTATCCAGGCGGCGCAGTCCTCGTTCAAATCGTCCTTCGCACGCTGGTCATCTACCTCGTGGTGCTGCTCGGTGTTCGCCTCAGCGGCAAGCGCGAAGTCGGCCAGATGACTCCCTTTGACCTCACGCTCCTGCTGCTGATCAGCAACTCGGTGCAAAACGCCATGACCGGCCCGGATACTTCGCTGCTCGGCGGCGTCGCCGCGGCGGCCACGTTGCTGGTGGTGAATTATCTGGTGGCGGAAGTTTCGGGCTTGAATCGCCGCTTCCGGCGCGTCATCCAGGGATCGCCGACGCTGCTGGTGCACAACGGCCAGGCAATCGAGTCGCACATGGCGCGCGAGCACGTCTCGCACGACGAACTGACGCGCGCCCTTCGCGAGCATGGCATCGGCAACTTGAGCGACGTCGCGCTCGCCGTGCTCGAGGTGGATGGCTCCATCAGTTGCCTCAAGTACGACGACGTCAAAGCCGCAGCGCAGCCGCATAAACGGCTGAAATTTCTCCACAAAAATCAGTAGGCACGTTCAATCACCCGCCGTGGCCGCGCTCGCCGCGCGATCGGGCGCCGCGGTTCGCATGGCAACCAGCGGCCAGGCGACAAGTACCACCGCCGCCGCCGCTGCCAACCAGCCGTTGGCGCGGAAAAATGTGTTGGGTTGTTGCAGGAGTTCCACCGCGGCCATCGCCAGGCCGGGCAGCGCAGCGAGCAGGAAGTACGCCAGCAGGTTGAAGCGAACCACCTTCCGCACGCCCAGCCATACGACACCCAGCAGCACCATTTCGATGAGCAGGCGCTTGGCGAAATCTGCCGGGCTGCCCCAATCGCCCACCAGCGCGACCGCCGCGCCCAACAAGAGCGCCAAACGCATCCACCGTTTTGGCAGGTGGCACGCGATAAAACCAGCGGCCAGTCCGACCGATGCCGTCAGTAACAGACCCGCGCTGAGCGCGTGGCCTACCGCATTTCCGGCCGGCAGATAACCGTCGAGGTTCGACGGCAACGCGGCGGAGAGCGAGCGCGTGAGCGTCGGCCACGCGCGCGACGCGACCTCCGCCAGCCGATCCAGTCCCGCCAGGGCCGCGGTTCCGCCCACGCCCACGATCAGCGCGTCGCGATAGTAGCTGGCAGGAAGCCCGCGCCAGCCGGTGAGTTTCTCCTCGCCAAAGGCACGCGCCAGGAAAAACCATGCCAGCCCGAGCAGGAAGAATGCCGACGCGTAGCCGAACAGCACGGCGACAAACAGCGACACGCCGGTGATCGCCTCGAAGGTGCGCAGCGGAATCGCCGTGGGATAACTGGCCAGGATGTTGGGCAGGCTATTCAGCGTGGCCAAGGCTGTCCCGAACAGCGCGGCCAGGGCCCAATTCGCCAGCCGCCGCCAGGGAACCGACTGCTGCCGGAGGTTCTTGAAGAACAGCACGAGCGCGGCGCCGCCGAGTCCGGCGAAGAAGACGATGCGCCACACGATTCTCAGCACTCGTGGCAGCGTGCGCTTCTGCTGATCGCGTTCCCACTGCTCCGGAATCTTGAAAAACACTCGATAGCCCGACACTTCATCGCCCTGCACCTGGACTTCGGTGCGGACGGAAGCGGCGTCCGTTCCCGATCCCGCCGACGGCTGCTTCTCCTCCCAGACAAAGCGGTGATCGGTGCGCGCCGGGCGTGCGTCGGCCGAGGAATCCACCAGCTTCCATTGCCCCAAATCGACTTTTTTCTCGTCGCGCAGATACTTTTCCGCAAGCGCCTGCGCCTCTTCGCGCGACAGCTTGGCGCCGGGAGCTTTTTCCTCGAGGGTATGGTGCATCGAATGAACCGCGCCGTCCGGCCGCACAATCACCGCGTACTCTTCGGTTTCGCTATCGCGGAAGTAACGCACGCGCCACAGCGCCAGCGGAACTTTTTCACCATAGAGACGATTTGCACCCGCGATGCCCACCTTCCGCCGCAGGAATTCATTCACGTACTTGTCCGACCGGTCTGCCAGCGTGGTCGCGCGGTGATAGCGCTCGGGATGGATGCCGCGCGCCCGCAGAACGCCATCGCCGCTTTCCGCTGCCTGCCGGGCATTCACGCGAAAGCGCAGGAAATCGCCGATCTCGTGCGGTTTCACCAGGATCACCAGCAGCAGTCCCACCACGCCGCAGCCCACCACCAACTTGATGCGCGACGCGGTCAGCGCTTCCACCGGTGCGGTCTGCCGTTCCACCGCTACCTCGATTGGGGCAGGCTGCTCGGTCAGAGCCTCGGCGCGATTCAACAGCGCTTCGTCAGGCTCGAATCGTCTGCGCGCCAGGTAGAAGCCTCCGGAGATCAGCAGCGGAACCAGCGCACCGGCGGCGACCAGCGCTCCCGACGTGCGAAAGTATGCGTTGCCCGAGCGCAGCAGGAAGAGGCTGATCAGCGCCGCATCCACCGTGTAGTGCCACACCAGCGTGGCCAGGATGCCGTAGCGCAGCATCACCACGCCGGCAACGATCCCAATCAGGCCGACCTCGATGCCGCGAATGTAGCCAGGCTGCTGCGGATAGGTGGAGTGCAGGAAACCCCAGAAGAACGCCGGCAGCACCACGGCCAGCACGCGCGACCTGGTCAGCCGCATGAGGAAGGGAATAGCGAACAGCCGGAACAAAAACTCTTCGCTGGTGGCGGCGTACACTCCGATGGTCAGCGGGTACAACCAGGGGAAATGCGTGCTCAAGACGTCGGTGTAGGGAATGTCCTGCGGCGCCCACACACCGATCCGGCTGCCCAGCAAGTAAAAGAGCACGACGAAGCCGATGTGTCCGGCGGCCATGCCGAGGCCGATCACGCACGAGCGGAAGAATTCCTTGGTGCGGATGCCGGGCAGCGTCCACGCCGCGCTCAGCCGCAATTGCTCCGGTTGCGACACGCGGTATAGCGGTTCGGCCGCGGCCACGGTCAACGCCACCGCCAGGCCGAGCGCGATGCTGCCGAGGGCGGCCAGCGCCAGGTGCTGCACCACAAACGACAAATAGGATGAGTTCGTGTCGTAGCCGGCGCGCGTCACCGGCCAGTTGTTCGCCGTCATGGCGAAGAACAGCACCGCCAGCACGATCCCCAGCTTGAGCGCGCCCTTCCAGCGGATGATGCCGCGGCGGCCAAGATCGAACAGCACCCAGAGCATGGCGCCGTTCAGCAACAAGTAAGGAATCAGCGCGATGCTGCCGTAGAAGGTGTTGCTCGACCGCAGCTTCTGATAGCTCCGTTCCCACTCTTCCGGCACTTTCAGGAATTCGTCGGAACCTCCCGGACGGTCGCCCTGGACGCTGACGCGCAGGCGGTAGGGCGCGCCGTTTTCGCGCTGCGGCGCCTTGAAGCCTCGCCGCTCCCAGGTGAAACTCCAGTCGCGGCGGTTGGGACGGTCGTTGGAGTTCGCCTCGGCGGGAAGAAAATCATAATTGGCGAAGTCGGCGTACTGCGATCGGGCAAACGCTTCCGCGACCGACTTCGCCGCATCGCGCTCCAGCCGCGCGCCGGCACGCGCCTCCTCGATCTCGTGGGAGAAGCTGACAATGCGTCCCGCGGGAGTGACCCCAACGTGAAACTCCTCCTGCTGCCGCGGCCGGAAGAAGCGCACGTCCCATTGCCACACCACCACCGGACCGGCCATGAGCTTGTTGGCCTGCTCCAGGCCGACTACGCGCTCCAGGTACGTCTTCGCGTTTTCGTCAACGTGGAAAACGATGCTGGTTTCGTAGCCTTCGACCGGCATGGCATTGGTGGCGAGAAATTTCCGCGCGGTTTCCAGCGCTTCGGCTTTCGACACTTTCAGGTCAAGCGCGGCTTCCGGAAAAGCGGCATGGAAATAGCGGAACGCGACCACCGCGCCGACGATGCCGATGACGATCCACAACAGCAGGGTTCGGAGATCTTTCCCTTCGAGGCGGGACAAATTGGGCTCCATGAAGCGGCTGGATGCGCACAAATCGTATTCTGCTCAATCAGCGCGGTCAAACCTTTGTCACTTGCGATTGGTTGGGGCCAGGCGCAAGGCTGTCGCGATTCAGCTTTCGCCACTGCTACTGCGTTAGCACCACGGCTTTTTGGTCGTACGGCTGAATCGTAACCGTCAGCGACTTGCGCTTGTCGAACTGCTCTTTGCTGACCGGAAAACTGAAGACCATGGTGCCCGCTTGCTGCCCGCCGGGAGCGATTTTGGCCTCGGGGAGCAGCGCCGGCAAGGTGTTCTGTTTCAGATCGGGGAAAGCCTGGTAGTAGCGCTCCACGTCCACGGCGGGCGCGGCCTCGTCGGAGAAGTCGCCCTTATCGGTGGTCACTTGCGCCTTGATGTCGTGAATCCAGAGCGGCTTCTTGCCGGTGTTGTTGAGGGTGGCATTGATCGCGACCAGCACGTTGTCGCCACCCTGTAATTGGATCACGTTGATGTTGTCAATGGTCGCCTTGCCTTGCGGCTTTGCCTTGGTAACCCAGGAGAAGATTGCGACCACAATCCCGACGACGACCAGCGCGATGACCACAGGCTGCCAGGGCGGAAGAGTCCATTTGGCCTTGTCGAACTCTTCTCCCATGGGGACGTGGGCGCGATCGTAGCTGTCGGCGTCTTTCTTGGGCGCCGGCGTTGGTTTCAGTTTTGCATTATCTTCCGGCATACGGAATTCCGTTCTGCGCGCGGGGCGCTGCTCGGATGTGAGATGCGGTTCGCGCTTCCAGCGCTAACCACTAACTACCGGCCACTGTTTCTTCATCGCCTTAGCGAATTTTTCTGTAGTCAAGGTGTTGAGCACGTCGTCTTTTGTCAGCCAGGCACGCCGCGCTTGCAGGACCCCATACTTGATCTTCTCCAGGTGCGAGGTGTGGTGGGAATCGGTGTTGATGACAATCTTCACGCCCCGCTCCTTTGCCATGCGCAGATGGCGATCGCAGAGGTCGAGGCGATCGGGATACGCGTTCAACTCCATCGCCACTTTGTCGTGCGCGGCGGCGGCGAGAACGGCTTCCATGTCGAACTGGTAGGCATCGCGTCGCAGCAGGAGGCGTCCCGTAGGATGGCCGATGACGGAGACGTGCTTGTTCCCGATGGCTTTCAGCAGGCGGTCGGTCATCTGCTGCGGCTCCTGGTTGAAGGCCGAATGCACGCTGGCGATGACGATATCCATTTCTGCGAGCACGGAGTCGGAGAGGTCGAGCGAGCCGTCGGCAAGGATGTCCACTTCAATTCCGGCAAAGATGCGGATGCCGTCTGCCTTCTCGCTCGCCTTGCGGATTTTCTTGATGTGCGCCAGCGCGCGCTTGTCGTCGAGGCCGTTGGCCATCGCCAGGTTCTTGGAATGGTCGGTGATGGCCATGTACTTGTAACCGCGAGCGCGAGCGGCGCCGGCCATCTCCTCGATGGTGCACTTGCCGTCGGTTTCCACGGTGTGCATGTGCACGTCGCCCTGGAGATCGCGCTGCTCGATGAGCTTGGGCAAGCGGTGTTCGATGGCGGCTTCGATTTCGCCGGTGTTTTCGCGCAGCTCAGGAGGAGGGCAATCCATGCCGAGCTTGGCGTAGATTTCTTCTTCCGTCTTACCGGCGACACGCTTCTCGCCTTCCAGCTTGACCAAACCGTATTCGTTGAGCGTGTAGCCGAGCTTGAGCGCGCGCTGGCGCAGCGCGACATTGTGCGATTTCGAGCCGGTGAAATACTGCAGGGCGGCGCCGAAGGATTCCGGCGGGAGCAGGCGTACATCCACTTGCATGCCGCTGCTCAGCTTGAAGCTGACCTTGTTTTCCCCGCGGGCGATCACGTCGAGAATGCCGGGGAAGCCGACGATCTGCTCGATGACGGCGTTGCGCTGCCCCTCGTGCAGGCAGCACTTGCCGGTAATCAGGATGTCGAGGTCGCCGACGGTTTCGCGTCCGCGGCGCAGCGAGCCCGCAGGCGTGACCTTGTCCACGCCCGGCAAATGCGCCACATGATGGCTGAGTTTCTGTGCGGTCTCGTCGGCGTCGTCGATGCTGAAGCGGCCGGAGATGCGGCGGTAACCCTCGATTGCCTTAAGGATTTTCTGCTCCTGCTTTTCGCCCATGCGCGGCAGTTCGCGCAGCTTGCCGGCGCGCGCCAGCTTTTCCACGCCTTCCAGATCGCTGACCTTGTGCGCGCTCCACAGCAGAGCGATGGTCTTGGGACCGAGTCCCTGGATCTTCAGCAACTCGAGCATGGAAGGGTGGTACTTCTCCAGAAGTTCGGCGTGCACTCCGACGCGCCCGGTCTCGTAGAGTTCTTTCAGGTGCGCGCTCATGCCTTTGCCGATGCCGGGAATTTCGAGCAGCTTTTTCGGTTCGGGTATCAGCGCCCAGATGGGCTGGTCGAGCGATTCGATGGCTTCGGCAGCACGGCGATAAGAACGGATACGGAAGGTATCGTCGCCGTTGATCTCCATCAGGTCGGCCGTTTCGTTCAGGACGTTGGCGATGGCTTTGTTGTCGAGCGGGCGTTGTTCGGGCATACGCGTTGAGAATTCTATGCCTGAGAAGCGGCAGTCGGCTATCGCTGCCGGCCGTGAAGTGTTCGGGAGCCGCGGCCGTGATGCAGGATAGTGCGGGTGATTGCAAGACCCGAGAGCCGGGCGCCGATCACCGGTCAAACCTGGTGTTGGTTAGGCCGTCAGCTTGGTAACGTTTCCGGCCTGAGGCCCCTTCTGTCCTTGGACGATCTCGAACTCAACATCATCGCCTTCCTGCAGGCTCTTGTAGCCTTCTGAAGTAATGGCGCTGTAGTGGACGAAGACGTCCGGACCATCCTCGCGGCCAATGAAGCCGAATCCCTTCGCGTTGTTGAACCACTTCACTTTGCCTTTAATACGATCCACCTTTGTCTTCCTCCGTGCTCTTACTGCCACCGCGTCCCCACAACGCGCGCGGCCCTGCCAGCCCTGCGAGATTACGGCCTGTTACGACAGAGAACCCGGCTTGCCGGAGCTTCGCCTCGCTTGGCAGAAGGGGACCTTGCGGATGGTTTGATGTCATTTTGCTGCGGTTGGGATGTGTGGTCAAGAGAGCATGCAGGTAAAGTGCTGTCTTCATGCGGGTGCGCGCTCGTCCCTAAGTGCAGGCAGGTGCTTGAGTAACAGCGCTAGCTGGTAGTGGGCAGCCAAGCGACAGGCCAGGGATTATTATTTTGGCCTTTTCACATTTTTGTTAGTTCGAGATGTCTCGGAGAGCCACAGGACGGCGGCAATGGTTTTGCCGTCGCGGATGGCGCCGCTCATGATCATGCGGACGAGTTGCGAAAGCGGAAACATGCGTTTCCGGATGACCTCATCTTCTTCGGGCTGCGCCTTGCCGCGCTTCAACCCGGTGGCGAAATACACGGCCATGGTTTCGTCGAGGAAGCCGGGGCTGGAATAGAAGAAGAGAGCGCGGCGCCAGCGCGCGGCGGTGTAGCCGGTTTCCTCGATCAGTTCGCGCTTGGCGCCCTCGAGCTCGGATTCGCCGCCATCAATGCGTCCGGCGGGAAGCTCCCACAAGTAGTCGTTGGCGGGGTGGCGGTACTGGCGCGCCAGCAGAACGCGCGGCTCGGAGCGGGTATCGTCCACCGCCATGATGACGATGGAACCGCTGTGGCGGACAACGTCGCGGCGGACGACGATACTGCCGGGCTCCTGGACGCGGTCGCTGGTGACGTAGAAGACCGGTCCGCGATAGACGACGCGCGAGGAAAGGACCTTGGCGAGCTTGGATTGGCTTCGTGCCATCATGTCAATATACGCGCGCGGGACGAGTTCACGATTTGTGACTGGTGATTTGTGATTTTGCGTGCTGCTGAGCTTTGAGGACAGGAGATAGAAGAAACCTCTGTGTCTCTGTGCCTCTGTGTTCATCCACCAATTGGCGGGTCACAAATTGGGGGCGGGGCCTTGTTCGATTTGTGATTGGTGATTGGTGATTGCTGACTTGTGATTTGCTGGCGAGTCCAGATGGGCAACTGGTATGCTTCGGCGACTTCATGCCACGCAAGCCAGCGATCACGATGGTCGGGCCGGGGAATCTGGGCAGCGCCATGGCACGCGCGCTGCACGCGGCGGGATATCGCGTGCAGGAAATTGTTCATCGCGGAGGCACATCGGCTAAACACGCCCGCGCGCTGGCACGCGAGATCGGCGCCCGTGACGTGATTACAGGCGAGGCCAGGTTCGATGCCGAAATCGTGTGGATCTGCGTAGGCGACGGTGCGATCGCTGCCTGTGCGGCGGAGCTGGCCACGCCCGGCAGGTGGGACGGGAAGATCGCGTTCCATTCCAGCGGGGCGCTGAGCAGCCGGGAGCTGAAGCGGCTCAAGCGTCGCGGTGCGTCAGTCGCGTCAGTTCATCCCATGATGACATTCGTACGCAACGTGCGGCCGGAATTGAGAGGGGTCACGTTTGCCATTGAGGGTGATGTCCCCGCGGTGCGCGCGGCGCGGCGGATTGCGCGTGACCTGGGTGGACGCGCGGTGCGGATTGATGCGCGGCGCAAGCCGATGTATCACGCGTTTGGAGCATTTGCGTCGCCGCTGATTGTGGCGACCATCGCGGCGGCCGAGCAGGTGGCACGCAAGGCGGGATTGGACCAGGTTTCAGCGCGGGCGGCGATTGCGCCCATCCTCCGGCAGACGGTGGCGAATTATTTCGAACACGGGCCGGAGGGTGCGTTCAGCGGACCCCTGGTGCGCGGGGACATCGAGACGGTGCGGCGGCACCTGGAGGTGCTGCGGGCGCTGCCCGAGGCGCGGGCGGCGTATGTGGCGCTGGCGCGGAGCGCGTTGAAAACGCTGCCGGTGAAAAACAAAAAGGACATTGAGAAGTTGTTGAAGGATTTGTCATCCCGAGCGCAGCGAGGGATCTAGGTTTTCGCCCGGCGTGACTCAGCCGTCCGAGGCAACCTCAAAGCACAAATCACAAATGAATGGGCCCCGTGGCGGTTGTGTTCTCCGCCACGGGGCGATCCATCCGCACGGCGCTCGCCAGCACCCTTACGCCGCATCACGCGGCACGCGGGCGTCGCGCGGACGGGACCAGCACGCGTGTTGGGCGTGCTGGGGGCAGAGGGTGTGCCGAGCTTAGGACGAGCGCCGAGGAAGTCAAGAAAAGCGCGACGCCAGGAAGCGATTTGCCCTACACCGTCAGTTCCAGATTGGGGCGGGACCAGAAACGATTTGCCAATGAACTCACTGGCCGGGTCATTCGCCGCCAAGGGTGAAGCCGTTTACGCGAGCCGCAGGCTGAGATTGGGGAGGGGAAGTCCCTGGAGTTCGGCGGTCCAGGTGTCGCCTTTCGTCATGAGGTGGCCGGCGGTCAGCGTGCCGGAGCTGATGATCTCGCCTGTGCCCAAGGGTGGCTGGCCGCGCTTCAGGACGGCTCCCCCCAATTCCGCCAGGCACAATGCGGGACTGCGCAAGGAATTTTTTCCCGAGCCCTCTTCGACGAACGCGCCGTTTTTCGACATGCGGACCTTGAAGGACGGAAGCTGCTCGATGAGCGTGGAAATCAGTTCGGGCGTCACCGGCTTGCGTTCGCCGACGATCAGCGCCGCGTGCAGGCCGAGCGATGCGACAAAGTCGCCGGGCTGAAATTTCCAGTCGGGAAACGGGCCGTCGATGATCTCGAAGCCGAAAGCAATCCATTCGCAGGCGTCGAGCGCCGCCGCGGCGTCCAGGCCTTCCGACGTGATCGGCCGCTTCAAGCCGAACATGATTTCCGGCTCGATCTTCAGCGAGCGCGCCTTGGGCAGCGAAATCTCGGCGGAATTGTTTTCGGCATAGTGGACGGTGTCGTCGTACATGTGGCCCCAAACCAGCGTCGGCAGCTTGAGGATGCGCCACATCGCCTTGTTCGCGAAGCCGACCTTGCGGCCTACCGCCGTGTGTCCGGCTTGTTCGCGCAGGCGCTTGATTTCCCATTCCACGGCGAAGCACGCGTCGAGATCGAAACCGCGGTCTGACGGCGGGACGGCCACCATCTCACCGGTTTCGGACGCGGAGAGGAGTTCGCGCGCAACGGAGCCGATTTCAACCTTGCCCACTTCTCTGGTGGTGACCGCTTTCTCCGGCATCTTGGACACGTTGCCGCTGCGGACTTCCGCCAGGAGTTTGGTGCACGCGTAGATGGTGCGCGTGTGCGGCATCGAAACTTTCAGGAGCTCGCCGAGTTCGACGACCGCGCCGACGATGGCATCGAGTTCCAGCGGCCGGCCGGCCTCCAGGTCCTGGAGCATGGAGGTCTTGTGCTCGCCAACTTTCGCCGCGCCGGCGATGCGCTGGTCAATGGTGATGGGCAATTCGAAGCCAAGCTTCTTACCGACAGCTTCGGTCTCGCGCATCACTTCGCGGACGATTGCCGAAACTTCCGGATGACCCGTCATTTGAGCCAGCGTCGCCCCGCTGAGGGCGCTTACCGGATTGAAAACCACGTTGCCGAGAATCTTGACCCAGATTTCCCGCCGGATATGCGTAGTGATGGGGCAACGCAGGCCCGAAGCGATCAGCGCTTCCGCGATTTTGCGGGCGCGTTCCGAACGGGTGCCATCCGGCTCGCCCAGCGAAATGCGGTTGCCCTCGGTGTGGCGGATTACGCCGGGCTCGGCGACATCCGTCGCGAAATAGATGATCGAGCCGAGCACCTGCTTGGCAGCAATGGCGGAGGAAACTGCGCCGCCGGGATCGACGCACTCCAGACGAAGTCCTTCGAGTTCGCCGCCTGCGCCCTGAAAAAACCACCACGGAATGCCGTTCTGCGTGCTGACGACCGTGGTTTCTGGACCGATGACGCCGCGCAACTGCGGCGCCAGTTGCGCAAGGCTGTGCGCCTTCACGGTCAGGAACACGACATCGAAAACGCCTGCCTGCTCCAGGTTTCCGGTGGTCTTGGGCCGCGCTTGGAACTCCTCATCGGCGCCGGCCACGCGAACGCCGCGTTCCTGTATGGCCTGGAGATGGGTGCCGCGCGCGAACAGCGTGACGTCCAATCCGGCGCGCGCCATCTTGGCCCCCATGTAGGCCCCCACGGCGCCCGCGCCTGCGATCAGGAACTTCATGCCATGTGCTCCTTCCCGCCGCACAGGAGGGCAGCCATGGCGCGGCGCAGGATCTTGCCGGTCGCGGTGCGCGGGATGCTTTCGACGACAAAGATCTTCTTGGGGCACTCGAAGTGCGCCAGGCGCTCGCGGCAGAATTTCATCAGGTCGGCGTCGCTATGTCCTTCGCGCAAGACGACGGCGGCGGCCACTTCTTCGCCCAGCGTAGGATGCGGCATACCGAAGGTCACAGCCTCGGCGACCGCAGGATGTTCTCCCAGCACTTCGTCCACGTGGCGCGGCGCGATCTTCTCCCCGGCGCGGTTGATCAGTTCCTTGATGCGTCCCGAAATGTGGACGTACCCGTCCTCGTCTTTCCATCCCTCATCGCCGGTGCGGAACCATCCGTCCACAAAGGCCTCGGCGTTGGCGCCCGGGTTATTTTCGTATCCGTGAAACACGTTGGGACCCTTGATGACGATCTCGCCGCGCTCCCGGCCCGGCAAGTGATGACCGATCGTATCCATGATGCTGATTTCCAATCCCGTCGGCAGCCCAACCGATCCCGGCTTGCGCGCCGCGGGTGGCAGGGGATTGGACGCCATCTGGTGCGCCGCTTCCGTCATTCCGTAAGCTTCCAGCACGGGCACGCCGAAGACCTTTTCCATCTTCCGCATGGCGTCGGGCGCCAGCGGCGCGCTGGCGGAGCGCACGAAGCGAAGCGATCCGCCCTGCTCCGGGCGATCACCGCTGCGGGCGCGAGCCGAGACCACGTGGTGGATGGTCGGTACCGCGGTGTACCAGGTGACCCGATATTGCCGCACCAGCCGCCAGAAGATGAGCGGGTTCACGCCGCTAGGCGCCACCACGGTGCCGCCGGAAAGCAGCGGCGCCAAGGTGGAGGCGACGATGCCGTGGACATGAAACAGGGGCATGAAGCACAGCGACACGTCGTCGGGCGACAAGGCGTAGGTCTTGACGATGTTGGCCGCCGATAGCGCCAGATGGCGGTGCTCCAAGGGCACCCGCTTGGGCTGCCCCGTGCTGCCGCTGGTGTGGAGAACCAAGGCAATGTCGTCCCCCACAGGCGCTGTCGTCCACGGCTTCGGAGCGATCCCCTTGAGGCGAACCGTGCCCTGGGCATCGATTTCAATCGGCAGGATTGGAACTCCACTGTCGGCCGCGGCGGAGCCCGCCTCGCCCGTGTCGTCTTGTGCCATGATCAGCACCTTGGCGTTTGTATCCTGCAGGTAAAAGCGGAATTCCTGGTACTTGTACGTCTGGTTCATGGGCGCGGCGGTGCCGGCGATGGTGGCCGCCAGGAAACTCACGATGGCGGGCAGGCCGTTGGGCAGGGCGATGGCCACTCGGCTGCCGCGGCGAACTCCCGCCGCCGCCAGGGTGTCGGCCATTTCCAGCACTTGTTGACGGAGCGAGGCATAGCTCACGCGCGCTCCGGATTCCGGGATGATGATCGCGGTGCGGTCGCCCGGAGCAAGCTGCAACGCTTCCAAAACAGTGGTAACAGGCTGCATCGTTTGAATCTTATTCCAATTGCGGTTAGGGGTGCGGCCGGATGCTTGCGGTACTTAGCGCGTGACGGTTGGATGTTGAACTCGCGGGCAGAGTTTCAAAATCAAACGCCCGGTTGGAGTTGACCGGGCGTTTGAGGTCGTCAGAGTAGGGATGCAAGCCTTACCGGCGAATGGAGGGCTCAGAACGCCAGTTCTATGGCGTGCTCACCATGGGTAGTTCGACGAAACTGGCCTGGCCGGGGGCGTGATAGACCCGCTGTACAGCTTTCACGTAATTTTCCGGTTTCGCCCAGAACATGTTGGGCACGAACGTCTGCGGGTTTCGGTCGTACAGTGGAAACCAGCTCGACTGCACCTGCACCATGATGCGGTGGCCGGGAAGGAAAGCGTGGTTGGCAGTCGGCAGTGTGAAGCGGTAGACCAGCGGTTTGCCGGGAGAGATCGGCTTCGCTGTTTCCAGGCTTTCGCGATAGCGGCCACGCAAAATATCGGCAGAGACCATGAGCTGATATCCGCCCATCGAGGGCTGCGCGGCAACCTCGTCCGGGTAAACGTCGATGACCTTCACCACCCAGTCCGAGTCGGTCCCGCTGGTGGAGGCAACAAGATTCGCCACCGGTTGACCGCTAATCTTCACGGCCGCGGTCAGCGGGTCGGAGACGAACGTCAGAACGTCGGTGCGGCTGGAGAATTCGCGCTGATCATCGGCAAGCCACTGCGACCACGGCTTCCCGTGGCTGGAGAAATTCGAGTCGATAGGCCGCAAGCGGAACGGGACAGGCCGGGCGGGGTCAGAGACGTATTCATCAAATGCGGCATCGCCCGCCTTGGGCGCGGTAAAGCTCAGCTTCAGACCGGCGTCGAGATAGAGCGGCGTCGGACGCACGGTGCAGCCGCTCGCACAACCCGCCGGCCACGCCGGCAAGCGTAGCCACCGGTTCGCTCCCGTTTCGAATGCATTGACGGGAGCGATCTCGGTTTTGGGAGATTCGTCCTTCAGGTAGTGAGCCAGGAATGGCGCCAGGATGTGCTCACGGAAATAGAGCGCAGTATCGCTGTTGAACTTGACGTCGCCGAGACTGCTGCCGTCGCGGATCTCCTGCCCATGATGCCAGGGGCCAAGGACCAGGAACACTGTGTCATTGTTGGTGTCCTTCGGCTTAATCGCCTTGTAGACGGCGATCGCGCCGTAGATGTCCTCCTGGTCCCACAGGCTGTGCACCAGCATGACCGGCACCTTTAGCGGTTCCCGGGCGAGAAGTTGATCCACTGCCTGGTCTCGCCAGAAGGCGTCGTAGCTCGGGTGCTCGAGTAGCTTGCGCCAGAACCCAACCTGCTCCAACCCATGGCGGCGGCCGAGTTCGCCGGCGGAGCCGAACTGCAGGAACTCGTCATACATGTCGAAGTGGCTCGTCCACCATTTCACGTGGGAATCGCGAGACGCCTCCTGGTCGTGGATGTAGCCCAATCCCTGTTCACGGAATGCGCCGTTGTGAAACCAGTCGTCGCCCATCCAGCCATCCACCATGGGGTTCATGGGCACGGAAACTTTGAGTGCGGGGTGCGGATTGACCAGCGCCATCAGGGGCAGGAAGCCGTCATAGGAGATGCCGAGGATTCCCACTTTGCCGTTGCTTTCGGGAACGTTTTTCACCAGCCATTCGATGGTGTCGTAGGTGTCGGTCGCATGGTCCACCGGCGTAGGATTCTGCGGGCCATGGAGCGGGCGGTTCATCACGTAGTCGCCCTCGGAACCATGTTTGCCGCGAACATCCTGGACAACCCGGATGTAGCCGCCATCCACGATGACGTCGGTGGCGTTGTCGTAGCCGTCCAAAATCGGCGCCAGATGCGAACTTTGCGCGTGACCGGTCAGCCGGTTGGCATCGTACGGGGTGCGCGTAAGCAGGATCGGGGCGTGGGTGGCGCCCTTGGGGACAATGATGACCGTGTGCAGCTTGACACCGTCGCGCATGGGGATCATGGCCTCGCGCTTGACGTAATCGAAGCTGTCGGTGACCGCCTGGAACTTGGCGGGTGTTTCGCTGGGCAAAGCGGGATACTGCGCTTGCGGTGGCGCTTGCGCCAGGCACGTAGCCACGCACAACAGCAGGCCCGGCAGCGCGATCAGCGCCATGGCGGCGCGAACGCGGTCATGAACTGTCATGGAACGCTCCCCCTTGCGGCTTGGTTCGGTTGGAATGCCGCACAGAAACGTGTACGGCAACGCGCCCCGGAAATGCAAGCGCGAACGCAGCGGGCTAGGGCTCAACGATCGAAATGCTTGCCGAAGTCGCGATGGCATAAACTTCTAGAAACCCTGGTCCTGTCGCTACAGGGATTGCGGGAGAATGAACCTGCAAATCTCCCTTATTGCAACGATCTCCGAACAACACAAACGAACTTCCTGTGCCTCCAAGCCTTGGGCGCCAAGCGAGACCGTCGAGACGAGGGATACTGGTGTGGAGAGACTGAGCCCAGGTGCGAGTATGTGGGTACTCGGATGGAGGCGTGTGGATCAATTCGCTCTCGGTAATGGAAGACGGGCGACCGGGGATGCTCAGTTGGCGAAGTCGAGGATTGACGAGTTCGAACAGCAAGAGATCCCGTGTAGTCTGCAGTTTGCTGTAGCTCCATTCCGCCAATCGGCTTCTGGGATACGTCGGAGAAGGAACATGTGCGACATCATGAAAGACGCTTTCCAGTGCAGCCGCCATCAATGTGTCGGCGGCATAAAGAGTTGGGATGTTTGTGGCAGGGGCGCCCGGAAATGGATTAAAGCGTGCTCCAGCTTCCGGCAGCTCTATGCGCTTATCAGCATTCGGATTAAACGAGTCCGCTTTGTAGATGTTCTTGTGAAAACGAAATAGCACCGTTCCGCTCGGCAAACTATTCGTTTGAACAATCAAGGCGGAACCGAACGTCGGCGCTATCGGACAATTAGAAGACATTAGCGGGATGTGCAAATGCCTGAGCGAGAGACACTAACCGAGCGGGGTCTTCTTTGAGAAGCTCTAATGGCTTGCGTCCCCCAATGTTGGAATTAGGAGTGACAAAAAAGTATGCCAACTCCCATCCGGTTGCATGTCGTGGGAACACCTTTATAACCTGAGCAACGGCCCGTATGGGTCCCCCGTCTTGAAATTGAAATCGAGGAAACCACTGCTGTCCCTCAAATCGAACAGAAAAGA
Source organism: Terriglobales bacterium (assembly GCA_049509755.1). Classification (GTDB taxonomy): domain Bacteria; phylum Acidobacteriota; class Terriglobia; order Terriglobales; family Acidobacteriaceae; genus JAIQGF01. The sequence continues at coordinate 108,737 of JBEKZP010000007.1, read as the reverse complement.
TTTTCTTCTCTCTCATCCATCGGGATGCGATCGCGGCACGGTTTGTGGCGCGACTAGTGCTTTCGTCCGCGATTTCCGCCGATGTCCAACACTGGTTCTCGGAGATGAATTGCTTTCTCCAATTCAGGGTGTCTTTCTTAATCGCTGTCTCGGTACCGCTTGGTTCGAGAACTGCAGCTGACGTGGAAGTTGCAAAGGCATTGAAAGCAGTCACGGAACCACCTCTCATGATTTACATGATATACGTGATAATCATGATTTACAAGCGCTTCTCTCCATGCAGCCAGGCCGGGTGTGCACGAAGAGGCGCTGCCGCTGGAGGATATGTGTAACGTCATGAAACTAATGGAAATACTTGATTGGTTGGCGGCACTCGACAGAACCATGAAAAGGGTGCGAAAAGTGGGTAGAGAGAATTGGTGGAGGCGGCGGGAGTTGAACCCGCGTCCGAAGCTGTTACTGGCAGAGAGTCTACATACTTATTCGCGTTCATGCTTCCCACTCAAGGGAAACGTTCGCCGCCCGCGGTCAGAACACGACAAGAAGCGCGAGCCGCTAGCCCTGCATCTCGCTGCCGCGCTCGGGCCGCACGCGGAAGCCAGCCTACTGTGTGACGCCCTTTCACGGCCCGTAGGCGAAGCCGTGGAGAGCGGCTACTTAACTAATTAAGCAGCGTATGCCAGTGATTGATTGGCAATTATTGGTTTTGCACGCGATTACGGGTGTGTGCACCCCGGTATGCCTCTCTACCGCAAGCATCTCCGTCGAAGCCGTGACGCCCCCATTCAAGCGGGGTCCCCGTCGCGCGTGGTTGTTGCGCGCGATGGGGTGCTCGGTGATGTGCGGCAGATCCCTCGCTTCGCCATTCGCCACGAGGCCCTGAGGCCGGCGGAAGGCTGTACACAAGGGTTCTGCTGTCAAAGAGCTACTTCCAATTATGGCAGTAACTGGTTGGAAGTCAATGTATTGGATGATCTGAAGGGATAAGCCGATTCAGAGCTGTAAAACGCAAAACCATTTCCGATTGCCGATTGTTGCTTTCCGGACCCACGACGCCCTCGGCTACAATCAAATTCCCGTATCCGGGGCCTATGCCGGCTCATCCAACCTGCGTGCCGACCGACTGTATCCCGTTCACCGCGATTCCGCATGCGTCGCAACTTTTCCGCGACTTCCTCTACGATTTTGAGCGGGTACGGCGCTTTTATTCCTTCAACCCACGCCAACGCGACTGGCTGCCCAAGGTGGGCGCGTCGCTGCATTACGACCAGCAGCGCCGTGAGCGGGTCGCCGCAATCCTGGAGCGGCAAAATCGGGCGGTAGGCGCTTCGGAGCAGACCTTGGCCAGCATTGGCCGTCTGCGGCAGGGCGCCGCTGCTGTGGTTACAGGTCAACAGGTCGCGTTGTTCGGCGGACCGCTGTTTTCGCTGCTCAAGGCGCTCTCGGCGGTGCGTATTGCGGAACAGTCCCGCGCGCTCGGCCTGGATTGCGTTCCCATCTTCTGGCTTGCCACCGAAGACCACGATCTGGCGGAAGTGAATCACACCGCGCTGCTCACCTCGGAAGGGAAGCTGGAAAAATCAATCACGGACTCGCACGCTGCGCCCGATGCGCCGATCAGCGATGTCCGCCTGGGAGCGGAGATTGAAGGCGTAGTGGCGCGCGCCGCGGAACTGCTCGGCGACACCGAGATCACCGCCCTGCTCAAGAACGCCTACTGCCCCGGCGAGACCTTGGGAAGCGCATTCGCGCAGGTTTTTGCCCGGCTGTTCGGCGACTCGGGCGTGGTGTTGCTGGATGCCTCCGACCCGGAACTGCACCAGATCGCACAGCCGGTTTACCGCGCCGCGGTGGTCGGGGCGGAGGAGATTGACAATGCGCTGCTCGCCCGCGGCAAGGAATTGCGCGCCGCCGGCTACCACGAGCAGGTGAAGGTGACGCCTTTCTCGACGCTGCTGTTCGAAAAACGCAACGGCGCCAGGGAGGTCATCCACCGCCGCGATGGCGGCTTCATCGTCGGCCACGATCGCGTCGCGCAGGATGAACTGCTGGCGCAGATTGCAGCCGAGCCGCAGCGCTTCAGCGCCAACGTGCTGTTGCGTCCGGTGGTGCAGGATTTTCTGCTGCCCACCATCGCCTACACCGGCGGGCCGGCGGAGGTGGCCTACTTCGCGCAGGCCGCGGTGGTGTACGAGGAAGTGCTGGGCCGGGTGACGCCCGTCCTGCCGCGCTTCAGCGCGACCCTGGTGGACGCGCGCGCGCAGCGCTTGCTGGCCAAGTACCACGTCAGTCTGCCCGACCTGTTTCACGGGCCGGAGGCTTTCCGCGAACTGCTCGCGCTGCGCAGCATCCCCGGCGAACTAGACAGCGATTTTATCCAAGCCGAAGAGGCAGTGCAGGCGTCGGTGGCGAAGGTCGGGGCCTCGCTCGGGAAACTCGATTCCAGCCTGGTGGAAGCCGCAGGGCGCGCCGGGTCAAAGATGCTCTACCAGTTGCGCCGGCTGCGGGCACGCGCCGGCAAGGCGCAACTGCGGCGCAATGACGAAGTCATCCGCCACGCCGACTGGCTGAGCTCCGCGCTGTTTCCCAACAAGAGTCTGCAGGAGCGCGAGATCGCCGGCGTGTCGTTCCTGGCGCGCCACGGTCGCGAATTGCTTCCCAGGCTATACGAGGCGGCCAAGTCCGACTGTCCCGATCACCAGATCATCCATCTGTGATTGTTGATGGCGGAAGGCCGGGCGGCATTCACACGCCTTTTTTCTCAATCAAGCGCGCGCTCATCACCACGCCATTGCGGTCGTTGTGCAGCTTGATGGGAAAAACCAGCACATTCCAGGTCCAGCGCCGGGATTTGCGCGGCAGGTTGGGAAGGCCGCGGAAACCGCGATCAATATAGGTTTCGCGGGTATCGGCCACGGTCTGGATGATCTCGCGCCAATCCTCGCCCACCTCCGGAAATTCCTCGAACTTGTTCTTGCCGGCGAAGTACTGCGGTTTCTTCTCGAAGAGGTTGGCGAAATATTCGTTGACGTAGAGCCAGGTGCCGTCGCGGTCTAGGATCTCCATCACCACATCGTCGCCGATCGCTTCCGAAATGCGGCGGTAGTAGAAATCACGCGCATCCACCACCACCGGTTTGCCGCGGCTCTTGGCCTCAAAGGAGCGCAGCGCGCCGAGCAAGTCATCCACCGAGCTGTGCCCCTTGAGCAGATGGATGTCGGCGATCCCGCCAAACTTTCTCTCCAGCGTCGCGGAAAGAATGATGATGGGGACCTGCGGACGCTTCTGCCGCAGCGATTCGGCGACGTCGGTGCCGAATTTCCCCGCTCCCAGGTGGTAGTCGAGCACCGCGATGTCGATATCGTCCAGCTTCTGCTCGGCTTCCTGGATCGAGGAGGCGGTGACAACGCGGTAGCCCCTCTGGCGGAGGATGGTGGAACGCAGAACCAGATTGTCCTCGAGATCGTCGAGCAAAAGAACGCGAATGGGTTTTACGCTTTTGCCGCCGGCCGTGGTCAGATCAGCCATGATGCAGGGCGTCCATCATACGTGATGCGGAAAAAAGGCTCTAGGCTTCATGCTTCCGGCGCGTATGCCGGAATTGAAATTGCCTACTTCTGTTCCTTGCTGCGAGCGCCCGCGGATACAGGATGCGCGGCGGCGCGAACCGCTTTGGATAATTCCGGCAGCTTGTTGAAGACGGCGACACAGCGCAGCCACTGCCGGTTGTCCATCGCAGGGTAGCCGCTGACCGTCTTGCCCGCCTCGACGTCGTTGGGAATGCCGCTTTGCGCGGTGGCAATCACGCCATCGCCGAGTGTGCAGTGCCCGGCAACTCCCACCTGGCCGGCGAGAATCACTTTGTTGCCGACCACGGTGGATCCGGCCAGGCCGACCTGCGCGCACAGCAGCGAGTCCTCGCCGACCTCGGAGGCGTGGCCCACCTGCACCAGATTGTCGATCTTGGCGCCGCGCCCGATGCGGGTTTCGCCGACGCTGGCGCGGTCCACGCACGCATTGGCCTGGACCTCAACGTCGTCTTCCAGCACGGTGGGTCCAGACTGCACAATCTTCTTCCAGCGCCCGTCGCCGTTTTTGGCGAAACCGAAGCCGTCGGCCCCGATGATCGCGCCATTTTGCAGGATCACGTTGTCGCCGAGCCGGCAGAATTCGCGGACCACCGCATGCGCGTGCGCGAAAAAGTTGTCGCCGATGCGTGCGCCGCGATAGATCACCACGTGCGGCAGCAGCACGCAGTGGCTGCCGATGACCACATCCTCATCGACCACGGCGTAGGGGCCCACCGAGGCTTGCTTGCCGATCTTGGCCGACGGGTGCACCACCGCGGTGGAATGAATGCCGACGGGATATCGCGGCGGATGATAGAAGAGCTCAATCGCCTGCGCGAAGGCGAGGTAAGGATTCCCGCAGCGCAATGTGGCGGCGGTGACCGCCGGGAAATCGTCGCTGACGATCACCGCCGAGGCGCGCGTGGTGTGGGCGGCGGCGGCGTACTTGGGATTGGCCACGAACGTCAGTTGTCCCGGACCAGCTTCCTCGATGCCCGCTACGCCGGTGATTTCCTGATCGTCACCGTGGAGACGAGCGCCTACTGCGTCGGCGATCTTGGAAAGTTTCATAGGCGGTACTGCGTAGTGTAACTGGTCGCCGGGCGGCGGTACACAGCGCAGCTATTCGGTGAATATTGGCATTTGGCGCGCATCGGCGGCAGCGGCACGGCGGCGGCTCCCGGCAGTCCCGATGACAGCTAGAACCGTCAGTTGTGCCAGCGCGGTGCGCGGAACAAAAATGCGCTGCGTGTTGGAGCGCGTATCGGGCGGGTTGATCAGATATCCGTCGGGCGCCATCAGGGTCAGGTCGTTGGGCATCATGCCTTCCATGACTTCGTTGTCACGGAAGCGGAGGCGAACCCAAAGGCCCTCGGTGCGCGGGCGCGTGGTGAAAGTCTTGCGCAGCGAATCGGGCTCGCCGAATTCGCGAACAAAGTAAATTCCCTTGATGTCTTTTAGATCGATGCTCACCACATTTCCGGAGGTGTTGAGGACCTCGACCTTGCCGCCGACAATAAAATCCGCCGGCGACACATAACCGCTGAGCGTGTCGCGGTTGAGCTTGCGTACTACGACTTTCTTGTGCGTTGAAGGCATGTTCACGGGCGGCGAACCCTGCCGCCAGACACCGGACGGAACCCTAATTCTCGCATCTTTTCGGCGCGGAAACGGCGGTTAACAGCGAAGTGTAGCCAAACGGTCAACCTTTGTGGTATTGTCGGTGGTTCGCGGCGGTATAGCTGCGCACGTAAGTGCCGCGTAAAGAGTCACTTACACCGGTCCCGGCGTGCTTCCTCAGGAGAACGTCCGAGGCTTCAGGAATCGTCACCCCGTAGTGTGACGCGGCCGGACGCGTGTTTGGAGTCGCGCGCGCCGGGCTGATCCAAGAGCAAGATGGCCGATTACATCTACACCATGGAGACCCGGCTCACGCCGGAGCAACAAAGAGCCGTGAGCCTGGTTCAGGATGTTGCTCGCGCTCAGGAAATGAACCTTTACCTGACCGGCGGGACCATTCGCGACATCATCTCCGGGTTTTCCATCCGCGACCTCGACATGACGGTGGAGGGCAATGCCCTCCGTTTGCAGAAGGACCTGGAGAAGGCCGGCGCCACCATTGAGGGCGTGGACGACGACACCAAGACGCTGTACCTGTTGTTTTCCGGAAACGTGCGCGCCGAGCTGGGCATGGCGTATTCGGCGGCCTACGAAAAACCCGGCAAGCCGCCGCGCATCGCGCCCGCCACCATCAGCGAAGACCTGCGGCGCCGCGACTTCACCGTGAACGCCATGGCGCTGTCGCTGAACCCCGGTTCGCGCGGGCTGCTGCTCGACCCGTTCAATGGCGTCGCCGATATCGAGAGCAAGGTCATCCGCGTTCTGCACAACTATGCTTTTCTGGAAGAGCCCTCGCGGCTGATTCGCGCCACCCGCTTTGCCCACCGCTTCCATTGGCCTCTGGAGGAACGCACCCAGGCGCGGTTCGACGCCGCCAAGGAAAACAATTACATCGAGTACATGACCGACCGGGCGATCGGGCAGGAGATCGAAGCCCTCGCCTACGAAGAAGACCCGCTGCACATCATGCGCGCGCTGGAAAAAGAGGAGTGGTTGAAACTGCTGAACCCGCGCTGGTCGGTGGCCAAGGTGGACACCGCCGGATTGTCGCAATTGCTTAAGACGCGACAGCAGATGATGCAATTCGGCTACAACGTGGACATGGCGCCCGCAGTCATGTACTTCCTCACCCGGCGGCTCAGCGATTCCGATATCCGCGATATGCAAAAGCTGAACCCGCGCCGGCAGTTTGTGGAATCGTGGCGCAACCTGGAAGAGGACGCGGCCAAGCTGGCGAAACGGCTCAGCGGGAAGGAAGCGGCAACGCCGTCGCGCACCTGGCTGCTGCTGTCGGAGGCGAAACCGGAGACCATCCTCTTCCTGGACGCCACCGCGCGCCAGCAGGGGGTCGCGCAGAAACTGAAGAACTTCTTCGGCAAGTGGCGCCAGGTCCGGCAAAAGCTGCCGTTGCCGGAGATGACCGAGCTGCGCATCACGCCCCAGTTGCCGGAGTATCCCAAGATCGAGCAGGAGGCGTTCCTGCTGATGCTCGACGGCAAACTGCATTCGCGCACGGAAACATTGAAGTTCCTCAAACCCTACTCTCCGCCGCCTCCGCCTCCTCCGCCACCGCCCCGGAAGGGAAAGGGCGCCAGGGCTGAGGCTGCGCCGGCGGCCGTTCCCGCGGCTGCTGCGAAGAAGGGCAAAGGCAAGCCCGCGGCCGTGGTCGCGCCGGTGGTTGCCCCCAAAGTGGAAAAGCCATTGGAGAAACCGCCCGTCAAAGTGGCGAAGCCCGCGGTGGCGCCGAAGCACCAGCCCAAGCCGGCGAAAGCGAAGAGCGCACCTGCAAAGGCGAAAAAAGGCAAGAGGAAGAAGACGAAGTAATCGGCGTTTTCAGTTGTGGATCGGCGCCGAAATCCACAATCGCAACGTTTTCCACACCCCGGAATTCCTTCCCATCGTCAGTTCACGCCCATAGAATTGAAGCGAGCCCCATGCCTGACTTCGTCCACCTGCACCTCCATACCGATTACTCCCTGCTCGACGGCGCCTGCGACATCGACAAGCTGGTCGGTCGGGTGAAGGAACTCGGCATGCCCGCCGTCGCCATGACGGACCACGGAAACATCTTTGGCGCATTCCATTTTTTCCATGCGGCCAAAAGCGCCGGGGTCAAACCGATCATCGGCTGCGAACTGTATGTCTGCAAGAAGGACGATCACAATACCAGCCGTATGGCCCCCGACGGCGATACCTACAATCACCTGCTGGTGCTCGCCGAGAACGAAGAGGGCTATCGCAACCTGTCGAAGATCACCAGCGAGGCATCGCTGCACGGTTTCTATTACAAGCCGCGCATCTCCAAGCGCTTCCTCGCCGAACACGCCCGCGGCCTGATCGGGCTCTCCGGATGTTTGAAGGGCGAGGTTGCCGAGCGCCTGGTGGAAGGGAAGTACGACGCCGCCAAGCAGGCCGCCGGGCAGTTCGCCGACATTTTCGGCAAGCAGAACTTTTACGTCGAAATCCAGAACCAGGGCCTTGAGCAGGAGCAGACCATCAACCCAGCGCTGCACAAGCTGGCGCGCGAGCTCGATCTGCCGCTGGTCGCCACCAACGACAGCCATTATCTCTGCGAGGATGACTGGCACGCGCAGGACGTGATGGTCTGCATTCAGACCGGCAAGTACGTCCAGGACACCAACCGGATGAAATTCCAGACGCGGCATTTCTGGGTCAAGAGCTACCAGGAAATGCTGCGGATGTTCCCTGACACGCCGGAAGTTCTGCTCCGCACTTTGGACATTGCCGAGCGCTGCAACCTGAAGCTGGAGAAAATCCGCAATCCCTTCCCGCACTTCGAGGTCCCGGCCGGTTTTTCCCTCGACAGTTATTTCGAGCACATTGCGCGGGAAGGCTTTGCGCGCCGGCTGAACACCATCCGCGAAGTGGAGCGGCAGGGACGGCTCAAGCACACCATCAGCGACTACGAACAGCGCCTGGTGCGCGAGATTGACATCATCCGCCAGATGCAGTTCTCCGGGTACTTCCTCATCGTGTGGGACTTCATCCGCTGGGCCAAGGATCGCGGTATTCCGGTCGGCCCGGGGCGCGGTTCGGCAGCCGGCTCGCTGGTTTCCTACTCGATGGAGATCACCGACCTGGATCCGCTCCAGCACGAATTGCTGTTCGAGCGCTTTCTCAATCCCGAGCGCGTCTCCATGCCCGACATCGACGTGGACTTCTGCATGAACCGCCGTGCCGAAGTCATCAATTACGTCACCCAGAAATACGGCCGGGATAACGTGGCGCAGATCATCACCTTCGGCACCATGATGGCGAAGGCGGCGATCAAGGATGTGGGACGCGCCATGCAGATCCCCTACAGCGACGTGGACCGCATCGCCAAGATGGTCCCGGCAACGCTGAACATCACGCTGGAAAAAGCTCTCAAAGACTCGCCGTCGCTGCAGCAGGCGTACGACAGCGAGGCGCAGGTCAAGGAACTCATCGACACCGCCCGCCGCCTCGAGGGCATGGTGCGCAATGCCGGCGTGCATGCCGCCGGAGTTGTCATTTCGCCGCAGCCGCTCCTCGAATTGGTCCCGCTGCACCGGACGAAAAATGACGAAATCGTTACCGCCTTCGACATGAAGGCGATCGAGAAAATGGGCCTGCTGAAGATGGACTTCCTCGGGCTCACCACGCTGACCATTCTCGACGATGCCCTCAAGCTGGTGAAGCAGGTGCACGGCCAGGACCTGCACTGGAACGCGATTGCGCTTGACGACAAGGAAACTTACGAAAAGGTCTTCCACAGCGGGCTAACCAGCGGCGTCTTCCAGTTTGAATCGCACGGCATGCGCGACGTGTTGCGCCGCTACCGGCCTAACACCGTCGAGGACCTCACCGCCCTCAACGCGCTCTACCGCCCGGGGCCGATTCAGGGCGGCATGATTGACGATTTCATCGAGCGCAAGTGGGGGCGGCGGAAGGCCGAATACGAGCTGCCGGAACTGGAGCCCATCCTGCGCGAGACCCTGGGCGTGATCGTGTACCAGGAGCAGGTGATGCAGATCGCCAACCGTCTCGCCGGCTACTCCCTCGGCGAAGCGGATCTGCTGCGGCGCGCCATGGGCAAGAAGAAGGCCGAGGAGATGGCGGGGCAGCGCGAGCGCTTCATGCAAGGCGCCGCCGAACGCGGCCTACCGGCGCGCAAGGTGGAAAAGATTTTCGACCTGATGGAGCAGTTCGCCGGCTATGGCTTCAACAAGTCGCACTCCGCGGCCTACGCCCTGCTCGCCTATCAGACGGCTTACTTGAAGACGCATTATCCGATCGAGTTCATGGCCGCGTTGCTGACCTCCGTAACCGGCAGCACCGATGACGTGGTGAAGTACATCAACGAGTGCCGCGAGATGGGGATTGCGGTCGAGCCGCCGGACATCAACGTCAGCGACGCCAATTTCACGCCCCACGGCAAGGCCATCCGCTTCGGGCTGGCAGCCATCAAGAACGTCGGGCAGAACGCCATTGAGTCCATCGTGGCCGCGCGCAAGAAGCTCGAGCAATTCCGCTCGTTCTTCGACTTTTGCGAGAACGTGGACCTTCGCCTGCTCAACAAGCGGGTTGTCGAGTCACTGATCAAGAGCGGCGCCATGGACTCCCTGGGCCGGCGCAAGCAATTGTTCGACGCGGTGGACAAGGCGATGGACCGCGGCCAGAAAACCCAGCGCGACATCGAAGCCGGGCAGCACGGCCTGTTCGGTGTTTTCGACGAGCCGCAGTCGCCGTCGTCGCAAGCCGAGTATCTCGACGGCGCCGAATGGGACGAACACCAGCGCCTCACTGCCGAAAAGGAAATCCTCGGCTTCTTCATCACCGGCCATCCCTTGCAGAAGTACCAGTCCAAGCTGGAGGAATTCGGCGCGCTCTCCACGGAAGAAATCGGCGCCATGAAGCAGAGCACGGGCAAGGACGAGATCTTCACCGCCGGCATCATCACCAACTTGCGCGTTGCCAAGTCGCGCAAAGGGGACTTCTACGCCCAGGGCGTGCTGGAAGACATGCTCGGCACGGTGGACATGATCGTTTTTCCCGAGGCGTACCGGCGTTTGCAGGAAAAAGTGAAGCTGGAAGTGCCGGTGCTGATCAAAGGCGGCGTTCGAGTTGAGGAAGGCGCCAATCCCAAGCTGCTGGTCGGCGACATCGAACCGCTGGAGCAGGCCAAGCCGAAGTTGCCGCGCGCCATCCGTATCCGGGTGCCGCTGGAGACCGCGACGGTGGAAACCATCGATGGGCTGCACACCCACTGCGCCTCTCATCCCGGCGAAGCCAAGGTGTTGTTCGACGTGGAACGCGCCGGTGACTTCATGGTCATCATGGAGCCGGAGGGCTATAATGTTCAGCCGGACCGGGCATTCATTGCGCGTGTAGAGGAGCTCTGCGGGCGCGGTAGCGTCCGCATCGTTGACTGACCACAATTCTGACGTCACCCGCAAAGGATTCGATTTGGCCCATCCTGGCATGTCGCTGGTGTACGAACTGCTGAACTGGGAACTGGAGTCGGTCCGGCGCAGCGCGGGAAACGGAAACCTGATGGATTCCTCCGAACAGGCTAAGCAGGAGCTTGAGAACATCGAGCAGCAAATCCGGCATCTGGAAAACATTGCGGGAGAGAACCAGGAAGCCCGCAAGCAGTTGCAGGTTCTCCACGGCCAGATTGAGTCCCTGCGCCGGCAGATGACCCATGCCGGTCCCTGGCAGAAGACCGAACTCGCCCGCCATCCGCAGCGCCCCTACATGCTGGACTACATCGAGCGCATCTTCACCGACTGGAGCGAGATCCACGGCGACCGCGGATTTTCCGACGATCCCGCCCTGGTCTGCGGCATAGCGCGTTTTCACGGCGAGGACGTCGCCGTCATCGGCACCCAGAAGGGTCGCGACGCCAAACAGCGCGTCTACCGCAACTTCGGCATGCCGAATCCCGAGGGCTACCGCAAGGCGCTGCGCGTCATGCGCCTGGCGGAGAAATTCCACCGTCCCATCTTCACCTTGGTGGACACGCCGGGCGCCTATCCCGGGCTCGGCGCGGAGGAGCGCGGACAGGCGGAGGCGATCGCCCGCAATCTGCGCGAAATGGCGCGCCTGCGCGTGCCCATCATTACTACGATTACCGGCGAGGGCGGCAGCGGCGGCGCGCTCGCCATCGCCATCGGAGATCGCGTGCTGATGATGGAGAACGCCATCTATTCCGTCATTTCGCCGGAGGGCTGCGCCTCCATCATGTGGCGCGACGCCGGCAAGAAGGAACTGGCGGCCGAGGCCATGCGGATCACCGCCGGTGATTTAAGCGAGTTTCGTTGCGTGGACGACATCGTGCCGGAACCCCCCGGCGGCGCGCACACCGACTGGGACGCCGCCGCCCGCTTGCTCGACCAATCGCTGCAAAAGCACTTGTCGGAGCTGCGGGCAAAGTCCATCGAGGAATTATTGGCGCAGCGTTACGACAAGTTCCGCAAGATCGCCCAGTTTTTCACCGAGTAAAAGAAATATATCGTGATACGATGCTTAGATGTTGAGCCGCCCGTAGCCGGCTGTGTGCTCGAGTCTCGGGTGCTTTGGGAAGTCGCGTTGCCGTATAATTCTTACAAAATCTTTCCAGCAGCAATCATGGATGTGCGGATAAGGATGGCTTGGCATGGCTACCACTGAAATTGGCCCACAGGAACTTGCCAGCCGCCTGGACCGGAAGCAGGTCGTCAACGACTTCTCCCTCCAGGTGGCGACGGTGAACGGTTCCGGGTCGCAATCGGCCAACACGGTCCTGTTGCGGACTATTTTCCAGATGGGCGTGCCGGTCTCCGGCAAGAATCTTTTCCCGTCCAACATTGCCGGCTTGCCCACGTGGTACACCATCCGCGCCAGCAAGGACGGCTACATTGCCCGCCGCAAAGAGATCGATTTCCTGGTGGCGATGAATGCGGAGACGGCTCAGGAGGACGTGAAGTCGCTGGCGCCGGGCGCCGCCGTGCTCTATGACGAGCCGCTCAACCTGAGCTCCCTCCGCCAGGACCTGATCTTCTACCCGGTGCCGTTCGACAAGCTGGTGGCGCCGGTGTGTCCCGAGGCAAAGCTGCGCAAGCTGGTCAAGAACATGATGTACGTCGGGGTGGTCGCGCAGTTGCTGAAGCTTGATCCAGCGGAGATGGAGAAAGCCATCCGCAGGCAGTTTGGGCGCAAGGTGAAGGCCGCCGATCTCAACGTCAGCGCCGCCAAAGCCGGATACGATTACGCCGCCGCCTCGCTCACCAAGGCTGACCCGTTCTCCATCGAGCGCATGGACAAGACACACGGCAAAATCATCATTGACGGCAACTCGGCCGGCGCGCTGGGTTCGATGTTTGCCGGCGTGACGGTCGTGACCTGGTACCCGATCACGCCTTCGTCCTCGCTCGTCGAAACCCTCATCGATTACATGAAGGAATATCGCATCGGCAAGGATGGCAAAGCTACTTTCGCGATCGTACAGGCGGAAGACGAACTTGCTGCCGTCGGCATGGTACTGGGCGCGGCCTGGGCCGGCGCCAGGTCCATGACCTCCACTTCGGGCCCCGGCATCTCGCTGATGGCGGAATTTACCGGCCTGGGCTATTACGTCGAAGTGCCGGCGGTGATCTGGGACATCCAGCGCGTCGGGCCTTCCACCGGCCTGCCGACGCGCACCGCGCAGGGCGACGTCCTCTCCACCGCGTTCCTCTCCCACGGCGATACCAGGCACATCGTGCTCTTCCCGTGTTCGGTAACCGAATGCTTCACCATGGCCGGCGATGCTTTTGATTTGGCCGAACACTTCCAGACACCGGTGTTCGTCCTCTCCGACCTCGATCTGGGCATGAACAACTGGATGTCGGAGCCGTTCCCGTATCCCGAGAAGCCCATCCGCCGCGGCAAGGTGCTGGGCAAGGAGGATCTGGATCGGCTGGGGAGTTTTGCCCGCTACAAGGACGTGGACGGCGACGGCATCGGCTACCGCACACTGCCGGGCACCGAGCATCCCGCGGCGGCGTACTTCTCGCGCGGCAGCGGGCACAACGAAAACGCGCAGTATAGCGAGCGTCCCGACGATTACGTCAACAACATGGAGCGCCTGAATCGCAAGTTCGAGACCGCGCGCTCCCACGTGCCCAAGCCGGAGATGGTGCAAAACGGCAAGTCCAAGGTCGGCATCATCGCCTACGGCACTTCGCACTGGGCACTGGTGGAAAGCCGCGACCAGATGCGGCAGGAGTTCGGCGTCGAAACCGACTACCTGAGAATCCGGGCGTTTCCCTTCAACCGCGACGTGCACGAGTTCGTCGCCTCGCACGATCGTGTTTACGTGGTGGACCAGAACCGCGACGCGCAAATGATGGCGCTGCTCAAACTCGATCTCGATGCCGCCCAGCTTACCAAGCTGCGCAGCGTGCGCCACTACAACGGGCTACCCATTGACGCCCGTTCCGTTACCGACGAGATCATTTCGCAGGAGGGCCGATAAGTGGCCGCGTTCCGCGGGCGTCTGAGCCCGCGGCGGCCATCCTGAGCGGCGCAGCCGCGAAGGATCTCTAAAACGGCAAAAAGGATTCTATTATGGCAACCACTCCAACCTCGCAAGCGCCGCAGCCCAAGACCAACCGCATCGGCCTGACGGTGATCGAATACAAGGGCGGCAAAACCACGCTGTGCGCCGGTTGCGGCCACAACGCCATCTCGGAACGCATTATTGATGCGATGTACGAAATGGGCATTCCGCCGGAGCGCGTAATCAAGCCCTCCGGCATCGGCTGCTCCTCGAAAAGCCCGGCCTATTTCATGAACCGCTCGCACAGTTTCAACGCCGTGCACGGCCGCATGCCTTCGGTGGCCACCGGGGCGCTGCTGGCCAACCACAAGCTGATCGCGCTCGGCGTCAGCGGCGACGGCGACACCGCTTCCATCGGCATCGGGCAGTTCGTGCACATGATGCGGCGCAACCTGCCCATGATCTACATCATCGAGGACAACGGCGTGTACGGCCTGACCAAGGGCCAGTTCTCCGCCACGGCGGATATCGGCTCCAAGCTGAAAAGCGGCGTCATCAACGACCTGCCGCCGATCGATACCTGCTCGCTCGCCATCATGCTGGGCGCCACCTATGTTGGGCGCTCCTTCTCGGGCGACAAGAAGCAGTTACTGGCCATGCTGAAGGCCGCCATCGCGCACAACGGCACGGCCATGCTCGACGTCATTTCGCCGTGTGTCACCTTCAACGACCACGAGGGTTCGACCAAGTCGTACAAATTCACCAAGGATCATGACGAACCCTTGCAGGAAGTCAGCTTCGTGCCCGCGTTTGAAGACATCGACGTGGAGTACGCGGCGGGAGCGACGGTCGATGTCAGCATGCACGACGGCTCTCGCCTGCGCTTGCGCAAGATCGAAGAGGAGTACGATCCGACCAACAAGGCGGAATCGCTGAAGCGTCTGGCTGAAGCCCATGACAAAGGCGAAATCCTGACCGGCGTTTTTTATGTCAACCCCAATGCGCCGACGTTCATGGCACTGCTCAACGTCACCGACGAACCCCTCGCCACCTTGCCGGAGTCGGTGGTGCGTCCTTCCCGCGAAGTGCTGGAAGAGTGCATGGAGGAATTGCGGTAAGGCGTTCACTTCTGAGTACGTGGCAGACTTTCTTCTGTTGAAGGGCGCAGCAACGTACGGCCGCTTCTGCTGGAACGAGGACTGCCAGTATTGCCGCGTGGTGTACGACATGGGTGAGGGCACGCAGCCGCGCGCGGCCATCTCCTGCAAGCTGATGGTCAAGGAAGGAATGCGCGTGATCGAAATGGCGCAGGAAATTCGCTACTGCTTGCGGAGCCTGGATCTGAAATGAAGTTGCCGGTCGCGGAGCATCTCGTGATCTGGTGATCAGGCGATCGGGTGATCTAAAACCTGCCCCGCTTTAGATCACCAGATCATCCGATCACCCGATATGCTACTCCCCCGGCCGGCGCGCGGGACGTGCCGCGCTTGGCTTTGCACCCAGCGAAGCCAGCCGCTTGCGTGCCTGGTCGGATTCCAGCGACCGCGGGTAGCGCTGGATCAGGCTGTTCAGCTCCCGGACTCCATCATTGCGGCGTCCCAGTTCCAGCAACGCAAATCCCTTTTTCAGTTGCGCCGCCGGAGCCTTGTTGCCGCCGGGATACTGTTCCAGGACCTTGTCGTATTCCAGCACCGCCTGCTCGTAATTGCCCTGCCGGTAGGCGAGGTCGGCGACGTAGAACTGCGCATTCCCGGCGAGTTCGGTGTTGGGATAGAACTTCAGGTAATCGGCAAACTCCTGCGACGCCAGGTCGTACTTGGCAGCGTTAAAGTCGCGCAGCGCGTTGTTGTAGAGCACCTCGGGCGGAGGCGCCTGCTGCTGCGCCGGCTGAGCGGGGGGCTGGCCGGTCGTAGCCCCGGCCGGCAATGTGGTCTGCGCGTTTTGCATGGCCTCGAGCTGGTTGCCGATCTTGCCCATGCGCGCCTTGACTTCATCCACCGAGTCGTTCAGCGCCTGGATTTGCCCGGAAACCTGGTCGGTGCGGCTGCCGCCGTCGGCCTGCTGCTGCTTCAGGGTGCGCTGCAGGTCGGCGAGGCCGGCATTGATCTGGTTCATCTTGTCGGTGCTGGACTCGATCAGGTTTCGCATCACGCCCATGCGCTCGTCGAAAGCCTGCTGCATGCGCGCCATCTGGTCCTGCAGCGCCTGCACCTGTGTCTGGAGCTGAACGATTTCCTTGCTGACGGGAAACGCGGGCAAGGCGGCGGCGACCAGTAATGCCAGGGGAGCGAAAAATTTCAACGTTTTCATAGAAGGCTGCTCGGTTGTGCTGCTGTGTTGGATGCGGGCAAAACAGATTTGGTGATTTGCCGATTTACTGATTTGCCGAATTGATCCCGTCGCGGGTAGAGGTAATCAGCAAATCACCCAATCAGCAAATCGGCAAATCCGGCGCGGACACGAGTGCCTTCGCCCGTGCCCGCGTCTTGAAAGCCCCGCTGCTACCTCTGGTAAACGAAGTGCCCACGGCGGTTTTGTTGCCAGCACTGCTCGCTGGACTCGGTGCAGAACGGTTTTTCCTTGCCGTAGCTGATGGGGTGGATACGATCCGTTCCCACACCGGCCTGGATCAGCGCGTTCTTCACCGCATTGGCGCGATTGTCGCCGAGCGCGAGGTTGTATTCCGTCGAGCCGCGCTCGTCGCAATGTCCCTCGATGGTGAAGCGCGTCGCGGGATGCTGCGCCAGGAACTGCGCCGCGGCCTGCAGTGCCGCCTGCTGGTCCGCCCGGATATCGTACTTGTCGTAGTCAAAGTAGATATCCCTGACGTTCCGGCCGAACATCTCCTCGTCGGTAGCGCTGGGTTGGGGCGGCGGCGCCGGTGGTGGCGTCACCGTCACCCGCGCCGTGGCTTCCTGGGTGCCGCCGGCGCCCTTGGCGACCAGCCGGTAGGTGGTGGACTGCGTCGGTGACACGCGCTGCGAGCCGCCGGGATTCACATTGCTGCCGTCGAGCATGACATCGGTAGCGTTTTGCGTCTGCCATGTCAGCGTGCTCGATTGCCCCGTCTGAATTGTGTCGGGACTGGCGCTCAGTGAAGCCGTCGGCGCTGCCGGCGGTGGTGGCGGTGGCGGCGGGGGCTGCGTAGCGACTTTCTTCTTGCAACCGCCCAGAGTCAGCACACTGCCCAAAAGAACGATGAGAATAATCCACTTCAACCTGTCGTGATTCACTTCTCTCCTCCCGTACATCGCAAGTGAACCCAAGCAACTCAGCGGCCGGTGGCTGCTAGGAATCGTCCGGCGTCCTGCCTGCAAACTTACAATGTACACCCGCAAAGCCTAAATCGTTTCCTATACATTCGCGACACCACCCCATCGTGTGATGCACAATGCGCCCCAGCCGTGTTCTTATTTCCAACTCCAGTTGGGCTGCGTATTGTGACCGGCGCTGGTCAAGCGGTGCTGCTCGGTACCGTCGGCCAGCATGGTCCAGATCTGTTCGCCGCCGGAGCGGTTGGATTGAAATACCAGGTGCCGCCCGTCCGGAGACCAAGACGGGAAATCGTTGCGGCCGGCTTCGTGCGTCAACTGGACAATCTGCTTGCTGGCGATATCCATGATGTAGATGTCCTGCGCTCCCGGCATGCCGGGCCCGTAGTGCCGGATCCAGGCGAAGGCGAGGTACTGCCCGTTGGGCGACCACGACGGCGACACGGCATAGCCCTGGTCGGTAATGCGCTGCGGGTTCGTGCCATCGGCCTCCATGACGTAGATCTGCGGCAGGCCGCTGCGCCCGCTGACCCACGCAATCTGCGAGCCGGTCTTCGGGTTCCACACCGGCGACACGTCCGGTCCGCGGTAGGCGGTGACGCGCCGCAGGTGTGAGCCGTCAGCCTCGGCGATGAAAATTTCCGGATCGCCGGTGCGCGACGATGAGAACGCGATCCGTTTCCCGTCGGGCGCCCAGGCCGGCGAGAGGTTGGTGCCGCCGAAACGCGGAAACGACACGGTGCGGCCGAGGTCGAGCGAGTACATCCCAATGTTCCAGCCGCCGCCGGTGATAGCGCTGAAGGCGACCCGCGAACCATCGGGCGAAATGCGCGGCGACAGCGCGATCGAGCCCAGGTGCGTCAACGGGCGCTGATTCGCGCCGTCATAATCCATCAGCCAGATTTCCTTGTTGCCGGCCCGGCTGCTGACGAAAGCGATCTTGCTCTCCGCGATGCCCTGGATGCCGCCGCCCAGGCGAAAGATGATCTCGTCGGCGAAGCGGTGCGCGATGGTGCGCGCGTTCTCTTCCGTCGCCTTTTCGCGGTATTGCTTGCCCAGCACCTGCGGCGACTGCGAGTTCTTTACGTCGTACAGCCAGCCCTGCACCACCACGTCGCCGGTCGAGGCGTTGAGGTTGCCGAACGCCAGCATGCTGGCATTGGTCGGAGGATTTGCCCACGCGTCCAGTTTCACTTCCTCGGGCGAGCCCGGCACCTGGAGCGGATAAAAGCTCTTGGAGACGACGTCGAAAATGCCGGCCTGGCTGAGGTCGTTCCAGAGCGTGTCGTCGAACGCTTTGAGCAGTTGGCCGCTGGCCGGATCCGCCGACGTTTGCTTGAAGTCGGGCGCCGCAAGGCGGACTTTTTCGACCCCGAGCCCAGTGCCGGTACGGATCCAGTCGTTCTGGGCGAAAGACACTGACGTCAGCAACAGGATCGCGAGAAATGCTGGAACAATTCGTTTCATCATTGATTTGTAATTTGCAATTTGTAATTTGTAATTTTCCACTGCGTCGCGCATTTCCGCCGCGGAAATTGCCAATTACAAATTACCAATTGCAAATTTCCTACCTCCGGTAATCAAACCAGAATTCCACCGAGACGCGGTTTCCGGCGTACTCATTGGGCAAGGGCCCAAAAGAGTCGATGCGTTGCAGCGCGCGCACCGCCGACTGGTCCAGCGACGGCACGCCGCTGGATTGCTCAATCTGCACGTTGGCCGGCTGCCCGCTGCGCGTGATTTCGAAGGTGATGTAAACCCGGCGCGCGTCGTGGATATTCGGGTCGATCTCGTATTTCAGCCAGTTTTCCGAAACCTTCTGCTGCACCACCCGGACGTACCACGCGAAGCGCGAACCGAAATCTCCGCTGCCGCCGTTGAACCCGAATCCGCCTTTCGCGTTGGCGGCGCTGAACACGCCGTAGGGCCCGCTTACGGGACCGCCCTGTCCGAACGGCACCACATTGCTCACCTCTTCCTCCGGGCGGGGTTTCGTCTGGGTCGAGGTGCGGGTCTTCGGCTCGGGACGCCGCTTGTTGTCCTTCTCCGGGATCGGGATCGCCTCCGGGGTTGGTTCTTCTTTCACCTTGGGCAACGATTGCGTCAGCCCCTTCGATTCGTTGGCCAGAATATTCTGCGTCTGTGTCGGGGCATGTGGCAGCGGGATGGTGCTGACCAGGGTGGCGCTCATGGCGCTTCCGCCGGAGCCGGTGCCGCCCCAGGATTCGCCGGAGAAGCGCCCGAAAATGGCCCCGTAAATGAGCATGGACGCGAGCAGCATCCCGTGCAGCGCCACCGACCAGGCCAGCGGCTGCTGCCAGTTCTCCCGTTCGGTATAGATATCAGCGCTTGCCGGCATTGGCGTTCAGGGGCTGGGTGACGATGCTGACGTTGGTGATTCCCGCCTGCTTGACGGCGTCCATCACCGTGGCAAACGCGCCGAACGGAACATTCTCGTCGGCGCGAAGAAAAATGGATTGGTGTTGCGGATCGCGGACCTTCCTGCGCAACGTGTCCGCAATCTGGTGGATGTTGATGGGATCGTTGCCGAGAAACACGCGCTGCTGCTTGTCGATGCTGATCACCAGGCGCTCTTCCGTGATTTCCTTCACCGTCTTGGTTTTCGGAACGTCCACCTCGATGCCGGACTGCAGGATGGGCGCGGTCAGCATGAAAATGATCAGCAGCACCAGCACCACGTCCACCAGCGGCGTGATGTTGATGTCGGCCAGCGCAGAGCGGGTGCGGCCGTTGGAATCGGTGAACGCCATTACCGCAACTCCGGTTCCGGGGCGGCGACGCGGCGCGGCGTCTCGGCGCCGGCCCGTTCCACCGCGTTGAGCATTTCCAGCGAGAAGTCGTCCATGCGCTTGCCGAACTCCCGCAGGTCGTTGCCAAACAGGTTGTAGGCGATCAACGCCGGGATGGCGGCGAACAGGCCGGCGGCGGTGGTGATCAGCGCCTCGGAAATCCCGGGCGCGACCGCGCGCAAGGTCGCCGCTCCCGCGGTGCCGAGGCCGTGGAAGGCATCGATGATGCCCCACACGGTGCCGAACAATCCGATGAACGGAGTGGTGGCGGCGGTGATCGCGAGCCAGGGCAGGCGGCGTTCCAGCCGCGTCAATTCCTCGGAGGCGCCGATTTGCATGGCGCGCTGGACGGGAGCGGTGTTGCCCCGCGAGCGCTTGTACTCTTCATATCCGCTCACGAAGACGGCCACCAGCGGGCTGGGCCTGAACTGCTCCGCCACCGCGGCAATGTCCTGGAAGCGTTGCGCCCGCCGGAAAGCGCGCAAGAACCGCCCGCTTTGCACGCGCGCCCGCCGCAGCAGGTTCCATCGCGAAAGAATGATGGACCAGGAGAGGAGGCTGAAGAACAGCAGAATGGCGAGAACTACCTTGGCGACCGGACCGGTCTGCCAAACCATGTTGGTGATCTCACCGCCGATGACAAACGAAAGAAAGGGGGGAATAAGCATCATCCTTCTTCAGGAAATTTGTCCCACAACTGGACTCAATTATAGACCAGCGCCGCGGGAGTAAGTTGTTGCCGTAGTTGGTCCAGGTTGAACGCTCATGATCGCTGAAGTCAGCATTTCACGCCAGGCCACGCTGGCCGCTCCGGGTCTCACCTAAGCTTTGATGCCTTCCACTCGGAAAACGTAACTGGCAACTTGAAACCGGCAGTCGTGCTATTCTGCGCACGAATTTCTCGCACAGGAATCTCCGGTGCTCCTCGAACTGCGCGTCGAGAACTATGCCGTCATCGATCACGTGGTGGTGGAATTCGCCCCGGGACTAAACCTGCTGACCGGCGAAACCGGCGCGGGCAAGTCGATCCTGATCGACGCGCTGGCGTTGCTGCTCGGCGAAAAGGCCACCAGCGACATCATCCGGCACGGGGCGGACAAGGCGGTGGTGTCGGCGGTCTTCGAGGTGGACGACCGACGCGCGGCTCAGGTCCTGGAACAGAACGGCATCGACTCCGACAATTGCGAAATTATTCTGCGCCGCGAAATCGCCGGCGGTGGGCGCGGGCGCGTGTTCGTCAACAACCAGCCGGCGACGGTCGCCGTGCTCAAGCAACTCGCGCCCATGCTGGCGTCGGTGCACGCGCAAAGCGAGTCCATCCTGGGTTTCGACGCCGCCGCGCGGCTGAAGCTGCTGGACCGGTTCGGCGGATGCGATGCCGCCGCAGCGGCCGCCGCGTTCGGCACGTGGCATGGAATCCGCGGCCGCATCGCCGAGTTGGAACGCGGCGAACAGGACAAATTGCGCCTGATTGATCTGTGGAGCTTCCAGAAGAAGGAGATCGAGAGCGCGCGGCTGCAGGCGGGCGAAGATGAGCGGCTGCAGGCGGAGAAGCGCGTCCTCGCCAATGCCGAGAAAATCTACCTCGCTGCCATGACCGCCTACGACCTGCTGTACGAAGGCGACGCCTCGGCCGCCAGCTCATTGCGGGCGGCTTCGCGGCAGATCGAGGAACTCGCGCGTTACGACCCGACCTTCCAGGACTCGCTGTCATCGCTGGAATCGGCGCGCATCGTCGCCGAAGACCTGGGCGCCACCTTGCGCGAGTATGCCGGAGCCATCAACGCCTCCCCGGAACGGCTGGCCGAGATCGAAGACCGGCTGGCCACGCTCGATCGCATGAAGCGCAAGTACGGAGAGTCGCTGGATGCCGTCATCGCGTTTGGCGAAGAAGCTGCGCGCAAGCTGAACGAGATCGAAAACAAGGACGAGGTGCTGCGCAATCTGCGTGCGGAATTGGCGGCAGAGGCCGCACAGTATCTGGCAGCCGCGCGGGCACTCTCGCGCCAAAGAACCGAGGCCGCGCGCCGCCTGGAAAAATTGGTCGAGCAGGAAGTGAACGAGTTGGCGATGAAGGCCCGCTTCCGCGTGCAGGTGGATGGTTCAGACGACGAGCAGAACTGGAGCGGCTCCGGGTTCGACCAGGTGCAATACCTGATCGCGACCAACCCGGGCGAACCGCTGAAGCCGGTGGAGCAGATCGCTTCCGGCGGCGAAATGTCGCGCGTCATGCTGGCGCTGAAGGCGACCATCGAATCGCGCACGCGACGGCGGAGTAACGAGACGCAGCGCACCATGGTCTTCGACGAGATTGATATCGGCATCGGCGGGCGCGCGGCGGAGGCCGTCGGCAAGAAGCTGAAAGAGCTCGCCGCCACGTCGCAAGTGCTCTGCATTACGCACCTGCCGCAGATTGCCTGCTTTGCCGATCAGCATTACGTCATCGAAAAGAAGGCAGTGGCCGGACGCACCCACACCATCCTCCGCCGTCTGGACGACCGCGAACGCCGCGAGGAACTGGCCCGCATGTTGAGCGGGGCCAAGGTCACTGAAACCTCGCTCAAGCACGCCGAGCAAATGCTGAAGGCAGGAACTCCGAGGTAGGGCGGCGCCACGCCAGTCCAAGCCGCACTTTCCGCCCGCGATTTCTGGGCGCTGTTCACTGCGGATTAGCGCCGACCGATGTTAATCCCCGCATTGTCTGGTATTTACATTGACGGTACGCATCGGGGCAAGCTAGGTTTGCATCGTTTATACTACCAAGGGTGAGGGGTATACCGGCTCTGGGCAGCCGGTCAGGATTGATGACCGACAATCACGAGAAATCGCTGTTGTTATTGAAGCCGCGTGGCTTTTGCGCCGGCGTGGTGCGCGCCATCGACATTGTCCGCATCGCGCTCGAGACCTTCGGCCCGCCCATCTACGTCCGCAAGGAAATTGTCCATAACCGCTACGTGGTCGAGGAGCTTTCGGCCAAGGGCGCGATTTTTGTGGACAACGTGGACGAGGTCCCGGCCGGGGAGCGCGTCATCTACAGCGCCCACGGCGTTGCCCCCGAGGTCCGCGACGCCAGCAAAGACAGGAACTTGCGGGTAATCGACGCCACCTGCCCTCTGGTGACCAAGGTGCACGTCGAGGCCATCCGTTTCGCCAAGGAAGGGTATTCGTTGATCCTGATCGGTCACCGCGACCACGACGAAGTGATCGGCACCCTGGGCGAAGCTCCGGCGGCGACCCAGGTTGTTGGTTCGGCGAAGGACGTGGAAAAACTCCACGTGCCCGATCCCGATCGGGTGGCTTACCTGACCCAGACCACCCTCAGCCTCGATGAAACTCGCGGCATTGTCGAGGCGCTGAAGAACAAGTTTCCCAACATCACCGGCCCGGCCGCCCAGGACATCTGCTATGCCACCGAAAACCGGCAGACGGCGGTGAAGCACATTGCCAGCGAGGTCGACCTGCTGCTGGTGGTCGGCTCCGATAACAGCTCCAACTCCAAGCGCTTGGTGGAGGTAGCCGGGAGCCTGCGCACGCCGTCGTATTTGATCGAAAACTATCGCGCCATCCGGCCGGAGTGGCTGCAGTCGGTGCGCAATGTGGCCGTCACCGCGGGAGCGAGTGCGCCGGAGTGCCTGGTGGAAGAAGTGGTTGAATTCCTGCGCGGGAAGGGTTTTACCCGTCTCAGGGAAGTGGAAGTGATGCCGGAAAATGTCCGGTTCGGGCTGCCGCCTGAAATTGTCGAGGCGATTGGCAGCGCTCCGGCCGCAGCCGCGGCGGAGTAATCCCGTCAGAAGGAGAATTCGGGCGGGTTTGTCCCCCAGAAACCCTGATGAAGTTTGGCAAGATCGACGATATCGTGAGCCGCGTCGCCGCGTCGCTGGACGCGGCGCGCAAGTATTTGTTCTCTGTCCAGCACGAGGACGGGTACTGGTGTGGCGAACTCGAGGCGGACACCACGCTCGAGTCCGACTACATTGCCATGCACACCCTGCTGGGCACGGGTGATCCCAACAAATTCCAGAAAGCGGCGCGCTGGATTCTCGACCACCAGAACCAAGACGGCGGCTGGCCTATTTTTCCCGACGGTCCCTCCGATGTCAGCGCCTCGGTGAAGGCGTATTTTGCCCTCAAGCTGGCCGGCTACAGCGCGCAGCACCCCGCCATGGCGCGCGCGCGCAGCAAGATCCGTGAGCTCGGCGGGCCCAGTTGCGCCAACACCTACACCAAGATTTATCTCTGCTTTTTCGGACAGTATGACTGGTTCGCCGTGCCCGCGATTCCACCGGAGATCATGCTGTTTCCCAACTGGTTCTGGTTCAACATCTACGAGATTTCCTCCTGGTCGCGCGCCATTTTCATCCCGCTGGCAATCGTGTACGCGAAGAAGCCGTACAAGAAAATTCCGCCGGAACTGGGCATCGAGGAACTTTTTCCGGGAGGGCGCGACAACTGCAATCTCTACCTGCACTGGGACTCGCACTTCTTCGGTTGGCGGAATTTCTTCCTCTTCCTCGATCGCGTGACGCACTGGCTGGAACGCATCCACATCCGGCCGCTGCGCTCCGTCGCGCTGCGCGCCGCCGAACAGTGGATGCTGGAGCGCTTCGAGATGAGCGACGGCCTGGGCGCGATTTATCCGGCCATGATGAACTCCATCATCGCGCTGCGCTGTCTCGGATACTCGGTGGATGATCCGCAATTCATCCGCGCGATGGACGAGTTCGAAGCCCTCGGCATCGAGGAAGGGAACACCTTCCGCATGCAGCCGTGCAAGTCGCCGGTATGGGACACCGTGTACGCGCTGTACGCACTCGGTCAGAGCGGCGTCAACCCAAAAGACCCGCGCATGGTCGCCGCCGCCGATTGGGTGCTCAAGAAACAGGTCACGCACAAGGGGGACTGGTCGGTCAAGAACCCCAAGGGACAGCCCTCCGGCTGGTACTTCGAATTCAACAACGAGTTTTACCCTGACGTGGACGACACCGCGCAGGTGTGCCTGGCGCTGGACCACGTGGATCATCCCAACGAGCGCTACCAGCACGAGTCGGTCACCCGCGCCATCGATTGGGTCTTCTCCATGCAATGCAAGGACGGCGGCTGGGCGTCCTTCGACAAGGACAACGACAAGCTCGTCTTCCAGTACATTCCCTTCGCCGACCACAACGCCATGCTCGATCCGGCGACCGTGGACATCACCGGCCGCGTGCTGGAAATGCTGGCCGCGCACGGCTATACCCAGGCCGACAAGCGGGTGCAGCGGGCCATCAAGTTCATCCTCGCCGAGCAGGAACCGGACGGTTCCTGGTTCGGCCGCTGGGGCTGTAATTACATCTACGGCACGCACCTCGTACTGCGCGGGCTGGAAGCCATCGGGGTTGACCGTAACGAGCCCTACATCCAGCAGGCCGCCGAATGGCTCCGCATGGTGCAGAACCCGGACGGCGGATGGGGCGAGAGCATCTGGTCGTATCACGATCCGGCAGCCCGTGGCGTGGGGCCGAGCACGGCCTCGCAGACCGCGTGGGCCATCCTGGGTCTGCTCGCCGCCGGCGACACGCGCAGCGATTGCGTGCACAAGGGAATCGCCTACCTGCTCCAGACGCAGCGGCGCGACGGCTCGTGGCGGGAAAAATGGAACACCGGCACCGGGTTCCCGAAAGTCTTTTATCTCAAGTACCACATGTACGCCGAGTACTTCCCGTTGCTGGCGATGGCGACGTACCAGAAAGTCATGATGGCGGCCGAAAATTCCGCCGCCGTTCCGGGTTCGCCAAATAGCGCGCCGCAAACCGAATTGGGAGAAGCGTAATGCCCGTGCCGGTCTCGCAGATGTGGACGGTCGCCAGCTACGTCCTGAAGCAGAAGCTGCAAGGACGCAAGCGCTACCCGCTCGTCCTCATGCTGGAGCCGTTGTTCCGCTGCAACCTGGCCTGCGCCGGCTGCGGCAAGATCCAGTATCCCGGCCACGTGCTGAAAATGCAGCTCACGCCGGAAGAGTGCTTTCGCGCGGTGGAAGAATGTGGCGCTCCCACCATTGCCATCCCCGGTGGCGAGCCTTTGCTGCACCCGCAGATCGGCGAAATCGTCGCCGGCCTGGTCGCGCGCAAGAAATACATTTACCTGTGCACCAACGCGCTCCTGCTCAAGCAGAAAATCGATCTGTTCCAGCCGAGCAAGTTTCTGACTTTCTCCGTCCACGTGGACGGCCAGCGCGAGCATCACGATTTTTCCGTCTGCCTGGAAGGCGGCTATGACAAGGCAGTCGACGGCGTCCGGGAGGCGCTGCGCCGCGGCTTCCGCGTCACCACCAACACCACGTTGTTCGACGGCGCCGACCCCAGCAGCGTGCGCGAGTTCTTTGACGAGATGATGGAACTCGGCGTCGAGGGCATGATGCTCTCCCCGGGATACTCCTACGACAAGGCGCCCGACCAGAGCCACTTTCTGGGGCGTGCCCGCACCCGCCGGCTCTTCCGCGCCATTCTCTCCAACCGGAAGGAAAACTGGCGCTTCAATATGTCGCCGCTCTTCCTCGAGTTCCTGATGGGCAAGCGCGATTATCCGTGCACGCCCTGGGGCATGCCGACGTTCAATGTTTTCGGCTGGCAAAGGCCCTGCTACTTGCTCCAGGACGGCTATGCGGATACCTTTGCCGAGTTGATGCAAACCACCGAGTGGGCCGGCTACGGCACCGAATCCGGCAATCCCAAGTGCGCCAACTGCATGGTGCATAGCGGCTACGAAGCCTCGGCGGTGAATGACACGTTCAGTTCGCTGCGCGGGTTCTGGGACACGGTTCGTGCCACGATGTCGAGCCGCTACCCGGATCCAAAAGCGCTGGAACTGCTTCACGAACCTGTCCGCCCGGTGCACGCCTTTAATCCGCTGGTGCAGATCGAAAGCGATGCGCCGCAGGAGACACGGGTGTGACTGGCCGCGAAGCAGGACATCGCGCCGGGACACCAGAGCACGATCCTGACGCCCTGGAAGTCATTGAGCGCGGCGCCCGCGAGCAACTCGAAGGCTGGGTGCCCGAACTGGCCGACGAAAACGAATTGCGTCAGGCTCTGGAGTGCGCCTTCGACTACCGCGGCGACGTGCTCATCACACGCAAGGACGGCACCCAGATCGAAGGATATATATTCGACCGCCGTCCCGGGGGCACGCTCGCCGATTCCTTGGTCCGTCTGGTGCCCAAGAACGGAGCAGGAAAGACTTCGGTCTCCTACGCCGACATTGCCGCCCTCGCCTTCACCGGTCGCGACATGGCAGCCGGAAACAGTTGGGAGGCTTGGGTGCGGCAATACTGGGAGCGAAAGGCCGCTGGAGAGAAGGGCATTTCGCTGCAGCCTGAAAAGCTCGAATAGCAGTTTCCATGAAAGCGTTTGTGACAGGAGCGACCGGCTTCGTCGGAAGCCACGTGGCCCGCGAATTGGCGAACCAGGGCGCCGATCTGCGCCTGCTGGTGCGAGCCTCGAGTCCGACCAGAAACATCGACGGCCTGCATGCCGAACGTGTGGTCGGCGATCTGCGAGAGTCCGGTTCGCTGCGCACCGCGATCGCGGGCTGCGACGTGGTGTTTCACGTTGCCGCCGATTACCGGCTGTGGACGCGCGATGCCGCCGACATGCAGTCCATGTATCGCTCCAACGTCGAGGGCACGCGGGCGCTGATTGATGCTGCCAGGCAGGCCGGCGTGCGGCGAATTGTCTATTGCTCCAGTGTCGCGACCATGGGATTCACCGGCAACGGCCACCCCGCCGACGAGAATTCGCCGGTGCGCCTGCAGGACATGATCGGCCACTACAAGCGCTCCAAGTTCATTGCCGAGCAGGTGGCGATCGAGGCCGGAAGGTCGGGCGGCGATGTCGTGGTGGTGAATCCGACCACGCCGGTCGGCGAGGGCGATATCAAACCCACTCCCACCGGGCGGATCATCCTCGATTTTCTCAAGCGAAAATTTCCCGCCTACGTGGATACCGGCTTGAACCTGGTGGACGTGCGCGAGGTTGCCCGCGGGCACATTGCGGCGCTGGAGAAGGCAATCCCGGGCGAACGCTATATCCTGGGCGGCGAGAATCTGACGCTGAAACAGATCCTGGACAAACTTGCCGCGATTACCGGACTGGCAGCGCCCAGGATTCGACTGCCCTATGTGTTCGCGCTGGCAGCGGGCGCCGTCGATACCTTCGTCAGCGGGCGATTCCTGCACCGCGAACCCCGCGTCACGCTGGACGCGGTTCGCATGGGCCGGAAAAAAATGTGGGTGTCGTCCGAGAAAGCGCAGCGCGAGTTGGGTTGGAACATAATAGCGGTGGACGATGCCCTGCGCCGGGCCGCCGAGTGGTTTCAAGCGAATGGCTATGTCGGTTGACGTTGCCATTATCGCCGCCCTGGAACGTGAAGTCCGGCCGCTGGTGCGCCGCTGGCCTCGCCGGCAGCTCGTTTCCGGCGATGTTACGTTTCCGGCCTTTGCGAGTAACCGAGTTCTAGTGGTTTGTTCCGGGATTGGGGCACGGCTGGCGCGTCAGGCTGCGGTCGCCGTCTTCGATTCCGAGCAGCCCCGCATCATCATCTCGGCGGGTTTGGCGGGAGCACTGGATTCGCAATTGAAGGTGGGACAGATTCTTCATCCGGCAACGGTCGTGGATCTTGGCACCGGCGCGCGCTTCGACTCCGGCGGCGCCGACGGTGTCCTGGTCAGCGCTTCTTCGGTGCTCGATCGCGACGCCAAGCGTCGGATCACGGGCGCTTTCGCCGGCCATGCGGTTGACATGGAAGCCGCTGCCGTAGCCCTGGTCGCGGGCCAGCACGAGTGTCAATTCATGGCGCTCAAGGCTGTATCGGAGCCGGCGGACTTTCCCATGCCTTCATTCGAGCGCTTCATCGACTCTCGCGGACGCATTCGCACCGCGCGCCTGCTGGCTGCTTGCGCGCTGCGGCCGGCCACCTGGGGCACGCTGGCGCGGCTTGCCCGCAATACTGCCCGCGCATCTCAGGAACTTTGCCGGGCTCTGGCTCATCTTATTGAGCAGCAAGGCGCGGCGCCCCAACCGGCGCTGTCGGAAAAAACATCGTAATGCCGACTGCCACACAGACCGGGGCACACCGAGATGCAACTCTCATCCCCACCAACATGCGCGCCGCCGTGTATCACGGCAGGGACGACATGCGCCTGGAAATCGTTCCGGTTCCGAAAATCGGCGCAGGCGAGCTCCTGCTGAAGGTTCACACCTGCGGCATCTGCGGCACCGACTTGAAAAAGATCAGCACCGGTTCCCATTCCGCGCCCCGCATCTTCGGCCACGAGACGGCCGGCGTGGTGGCGCAAGTTGGCGCCGGAGTAAGCGGCTATGCGCTGGGCGATCGGGTCAGCGTTTTTCATCACATCCCCTGCGGCGACTGCTTTTACTGCCGGCACAAGGTGTTCGCCCAGTGCCCGGTTTACAAGCAAGTTGGTTGTACCGCTGGCTACGAGCCCAGCGGTGGCGGCTTTTCTGAGTATGTCCGGGTCATGGACTGGATCGTCGCCCAGGGCGGCGTCGTCAAACTGCCGCCGGATGTGTCTTTCGAGCAGGCCTCGTTCATTGAGCCCGTCAATACCTGCCTGAAGGGAATTCAGACCTTGGCTCTGGAGCGCGACGAGACCGTGCTCATTATGGGACAAGGATCCATCGGTATCCTGTTGGGAGTATTGGCCCAACGAGCAGGTGCAAAGGTATTCACTTCCGATTTATTCCCTCCGAGGCTTACAATAGCTGCAGGCTTTGGACTCAGCAGATCCATTGATGCTTCGCGCTCCGATGCTGTCCAAACGGTGCGCCAATGGACTGAGGGGCGTGGGGCTGACGCCGTCGTTCTGGCGGTTGCCGGGACGGTTTTGATACCTGCGGCGGTGGCGGCTGCGCGGCCGGGTGGCAGGATATTACTTTTCGCGCAGACGGTTCGAGGAGAGGCCATTATCGATCCCGCCGCAATCTGTGTAGACGAGAAAACTCTATTGGGCTCTTACAGCGCTTCCGTTGATCTCCAGGCCGAAGCCGTGAGTTTTGTTTGCCGCCGTGAAATGGATTTGGAGCGGCTCATTACTCACCGTTTTCCCCTGTCCAGCGCCTTGGAAGCACTGAACTTAGCGGCTCATCCCCGGCCGGAATCGATGAAAATCGTCATCCAGCCGGCAGTGGAACCCAAGGTTCCCACCGCGTAGGTAATCGTTCCAGCAGTTGCACCAGGGAAGGAATGCTAGTGAACGGACATATGACAGCAGCGGTCCTCTACGGCAAAGAGGACGTGAAAATTGAGCGAGTACCCATCCCCCGGGTCGGCCACGGCGAGGTTCTGATCAAGGTCCAAGTCGCGCTCACCTGCGGTACCGATCTCAAGGTTTACCAGCGCGGATATCATGCCCGCATGATTGTCCCGCCGGCCCTGTTCGGCCACGAATTGGCCGGAGTCATCGAGGAGGTTGGACCCGGCGTTAAGAGCTTCCGCACCGGCATGCGCGTGGTGGCGCTTAACTCGGCGCCCTGCCAGATGTGTTTCTACTGCTCCAAGCACCAGGAAAATCTTTGTGAGGACCTGCTCTTCAATAACGGCGCTTATGCCGAGTACATCAAGATTCCCCGCCGCATCGTAGAAGCCAACATGCTGGCAGTGCCCAGCAACGTGAGCTACGAAGAAGCGGCGATGGTCGAGCCGCTGGCCTGCGTCCTGCGCGGGCTCCACGAGACCAACCCGGAAATCGGCGATACCGTGGTCGTCATCGGCGGCGGCCCCATCGGCCTGATGTTTGTGCAAGTCGCCAAGCTCAAGGGATGCAACGTGATCTCCGTCGCCAAGCGCGACTCGCAGGTCTCAGCCGCCAAGCGGCTGGGCGCCGACGACGTCGTCCAGATCACCCAGGTCCAGGACCCCGTGGATGCCGTGCGCGCCCTCACTCCCGATCGCCGCGGCGCCGACGTTGTCATCGAAGCGGTCGGCCGCCCAGAAGCCTGGGAGTGGGCCGTTGACATGGTCCGCAAGGGCGGCACCGTAAATTTCTTCGGCGGCTGTGCCAGCGGCACCAAGGTCGCGCTCGATACCAATCGCCTGCACTATTCCGAGATCGCTCTGAAGGCCACGTTCCATCACACGCCGGAAACGGTTCGCAAGGCCTTCGCGCTGATCGCCGAGCGCAAGATCCGCGGCGCCGACTACATTACCGGGGAAGCGCCGCTGTCGCGCTTGCAGCAAGTGTTGCGTCACATGCTCAACCGGAATGGCGACATCAAGACCGCCATCATTCCCGGGCACTAAGACAAACCACAAAGGACGCGAAGGGCTACAAAGGCCCTCGTGCGCCTTCGTGTCCTTCGTGGTTAAATGAGGCTGTTTGAACGCCGCCCCCAATTCCGTCCCCTTTGCCGGACTCCCGCCGGAATACGCCATTCCCGAGCAGGCGCCGTCGCTGCCGGAGGCACGTGCCTACTGTGAGCGCCTGGCGCGCAGCCATTACGAGAATTTTTCCGTCGCCACCTGGTTTCTTCCCGAGCGCGTTCGCCCCCATTTCCACAGTGTTTACGCCTACTGCCGAATTTCGGATGATCTGGGCGACGAAGTCGGCGACCCGCAGCAGTCCTTGCGCCTGCTGGAAGAGTGGGAGGGGGAATTGAATGCAACCTACTTGAGCCTGGTGCAGGCGCCGCCCCCCGATGTGCGGAGAGATGTAGAAAAGCTTGAGGCGGGACCGTCATCGCGAAACCCGGCACGTCCCACCCACCCCGTCTTTATCGCGCTGCGGGAAACCATCCGCGAGTGCAACATCCCGCGTGAGCCTTTTGCTGACCTGCTGAAGGCCTTCCGCCAGGACCAGACCGTCGGCCGCTATCAAACCTTTGACGAGGTGCTGGCGTATTGCCGCTACTCGGCCAATCCCGTCGGCCGGCTTGTGCTCTACGCCTGCGGTTATTGCGACGACGAACGCCAGCAGCTTTCCGACTTCACCTGCACCGCGCTGCAATTGGCGAATTTCTGGCAGGACGTCTGGACCGATTACGGCAAAGGCCGCATTTACATTCCCCTGGAAGACATGCAGCACTTCGGCGTCAGCGAGCAGGACATCGCCAGCCGCCGCTTCACCCCGCAATTTCGCGAGCTGATGAAATTCGAGGTTGCGCGCGCGCGCGAATGGTTCCACCGCGGCTTCCCGCTGGCGCGCAAAGTGGACAAAGAGCTGGCGCCTGATATCGAACTGTTTACCCGCGGCGGCCAGGAAATTTTGAATGCCATCGAGCGCCAGCACTTCGATGTTTTAACCAGACGCCCGGCTATTTCCAAGGCAAGAAAACTCGCCCTGGTCGCGCGTGCGGCGCTGGGGAAACTCTTCTGAACATGAACTCACTACAGAGATACGGAGCCAATGAAAGAACTGCCTTGGTTATTCCTCTGTGTCTCCGTGCCTCTGTGGTGAATTCACGCCGTCCGCGTCCGCTATGACCGTCCTCGCCCAAACCGGCCAGGCCCCGAGCGCGCCCCGCGCTGCGCCCGTGCAACTGCGTACTGCGTACGGTGTGTGCCGGCACATTACGCGCAAGGCGGCGCGCAATTTCTACTACGCATTTCTCGTGCTGCCGCGACGCAAGCGCGATGCCCTCAGCGCCGTGTACGCGTTCATGCGCCACGCCGACGACATCAGCGACGACCCGCAGCTCACGCCGGAAGACAAGCGCCTCAAGCTCAATTCCTGGCTCGACTCCCTGCATAACGTAGTTGCCGGCGAACCCACCGACGACGCCGTCCTCATGGCGGTCGGCGACAGCCAGCGCCGCTTCAAGATACCGATTGAACTGCTGGAGACGCTGGTCTACGGCACCGCCATGGACGTCCCCTGGCCCCATAGCCGACAGCCGGTGGCCGACAGTCCAGGCGTGCTCTACCCGACATTCGACGATCTCTACAACTACTGCTACCACGTTGCTTCCGTTGTCGGGCTGGTCTGCATCCGCGTCTTCGGCTATCGCGATCCCGCGGCGGAAGCTCTTGCCGAGCGTTGCGGCATTGCCTTTCAGCTCACCAACATCATTCGCGACGTCAAGGAAGACGCCGGCATGGGCCGCATCTATTTACCGCAGGAAGACCTTGACCGTTGCGCAATCGGCGCCAGCATGTTTCGTTCACCGAACCCGGCGGCATTTCGTGCGCTGCTGGAGATGGAAGCGGATCGCGCCCGCCAGTATTACGACTCCGGGCGGCAGTTGATCCCTTACATTGACGAGGACAGCCAGGCGGCACTCTGGACCCTGGTCGAAATCTACAGCCGCTTGCTGGAAAAAATTGCTGCCCGGGACTACGACGTCTTTACCGAGCGCGTGCGGCTCACCACCGGCGAAAAACTCCGCATCCTCTGCAAGGGCCTGTGGCGGCGGATCACGGAATGACCCCGTCAGTCCGGAAACCACCGGCGGTAGCCGTCATCGGCGGAGGCCTCGCCGGACTGGCCGCCGGTTGCGCGCTGGCCGAAGCCGGATTCCGCGTCTCACTGTTCGAGCGACGTCCCTACCTCGGAGGCCGCGCCTCGTCCTACCAGCACCCCGGCACCGGCGAAGTGGTGGACAATTGCCAGCACGTGCTGCTGGGCTGCTGTACGAACCTGGTTGATTTCTACCGGCGCATCGGCGCGCAGGACAAAATCCGCTGGTACCGGCGCTTAACGTTTATTGAGCCCGGAGGCCGGCGCTCCGTCATCGAGCCGGGAATATTGCCGGCGCCGTTCCACAGCGCGATGTCGTTTTTGCGTGCCGCCTGCCTTTCGTTCGCTGATAAGGTGGCGATCGCGCGCGGCATGCTGGCGCTCACGGCTCGCTTGCCCGCCGACGACAGTCCGCCGTTCCTCGATTGGCTCCGCGATCATGGGCAGACACAGCCGGCAATCGACCGCTTCTGGCGCGTGGTGCTGGTCAGTGCGCTGAATGAGGATCTGGAACGTGTTTCGTCGCGCTACGCGGCCCAGGTTTTTCGCGAGTCGTTCCTCAACTCGGCGCAAGCGGGCGCCCTCGGCCTGCCCGCGCTGCCCTTGTCCGACCTCTACGGGATTGCCGGCGATCACATCCAGCGCCACGGCGGTTGCGTGCAATTGCGTGCTGCCGCCGATGCCTTTCGCCCCGAGAGGGACCACGTGCGCATCTGCGCCGGCGGCCAGGAAACCGCTTTTGATTATGCCGTCCTCGCGATCCCGTTTAACGTGCTGGCGGGGATGCTGCCCGAGGACGCTCCGGCAACACCGCTCCGCGCCATGCTCGACCGCTTCCAGACCTCTCCCATCACCGGCATTCACCTCTGGTTCGATCGCCAGATCACCGATCTGCCGCACGCTGTGCTCCTGGACCGCACCATTCAGTGGATGTTTCACAAATCGGAAATCCTCGACTGTACTGCGGACACGCCTCCACCGGCTGCGGACGACAGCCCCGCAGGGGCGGCAGTACATAGCCCGGGGCGTGAGCCCCGGGTAGGCGACCTAAACGAATCAGAGTCCCGTAGGGACGGCACGAGTGGCAGCTACGTGGAGCTGGTAGTGAGCTCCTCGAAGGACTTGGTCGAAAAATCGAAGCAGGACATTCTCGATCTCGCCCTGCGGGAGCTCACGGAATTTTTCCCTGAAGTCAGCCATGCCAAGCTGCTGAAATCCACGGTCATTAAGGAAGTGAACGCCACTTACTCTCCGCTGCCCGGCGCCGACTCGCATCGTCCATCGCAAACCTCGCCATGGCCGCGGGTTTTCCTGGCCGGCGACTGGACCGCCACCGGGTGGCCCGCGACAATGGAGGGTGCGGTGCGCAGCGGCTACCTCGCCGCCGAGGCGCTGACTCGCGCGGCAGGGAAGCCTGCCAGATTCTTGGTTGAGGATTTGTCGCCCAGGGGCTTTATGCGGCTGTTTAATCGGTCTTAGGTTTTAGGTTCCAGGTGTTAGGCGAGGACGTAAAACCGAATGCGCAAAACCTAACGCCGAAAACCTAAAACCGAAAACCTAAAACCTGCTCTTCCTACCTCGCCACCAAAGCAACTCCAGCGGCAACCAGGATCGCGGCCAGCCACCGTTGCCGGTCCACCTGCTCGCGAAGAAAAATCTTGGCGGTGATCGCATTGGCGATAAACGTCAGCGACGCCGAGGCTGGCGCCACCAGGCTTACGTCCGACCACGACAAGGCAAACAACAGCGCAAAGAATGCCATCGCCATGAACGCCACCCCGATCCACAGCGTCACATTCCCAACCACTACTTTAACTGTTGCCCATAACCCATTGTTGTGGAACAGATGTCCAACGTCGCCCGACTGCTTCATGGCGAGCGATGTCAGCACGTCGCCGGCGGTCGAAAACACCACCACCGCCAAAATGCTCCCCCAGGTGTAGTGCCAGTTGGTCACGCGCTGCCGACCGGCGGCGGTGGATGTCCCTGGACGCCTCGCGCGGTCGCCGTCTTGGCGGGCCCGGCAGTAACCAACCCGACTCCCAGCGCGATCAGCGCAATCCCTGCCCAGCGCCACGGCGAAATGTTCTCGTGCAGGAAAAACTTGGCAAGCACCGCCATCAGGATGTATCCCACCGCGGTGGCGGGCAGCACGTAGGTGAGGTCGGCGAAGGAAAGAGCGCTCAGGTAGCTGACGAAGAAGCCCAGCAGCAGAATGATGCCCACCACGACCCAAGGCGTGAAGATGGCGTGGATGACTTGGCTCCATTGGCTGAGGGAGAGCGCGCCCACGGACTTCATGCCGCGCGAAAGCGCGACATCGCCACTGGCACCAAACAGCACCACCCCGGCCAGGGTAGCTTGCTTGCGGAAGTTCAATGATTTATCTCAGGCGTTGGCGGGTTCCACCACCGACGGCTCCGCCTCCGAAGCCGGTTTGCCACCCACCGGCGGCGCAATCGGCTTTTGCCGCTGCTGCTTGACCCAGCGGTTGCGGTTGGCGCGGACTTTCAAGAAGCACTTGGCTTCGTGGTACAAGCGCTTGCGCTCGTCGGAATTGAAAAATGCCTTCCTCACAATTCGGAACACCGCCTTGGGACGGAAATAGTACTCGTCATAAAAGCGGTGCACCGCCTCGATAATGTCGTCGGCCGGCAATCCGGGATATTCGATATGCGCCATCTGGTGGCCGCCGATATCCACCATCTCCTTGTTGGCCATGAAACCGTTGCTCACCGCGAAGTCGAACAACTCCGTCCCCGGGTAGGCATGGGCCACCGAGACCTGGATGGTCTCGACGTCCAGTTCCTTGGCGAAATCAATGGTGCGGCGAATCGTTTCCCGGGTCTCACCGGGCAGGCCCATGATGAAGTCGCCGTGGATCACCAGCCCCAGCTTGTGGCAGTCCTTGGTGAACTGGCGTGCCCGCTCCAGCGTCGCGCCCTTCTTGATGTTCTTCAGGATTTGCTGGTCGCCGGACTCATAGCCCACGATCAGCAGCCGGCATCCGGCATCGCGCATCGCCTTCAGCGTTTCGTAATCGGTGGTCACGCGCGAGGTGCACGACCACGTCAGCTTCAGCGGCTTCAGCTTCGCACACAGCTCAATCGTCCGCGCCTTCTGGATGTTGAAAGTGTCGTCGTCAAAGAAAAATTCCTTCACGTACGGCCAGTATTCCTTCGCCTGCGCCATTTCCCGCGCCACGGCGTCGGTGGACCGCTTCCGCCACGCATGCCCGCTCAACGTCTGCGGCCACAGGCAGAAGGTGCACTGCGCCGGGCACCCGCGCGTGGTGTACAGCGAAACGAAGGGATGCAGCAGGAACGGTACGTTATACCGGCGGACATCCAGGTCGCGTTTGTAAACCTCGGTCACGTTGGGCAGGGAATCGAGGTCGGAAATCTGCGGCCCTTCCGGGTTGTGGATTACCTTGCCGTTCTTGAGGTACGAAACTCCGGCAATCTCTTCCACCGGCTTGCCTTTGGCAAAATCCGTTACCGCGTAGTCAAATTCCTTGCGCACCACGAAATCAACCTGGGTCGCTTGCTGGAGGCTCTTCTCCGGCAGCACCGAAACGTGCGGCCCGACAAAGGCGATCTTGATGTTCGGGTTGGCCGCCTTGATCGCTTCACTCAGCCGTATGTCGCCGGGAAAACCCGGTGTGCTGGTGAACAGCACCAGGAATTCGTATTCCTTGGCGATGCGGATGGTCTCTTCCGCCGAGACATGGTGGGGAGGCGCATCCAGCAGCCGCGACCCTTCCAGCATCCCCGCCGGATAGGCCAGCCATACCGGATACCAGTAGGACTCAATCTCGCGTGTCGCCGGCCACCGGGACCCGGCGCCACCGTCAAAATTTTCGAACGAAGGGGGATTCAGAAATAACGTTTTCAGTGGCATGCGATTGAGTCAGCTATACTAACAAACCCTCTCCAAGGATGCGATCAACCTGTTGTGTAACCCGAAGAACTCTCCCTCGTTGCCTGGAGGCGAAAGCCCTTGGACCCGCAGACGATATAGAGTACCAAGTGACCGGTAGCCGCCCGAAGGTATTCAGGCCGAATGGTAACTTAGATGCCCTGAAACGCGTAGATATTCAACTTATCGGCGACGCCGCATAGTTAACATTTAGTGCTCTTCAGCGCTCCCCGGTAGCACTTTGATTAACCCCACCGTCTACTGTTTTCCCAGCGCCCAGTCATCCAGCTTGCCCGCCGCCCGCAGAAGCTGCAAACGCGCCTTCTGCAGCTCGAAACCGGTATCCAGATATGTCGAGTACTTGTCGTTGAGCTGGATTTGCGCCGACTCCAGTTCGCGAGGTCCCGGCGGTGGGACGGCCGGCTGGCCGGGAGCACCGGGCAGGCCCGGGGCGGCGGTCTGGATGCGCGCTTGCACGGCATCGACTTGCGCCTGGGCCAACTGATAATCGAGTTGCGCCACCTGCTCGGCGGCGTCCAATTGCTTGATCGCCCGCGCCAGTTTCAGGGTGTCGGTGGAAACCCGCCGTTTCGTAACCTCCGTCTGGCGCTGCGCCTTCACTGCCTCGGCATCGGCGGCTTCGGCGCGGGCCCGCTGCGCGAAGTTGAGCAATGGAAACCGGATCGCAACCCCCAGCGTCGCGTTGTTCCGCTGAAAACGGTTGAAGTAAAGATCGTAGTTGTTGTATCTCGAAAACAGTCCGTACTGTCCCACCAAATCAATTGCCGGCAGCATCACCCGGTGCTCACCCTTGGCGCGAAATTCCTTGGCGGTGGCGTCCTGCATGGCCGACTTCAACACCGGACTGCTGGATACCGCCGTGCCGATAATGTCCGGCGCCTGGCTGAGGTCGGGCACCCTGGGGATGGATTCGGTGACCGTCTCGATCGATGTCGCCGGCACTCCGGTTAGCTGTGCCAACCGCTCCCGCAGCACATCGGCTGCTCCTTCCGCGTCCGCCAGGCGCAACCGTACTTGCGCCGCCGCCAGCTTGGCGCGCGTCAGGTCCATCTGGCTGTCAACTCCAGCCCGCACCCGATCGTTGACCACCGAGAGCAGCCGATTCGCTTCTTCCTGTTGCTGGTTCAACAGCCGCATCCGCGAGGCGACGGTATCGAGCTGGATATAGGTGATGGCCGCTTCCAGCAGCGTGACCGCGCGCTGCTCCTGGGTGTTCGTTTCCGACGCCTGCCACTCCTGCTGCGCTGCCTTCATGAATTCGCGCCCCGCCGGGCTGTACAAGGAAGACTGGTAGTTCACGCTGATGACCGAGGGCGCCGAGCCTTCGATGCTGAGCGGGAATCCATAGGTCTTCGCGAGACCCGAGCCGACCACGAGCTGCGGCAGGAACATGTTGCGCGTTTCCAGGTAGGCCGCCCGCGCCCGGACTTGCTCGGCGGCGGCCACCGAAGCCGACCCGCGCTGTGCCACCAGTTCCATGGCGCGCCGGAAGGGAAGCGGCTCAGCTAAAGCGGAGATCGAAACTGCCAGGGCCAGGATGAAGCAAAACAGCCACTGCAAGCGGTGAAAAGAGCCATTCATCACGTCACCTACCGTTTATTCAATCAGCAGGCGAGTATAACAACCGTCGATGGCCGATGGCCGATGGCGCTGCGGCTGATATCCTAGAAGCGACCAATCCGGTGATCCGGAGGTCGGGCGGTTTGGTGATTCCGGGCAATCACCCAATCACCCGAAACAACCATGATCAGCAGCGAAACCTGGAAAACCGCGCTCGACGCCTTGCGCGCCAACAAGTTCAAGGCGTTCCTCACCATGCTCGGCGTGGTGATCGGCAGTGCCTGCCTGGTGCTGGTGGTAACCGTCGGCCTTACCGGCAAACGCTACATCCTTGACCAGATCGAAGGCATCGGCGCCAACCTGATCTACGGCTATCACGTTGGCGCCGGTCCCGCGCAAGCGCGTCCGCTGGCCGATGAAGTTTCGCTCGCGGACCTGCATGCCTTCCGTGCCTTGCCTCTGGTCACCCACGCCGCCGGAACCTTCGATACCCAACTCGCTATGACCATCGCCGGCAAGGAGCACGCCGTCAGCGTGGTTGGCGTGACCGACGACTTTGACAAGGTTCGCAACCTCGATGTGGTCCGCGGCCGATTCCTCGACGATATTGATATTCAGAACCGCGCCAGGGGCGCCGTCATCACCGAAACCCTGGCCGGCCTGCTTGGATTCGAAAACCCCATCGGCCAGCAGATCAAGGTCGCCGGCCTCTCGCTCACTATCGTGGGCGTTTTCAAGGAACGCGTTGCCACTTTTGGCCAGACGGAAATCACTTCCGAGTGCGTCATCGTTCCCTTTCCGCTGATGAAGGACTTCACCGGACAAGCGTTCATCAAGACTTTCTATGCCCAGGCGGATAACCCTGACGATGTCCCGCTGGCGACGCGCGCCATTGCCGAGCTGCTGCAGAGCCGCCATCGCGCCGAGGCCGTGTATTCGGTCCAGAACCTGGCCGCCATGCTGAGCGCCGCGCGCAGCATTTCCAACGCTCTCACCATCGTTTTGCTCATCGTCGCCTCGGTCACACTGATCACCAGCGGCATCGGAATCATGAACATCATGCTGGTCACGGTTACCGAGCGCACGCGGGAAATCGGCGTCCGCATGGCCATCGGCGCCCGGCGCCGCGAGATCGAATGGCAATTCCTTATCGAAGCCTTCATCATCAGCGGCATGGGAGCGCTGGTCGGCATCGCCATCGCAATCGCTCTTCCGATCGGCCTGCAATTGCTCTTGCTCAACGGTCTCTACCTCCCGATCTCCTGGATTTCCGTCGTCGTCTCGCTGGGGGTATCGTGCAGCATCGGCATCCTGTTCGGATACCTGCCGGCGCGCCGCGCCGCCTTGCTCCAGCCCACCGAGGCGCTGCATTATGAGTAGCAGTCATGCTTCGTGCACGATCTTTCGCCGGTGAAATCGAACCAGCACACCGCAACCGCGCGCCAACCTGCCGCGGCCGAGGGCACAAAACAAACGGCACACGCTTCCGCATGTGCCGCAGCTAACTCCTAACTCCTGACAACCAACTACGGATTACTTTTCATTGAGCCGGTTCAGTGCCGCGCGCGCCCGCTCGTAATCGCTTGCCAGCGCCAGCGCTGCCTTGTATTCCGCTGCCGCTCCGGCCTTATCGCCCTGTTTTTCCAGGATCGAACCCAGCAGGTAATGCGCCTGGAACGCCGGCGCTTCTTCCACCGTCGGACCGCCGGCAAGGTACCTGCGGACGAACGACGCCGCCCCAACGAAATTTCTTCCCGCGCCAAACAGGATCTGCGCCGCGTCAAACAGCACGTTCGGGCGCTTCTTGTCGGCCGCGATTGCCGACGTGATCGCCGACTCCATTTCGTTCAGCCGGTGCTGCCGCTTGTAATACGACGCCAGGTTCAGCCAGAAGCTGCCCTGGTTGCCGCTGGCCTGGATGGCGTTCCGGTACTCCTGTTCGGCCTCGTCAAACCGCTGCTCTTTTTCGGCGATGCGCGCCTGCAGCCAGTGCCCGGTTGCCGCGTCCTGTTGCGCGATGGCCTCCGCCTCGCGCCGCGCCTTGGTCTTGCCGCCGCCCATGAATGCCGGCGCTTCAATGTAGAACTCCGCCAGGTCGGAACGCGCGTACACGTTCGACGCGTCCAACTCCACCGCGCGCTCGAACTCCCGCCGGATCTTCTTGGTCAATTGCGCTGCGGTCACGAAGCTGGAGTGGTCCGCCTTCTCCGCGTATGCCCGGCCCAGCCACATGTGGTACTCGCTGTTATTGGGTGCGATGCCGACCGCCTTTTCGCCCGCCTCGATCGCCGGGTCCCATTTCTGCATGGCGAAATAGCTGCGCGATAGCAGGTTGAGTGCCTGGGCATCGCGCGGCGAATTCTTCAGTCGCAGGTCCAGCGCCTTGATGGCATCGTCAACCCGCCCCAGCGACAGCAGTTCGCTGACACCCATCGGCGCGGGAGTGCTGCTCGGCGATGTTGCCGGCGCGGACGGCGCCGCCGCCCGGACCGCGCCCAGCGTCCCCAGCAACATCACCGCGACAATCATTGGCCTGCTTATCATTCCTCTATCACCCGCACCGACATGCCCGGCTTGAGCGCCTGCTGGTTGTCCGCATTCAGCGCCACCACGGCCCCATCCGGCAGTCCTTGGGCAATCTCCATCCTGGTTAGGTTCGACAACGAGGTTTGCACGTCCCGCCGTTTCACCTCGCCATCCACGATCTGGTACACGAACCGTTTGCCGTCGTCCTGGTGAATGGCCTCGCGCGGCACGGTCAGCGCGTTGTCGTGCTTGGCGGTGACGATAGTTATATTAACGTTAACGTTGGGCAAAAGTTTCTCTGCCGGGTTATCCACGGTACAGGTGAACTGGCCCACGTTGCGAGTGCCGAGAGTAACCACCGTCGTCGGCACCATCGTTACCTTGCCGTCCCAACTCCCTCCCGGGAGCGCGTCCCAGGTCACTGTCACCGGCTGCCCCGGCCGCAGGCGCCCGATGTCGGGCTCGTCCACGAAGGCCCGCAACTGCACCTTCGACAGGTCCGCTACCTGCACCAGCAATTCGCCGGTCGCGACAAACTGTCCCGGATGCACCGGCAGGTAGTACACGGTGCCGTCATGGGGCGCTCGAACATTGGACTGCTGCAACAATTCCTGCGCCGCGGTATAGGCTGCCTTGGCCTCGTCTTGCTGGGCGTGGACTTTGGCGACCTCGGGCCCCGAGTACCGCGATTTCAGCTTCTGCTCCAGTAACGAAACCTGTGTCTGGGCGCTCTTCAGGCGGTTTCCCGCATCCGTCACTTCGCCCGCCGACGCTGCTCCGCGCTTCTGCAATTCCTGCAACGCCTGCAGGTTCCGCTGCGCCACATCCTGCTCTGTCCGCGCGGTCGCCAAGTGCGACTGGTTGGTCAGCACCTCTTCGCGCGTGCCGCCGCTGCGCACCGCGTTCAGGTCCGCCTCGGCTGCGCGGATTTGCGTCTGGGCCCGCGCCGCCTGCGACCGAATCCCGGCATCGTCCAGTTCGACCAGCAACTGCCCCGTCTTGACGTGCTCGCCTTCGTGCACCAGCACTCGTTTTACCGCCGTCGCGGCCGGCGAATGTGCCTCGAAACTGTTCAGTGGCTCGATCTTGCCGTTCGTCTGGATGGTGGCGGTGATGGTCTCCCGGTTCGCCTTGGCAGCCCGCACCGGTAATTCCCGCCGGCGAGACATGAATGCCGCCAGGATGATTACTCCCACTACAATGGCGGCCAGAACCACCCACAGCCGGTTCAACCGGCCGTACCAGCTACCTTCCGGATTCTGTTTTCGTGCCATTGCGTAATTAGTAAGTATAACTTAACCGTAATCCACTCAGGGACATATGTATCTACTCAGACACCGGCGCCAGCCGGAAGTTCTGCCCTTTACCCGTTTACCCGATTTCACCTCTGACGGCCCTGTTTAGATGTGACAGCGCTCAGGTTGATTCGACACTCCGTCCATTTCCGGCATCGAATTCCGCAATCGATAACTCGCCACTAATCGCTAATTGCTAATCCCTCATCGCCCGCATTTACAATGAACGCGATGCCCAGCAAACCTCGCTACACCCCCGAACACGCCCGCTCCGGCCTCCATGCCAATTTTCCCGACATCGAGACCTGGCCCAACCAGTTTCCGAAATACGAGATCGTGGTGGATGTCCCCGAGTTCACCTCCGTCTGCCCCAAAACCGGCCTTCCCGACTTCGGCGTCATCACCATCCGCTACATGCCCGCCAAGCGTTGCCTGGAACTCAAGTCGCTGAAGGAATACCTGCTCACCTACCGCAATCTCGGCATCTTCCAGGAAAATATCGTCAACCGTATTCTCGAAGACGTGGTGCGCGCCGCCCGCCCCGTCTGGGCCGAAGTGAAGGGCGACTTCAATGCTCGCGGCGGCATCGGTACTACCGTCCTCGCCCGCTGGCCGCGGAAGAAATAGTCTTCAGCGGTCAGTCTTCAGTTATCAGCCATCCGCCGGAAGACTGACGACTGAAGACTGAAGACTCGCGTGCTATAGTTCGGCACCCATCCATGCGCCACCCCCACCAACACCCAGTTGCCGCTCTCACCATCCTCACCGGCCTGAATTTCTTCAACTACGTTGACCGCTCCGTCCTGTTTGCCGTCCAACCACTCGTTCAGCAGGAATTCCACCGCACCGACGCCGAATTCGGCCTGCTCACCAGCGCCTTCTTTTTCTGTTACATGTTTACCGCGCCGTTCATCGGCGCGCTCGCCGACCGCCGCCCGCGACGCGGCATCATGATCGCCGGTGCCGTCATCTGGAG
This sequence comes from Terriglobales bacterium, assembly GCA_049509755.1. Lineage (GTDB taxonomy): Bacteria > Acidobacteriota > Terriglobia > Terriglobales > Acidobacteriaceae > JAIQGF01. The sequence continues at coordinate 65,220 of JBEKZP010000007.1, read as the reverse complement.
CGCCGCCACGCTGCTCACCGCGTTCACCTACGACTTCCGCACGCTGCTCATCCGGCACACCATCGTCGGCATCGGCGAGGCCACCTTTGCCACCATCGCGCCCTCCTTTCTCGCCGACCTTTTTCCGGAAGCGAAACGCGGGCGCGTCCTCGGCGTCTTCTACCTCTGCATCGGACTGGGGACCGCCGTCGGGTACATCGTCGGCGGCAGCGTCGGCCACCTCCACGGCTGGCGCGCGCCCTTCTATGTCGCCGCCGCCCCTGGTTTCCTGCTCGCCGCACTGCTCTCGTTCATCCCCGAACCTCGGCGCGGCATGCAGGACACCTTGCCGGAAACGCGCGAGCGCGGCACGGTTCGCGGCCTGATTCGCAACGGCGCCTTCTGGACCGCCACGCTGGGCATGGCGATGTGGACCTTTGGTGTGGGCGCCCTGCAGGTCTGGATGCCGACCTTTCTGTCGCGCATGCGTCACGAGCCGCTGGAGAAGGCGAACCTGATCTTCGGCGGCATGACCGCTTTCAATGCCGTCTTCGCCACACTCCTTGGCGGCTGGATTGGCGACCGCTTGCTCCGCAAAAACCGCGGCGCCTACTACCTGGTTTCCTCGACGACCATGCTGATCGCCATGCCGGCCATGATCGTCGCCATCACCAGCCGCGGCCCGCTGATGTATCCCTCCATGTTCCTGACCGAATTCCTCCTCTTCCTCAACATGGCGCCCCTGAACGCCGCCATCGTCAACTCCGTCGGCGCCCACATTCGCGCTACCGCCATCGCCGTCAACCTGTTCACCATTCACCTTCTCGGTGACGCCTTCTCTCCAACCCTGGTCGGTTACATCTCCGACCGCAGTTCGCTGCAGACAGGATTTCTCGCCGCGGTCGCCGCGGTCGGAATCGCCTCCGCCATCCTGTATTACGGAAAGCGTTTCGCGCCGCCCATCAAAATCGATGAGCCTCAGCCCGCGGGAGCTGCCCGGTGATCGCGCTCTGGTGGATGTTCGGTTTACTGCTGGCCTGGATCTGGCTTGACCGCCTGCGTGACGGCTTCAACATTTGCCGCGTCGCCAACATCACCCGCTCCGAATACGACTACGTACATGAACCCGTGCCGCGGGTCAGCATTGTTGTGCCTGCGCGCAACGAGGCGGCGCATGTCGAGGCCGCCCTGCGCTCCGTTCTCGCGCTCCATTATCCGAACTACGAAGTCTTCGTCATCAACGACCGCTCCACCGACTCTACCGGCCAGATCATTGACCGCATTGCTGCCGCCCACACCGGCGCGCCGCCGCTGCACGTCCTCCACATCCGTGAGCTGCCTTCCGGCTGGCTCGGCAAACCGCACGCCATGTGGACCGCCGCCCAGCAGGCCACCGGCGATTACTTCCTGTTCACCGACGCCGACGTCACCTTCCGCCCCGACTGCCTCCGCCGCGCTATTGCCTACGCCGAACAGCGGCGCGCCGATCATGTCGTTCTTTTTCCTTCGTACATCCTGCGCAGCGCCGGCGAAAAAATCATGCTTGGCGGTTTTCAACTCCTCTTCATTTTCGGCCACCGCCCGTGGAAGGTTGACGATCGCAACTCTGACGACTTTATCGGCCTCGGCCCGTTCAACCTTATCCATCGCACCGCGTATCAGGCCATCGGCACCTTTCGCGCGCTTCGCCTCGAAGTCATCGAGGACATGAAACTCGGCAAGCTGGTCAAGATGAACGATCTCGCCCAGCGCAGCGTCTTCGGCCCCGGCCTGCTGCCCTGGTCATGGGGAACCGGCGCCTTCGGCCTGATCCGCAACCTGACCAAGAATCTGTTCGCGCTGATGCAGTTCCGCCCCGGCAAAGCGCTCGGCGCCTGCGCGCTCTGGCTCTTCTTCAATCTCATGCCGCTCATCGGAGCGATCCGGGCGCCCGGATGGGCCAAGGTTCCCTATGTCGCCGCCCTCGCCGCCCTCGCCGCCATCTACGCCGGAATGGCCCGCCGCACCCCGGTTCCGGCCTGGACATTTTTCTTCCATCCCCTCAGCGCCCTGCTGATCGTGTACACCATGCTCCGCTCCATCGCGCACACCTGGCGACACCGCGGCGTGGTCTGGCGCGGCACGCGCTATGAACTGGATGAATTGAGGAAAGGGATGGTGTGAATTTGTAATTTGTAATTGGTAATTTGCCGCGGACGCGCGACCGTCCAATTACAAATTACAAATTGCAAATTGCAAATTCTCTACTGCTGCGTGGTCTTGTCCTTGCTCGACGACGGCGCCTTCGGACTGAATTTCCCCTTCCGCTCCACGTCGTATTCCTTGGGCACGGGCGGAAGTTTTGCGAACTCGCCCTTCAGTTGCCGCGCATCCTTCAGCACGATCTCCGCATGCCCGCGCCAGCTCGTGATTTTGCCGAAGATTTCGATCGTCTTTCCCTCCAAGGCGCGCACGTCGCCCACGTCTTTCAGGCTGGAAGGGAACACCACCACGGTGAACGGACAATCGCGGCATTTCTCGCAGAAGTTAAGAAAGAAGGTCCCGCTCTTGCTCTCCGCCACCTTGAGCACCGTGCCGGTGACGCACGTCTGGTCGCCGATCTTGTTGTCGGCCTCGGTGTAGGGGATACACTTCGCCGCCGCCGTGCTCGACCACAACAGGATCGAGACCAGTAATTTGGCAAAAGTTTTCACGGGATCCTTGATCCGCCCGCCCGAAGCCTGCAGCCTGTCGCCTGCAGCCTGACGGCAAGCGCGATCCACGCCATGGGGGCGTTGGACCGCGCTCCCGGTAGGATTACTTGCCGAAAGAAGCGACCGCGGTGGCCTCGTCGTCCTTGATGTCGAACACGGTGTACAGCTTCGTGATCTGCAACAGGTCGTGCACTTTCTTCGTCAGGTTGAGCAGCTTCAGGTCTCCGCCTCCGTTGCGTACGGTGGTGAAGGCGCTAACCAGTTCGCCGATGCCCGAGCTATCGATATAGGTCACGTCGCCCAGGTTGAGAAGGATTCTCTTATTGCCCTTGGTGAGCAGATCGCGTACCACGTCGCGCAGCACCACGCTGCCTTCGCCTAATGTGATTCGCCCGCTCAGGTCAACGACCGCGATTCCATCCACCTGTCGCGTGCTGGATTTCATCGTCACTTGGATTCCTCCTTGCCCGCGGCGTCCCCGCCGTGGACATTCTTGATCATGATTACCTCTGTGCCCGGTTCCAGGCTGCGGATGCGCACTTCGTCCATGAATGCCCGGATCAAAAAAATTCCTCGGCCCGATTGCTTTAAAAGGTTTTCCGGCGCCAGCGGATCGGGAATGACGTTCGGATTCAGGCCTTTGCCCTCGTCCGACACGGTGATCACCAGCGCTTCGCCGGTGTTCTCGAACCCGAACGTCACTTTCTTCGCCGGATCGTATGCGTTGCCATGCAGCACCGCATTCACCGCCGCCTCCCGCACCGCCATGGAAATGCGGTTCACGTCTTCCTCGTCAAATCCGATCTTGGCCGCTATCTTCGTAGCGACTTCTTCGGCCTGGTTCACGCTCTCCAGGGTCGAATCCATTCTGTAGGAGACCCGCATGGCGGTCGACATAGTTTGCACCATCCAGGCCCGTCGCTCGCCGGCCCACCCCGGCTGCAGCTTCGTTCCGCGAATTCGGTAGTTTGCCCTTGCCCACGAGGAATGTCAACGCGAACCCCTGCCGGACCTTTCCATGGCCGGTAGCGCCGGGCGGAACCAGTCTTGGGCAAAGCGAAGGGGCCTGGCGAACCTCCACGTGGTTTGAACAGGACTTCAGCCCTGGTTCGTTGGCGGGAACACACCTAACGAATTTCCTGTCTTCATGCACACGGTGCTGGATTCCGCTCCGGCCCTTGGGTATTCTCAGATTGGTCGATCGCTTGCACCGAACCACCGATCAACCGACAAACCGGCAGACGTCTTGCAGCCTGACGTCTGCAGCCTGGAGCCTGTTCCTACGTCCACCTTCGCACTTACCGAGCTGCTGAAATCGCCGGTTTTCGACTCGTCCGGCGCACTCGCCGGTCGTGTGCGCGAGGTCACGCTCTCGCCCCAGGACGATCCCATCCGCCTCTCCGCCCTGGTCGTCCGTACCCGCTCCGGTGAGGACCGCCTGCTCGTCATCGCCCAGGTTGACTCCATCAACGGCATCGTCAAGGCGCGCACCCGGGCCGCCGAATGGCCCGCCTTTTCCGGCGCCGAGGGTCTGCTGCTGCTGGAGCGCGATCTCCTCGACCAGCAGATCATTGATGTCCACGGCCGCAAGGTAGTCCGCGTCAACGATGTCGATCTTCACCAGGACCTCAGCAACCAGCATCTTGCCATCAAGCTTGCCGCCGTGGACGTCGGCGCTCGCGGCGCCGTCCGCCGCCTTCTCAGAGGCCTGGTCCCCAGCTCCGCTCTCCGCGCCCTGTTGCGCAAAATCCCGGAGAAGATGATCCCGTGGGAATTCGTGGATCTCATCGAGATCGACCCAGCGCGCCGCATCAAGCTGAAAATCTCGCACGAACGCCTCGCCAAGCTGCATCCCGCCGACATTGCCGACATTGTCGAAGAACTCGCGCCCGCCGACCGCGAGGCCGTTTTCGAGACCCTGGACGAAGAGGTTGCCGCCGAGGCGCTGGAAGAAATCGAGCCCAAGACGCAGCGCTCCATCGTCGAGTCGCTCGATTCCGATCGCGCCGCCGACATCGTCGAGGAGATGGACCCGGACGCCGCCGCCGACCTGCTCGGCGACCTCACCGAAGAGCGCTCGCAGGAAATTCTCGAGGAGATGGAACCGCAGCAGCGCGAGGAAGTCAGCGAGCTGCTCGAATTCAATGAAAACACCGCCGCCGGCCGCATGACCACCGAGTACCTGGCATTGCCCAGCGCGGCCACCGTGGACAAGGCCATCGAACGCCTGCGCAAATTCGAAGGCGGCATCGAGGGCATCATTACCATTTACCTGCTCGACGATTCCGGCAAGCTGGTCGGCGCCGTGCCGCTTTCCAACCTTGTGCTCGCCTCCCACGACACGCCGCTGGCTACGCTCTCCGTGGACCCGCTCATCTCCTGCCACGCCGGCTGCGCCGAAAAGGATGTTGCCGAACTCTTTGACAAGTACAACCTGCTCACCCTTCCCGTGGTGGACGGCGAAGGCATGCTCACCGGGGTCATCACCGCCGACGACGTTATCTCTCTGCTTCGCGGCAAAATGAAGTAGCCTTTGCTCCCTTCGCGTCCTTTGCGGGGATCTGTTTTCAAGCTGATAAACTGAACACCGATGTCGAACATCGAATTCCTCGAGTGTTCCAAGTGCGGCGAACACCTCAGCGCCGATCAGCCCCGCACCATCTGCCCGCGTGATGGCGGCTCGCTCTACGTCCGCTATAACCTCGACGCGATCAAAAAGACTTTCACCCGCGAATCCCTCGCCGGACGCACCGCCTCAATGTGGCGCTACGCCGAAGTCCTTCCCGACGCTCCTCCGGTCACCCTCGGCGAAGGCTTCACGCCCATGCTGCCCAGCCGCAAAACGCCGAACGTCTTCATCAAGGACGAGGGCATCAATCCCACCGGCTCGTTCAAGGCCCGCGGCATGTCGGCGGCCGTCACCATGGCGCGCGACTACGGCCTGAAAAAACTTGCAGCGCCTTCGGCCGGCAATGCCGCCAGCGCGCTCGCCTGTTACTGTGCCGCTGCCGGAATCGAAGCCCACATCTTCATGCCCCAAGACGTGCCGCAAGCCAACCTGATCGAATGTCAGTCCTACGGCGCACACGTCAATCTGGTGGACGGGCTCATCAGCGACTGCGCCCGCATCATCGCCGAGCGCAGGGAAAAAGAAGGCTGGTTCGATGTCTCTACCCTGAAAGAACCGTTCCGCGTCGAAGGCAAGAAGACCATGGGCTACGAAATCGCCGAACAGCTTGGCTGGACGCTGCCCGATGCCGTCATCTATCCGACCGGCGGCGGCGTCGGCCTCATCGGAATGTGGAAGGCTTTCGACGAAATGCAGCAGCTAGGATGGATAAAGACCGGAGCGAAACGACCGCGTATGATCTCGGTTCAATCCACCGGCTGCGCGCCCATTGTCAAAGCCTGGGACGAGCACAAGCCCTCATCCGAAGCCTGGAAGAACGCCGCCACCATCGCTGCCGGGCTCCGCGTTCCCAAAGCCTTCGCCGACTACATCGTTCTCGACATCCTGAGGCAAAGTTCTGGAACCGCGGTCGCCGTCACCGACGACGAAATCATGGAATCGTTTCAATCCTGGGCGCGCGACGAGGGCATCTTCGCCGCTCCCGAAGGCGCAGCATCGCTCGCGGCCTACAACCAGCTCCGCGCCTCCGGTTTCCTGAAAGAGAGCGACACCGTCGTCCTCTTCAACACCGGCTCCGGCCTGAAGTACATTGACGTGATAGCCGCGTATCTGAAGGAGAAGGGCAGCGCGCCGGGCGGCGGGGCAGGGAAGCCCGCGGGCAGGGCCATCGGCGGCATCATCCAGCCGTATTGAGAAGACAGTCCCGCAGGGACGGTAGTACATAGCCCGGCACGTCAGTGCCGGCAACAGGAGCAAACACAATCCCAGTCCCGTAGGGACGGTACAACCGGGTGGCGCAGGCCTTCAGGCCTGCGGTTTAATTGCAGAGTCCATGCGGCTTGAGCCACTGAGGTTCTTCTTCCCAAATGACCGAACGCCTCTACTACGCCGACCCGACCCTCACTGAATTCGATGCCCGCGTCGTCACCGCCACGCCCGGCGCAATCATCCTCGATCGAACTGCGTTTTATCCGACCAGTGGCGGACAAATCTTCGATACAGGCCGCTTGGAGTTGGATGGCAGAAGCGTTCGCGTCGTCGAAGTGGCGGAAAACGAAGTAGGCGAAATTCTCCACCGAGTCGAATCCTCTGACCTCTTTGCTCCTGGCACTACGCTTCACGGCGTAATCGATCGCCCGCGCCGCCGCGACCACATGCAGCAGCACACCGGCCAACACCTGCTCTCGGCTGTGTTCATCGAGCTATTCAGCGCGCCCACCGTTTCCTTCCACATGGGCGACGAGAGCTGCACCATCGACCTCGATGTAAAGTCGCTCTCGCCCCAGCAAATCCGCGAAGCCGAGCGCCGCTCCAACGAAATCATCAGCGACGACGTTGCCGTCGAGATCAAGTTCGCCACGCCCGAAGAGGCGCGACAGATGGGCGTGCGCAAGATTCCACCCGACTTGAAAGACAAGCTTCGGCTGATCGAAATCCGCGGGCACGACCTCACTGCCTGTGGCGGCACGCACGTGGGCCGCAGCGGCGAAATCGGCTCCCTCCTGCTGCGCAAGGCGGAGAAGGTGAAACAGGGGATGCGGGTGGAGTTTGTCTGCGGCGCCCGCGCTGTCGCCACCGCCCGCAAGGACTTCGAAACCCTGACCTCCGCGGCGACGCTGTTCTCCAGCCACCTCTACGACGTCCCGGAGCAGATTCGCAAGACGCTGGACGAAGCGAAATCGGCAGGGAAGCGCGAGCAGAAAACCCAGGCCGAGCTGGCCGAATCGATGGCCGCGGCCATGGTCGCCGCCGCGCCGGAAGCCAATGGCATTCGCCTGGTGAAACGCGCTTTCACCGATCGCGATCTCGGATTCATCAAGTTGTTGGCGCAAAAACTCGCTTCCCATCCGGCTGTTCTGGCACTGCTCGCAACCACCACGCCGCAACCCTCGCTGGTGTTCGCGCAATCCGCCGGCGGCCGCTTCGATATGGGCGCTCTGATGAAGGAAGCGATGTCCGCGCTCGGCGGACGCGGCGGCGGCTCGCGCGAACTCGCCCAGGGAGGCGCGCCCGCGGGAGCGGACGTGGAAGCCGCTCTGAATGCCGCCGCGGCGAAAAGTAAGGTACAGTAAAGCCAACGCGCATGGATCGCCTTGTCGCCATCAACCTGCTGATTCAGCTTGGCGTCGCCGCCGCCGTCGCCAGCGCGCTGGTGCGTTCGCACATCTTCAAGAACCTGCTCTTCACCGAGCCGCGCTCGCTCTCGCAGACCTGCTACCTGGTCATCTGGATCGGCACGCCGCTCGCGCTCGGCGTCGTGGTGCGCATCGGAGCGCCCAGCTTCCTCGCGGCCGACCTGTCGTTTGAAAGCGCGGTCCTTACCGGCGTGATCGGCGGACCGCTCGCGGGCGCGCTCGGCGGCATCATGGTGGGTCTGCCCTCGGTGCTGCACGGCTCGTGGTTGAACCTGCCGTTCTGCATTTTCGCCGGCGTGATTGCCGGCAAGATGCGCGAATTGACCAAGGACCGCGAAGACATCTGGTCATTCTCGCCCTTCATTGACCTGAGCATCTACCGCTGGATCCGCCGCAACCTGCCGCGTCCCAAGGTGGACTGGCAGATCGCGTTCTTCTTCCTCATCCTCGCGCTGCGCCTGTTGAAACTCCAGCTTCACCGCTGGCAGCCGAAGCAAATCTTCAGCGTGGACAGCGGCAATTTCTGGATCCTGGCGGCGATCTTTGCCACTTCCGTCATGTGCATCGCCATCCCGATAAAGATCTGGAACAACACCCGCATGGAGATCAAGCTGGAACAGCAGCAGCGGGCGTTGTTGCAGGCGCGCATGGAGGCCCTGCAGAGCCAGATCAACCCGCACTTTCTGTTCAACACGCTGAACTCGGTGACGTCGCTGGTCCGCTTCGATCCCGACACCGCGCGCGACGTCATCGTCAAGCTCGCCAACATCCTGCGCCGCCTGCTGCGCAAGGGCGACGCTTTCGTGCAACTGCGCGAGGAATTCGAATTTATTGACGACTACCTGGACATCGAGGTCGTCCGCTTCGGCCGCGACAAGCTGACGGTGGTAAAAGACCTGGATCCCGCTTCCCTCGACGTGGTCGTTCCCAGCATGCTCTTGCAGCCGCTGGTGGAGAATTCCATCAAGCATGGCCTGGCGCCGAAGATCGAGGGCGGAACCATTTATCTCCGCAGCCGCCTGAGCGACGGACACCTTGTGGTGGAAGTGGAAGACGACGGCATCGGGATGGGCGCGGCGCACATGCTGGAACCGCCCAGCGGCATCGGCGGCAGCGGCATCGGCATGGCCAACGTCGCCGAGCGTCTCAAGGTCCTGTATGGCGGCACCGCCAAGATGGTGATTGACCGCGGCTCGATGGGCGGCACGCTCATCCGCCTCAACCTGCCCGTGCTGCAATCCTACGATGTGGGTGTATCGGTCTCGACCGCCTACTCCGACGCGCGCTCCAACACGCCGCGATAAAACTTTTCGTACTGCGGAATGATCCGCGTCGAGCAGAAGCGCCCCTGGGCAGCGTGGCGTCCATCGCGCCCCATTTGTTTCAGCTTTTCATCATTGGAAAGCAGGTCCACCGCGCAGCGCGCCATTTCTTCCACGTCGCCGACCTCGGCCATGAATCCGGTTTTGCCGTGCTCGACCACTTCGGGCAATCCGCCCACGTTCGTGGTGATGGGCACCACTTCGCACGCCATCGCCTCCAGCGCGGCCAGCCCAAACGACTCCAGTTGGCTGGGCAGCAGCATCAGGTCCGCGGTCGCCAGCTTCTCGTGCACGCGGTCCTGCTTGCCGAGAAAAATGACGCGGTCGTGGATGCGCTTTTCCATCGCCATCCACTCCGCGCGCGAGCGGTCGGGCCCGTCGCCGATGAGCAGCAGTTTGGCGGGAATTTTCTTCTGTACCCGGTCGAAAATCTCGATCACGTCCTGAATCCGCTTCACCGGGCGGAAATTCGAGAGATGCACCAGCAGACGTTCGTCGTCGCGCGCGAATTCGCGGCGGCGTTCCTTGGCCTCGGGATCGCGCCGGTACACGTCGCAGTTCACGAAGTTGTAGATCACCTGGATGGAATTGGCGAGCCCGAATTCCTTGAGCGTAATCTCGCGCAGGTATTTCGAGATGGCGGTGACGCCGTCGCTCTGCTCAATGGAAAAGCGCGTGATCGGCAGGTAGGAGCGGTCCTGCCCCACCAGCGTGATGTCGGTCCCGTGCAGCGTGGTGACGAACGGCAGCCGGCGCTTGTTCTTCGACGTTGCCATCATCTGCTTGGCCAGGTACGCGCTCACCGAGTGCGGGATGGCGTAGTGCACGTGCAGCAGGTCGAGCGCGTAGATCTCCGCCACTTCCGCCATGCGCGTCGCCAGCGCCAGGTCATACGGCGGGTAGTCGAACAGCGGGTAATGCGAGACCTCGACCTCGTGGTACCAGATGTTGGGTTGCGGCCCGGAAAGCCGGAAGGGCTGCGCGTAGGTGATGAAGTGCACCTCGTGGCCGCGCTGCGCCAGCTCGATGCCGAGCTCGGTGGCCACCACGCCGCTGCCGCCGTACGTCGGATAGCATGTGATGCCGATCTTCAAAGCAGGCTCCAGGCCCCAGGCTTCAGCACGGCCCAAGGCAGTTTGATTGTCTCGCGGACGGGAGCGACTCGCAAATTCTGCGACGGAATGCGGCGGCGCGCTGGTTTGACCGCTCTTTTCGCGCTCACGTATACTGACTTGGAGCTTGAAATAAGCCCCTCTTGCAGGGGCGGTTAGCTCAGTTGGTTAGAGCGTCTGCCTTACAAGCAGAAGGTCGCTGGTTCGAGTCCAGCACTGCCCACCACTTCTTGGCGATTCCGGTTGCCAGGGGCCCCCAGTCGGGCCGCTTTTGACCGACTGGGGATTGAGAGCCGGGGACGTAGTTCAGCTGGTTAGAACGCTGCCCTGTCACGGCAGAGGTCGCGAGTTCGAGTCTCGTCGTCCCCGCCATAAGATTCAGTCAGTAAGTTGAAAAGCGCCCCCGAAGGGCGCTTTTCAAGTTTCCCACAAGTTTCCTCACAAACCGGCCCGTTGGGTCGCACCCGTCCCTGACTGCGATTTGAACTAGCAGCTTCCGATAACTATGGCACGCTGACGAACCTTACCACTGTCGCAGGAAGCGTACCTGAAGCGCACCCATTCCCGGCCGCGGTCCTCGGCACGTGGGCGGGGTGCAGCATCTTCGTCAGGTCCACCACTGCGAGTGTGTCGGCGGTTTCGTTGGTCAGGACCGCGATCGCGTGGCCGGAGTGCGGACTCCGATATGCGGTTACGGTATGAGGGTCATAGCCCATCGAGAAGCCCGGGATTTCGCACGTTACCCAATCACGAATCGCGGGCACGCCTCTACCGGACCTGGTCGGAAGTGCGATAGCCGTGAGAGAGCCTCCGCCGATTTTCCCAGTAATCACACCGGTATTGGTCCCCTGCGCTACGGCGATGCCATTCGCTCCCGACGACAGCAGCGACTCCGACAAGCTCTGAACCTGCGAAGCTGAGGTCGTCCAGGTGCCCGGCGTGCCGGTATGGAACTTGGCCTGTCTCAAGTCGGCGAGGTACACCTGCGAAACGCCGGAAGATTGGACAGGGGCCAGCGCGATTGAGGTCTCGCAGTCCTCGCCCGAGGACGCAGGCCACAATTGCGAACCACTGGGCAAGCCGAGACCCGAAAGACTGTTCTCGTAGAACGCGGGACTGGCCGGAGTTGTCACATCGACGATCTCATAGGTCCCAAGTTGATTCGCTGACAACAGCAGCGCGCCCGCTCTACCGGCGGTGTTGCGGGTTGGGTCGATGAGGACGCCTTCCGAAATGTTACCGAAGAAATTAAAGGTAGTGTCCGTCGGCGCTTCCGAGGCAAAGACGCTTCCCAATGTCGGTGGCGCCGTGCTGAGATCCAGGAACTGATACCCTCCGCTTAAGGGCGTGCCAGTGCTGAGCGCAATCAGAGCCCGGTTATGGACAGCATCCATCACGACTCCGCAGTTGGTACAGCTAGAGCCGAAGAAATTGAGGGCTGCCGACCCGCCGCTGGTAAGCGTACTCGCGAGCGTCGTACCTGATAGCAAGTAAATATCCGTGTTGTTCGCGGTGCATACCGTCGTGCGCGAGTGTGGATTCGAAGCACAGGAATTCACTACGCCTACGCCTGGTGTCGGGATCAACGTGGGGGTGATGCTGCTGCCCTCAACATTGACAGCGGAAACGCCACTAACACCGCCATTGAAAAACCCTTTGGGGACGTACGAGACAACCGTTTTCGCCCTGCTGTCGACCAGAACGGAAAGCGAACTGGCCGGCTGGCAGGAGCCCGCCGGAGGGAGCGGCGTGGGGCCGCATGTCCGGTCCAGAGCGCCGCTGTCATAGTCAAAATCACGCTGGCATCGCCTTTCCCAGGAGTCTTGAGAATGTTCTGCGTCTGCGTCGCGGTCATCGTGTAACTGGTGCCCAGTGGCAAAGTGCTCAACTTCCACGCGGTTGTGTGGTTCTTCCGAAAACCGTCCCGGCTCCTGTGCGGACGCTGGCGGCGCCGCAAAGGCCAGCATTCCCAGCAGGGCAACGGCCAGGGCCGCACAGCCGGTGCGCCGCCGTCGATTCGCAGTCCTTCTACTGAGGTTGAAGCGGCTGAAGATGGACGCGCGTCCGTTGACGCAATCTTGGACCCGAGTGGTCGTGGCTTTCATGAAAGACCTCCTCGGAAACTCACGACTTTCTGGGCCCCAGCCATGTGCTTCCACTGATTACCAAACACCTATTGTGCCGATGGCTGCAGGCGCCGAGGAGTCTGCAATTTGGTACGCGGTTACAGCAATGGGACAGGGGCTTTAGTCACATCTATGCTGCATGCGGAATCAATGACGCCGGGCAGGCGCGAGTTTCGCCATTGCTGCTCAGCTACCGGGATGCCCTCTTCTGGGCCGGGTAAGCCGCGTCCAAGTCAAGATTCAGCTCCAGCACATTGACGCGTGCCTCGCCCAGAAACTGCAATTGCCGGCCCGCCGTGTGTTTTGCAACCAACCGCTGGAGTTGGTCTTCCGTGATGCCGCGCTCGTGCGCCACGCGCGGCGCCTGGAAATCGGCGGCTGCGGGAGTGATTTCGGGATCCAGACCCGACGCCGACGTCGTCACCAGATCCACCGGCACAGGCTTGCCGGGATTTTCCGCCTGCAAAGTATCGGCGCTCTGCTTAATGCGGTCGATGAGCGCCTTGTTGGTGGGCCCGAGATTGGTGCCGCCGGAGTTGGCGGCATCGTAGCCATTGCTGCCCGCCGCCGAGGGCCGCGAGTGAAAATATCCAGGCCCGGTGAATGGCTGGCCAATAATTCGCGATCCCACAATTTTGCCGTCGCGCTGGATCAGTTGGCCGTTGGCCTTGTGCGGGAAAATGACGCGGGCGATGCCGGTCACAAGCAGCGGGTAAATGATGCCGAGCAGAATGGTGGTTGCGACGGTCATCAGAACAGCAGTCACAAGATTTTTCTTCATATCACTTCCTATGCAAGATGGGCGCTGGTGATCAGCATGTCGATCAGCTTGATCCCGATGAACGGGACAATGATTCCCCCGGCGCCGTAGATCCACAGATTGCGCCGCAACAGCGCCGCGGCGGCCATCGGGCGGTATTTCACGCCGCGTAGCGCCAGCGGAATCAGAGCAACGATGATGAGCGCGTTGAAGATGACGGCCGAGAGCACGGCCGACTGCGGGGTCCGCAGGTGCATGATGTTGAGCGCCGGCAGCACCGGAAACGTGCCGGCGAACATCGCCGGAATGATGGCGAAATACTTGGCTACGTCATTCGCAATGGAAAACGTGGTCAATGCGCCGCGCGTCATCAGAAGCTGCTTGCCGATCTCCACAATCTCGATCAGCTTGGTGGGATTGGAGTCCAGGTCCACCATGTTGCCGGCTTCCTTGGCCGCTTGCGTGCCGGTGTTCATGGCGACGCCGACATCGGCCTGGGCCAGCGCGGGCGCGTCGTTGGTGCCGTCGCCGGTCATCGCCACCAGTTTGCCGCTTGCCTGCTCGCTCTTGATCAGGTCCATTTTGTCCTTGGGAGTCGCCTGCGCCAGGAAGTCGTCCACGCCCGCTTCACGCGCGATGGCGGCAGCGGTAAGCGGATTGTCGCCGGTGATCATGACGGTGCGGATGCCGATGGCGCGAAGCTGGTCAAAGCGCTCCTTCATGCCTCCCTTGACAATGTCCTTCAGTTCGATCACTCCCAGCGCGCCGCGGTTTTTCTCCGCCACCACCAGGGGCGTGCCGCCGGCGCGGGCAATCTGCTCCACGCTGGCCTGCACCTGAACCGGGAAGTCGCGCCCGTTCTGCGCGACGTACTTGCGGATCGCATCCACCGCGCCTTTGCGGATTTCGAAGCCATTCATGTTCACGCCCGACATGCGGGTCTGGGCGGAGAACGGTACGAACTGGGCTTCGTGCTTTCCCAGTTCGCGTCCGCGCAGGCCATATTTCTCCTTGGCCAGCACGACAATCGAGCGGCCCTCCGGAGTCTCGTCGGCGAGCGACGAAAGCTGTGCCGCATCCGCCAGTTCCTGCTCGGTGACACCGGGTGCGGGAATGAACCGCGACGCCTGGCGATTGCCCAGGGTGATGGTTCCCGTCTTGTCGAGCAGCAGCGTGTTCACATCGCCAGCCGCTTCCACCGCGCGCCCCGACATGGCAAGCACGTTGTGCTGAATCAACCGGTCCATTCCGGCAATGCCGATCGCCGACAACAGGCCGCCGATGGTGGTGGGAATCAGGCATACCAGCAGCGATACCAGCACAAACACGGTCTGGGGCGAGCCGGAATAAATTGCGAACGGCTGCAGGGTCACGACCGCCAACAGGAAAATAATGGTCAAGCCCGCCAGCAGAATGTTCAACGCAATCTCGTTGGGCGTCTTCTGCCGCTCGGCGCCTTCCACCAGCGCGATCATGCGATCGAGGAACGTTTCGCCGGGATTGGAAGTAATCTTCACCTTGATTTGATCGGACAGGACGCGCGTGCCGCCAGTCACGGCAGAACGGTCCCCGCCGGATTCGCGGATCACGGGAGCAGACTCGCCGGTAATGGCCGATTCGTCCACCGAAGCCACGCCCTCGGTAATCTCACCGTCCGACGGAATGAACTCGCCCGCGGAAACCATGACCATATCCCCAGCGCGCAGCTCGGAACTGGGTACTTTTTCTATCTGCCCATTGGCGAGAAGTCGATTGGCGATGGTTTCCGCCCTGGCCTTGCGCAGCGTGTCGGCCTGGGCCTTGCCGCGTCCTTCGGCCATTGCTTCGGCGAAATTCGCGAACAGCACCGTGAACCACAGCCAGAGCGTGATTTGCAGATTGAACTTGAAGGCTGCGCCACCGCGGAACAGCAGCACGGTGGTGATCACGCTCCCGACCTCTACCACGAACATGACGGGATTGCCCATCATCTTTCGCGGGTTCAGCTTCACGATTGCGTCCCAGATCGCGCGTCGCACGATCTTCCATTCCCAAATTGCTTTTTGTCTCACTGCCATAAAAGAATCCTCAGAAGGTCTTGCCGGCGCCCATCAGCAGGTGCTCCAGAATCGGGCCCAGGCTCAGAGCCGGGAAAAACGTGAGCGCTCCGACGATGAGAATCACGCCGATCAGAAGTACGGTGAACAACGGCGTCGTAACCGGAAACGTGCCCACCGAAGGTGGAACATACTTCTTGCGCGCCAGATTGCCGGCGATCGCCAGCATGGGGATGATCATCAGGAAACGCCCCGCCAGCATGGTCAGGCCGATCGTCGCGTCGTACCAGAGTGTGTTTACGGTCAATCCGCCGAATGCGGAACCATTGTTGCCAGCGCCCGAAACGAAGGCGTAGAGCATTTGGGTCAATCCATGAGGTCCCGGATTCGAGATGCCCGCCGTGCCGAACGGCTTGACCGCCGAAATCGCCGTGAATACCAGGATCACCAGCGGGAACACCAGGACTACGAGCATGGCCATCTTCACGTCGTAGCCTTCGATTTTCTTGCCCAGGTACTCCGGCGTGCGGCCTACCATCAGTCCGGCGATGAACACGGCGAGCACAATGTAGATGAGCATGCCGTACATCCCGGAGCCGACCCCGCCGAAGATGACTTCGCTGAGCATGATGTTGACCAGCGGCACCATCCCGCCCAGCGGCGTGAAGGAATCGTGCCAGCCGTTGATTGCGCCGCAGCTTGCGTCGGTGGTAACGGTCGTGAACAGGGTCGAGGCAGCCATTCCGAAGCGAACTTCTTTCCCCTCCATGTTCCCGCCTGGCTGCATGGCGGTCGTGCGTTGATCGACTCCAACGAGCAGCGGATTGCCCCGGGTCTCCGCCCAGTAGGCAGTCGTCACGCCGGCGAGGAACAGAATTGCCATCGCCGCCCACACCGCCCAGCCGTGGCGCTGCGAGCCTGTCATCCGGCCCAGTGTGTAAGTCAGTCCGGCCCCTACTGCGAAGATGGAGAACATCTCGATGAGGTTTGAGAAGGGAGTCGGGTTCTCAAACGGGTGCGCACTGTTGGCATTGAAGAAGCCGCCACCGTTGGTGCCAAACTCCTTGATAATCTCCTGCGAGGCTACGGGACCCTGCGCGATGGTTTGTTCCGTCACGGTATCCATCACCGGCTTACCCTGACCATCGACCACTGGCTTTCCGTCAGTGCCGACCTTCTGCACCTGCTGTGGCTCAACCAGGTTCACGGTGTCGTATGGCTTCAGGTTCTGCACCACGCCCTGCGAAACCAGAACCAGCGCGCCCACCACACAGAAAGGCAGCAGCACCCACAGGCACGAGCGGGAAAAGTCCACCCAGAAATTCCCGATCGTCTCCATCTGCCGGCGCGCGATGCCACGGATGAAAGCAATCGCCAGAGCGATGCCGGTCGCGGCCGAAACGAAGTTGTGGTAGGCAAGGCCGGCCATCTGGGTGAAGTAGCTCATCGTTGACTCACCCGCATAGGCCTGCCAATTGGTATTGGTGGTGAATGAAGCAGCCGTGTTAAAGGCCAGGTGCGGAGGATTTACCGCTCCAAACTTCTGCGGATTGAAGGGCAAGTAGCCCTGCACGCGCTGCATCAGGTAGAGCACCAGCATGGCGGTCACGCTGAACAGCAGCATCGCCACCGCGTATTCCGTCCAGCGCATCTCATGGTTCTCGTCCACGCCAGTCACCCGGTAGAGCAGCCGCTCGATGGGACGCAACACCGGATCCATGAATGTCCGTTCGCGGCTGAACACGCGCGCCATGTAGACCCCGAGCGGCTTGGTCACCGCCAGGATCAATAGCAGGAAAACGATAATCTGTAGCCATCCGTTGGCTGTCATGTCAGAACTTCTCCGGCCGCAACAGCGCGTAGACCAGGTACACCATCACCAGCGCGCTGACGGCAAGCATGATTGCTGATTCCAGATGCATATGTTTCCGCCTCACTTCACGCGATCGCAGAACCGCACATATCCAATCGACAGTGCGAAGAACGCGATGGTCGCTGCGATGAAAATCAAGTCCTGCATAGTTCGTCTCCTAAACTGCCGTCGTCCCCCCCCCACTTAGTGGTGAAATGACGCGTCATAAGTCAAAATCACTCCGAGCACCAGCAAGTGCTGCGTCGGCTTCAGGCCGACGACGCCCGGCTGTACTTGGCCATCGTTGAAGAAGCCGCCGCCCGGCCCGCGGGAATCGTCGACCCGGTGCTCCAGCCTTACCAGCGCGGCGGCCTGACGATACGGAATCCGATATTCCAGGGTGGTCGTGTTGGCTTTCACCGTCTGCGAAAACCCCGTCAGACGGCCATCGCGGTCCCAGTAAACTTCGGGACGCACGGTCACGCTCCAGTGTTTGTTGAAAACCCAGTGCACCGGCAACTGTCCGGCCATCCAAAGTGCGCGAGGGGTTCCGGGGACCGTGACCTTCTCTTCCCCCACGTGGTACTCGAAAGCAGTCGTAATTCGATCCGTTTTCCATTCCACAATGCTGTCGGACAAGAAGCGCCAGTACTCCAGCGCGGTATTGGACTGGTGCGGCCCCCAAAGCAGGGTCTGCTTCACGGTTGTGTGCTCGCTCGCTTTGTAGGCGAGCTGCGCTCCTGAACTCGGCACGCTGTTGGGATCGGCAAGATGAAAATAGTCGTTGACCAGGAACACGGTCCCAGTCAGTTTCTGGCTGAAGGGATAGCTGGCATTGATCCCCATCATGAGATAGGGCGTGAAATCCGCGCCCCACGGCCGGGTGTAGTTGAGGTTGTCTTTCGCGTAGAGCGAATCGTAGCCGATGAAACTCGAAAAAATGCCGGCCTGCAGGGTCAGTCCGTCGCCCACGGGCGCGAGATAAGAAACATCCGTCGGCCCCAAGTGCCGAAGAAAGTCTGAGCCGGCGAGGTTGGGCGCAGTCGCCGAAAACCCGAACACCCTCGTATCCTGGCCGCCCTGCACCGTGACTTCAAATCCCCACCGCGACGACTCGACCGCGGTCTTGCGTGCGTAGGCGGCGGTCATGTTCAGGATCGGTTCGTCAACTTTGTAGGCGGTGCCGCGACTCCTGAAGAGATGGTTCGACGGGTCATTGGAATCCCACAGATAAGCCGCATCAATGAATCCGCCGTATTGCCACTGAGGCTCGCTAGGCGCGGCTGCTGCTGGAGGCGGCGGAGCTTGCGCCGCAGACTGATCGCCGGACTGGGCACGCGTTCCCAGAGGCGCCAGAAGCACGGCCGCGACAAGCACGCCGGTAACTTTCGCGCGGCGTGCAGTTTTCGGGCTCCACCGGGCCATCGTCGCGGCTGGGGAGCAGCCCGCCCGACGTCTTCGGACCGTGTGGCGATCGGCGATGTTCAAATGCTTTGTCGTTGCACCGGCATCGGGTTCATCACCACCGGTGCGCGCGGGCGTGACCCTCAGGAGATGGGCCGCATTTCCCGGCATGCGTTCGCTGCATAGGGCTACCAGGAAAAGAAGCAAGAAAAGCACGGCTAACGCGCAAATGCCGGTAATGATCACCAAAGTCATACAGATTTCCGGGGCTGAACTGTGCGACCCGCCGCCGCACCCTGCTCAGCCTTCTACCCATTGGAGTACGCCGGCCATAAACATTGGATAAAAAGTGCATAAAGAGTTCGTAAAGCTGTTGTCGTTTCAAATCAGAGAAGCCGGCCTCAGCCATTCAAACCGGTTTTTTGGCGAGCGGGAAAATGGGTGAGTCGATTTGTTGCGGGAACTGCGGCCCTACGGGACGCTACTCATCTCCAGGATTGAAGCGATATCCGATCCAGGGTTCGGTGACGATATAGCGCGGGGCGGATTCGTCGGGCTCAAGCTTTTTGCGCAGGTGTCCAATCACGACCCGCAGGTACTCCGGCTGCTCCGTGCTGGTGTCACCCCACACCGCGGCAAGCAGTCCACGGTGCGTGACAACCTTTCCCGGACGTCGTGCCAGATACGCCAGCACGTCAAACTCCTTCGGTGTCAGCTTCACTTCCTGCTTCCGGACGTGAACGCTGTGGGCTTGCAGGTCAATGCGGAAGTCTCCGACATCGATGGCCTGCGAGTCCGGCTGTGGCACGCTTGATGCGCGCCGCAGGGCTGCACGCACGCGCGCCAGGAGTTCATTCGTACTGAAAGGCTTGGTAACGTAGTCGTCGGCGCCGGCGTCCAGCGCTTCAACCTTGGTGCGCTCTTCGCCTCGCACGGACAAAACGATGATCGGAATCTGCGACTTGGTGCGCAGATGCCGGCAGAGTTGCAGGCCATCCATGTTGGGCATGCGCAGGTCGGTGATGACAAGGTCCGGCGACCACTCCTTGAGCACTTGCACCGCATCATCACCATCCGAGGCGGTGCGCGTGGAATAACCATGGCTCGACAGCGTTGTCTTCAGCACCCGCGTGATCTGCGGCTCGTCATCGACAATCAGGATCTTGTGCTTCTCGTCGACCATACTCACTTCATCTCTTGCGTCACGATGTGAACGTCGACGGGCGGAGCATCCCGCAGGAATTTGTGGATGGCGGAAAGGTAAAGGTACTTGCGCCAGCCCTTCTGGGCCGAGCGTCCGAACACCACCTGCGTGATGTGTTTTTCGCGGACGAATTTCGCAACCGCTTCGGCTACGCTCTTTCCCTCGGTGCGAATCACCTGCGCACCCAGATTCTCCGCAAAGCGAATGTTCTGCGCCAGGGTGCGCTGGTTCTCCGGCGTTTCGTCGACTCCGGTATCGACGTAGATCACCAGCAGGTCCGCGTCCGTGCGTTGCGCCATCCGCGCCGACCGCGCGATCAGGTACTGTGCCGCGGGATTGGAGCTGATGCACACCCCAATGCGCTCGCGTACGCCCACGCTGCGTTCCGCCCCTTCCTTGGCAAGGTAAGACTCCAGGCTCCGATCCACCGCCCGGGCCACTTGCTGCAGTGCGAGCTCACGCAGTGCAATCAGATTGCCAGGCCGGAAGAAATGGCCTAACGCCCGCTCGGCACGATCCACCGGGTAGATGTCCCCGCGCTTCATCCGCGTCTGCAGCGCCTCCGGCGTCAGATCGGCCATCACGATCTCATTCACCCGCTGCATCACCCAATCGGGAACCGTCTCCCGCACCTGCACGCCGGTGACGCTCTGCACCATCGGGTTCAGGCTTTCGATGTGCTGCACGTTCATGGTCGAGATCACGTCGATGTTCGCGTCCAGTAAATCCATGATGTCTTCGTAGCGCTTGCGATGCCTGCTGCCTTCGATATTGGTGTGGGCCAGCTCATCCACCAGCGCGACCTGCGGCTTTCGCGCCAGGATGGCGTCCAAATCCATTTCCTCGAAGGTCGCGCCCTTGTACGCGATCTGCCGTCGCGGTACGGTCTCCAGCATGCTGGCGAGTTCGGCGATCGCTGCCCGCCCATGGGTTTCGACCACTCCAATCACCACGTCCTCGCCACGGCTCCTGCGGCGAGCGCCTTCACTCAGCATGTTGTAGGTTTTGCCGACGCCCGGCGCGTAACCCAGGAAGAGCTTGAAAATCCCTTGCCGCTTTTGCGGGGCCGCTTCTTCCAGCCATTGCTCGGGTGTCTTCGGCATCGCGGCTATTTTCGACGAGATAGGGACACGGTGTCGATTACAATCTCGGCGTGAGAAGATCAGCCCAATGGATCCTACGCTTCCTGGTCGCCGCCGCGATTGATTTCGCTATCGGCTGGGTCTATTTCCGGGTCATCCACGTCAACCCGACCACCGTGGGATTCACCTTCCTGCTCGCGATTCTTGTCGTCTCCGCGTTTTGGGGCTTGCGGGTCGCCATCTTCATGGCGGTGCTGGCAACGCTGGGCTATAACTTTTTTTTCCTGCCGCCGGTTGGGAAATTAACCATCGCCGACCCGCAAAACTGGGTGGCGCTGATCGCGTTTCTGATTACGGCCATCATCGGCAGCAACCTGTCGGAGCGCGCGCGACGCGAGGCCCTGCACTCCAATCAGCGCCGCCACGAGGTGGAGCGGCTGTACGCTTTCAGCCAGCAACTGCTCGTCTCGGAAAACGTCTTTGGCCTTCTCAACAGCGTGCCCTCCTACATCGTCGACTCCTTTGGAGTGACCGGAGCCGCCGTGTTTCTGGACAACAAGCAGAAGACCTATTTCTCCGATATCAGCGTTCAGTCGCTCATCCCCATCGACGAGTTGAAGGCAGTAAGCGGTCGGGGAGAGCCGGTGCTGAATCGCCAACGTGGCATGTGCTTCATGCCGCTGCGCATGGGCGTTCGCTCCATCGGCAGCATGGGCATCGTTGGGTGCAGCATGTCCCGGGAAACTCTGGAGGCGATCGGAAGCCTGGTTGCCATCGCCATCGAGCGCGCCTCCACCATGGAGAAGCTGACCAAGGTCGAGGCCACCCGTGAAAGCGACCGGCTGCGCTCCCTGTTGCTGGATGCGGTGACCCACGATTTTCGCACCCCGCTTACCGCCATCAAGGCTTCGGCGGAAACGCTTCTGTCGGAGGTGGAACTGGATCAGCCTCAATTGAAAGAGCTGGCCACGGTGATCAATGAGGAGAGCGACCGGCTGAACCGTCTGGTCGGCGAGGCCGCGGAAGTCGCGCAACTCGATGCCCGCCAGGTCGAACTCCATTTCGAGCCACATCGCATCCGGGAAGCGGTGGATTTGGCCCTACAGGAGTCCAAGCACGCGCTGGAGCGCCACACCGTCGAAGTGGCCGTTCCGGAGACGCTGCCGCCCGTGCCCATGGACCTGAAACGGATTACGGAAGTGCTTGCGCAACTGCTGGAAAATGCCGGCAAGTACTCGCCGCCGGGGACGCCGATCCAGATCACCTGCGAGCTGCGGGACCGGCAACTGGTCACCTCGGTCGCCGACCACGGCCCCGGCATCGACGACATTGAGCAGGGAATGATCTTCGAAAAGTTTTATCGCGGGCGGAACCAGAGAGTCTCCATGCAGGGCACCGGCATGGGACTGGCGATCGCCAAAGCCATCGTCGAACTGCACGGCGGAACCATCACCGTGACCAGCCAACTGGGACGCGGGTCCGTGTTCTCGTTTACGCTACCGGTTGGGTAGTCTTGCAAGCTGCTCGAGCGCGCTTTCCATGCCAACTGGCCCCAACAACGCCGACACCGGTAGTGCTTGGCGGTATCACAATGGCACCAACCACTCCTACCAGAGCGTGCGCACCAACCCGCACTACCTGGACTGGTCGAACCGGCCGCTGCCATTCAAGATTTATCCCACCCTTGATCCCATTCGCCTGCCGAAAGAAGTGCCGCAGACCGGCATGGCGGCGCTGTCGGTAATCGCCGACAACGTTCGTCCTGCCGAAACCAAGCTGCCAACGCTGAATGATCTCGCCCTGCTGCTGTATTTCTCGGCGGGGATCACCAGGCGCAAGACCTATCCCGGCGGCGAAATCTACATGCGCGCGGCAGCCTGCACGGGCGCGTTGTATGAAGTCGAGTTGTACCTGGTGTGCGGCGATCTGCCGGAACTGAAAGCGGGCGTGTACCAGTTTGCGCCTGCCGAATTTGGCTTGCGCTTGTTGCGTGCCGGCGA
The DNA here is from genome assembly GCA_049509755.1 of Terriglobales bacterium. GTDB lineage: Bacteria > Acidobacteriota > Terriglobia > Terriglobales > Acidobacteriaceae > JAIQGF01. The sequence goes on along the minus strand of JBEKZP010000007.1, from coordinate 42,385 downwards.
TTTCCGCCGCGTGCTGGTCGAGGCCACAGGCGCGCACCCGGCGGTCGCGGCGGCGCCGCTCACCATCATCTGCACGGGAACGTACTGGCGCAACGCGTGGAAGTACCAGGCGCGGACCTATCGCCACTTCGGCTGGGACAACGGCACCATTCTGGCGAACATGTTGGCCATGTGCACGGCCACGCAGTTACCGGCAACCGTAGTGATGGGATTCAGCGACGATGCGGTGAATCGGCTGCTCGATCTCGATACCGATCGCGAGGTCGCGTTTTCACTGGTGACGGTCGGGTCGAACACCACTCTCCACATTCCGTCCGCCCCGCCGCTGCAACCGCGGCGCCTGGAAACCCTGCCCCTGTCCGACCACGAGGTGGACTATCCCGCCATGCGCGAGATGCACGCCGCGTCATCGCTGGCCACTGCCGGCGAGATCCGCGCCTGGCGCGAGCAGGAGACGCCCGGCGATGCGGTTGAGTCGCCCGGGCCCACGATTGCGCTGCAACCAGCGCCGGAAGAGGAAATCTCGCGCGATGCCATCGAACGCGTGATCCTGCGCCGCGGCTCGACTCGCCAGTTCAAGCGCGAAGCGATCAGTCTTGCGCAGCTTTCCACCATGCTGGACCGCTCCACCCGCGGATTTCCCGCTGACTTCCACCACCCTTCGGGAGCGCAACTCAACCACATCTACGTGCTGGTCAACGCCGTGGATGGCTTGCTGCCGGGCGCGTACTACTTCCATCGCAATCGGCGCCAACTGGAACTGCTGAAACAAGGCGATTTCCGCCGGCAGGCCGGATATCTCGGACTCGAGCAGGATTTGTCCGCCGACGCTGCCGCCAACGTTTTCTTTCTCGCCGACCTCCAAGCCATCCTGGCACGGTATGGCAACCGCGGCTATCGTGCGGCGCAATTGGAGGCGGGCATTCTCGGCGGCAAGATTTACCTGGCCGCCTACGCGCAGCATCTCGGCGCCAGCGGCCTCACCTTCTATGACGACGATGTCGTCAACTTCTTCTCGCCGCATGCCGCGGGCAAGAGTGCGATCTTTCTGGTCTGTTTGGGAACGAGTACGAAGCGCAGGCAGTGATGGAAAACCGCGGCTAGTCCTGGCGCGGCGGAGGAGGAAGGACGTTCTCGGGAAGATCGAGATCCTCCCAGGAGATTGCAGGCGGGTATCTTCGGTAAAAGCAAGGGAGCATCCGCCGGTCGCCGAACAAGGACCACCCCAGCGGGATTTCCAATTCCGCGAACCAGTAAACCCCTTCTGCTACGCGTCGGATCCGTGGATGAGGGGCGCGCAGGTCCGTACGCACCGCATCTGACAATTTCTCGTACGTCAGGGATCGGTCTCCCATCCAGCGCAGTTCCTCGAGCATGACATGCAAACCTTGGGGACAGCACTTCTGCTCGAGTCGTTCCAGCACCCGTGTCATGGGTGAGGCTTGCTTGTGTGCCGCAGTGCTGTTCATGCTTGGCTTGCCTTCGCCGGGGCGGCCACGTCGTCGTGGGCCTGAACCTTGCTGTACCGGTCGCACAGGCACACCTTGCACTTGCCGTGACCGTGTTTCCCGATCAGCGGAAATACGTGGTCGCGTTTCTCGTGCCCGCACTCGCAGTTGGTGCTCAGAGCGTTCAAGGGATATCTCCGTCAGGGGAGTGGGTGGATTCGCCGCTCTCGAGGACGATATCTTCGGCGGGCGCCTGCTTCTCAAGCTTTCTTTGCTGCTTGCGCTGCGCCTTGGCGCGCTGCTTTTCCTGGCGTGCCAGTTCTTTCTGCCGTTTTTGGAAGGTTTGACTTGGGCGCATTTGCTAGCCCCGCTTTTCTGCGCCAGGAGCATGCGCGGTGTGGAAGAGTTGGCCCAACACCAGTTTGGTCGGCTGTCCTTCGTTGATGGGCTTATCACAGCCGGGACAGTACCCGATCACTTCATCTTGTGGCGGTTTTGGTTCGGTTTTGAACAAAAACTCCTCCTGATTTATCCCATGTGATGGGCGGCGACGTGATGTTCCCAATTGCGTTGACTCAGGCGCAGTTTCACGCGCGCTGCGTCGAATGTTTTCAGTGCGGCAGAGTGGCTGGCCGCGCCGGGTTCCGAGCACAACGACAATTGATGCCGCGTGCTGAGGTAGTGGGTGAACGCCGCTTCCCGTGTTTTTGCCAGGGTTTCCAGTTCCGTACAACTTCCTGGTTGCAGCAGCGAAGGTGCCCCGGCAGGGTTCCCTGCAAATTTTCCGGCCGTGTTGTGTGCTTGCTGGATCACAGGGATTCACTGCCCGGCGTACGATCCGTAATTGAGGCCATGGATAGTCTTGGCACAGGCGTGGCCATTCCCAACGACAGCAGGAAGGTCGCCAGGCACCCAACATATAAAGTCAAGTAGGCGCTACGCGAGAAAACCATCGGGACCAGTGGATTGAACAGCACGGCAATTGCGAGAAATGCCAGGATCCAGCCGTACTTGCGAACACGAGTCGCCTGCAGCATCGCCACAATCGCACCGGCGCAAACCACGAAGCCGGCAACCAGCGCCCGGCTATCCGAGGGTCGCCGCAGAACAGCCAACGCCAGCAGTGCCGCGATTGCAAACCACTTCATCATTCGGGTTGCCACTAATCCCTCCAACTTCCAGTCCTCACGTGCTCAGGCTCCATCGCGCTGGGCTGGTTCTGGCAGCTAAGAGGGAAGACTTCAGATGAGCTGACTTAGTTCAGAGAATCTGAAAGAGGAGACAATCTCTCTCATTTTCAACCCTAGTCCTTATTAGCAGGGAAGTCAATGAGGCGCGGATGCAGGTACTGCCCATGCGCGGCGTTGCGATGATCCCCCATCGCCGCGCACGGGTTTCCCGATCTTCCATCAGGCGAAGAATTCGCCGGGCAGGGGCTGCAAGGTGCGGCCGACCAGCGTATTCCGCGGCCGGGACAATCTTTCGGCCGCGATATCGGCGTTGATCTCCTTGCGCTGCAAGCGCAGCTTCAAAACCCGTTCGATGTTCCGTAATTCCAGCGTCTCGGCGGGCGAGACCAGGGTGGACGCTTTTCCGTGCGCTCCGGCTCGTCCGGTGCGGCCCACGCGGTGAATGAAATCTTCCGGCAGTGTCGGCAGATCGTAATTGATCACGTGCGCCACATCCTGGATGTCCAGCCCGCGGGAAGCCACGTCGGTGGCGACCAGCACCTTGAAGCGGCCTTCGTCGAAGCCGCTGAGCGCGCCTGTGCGCTGCGATTGCGAGCGGTCGCCATGAATCATGGCCGCCAGGAAGCCGTCGCGCACCAGGTGCTTGGCCAGGCGCTCCGTGCCCCGCTTGGTGCGCGCGAATACCAGCGTGCGCCCCTTCTCGGTGCGCAGCAGGTGGCACAAGGCCTGGAACTTGTCCGACGTTGCAACCTCGAACGCCTGCAGTTCCACGCTGTCCACCGGCTTGAGGGTGGAGCCCAGCGCGATGCGGACCGGATTGCGCGTGTAATCGCTCACCAGCCCGGCAACCGAAGCTTCCAGGGTGGCGGAAAAGCACATGGTCTGGCGTTCCCGGGGCAGCACGCCGACGATGCGGCGGATGGCCGGCAGGAATCCCATGTCGAGCATGCGGTCGGCCTCGTCGAGCACGAGCACTTTCACCTGGCGCAGATCCACCAGCCGGCGCCCGAGGAAATCTTCGAGCCGGCCGGGGGTGGCCACCAGCAAGCGCGCGCCCGAGCGAATTGCGTCTAACTGGCCCCTTTCGCCGACGCCGCCGATAACCAGCGCCGCCGGGGAAATTGATTTTCCGCGCAACTGCTCGAATTGTTCATGCACCTGCATGGCGAGCTCGCGCGTCGGTACCAGCACCAGGGCTTCGATGGTCCGCGACTTGGGCGTCTGCAGCAGTCGCTCGATCATCGGTACCAGGAAAGCCAGCGTTTTGCCGGTGCCGGTATGGGCTGTGGCCATCAGGTCTTTGCCCGCAAGTGCGTGCGGGATCGCTTCCGACTGGATCGGCATGGGAGTGTGAAATTGGCAGGCGGCCAGTCTCTGCTGCAAAGCAGGAGAGAGAGGCAGTTCGGTAAAGCTTGTCATTCGAATCGTATCTTTCTGGAGAGGCGTCTCGCGAGACGCACGCAAAAGATGCGATTCGCGACTGTGCAAAGGAAGCCGCTCGTAGGGTTTTTAGCGCCGGGAACGTACGGGGAGCAGGGAATCGAAGGAAGGGTCAGACCGGCTGTTTCAACCGACTGCCGCACCACAAGCGAACCGTGGTCACTAGCGTCTGGGACAGTATAGCACAGGCCGGCCGGAAAACCGCGCGCGCACCACGCTTGCTACCTCCTTATGGTTAGAACTGACCCTTCACCTCCTTACGCGCTCACTTATCCGGCGCCCAAAACCTAAGACCTTAAGACCTAAAGCCTAACGCCTATCTTTTGTAGCCAATCTTGCGCAGGAAGGAGTGCCGCGCAATCACGTCATCCGGGCCTTCGACGCCCTTGGGCGCGCTGCCGTCAATCACGCCCATGATGCCGCCGCCCTGCTCGCCGCGCGCCACCACTACCTCCACCGGGTTGGCGGTCGCGCAGAAAATGTTGCACACCTCGGGCACCTGCCGCACGGCGTTGAGCACGTTGATCGGAAACGCGTTGCGGATCAGCACCACGAACACGTGTCCGGCGGCAAGCGCCTGCGCGTTGCCGATCGCCGCGCTCCGCAGTTCATCGTCGTTGCCGTCGGAGCGCGTCAGGCACGGGCCCGAGCTTTCGTTGAACGCCAGCCCGAACTTCGCCTGCGGCACCGTGGTCGCGATCGCTTCGTAAACATCCTCGACCGTCTTGATGAAGTGGGACTGGCCGATGATGATGTTCGCGTCGGAAGGGAAGTCCATCTTGACCGATTCGAAGGTGAGCATGAGAACCTCGTGCGATTGGCAATTTGTAATTTGAAATTGGCAATTTGCAATTGCGACCGCAAGTTCGCGCCAGGTTGCGCCCCGAACCAAATTGCCAATTACAAATTACCAATTACAAATCGCAAATCCTCTTGTGCCATTCCGTTGCCTGCTCGAACGCATGCGCCAGTTGCAGGACGCGGGCATCGTCGCCGGGCGCGCCGGCAATCTGCAACCCGATGGGCAGCCCGGCGCGGGTGAATCCGCACGGCACCGAAACCGCCGGCAGCCCGAGCACATTGAAGGGCCGCGTGTTGCGCAGCAGGATCAATTCGCGGCGTCGCAAGTCGTCCGGATTTGCCTGCAGTTCCGCCAGCGCCGGGGCCGTCACCGGCGACGTGGGCGTGACCAGCAGATCGTAATCGGCGAACAGGTCGGCGGCGGCGCGGCGCAGGTGGTCCAGTTCGATCCGCTTCAGGATGTAATCCCTGGCCGCGACCGATTCGCCGCGCTGGATGCGCCGCAGCGTTTCCGGCTGGTAAAGCCCGGCGCGCTCAGTCAGAAATTGCGCGTGGAAGGCGTACGCCTCCGCCGCCTGCACCGTCCGGTCGGTATCAATGGGCATGCTGGCGTCGCTCAGGCCGCTGCTGAGCGTTTCCAGCACCTGGAGCGCGTTGTTGATGGCGGCCGCGACCTCCGGTTCCAGGTCATCGAAGAAAAACTGCCGCACGATCCCGAGGCGCAGCGAGTGCGTTTCCTGTTCCAACTCTTCGCGGTAATCGCTTGCCGGCAACTCGCGGCTGGTGCTGTCGCCGGCATCGTAACCGGCGATTGCCTGCAGGACGAGCGCCGCATCGCGCACGCTGCGTGTCATCGGGCCCACGTGGTCGTACGACCACGACAGTGGAACCACGCCGCGCGCGCTCACCAGCCCGTAGGTCGGCTTCATTCCCACGATCCCGCAGCACGCGGCGGGCAGGCGAATGGATCCGGCGGCATCGCTGCCCAGAGCGGCGAAGCACATTCCCGCCGCCACTGCCGCTGCCGATCCTGAGGAGGACCCGCCGGTGATGTGCTCGCGCGCCCATGGATTGCGGGCCGCTCCGTAGTAGCTGACCACGCCGCTGCCGCCGTACGCGAATTCGTGGAGATTGGTCTTGCCCAGCAGTACGGCGCCTGCGACTTTCAAGTGGCGCACCACGGCCGCGTCCTCCGCCGGCACGCGCTCCTGGAACAGCGCGCTGGCGGCGGTGGTGCGCGCGCCCGCGGTATCGATCAGGTCTTTCAGGGCGACCGGGATTCCGTGCAGCGGCCCGCGGTAGCGTCCGCTGGCAATCTCGCGCTCGGCGATTCGCGCCTGCTCCAGCGCGGTGTCGCGCGTAACCGTGATAAATGCGTTGAGCGCGGAATCGAGCCGCGCAATGCGCTCCAGGCAAGCTTGCGTGAGTTCGACGGGAGAAACCGACTTGTCAGCCACCAACGCGGCGGCTTCGGTAAGCGTCAACCGGCACAGCTCAGACGCGGACGGCATGCGTTCGCCAGAATATCGGTCGGTCGCTGATCGGTCTATCGGTCATTCGGCCGCTCGCCGTTCGGCATCAACGACTGCGAGAACCGGATACCCCATTTACTGCTCCACCGACGATGCGCCGGACGGTTCAGGCCGCTTGTAGTGCAACTCCAGAATGGTGCAGTCGTCGCTCAGCGGCGTGTCGCCGCAGAATGTCTTCACGCTGGAAAAGATGCTTTCGTAGGGCGTGGCGCTGTTGGCGGATTGTTCCAGGCGGTCGTCGCCGTAGAACTCGCCGCTGGCGTCTTCCGCCTCCGTGACCCCGTCGGTGACCATGACCAAGCGCCCGCCCGGCGGCAGCTTGATTTTGGCGCACTCAAACTCCGCCCCGGCAATCAGGCCCACGGGTACGTTGCTCGACTGCCGGGGCCGTTCGATCTTTCCTCCCGACACCAGCACCGGCGGCACATGCCCGCAGTTCACATATTCCAGCTCGCCATCGGGCTTGAGGCGCGAAAGCAGCAGGGTGGCGTATTTCTGGCCCATCACCTTGCGGCAGAGAAACGCGTTGGCGGTGCTGACGATTTCGTCCAGCGGCATGTTGGCGATCAATTGCGCATAGATCATGCCTTGCAGGATCGAAGCCAGCAGCGCCGCCGATATTCCTTTTCCGGATACGTCGGCCACCAGCACCGCCAGGCCCTCGTCGGTCATCACCACGTCGTAAAAGTCTCCCCCAACGTCCTTGCAAGCCAGGTTGGTGGCGCGGATGGCGGCGAACGGCACGTCGGGAATGGACACGGTCATCAACCGCTGCTGGATGTTGGCGGCGATGTTCAGCTCCTGCTGATAACGGCGCGCCGATTCCTCCGCTTGTACCAGATGCGCGTTCTCCACCAGCGCAGCCGCTTCCGTCGCGATCGCCCGCAGGATATCGTGGCTGACGGCGGAAATGTCGCGCGAGGCGAAGCGGCTGTCCATGTAGAGCACGCCGCGCACCTGCGGCTGGCCGTCGTCGGACGTGGATTTTTCCGCGAACTGGGTCTGCGTGCGCCGCAGCGGGATGGCGATCACGGTCCGCAGATCGTAGGCGATGATGCTGTTTCGTCCCGCCAGATCGCTGGACGAACTGGTGTCGCTGACCATGAATTCCGAAGCCGCGCTGCCCGCCTCTTCCAGGATGGACTTGGAGATCGTGCTGTCATCCAGCAACGGCTCGCCCTTGGCGTTGCGTCCCGCGGCCAGCCGCATGGCGCCATCCGCGCCTCGGAGGAAGACGTAACCGCGCTCCGCCTTGGTGAGCTTGAGCGTGGAATCCAGCAGCGACATCAGGACATCGGAGAGCACCCCGGTGGTGTTCAGCTTGCGGGCCGCTTCCAGGAACAGGCGGAGCTTTTCCAGGTCGGAACTGCCGGTGGACGACGGCATCATGGAAATCTGGCTCAGGAACTCCGCCGCCGTGCTGGTATGCGGCTTGTCCGGATTGAAAAGCACGTAGGCGGCATCGCGCGCGCCGAAATCAATGCGGTCATTGGCTTCCAGCTTGTGGCGCTCGCGGCGAATGCCGTTCACGAACGTGCCGTGGCGGCTGTTCTGGTCCACGATGTAGTACGCGCCGTTTTCGCAGAGGATCTGCGCGTGGTCGCGCGACACCCGCGAGTCCGGGATCACCAGGTCCTTGCCGGTCTTCCGGCCAATGGCAAACGGCAGCCGCTCCAGGACGATATTGCGCTGCTCCTCCCCTTCGACGTAGAGCAACACGGGTGAGGCAGCAGATGGGGCGAGCGAGGTGGCCGACAGCACGGACATGGCGGAAACTCCCGAACCTCCGAAACCGGCGGCCGCACGCGCGGCAACCGGGACTGGCCGTAATTGCCAGAAGCCTACTTCGTTCGGAGCGCGCTTGCAACCCTCAGCCTGCGCCATCTCCCGGGCCGGTTGTTATAATCGGGGTTGGCAGTTACTCCAGCGCCCTGCCTGTCGTAGGGGCCGAGAAAACGATCCGGTTGAGAGGCAGCAGCTCGCATGACGGTTAAGACGGCCAAGCCCAAGGTGCTGGTGGTGGACGACGAACGCGTCATCGCCGATACTCTGGCCATCATTCTCAACCAAAATGGGTTCGACGCTTCCGCCGTTTACACCGGAACCGCAGCCGTCGAACACGCCCGCAGTGTCAAGCCCGACCTGATCATCAGCGATGTCATCATGCCCGACGTGAACGGTATCGAGGCCGCCATCACCATCCGCAAGATGCTGCCGGGATGCAAGATCCTGCTGTTTTCCGGTCAGGCGGCCACGGCTGACCTGCTGGAGAGCGCGCGCGCCCAGGGACACGAATTCGAGATCCTGGCCAAGCCCGTACATCCCCAGGATCTATTGGCAAAATTGCGCGGGTAAACCACTCTTTGGAAGCGCTGACAACCTGAAAATCTGGCTAACTAAAAAAGAAAAACCGGGCTGGTTCGCCCGGTTTTCCCTCTTGGCCGCTGGGCTGCGTTTACAGCCACGGCGGCAGGGTGGAGAGCACCGATGGTCTCGGTTCGGCCGGCTCGCCAGCCCGTCAAAATTTGCTTCCCGCTCGTGTTTCGAGCAGGCTGATCTGGTCTATATGCAAACGGCATACCAGTCTGAAATTGATGAAATACTTTACGGAATAGATGTAAGTGATAGAAACTAAAGAGGAATACTATTTAGAAGTGTAGAGCAATGAATCAACAAGTGCCGGGAAGTGGCACATTTGTTGCACACGCAACGGTAAGACTTAGGTCGTTAAGCCGGCCGAATGTCCTAAGCCTAAAACCTAAAGCCTAAAACCTAAGACCTAAAACCTAAAACCTAAAGCCTTCTTCTCACATTTCCCGCCGCCCCTCAATCGACTTCAGCATGGTGACCTCGTCGGCGTATTCGATATCGCTGCCGGCAGGAATTCCGGTGGCTATTCTGGTGACCTTGACTCCCGGCCGCCGGATTTGCTGCGACAGGTACACCGCCGTTGCCTCGCCTTCCACCGTCGGGTTGGTTGCCAGGATGACTTCGTCCACCTCGCCGGAATCAATGCGCCGCACCAGGTTCGATATCCGCAGGTGCTCCGGCCCGACTCCGTGCAGCGGTGAGATGGATCCGTGCAGCACGTGGTAGACGCCGTTGTAATGCCGCGTCTTCTCGACGGCCGCGATGTTGGTCGGTTCTTCGACCACGCACACCAGGCGCCGGTTGCGCGTCGCGCTGCTGCAGTAGGAGCAGGGATCGACATCGGTGATGTTGTTGCAGACCGAGCACAGGCGCAGTTGGGCCTTGACGTCGCGAACCGCGGCTGCCAGCGCCACGGCATCGTCATCGCTGGAGCGCAGAATATGGAATGCCAGCCGTTGCGCGCTCTTGGCGCCGATTCCCGGCAGCTTCTTCAACTCGTCAATCAGTCGAGACATCGGCTCGGCAAACTTAGACATTTGGTAATTTCGTAATTTCGTGATTTGGTAATTTCTTGATCTGGAATTCGGCACGGCACTCGAACACAGCGGGCACTCGTTGCAATTACCAAATTACCCGATTACTAAATTACCAAATCAAAATGGCATTCCCATCCCGCCCAGCATGCCGCCGACGGTCGATTGCATCTGCTCGTCCACCTTATGCACCGCCGCATTCACCGCCGCGGTCACCAGGTCCTGGAGCATCTCGACGTCACCCGACTTCACCGTTTCCGGATCAATCGTGATCGACAGCACCTGCTTCTGCCCGTTCATTTTCACCGTCACCGACCCGCCACCCGACGAGGCTTCCACCACTATCTCCTGCATCTTGCGCTGCAGGTCCTCGTATTGCCGCTTGGCCTGCGACATCAGTTCCTGGAGCTGCTTTGGATTGAATCCGCCCATAGAAAACCTGTCGTTGGTCGATGGTCGTTGGCCCGGGTACCCGGTCTGAGGTCGCGAACCACTAACGGCTAACGACCAACGACCGCGATTTACCGTTTCTCCTTGTGATCGATCACCGTGCGTATCTGCGCGCTGAATTTTTCCTGCACCCGCCGTACCACCGGGTCATCGGCGGCACGGCTGCGCGCTCCCGGACCATTCGCCGGGCGCGGCCCGCCCGCCACTGCCGCTTTGCCGCCATTTCCGGCAAGTCCGACAACCCGCAGCTTCACTGGGCGCCCCAACGCTTTGACGCCAGCCGCCACCGCGCCTTGTCGCGCATCTTCGCTCAAGGCCAAGCCCGCATCCACCAGGGTTTGCGCCATTCCGACTTTGATCACCAACTCGGCGCCTTCGGCAGCCACTTCCACGATCGGTGTGCGCGAGTTCGCCCGTTCCAGGGCCTCGATCACCTGCGCCTGCAGCTCAACAGGCGAGACTTCGGGTGGCTCCGTCGCCACCGCGACAGCATTGGCAGCACTCAATCCTTGAACTCCGCTCTCTTCACTAAGCCCTGCGCTTCCGGCGCTCCTGCCCAATCCATTCGGCTGCACTGCGGATGCCGCTTTTGGCGTCCGCGACCCTTCCCCATCGGGCGGCGCTGCGCCCTTTCGTGCCCGGTCGCTCTCCAAGGGCGAAGTTGCGCGGGGCGCAGCAGTTTGCCCCTGGCTGGTGTGGCTCGGGTCTCCGGCCTGGGTACGCGGGTTCGAGACCCGCGCCCCACTCGTTGCCGGTTGGGCGTCGCTCAGGATCTGTTCCAGCGGCAGCATCCGCTGCGCGTGCACCAGCTTGAGCAGGCCAAGCTCGAGATGGAAGCGCTGCTCCTGCTTGTATCCGAGTTCGCCGTGGGTGCGCAGCATGATCTGCAAAAACCGAGCCAGGTCCTCTTCGCTGAACTGATCCGCGACGCGGCCGACGCGCGCCCTTTCGTCGAAGGAAATCTGCAGCAGTGGCGACTCCGCTCCCGCCACCTTGGCTACGGTTGCGTTGCGCAGGAAGCGCACCATCTGTCGCGCGAAGTGCGCCGGGTTGTGGCCTTCGGTGAGTAACCGGTCCACCTGCCGCAGCGCCTCTTCGGCGGAATTTCGCGCCACCGCGTTCATCAGCTCTTCTAGGATTTCCGACGGTACCGCCCCCACCAACTGGCGCACCGCGTCGGCGGTCAATCGCTCGCCGCAGCAGGCAATCGCCTGGTCCATGATGGACAGCGCATCGCGCATCGAGCCGTCGCCCGCTTCGGCGAGCATGGCGAGAGCGTTGTCATCGGCGGCGATCTTCTCCTGCCCGGCGATATCGCGCAGTTGCTTGACGATTTCATCGAAGCGGACGGCATGAAAGCTGAAGTGCTGGCAGCGTGAGCGGATGGTCTGCGGAATATCCTCGGGCTGCGTGGTCGCCAGCATGAAAATCACGTGGCTGGGCGGTTCTTCCAGCGTCTTCAGCAGCGCGTTGAAGGCGGCGTCGGTGATCTGGTGCGCCTCGTCGAGGATCCAGATCTTGTAGCGGTCTCGCGCCGGACGGTAGCGCGCCGCCTCGCGCAGTTCCCGGATCTCGTCAATTCCGCGGTTGGTCGCGGCGTCAATCTCGATCACGTCCACCGCGTTCCCGGCGCGAATCTCGGTGCACGACTCGCACACCCCGCACGGCTCGGCAATCGGGTGATCGGCGGTGCGGCAATTCAGGGCCATGGCCAGGATGCGCGCGACGGTAGTCTTGCCGATGCCGCGGTGGCCGCTGAAAATGTACCCGTGCGCCACCCGCCCCTGCTCGATGGCGTTCTTCAGCGTGCGGGTGACGTGCTCCTGCCCGATGACGTCGGAGAAGCGCTGTGGCCGGTATTTGCGTGCCAGGACTTGGTAAGCCATCGGGAAATCCGATTTTATCAGTTATCACTTGTGGGTTTTCATTTGTCGGTTGCGAGCAGGGAAATCAATGCTGTGCAAAGTGCGCGGGTGTTGATTCGCAGCCGCTTCCATCCCGGGAAACTCGCAACTCGCAACTCGTTCTCCCCTTGCATTCCGCCGCCGACCGGGCTACATTTGCGCCGCTCGGGGTTGCAGGAGGTGTGCTATGACTCTGAAGCTGAACACGCGCCTGATTGACGGCATCACCGTCGTGGACTGCCATGGCCGCATCATCTTTGGCGAAGAGTCGTCCATGCTGCGCGAGGCCGTCAAGGAACAGCTCAAAACCTCGAAGGACATCGTCATCAACCTTGCGGACGTGAACTATATCGACAGCGGCGGCCTGGGCACACTGGTCGGCCTCTTTACTTCCGCCCGCAGCAGCGGCGGCACCATCAAGCTGGCGAATCTGACCCACCGCGTCGGCGAGTTGCTCCAGGTGACCAAGTTGGTGACCGTGTTTGAAGTGTTTGACGGCGAGGACAAGGCGGTGCGCTCGTTTTCCAAAAAAGGCGCCGTCGCCTAGTGAATGAAGAATGAAGAAGTCAGAATGAAGAATGACAGGGGCCATTGTGCATTCTTCAATCCGACTTCTTCATTCTTACTTCTTACTTCTTAACATAATCCCGTTCAATATAATCACGCGCAGGCGAGATGCAAGTAAAATGCTGCCGTTTTTGAGGTCAAAAAGGAAATTCCGGAGTAAGCGATGCCCGAGCCGGGCACGGCTATGAATGCACCCGCACGCACTAGCTATTCGACTTCCGAAATCCCGGGCCTGAACCTCCTTCAGAGTCGTCGCAAGCGCCCTCAGACGTTGGAATTTGTCTACGTTCTTGCCGCTTGCTTACTGGCTGGCGAGATCGGGCTGGCTGTCCCATTTACAAGCGGAAACGTTTCCCCCCTGTGGCCGCCAGCAGGAGTAGCGTTGGCCGCCATGCTCCTCTTTGGCTACCGCATCTGGCCGGCGGTCGCCTTGGGCGCACTCATCGTAAATTTCTTTACCGGGGTGCCGCATCTCGCGGCGGTCGGAATCGCTTTGGCTAACACCGTTGGGCCGCTATGCGGCGCTTGGTTCCTGCGGCGGCTCCCGGGATTTCGGCCTTCCCTCACTCGGCTTAGAGATGTGCTCGGAATGGGCATCCTTGGCGCATTCTGTGGCACTGCGGTAAGTGCGACCGTCGGCGCTGGCGCTTTATTTCTCACTGGCGTAAATGCCTGGTCTGGTTTCGCATCTGCGTGGCTGATTTGGTGGTTGGGTGACGCCATGGGTGTGTTGATCATCACCCCGCTGGTGCTGACCTTCACTGGGCTGATGTCAACCCGCGAAAATCGCCGGCGGGTTGAATTGGCATGCCTGTTACTCGGAGCAGTCGGCAGCGCATTGTTGATTTTTAATCCAGGGCTTGGATTGATGCGTGCTGACGTGTTCGCGTTCGGCGTTTTCCCTTTCGTGCTCTGGGGGGCTATACGGTTCGAGGCGGCCGGGGCAGCAATCGTGAGCTTCTTGATTTCTGCCATTGCCGTGTGGGGGACAGCACATGGCGTCGGCCCGTTCATAAAAGGCAGCTCGCTGCAGAACGCAACACTTCTACAGTCATTTCTAGGCGTCACTGCAGTCTCGGGCATGGTTTTGGCGGCCGTGATCGCGGAGAGAGCGCAACTCATACGTGAGCAGAGTGCACAGGAAGCACTCGAGCGAAGCGAGAAGAGTTATCGCGGTATCGTGGAGACTGCTTACGAAGGCATCTGGAAAGTGGATACCGACTTCAACACATCCTTCGTCAACGGCCGCATGGCTCAACTGCTTGGATATACCGCCGAGGAAATGATCGGCAGGCCGCTCTTCGATTTCTTGTTCGAGAGTGACATCGAGGAGCAACGGTCCGACCTCCAGCGCCGGCGCCGGGGCGTCAGTGAACAGCTGGAAACTCGATATCGCAAGAAGGACGGTTCCGTGTTATGGGCCCGGGTCGCGACCTCGCCGCTCATCGGCGACGACGGGGCCTTTGAAGGCACGCTCGCAATGGTCAGCGATATGACTGAGCAGAAGCGCATTGAAGTGGAAGGGTCCCGCTTGCGGAACAAGATTAGCCTGCTTTCCCGGGCAGTGGAACAGACGGCCGAAAGTGTCATGATCACGGACCGCCAGGGCACAATTGAGTATGTGAATCCGGCGTTTGAGGCCACCACGGGTTACGCACCTGAGGAAGCCATTGGCAAGACGCCCAGAATCTTAAAGTCCAACCTGCACAAGAAGGAGTTCTACAGCCGCCTATGGAACCAGATTCTGGAAGGCGGGAGCTTCCGCGAAACGCTCGTGAACCGCAAGAAATCTGGCCAACTGTTCTGGGCCGAGCAGACAATCACCCCGATTAAGGACAGCGCAGGCGCCATCACCCATTTTGTTTCCGTGCTCCAGGACCTTACGGAATTCCGCAAACAGCAGGAGCAGGAACTTCAGTTGCGCCTAGCGCGCGAAGTACAGCAGCGGTTCTACACCGGCGCAGCGATTTCCGGCGCCGGCTTTGATATTGCTAGCGCCGCCTACCCCGCCCTGGAGACAGGCGGCGACTACCTGGACTTGTTCTCAATGGCGGACGGCCGCATTTGCATCGGCATTGGCGATGTCAGTGGACATGGCCTGGATTCTGCACTGGTAATGGCGCTGACCCGCGCTTACGTGCGTTCATTCTCCCAGGTCGAAACGGATTTGGCGAAGATCCTGAGCAGCGTCAACCACATGCTTATTGCAGACCACCTGGAGAACGATCGGTTCGTCACCTTGTTGCTGGTTCATCTGGATGGACCGAATGGCTCCTTGTCCTATGCCAGCGCAGGACACATCTCAGGTTTCCTGATGAATGGCTCCGGCAAGATCGAGAGTGTGCTCGAAAGCTCGGGCCCTCCGCTGGGACTGTTCGATGATTCTCACTTTGTGACCTCCGCACTCCCCTTGGCGCCCCAGCAGCTTGTGATTTTGCTGACGGACGGCGCCGCTGAGACGACGGCCTCCGAAGACGTGGAGTTCGGCACCGACAGAGTTCTCGAATACGTGCGTGACCATCGGCATGATTCGGCTCGCGACCTCGCTGAAGGCATATATCGCGCCGCTCGGGCGTTTGCAGGTGACGAACCTCAGCGAGACGATGTCACAGATGTCATTATCAAGATCAGTTCTTAATTCTTAATTCCTACTTTCCCCTACTCCTGGCACCCGTGCTGCGCAATGTGGCGGTCAATGCGGTCCGCCAGCCGGCTCAGCTTGCGCTGCAGGAAGGGGATGTACTCGCTCTTGCCCGACGGCCGCCCATGCCGCATGTGGCTCGCCATGCTGCGGGCTTTCTTCCGCTGCTCGTCCATCTGGTTCTTGACCTGGGTCGCCTGCTTGCGCAGTTGGACCAGTTCGTGGCACGCCATGGCGCGAGTATAACGTGAGTTCGTCCCCTTTGTGACCACGTCCGAATGGCTGCGTCGTACTGCGCCCGACAGACCGACAGACCGACTGACCGACTGATTTTGCTATCATTTTCCGTTCCCACCTGGGGGGACCGTATTCATGCTGCGTTCTCGCATTCTTCATCTGTTGGTTGTCGCCCTTGCCTGCGCCGCGCTCGTCTGCGCCGCTGATGGGCCGCCGGCGACCCCCGCCCGCCCGGTCACCGACACCCTCCACGGCGTCGCCATCACCGACTCGTATCGCTGGCTCGAGGACCAGAACAGTCCCGAGACGCGCGCCTGGATTGATGCCCAGAACGCCTACACGCAGAAAGTGCTCTCCCAGTACGCTGGCCGCAGCGCCTTGCACGCGCAGATTGAGAAGGTGATGAAGATCGACAGCATCAGCATCCCGGCGCGCCGCGGCGACCGCTACTTCTACCTGCGCCGCCGGGCCGATCAGAACCTGGACGTGCTGTGCGTCCGCGAAAAAGGCAGGGAAACCGTGCTGGTGGATCCCAACACGCTTACGCCCGACGGCAGCATCTCGGTCGTCCTCCAGGGCGGCTCCGAGGACGGCAGCCTGCTCGCCTACGGGCAGCGCAAGGGCGGTGCCGACGAAACCACGGTCACGATTCTCGACGTCAACACCCGCCGCCCGCTCAGCGATACTTTTCCCGCCGCGCGTTATGGCGCTTTCGACATCACCCCCGACCACAAGGCGCTCTATTACACGAAGTACACTCCGGGCGCCGGTCCGCGCGCCTACCTGCACACCATGGGCGCCGATCCCGCCACGGACAAGGAAATCTTCGGCCACGAGTTCGGTACTGGCGACTACATCGGCGCGGACCTCTCGCCCGACGGCCGCTATCTGGTTCTGGAGGTCAGCCACGGCTCAGCCGCCGAGAAAACCGAGCTCTATTTTCAAGACCTGAAGTCCGGCGGCCCCATTCGTCCCATCGTCAACGACATCAACGCGAACTTTGACTTCGACATCGCCGGCGATCATCTCTACGTCAAGACCAACTGGGAGGCGCCCAACGGCCGCATTCTCCAGATTGATCTCCGCAATCCCGCGCGCGCCCACTGGAAGACCGTCGTTCCTGAGGCCGCTTCACCCATCGAGCAGACGGTCGCCGCCGGCGGCAGGCTGTTTGTCGCCTATCTGCAAAATGTCGTGACCCATATCAAGGTGTTCGACGCGACCGGCAAATTCGTGCGCGAGGTTGACCTCCCCGAGATCGGCTCCGCTTTCGTCACCGGCCGCTGGAACCAGGATGAGGTCTTCTACAGCTTCAGCTCGTTTTCCACGCCGCGCGCCATCTTCAGCTACTCCGCTTCCACCGGGAAACAGGCCGAGTGGGCGCGCGTTCGCGTGCCCATCCCGACCGACCAGATCCAGACCGAGCAAGTCTGGTACGAATCCAAGGACGGCACTCGCATCCCCATGTTCCTGGTCTTCAAGAAGGGAACTGTCCCCGATGGCCATCGGCCCACGCTGCTCACCGGCTACGGCGGTTTCCGCATCAGCCTGACGCCGGGTTTCTCCCCCCAGGCCGCGATCTGGGTGCTGAACGGAGGCGTCTACGCCCGCCCCAACCTGCGCGGCGGCGGCGAGTTTGGTGAGAAGTGGCACCGGGCGGGCATGCTAGAGCACAAGCAGAATGTTTTCGACGACTTCCTCGCCGCCGCCGATTGGCTGATCGCGCACAAGTACACCAGTCCCGCGAAGCTCGCCATCAGCGGCGGTTCCAACGGCGGCCTGCTGGTCGGCGCCGCTCTCACCCAGCGTCCCGAATTGTTCCGCGCCGTGGTCTGCGACTATCCGCTGCTCGACATGCTGCGCTACGAAAAATTCCTGGTCGCCCGTTTCTGGGTGCCGGAGTACGGCTCGGCTGCCGACAGCGCCGAACAATTCAAGTTCCTGCGCGCCTATTCGCCCTACCAGAACGTCAAGCCCGGAAGCAGGTATCCGGCCGTCCTGTTCGTCACCGGCGATGCCGATACTCGCGTTGCCCCGCTGCACGCTCGCAAAATGGCGGCGCTGCTGCAGGCCGAGAATGGCGACCACAATCCCATCCTGCTGCATTACGACACCCGTGCCGGCCACGCCCGCGGCGGCGTTGCCATCAACAAGCAAATTGACGACCTCACCGACGAGTTCGGCTTTTTGCTCTGGCAGTTGGGAAAGGAATGAAAACCAGTCGTTGGTCGCCGGCTATCGGCCGTTTGCGCATTTCCACGGAACCTG
Organism: Terriglobales bacterium; assembly: GCA_049509755.1. Classification (GTDB taxonomy): domain Bacteria; phylum Acidobacteriota; class Terriglobia; order Terriglobales; family Acidobacteriaceae; genus JAIQGF01. Next base: position 24,503 of record JBEKZP010000007.1, on the reverse strand, counting down.
CCAACGACTAACGACTAACGACCAACGACCTCTGCTATGATTCCGATTATGGCCAAGAACGCCGCCAAACCCGCTTCCGCGTTTGAGATCGGATGTCCCTGCTGCGGCGCCATGCTGAAGGTTGATGCGGCCACGCAGGCGGTCATTGCCCACACCGCCCCGGTCAGGCCCAAGATGTTCGCCGACCTGGAAGAGGCGGCGCGCGCCATGAAAGAGCAGGATAGCCGCAAGGAATCGCTCTTCCAGCAATCCGTCCAGGCGCAGAAAAACAGCGCCGACCTGCTGGAAAAGAAATTCCAGGAAGCCGTCAAGCGTGCCAAGGAAACGCCCGACAAGCCCCGCATCCGCGATTTCGATTTGGACTAACTTCGTTTTTGCTTTGGAATAATCTCTAGCGAATGTCATCCTGAGCGAGGTTGAGGCGTTAAGCGGGCGTGAGCGGAGCGGGAGCCCGCTGCCGAAATCCCGAGGCGAAGCCGAGGGAACTCATCCGAGTCGAAGGACCTGCATTTCTTTTGCATGAACGCTAAACCTCTCCTGCTCGGCCACCGTGGCGCCCGCCGCGACGCTCCCGAAAACACCATCGCCGCCTTCGAACTCGCCCTGGCACACGGTTGCGACGGTTTCGAATTCGACGTTCGCCTCACCGCCGACCGGCGCTGCGTCATCTGCCACGACCCGCGCCTCGCCGGCCTCGACCTGGAAACTTCCCGCTACCATCAACTCGCTCCCGGCACGCCCTGCCTGCCCGATGTGCTGGAGAAATTTGCCGCCCGCGCCTTCCTCGACATCGAATTGAAAGTCAGCGGCCTGGAAAGCGACGTTGCCGCCATGGTCTGCGACCACCCGCCGCAGCGCGGCTATTTCATCTCGTCATTCCTGCCGCCAGTGATCGAGCTCCTCGGCGCAACCGACAAAACCCTTCCCCTCGGCCTCATCTGCGACTCGCCCAGCCAACTAGCCGCGTGGACTCGCCTGCCCATCCAGGCGCTGTTTCTGGAGCGCCGCCTGGCGACCGCCGCAATCGTCGAGGCACTTCACTCGGCCAACAAGAAGGTTTTTGTGTGGACCGTGAATCGCGAGCGCGATATGCGCCGCTTCGCCCAACTCCCAGTGGACGGAATTATTTCCGACGACACCAAACTTCTCGTGCAGACACTCGGCGGGGATGACAGAACCAAGCCTTTGTCATCCTGAGCGAGGGCGGATGCCCGAGTCGAAGGACCCCTACATCGCTTGGGGCTAGCTACACCATTGCGGATTCCTTGTCGCGAACCTTTATCAGAAACGCGGCCCGCTCCTTCTCAAATTCCTCAACCTCGCCTTCCACTCGCTCCCTGCTCCATCCCGCCGCCGCCCCGATTCTTTCCGCCGCCTGCCGCGTCTGTTCGTGCGACCACCCTCCCGCCAGCGCCACCGGCGCGCGCCGCAGCAATACGTCACCGAGGGTGACTGCGCATTCATTCCGCAGCGCATGCACCGCTTCGGCAACCATGTGAAGCGACCCGTCGCAAATGGGAGCGCCCAGCCGTTCGTCTCTCGCCGCGGCGCGCACAATGTCCACACCGGCGTGTCCAAACCAGCTCACTGCCGCGCCCGCCATTTCCGTGGTCAACTGTCCGCCCGCGCCCGCTTCGTCCAGACAAGCCCTCACCGCGCTCTCCATTTCGCCGGCCTCGACCACGGCATCGAATTGCTGCTCGGCCACCTCAATCCCGATTTTGCGCGCGCACTCGCGCGCCACCGACGCCGCGGTCGTCAACTTGCCCCCAATCACCGAAATCATTCCCGCGACCCCGTCGTCGCGATGATCGTGCAGCACGTGCCGGCGCGTGATCGCCGCCAGCGGATTGCCCGGCGAGAACGGCAACGGCCGCACCCCCGCCGTCGCATAACGAATCTCATCGCGACCCAGCGCAAGCGCGGGGAAGAGCCGCTGCGCGGACGCCAGCAGGTAATCGATTTCCGCCTCGCTCGGCTGGGTGCTGCCGGGGTCGCCGGTGTCGTCCACCTCGGTCGTGCCCACCAGCAGTTCTCCATTCCACGGAATCACGAAGATCGGCCGTCCATCCAAGGCCTCGGTGTACACCGCGCTCTGCGGCGCGCCCGGAAATCGCGGCAGCACCAGGTGCGAACCGCGCACCCCGCCGACCATGCGCAAATTGTGGATTCCGGCACAGCGCGCCACCCCGTCGGCCCACGGCCCGCTCGCGTTGATGACCCACTTCGCCTCGATCCGGAATTCGGTTCCATCCAGCCGGTCGCGCAACCGCAACCCCCGCACGCGCCCGTCCGCCACTTCCACCTGCAATGCCTGCGTATAATTCCGCGCCTCGGCGCCGGCTGCGAGCGCCTCCCCCAGCCACTCGGCTACCAGCCGTTCGGGAAACTCGCACTGCGCGTCGTCGTAATCGAGGACGCTCCAGCGCTGCCCATGATCGAGCGCGCGCTCCAGTTGCGCGATGTCGTCGGCGGGCCTTGCCGCGCGGCGACCGTGCGTGAAGCGGCGATAGAGCCACAATCCGAAGCGGACTTCGAGCGCACCGCGCCTTCCCGCAGGCAGCGCCAGCAGGAAGCGCATCGGTCGCACCAGGTGTGGTTTCGTCCGCAGCAGGCGCTCGCGCTCGCGCAGCGATTCCCGCACCAGCCCGATCTCGCCGTGCTCCAGATAACGCAAACCGCCGTGAATGATTCTTGTGGAACGGCTGGTGGTGCCGGAAGCGAAGTCGTTCTGTTCGACCAGGATGGTACGCCGGCCCGCAGCGGCGCACTGGCGCGCCATGGCCACGCCGTTGATTCCGCCGCCGACGATGGCGATGTCAAAACTTTCGCCGTCCAGGGAACGGTGCCGATGGCTCTGGTCCCACACCTGTGCAGATTAGATGCCGGGCAGAAATGATAGGCAAGGGAACCGAAGTAACTGCGGAGGTTCTAGGTTTTAGGTCTTAGGTTTTAGGTCTTAGGTCTTAGGATTCAGGCTTCCATGCTCGAGTCCTAAAGCCCAACGCCTAAAACCCAACGCCTAAAACCTAAAGCCTAAAACCTAAAGCCTATTTCGCTACCGCCTCAACCTTCTCCTCTTCTTGCTTTTTTTTCAGCCGCCGCAAGATCGAAGTCGGATGGATCCCCAGGATTCGCGCTGCCTGAGCCTTGTTGTGTCCGGTCAGCGTGAGCACCTCGTGGATGTATCGCTCCTCCAGTTCGCGAAGCGTGACCCACTGCTCTCCCGTCGGCGACAGGTCCATGTGGCTCGGCTCATGCGCCTGTTGCGGCTCGGTGTAATCGCGGATCTCCTCCGGCAAATATCCGGCGTCGATTTCGCCCTCCGGCGCCAGGATCATCGTCCGCTCGATCACGTTCTTCAGCTCGCGGATATTCCCCGGCCACGGATGGTGCATCAGCAACTCCGCCGCCGCGGGCGTGAACCCGGTAAAGTTTTTCTTCATTTCCTTGTTGAAGCGCTCCACCAGGCTGACCGCCAGCGGCAGGATGTCCTCCTTGCGATCGCGCAGCGGCGGCAGCGTGATCGGCAGCACGTTGAGCCGGTAGAACAGATCTTCGCGGAACCGCCCGCGTGCCACGCCTTCTTTCAGATCGCTGTTGGTGGCCGCGATGATGCGGACGTCCACCTTGATCGGCCGCGTGCCGCCCAGCCGCATGAACGTGCCTTCCTCGAGCACGCGCAGGATTTTGGCCTGCACGCTGGCCGACATGTTCCCAATCTCGTCGAGGAACACGGTCCCGCCCTGCGCCCGCTCCAGCAGGCCTTCCTTGCGCCGGCGCGCGTCGGTAAATGCGCCCGGCTCGTAGCCGAACAACTCGCTTTCCAGCAGCGTGTCCGGCATGGCCGCGCAATTCAGTTCCACCAGCGGCATCTGCGCGCGCGGGCTGTTGTAGTGCAGCGCTTTGGCCAGCACGCCCTTGCCCGTCCCGCTTTCGCCGAGAAGCAGGATGGTGGTGCGCTCCGACTGTGCCGCTTTTTCGCAGACTTCCAGCAGTTGGCGCATCTCGGGATTGCTGGTCTTCACCCATCCAAAGTCGTAGCGGCCCTTGGCGGTTTCCACCGTCTCGCGCACTCGCACCCGCAGCGCCAGCATCTCCAGCGCGCGCCGGATGGTGTTCACCATGTCAGCCAGGTGGAAGGGCTTGCTGAGGTAATCGTGCGCGCCCAGCTTCATCGCCTCTACGGCGCGGTCGATCATGTGGTGGGCGCTCATCATCACCACGATGGACGCCGGGCTCTGGCGCTTGATTTGCCGCAGCACCTCGATTCCGTCGATTCCCGGCAGCACCACGTCCAGCATGCAGAGGTCGGGATGTTCGCGCGCGAAGATTTCCAGCGCCTCCTCGCCGGTGGTGGCGAGAAAGACCTCGAAGCCCTCGTCGCGCAGCGCGCGGGAAATGGTGCGCAGTGTCAGTGCCTCATCGTCCACTACAAGAATTGAATTTGCCATTTCAATTACCCGCTTCCGCAGTTCCGCAATTCCGCAATCATGTGATTCATCCAATCACCAGATCGCCCGATGTCTCCGGCTCCGGCTGGCTCCCGATTTTTTCCTGGCGGATCGGCAGCACGATCCGCACCGTCGTGCCCCGGTCCGGGATGCTTTCCACCTTGATATCGCCGCCGTGGCTGCGGGCGTAGGCGTGGCTGATGCTCAACCCCAGCCCGGTGCCTTTGCCGCGCTTGGTGGTAAAGAACGGCTCCAGCACGTGCGGCAGGATGTCGGCGGGAATTCCGCTGCCGGTGTCGGCTACCGAAATCTCCACCGTGTCCGTGAACTTGATCTTGTGCGCCTCGATGCTGATGCTGCCGCCTTGTTCCGGCATCGCCTGGGCTGCGTTCAGCAGCAGGTTCATCAGGATCTGCGAGAGTTGGTTGCCGTCGGCGGTGATTGCCGGCAGATCGTGCGCGATCCGCGTCTCCAGCTTGATTCCGCGGAACATCGGCTGATGGCGCAGAAAAGCCAGCGTATCTTCCACCAGCCGGCCGACATGAATCTTCGTCAGTTGCAGCGGGCCGGGACGCGCGTAGTTGATCAGGCCGCGGATGGTCGAGGAGATGCGCTTGGTGCCGGCGATGCACTGCTCGACCTCCTCGCGCCTTTCCGGGTCACTGGTTTCCTTCCACTCCAGTTCCAGGTGCGACAAGATCCCGAGCAGGGGATTATTGATTTCGTGCGCCGCGCCCAGCGCCAGTTGCGCCAGCGCCGCGTATTTCTCGTAGGCCGCGAGCTGCGCTTCGAATTGTATTTTGTCGCGCGCCAGGTTGCGCTCCGCCTGAATTCGATTCACCAACTCCTGCTGCGCCAGGTCGCGCTCACGCTCGCGGTACTCAACCAGCTCGCGCAGGTGCGCGATCTCCGCCCACGCTTCCTTCTTTTTTTCCAGGCGGTGCTGGGCGGCTGCCAGCGCCACCCCCACGGCGATGACGATGGAGGGCACGGTCCAGAGATAAAGGTGGGGTAAATCCAGCCAATCGGGCGGGACCAGCAGGTAGAACAGGCCGAGCACCACCACGGCCAGCCCGGCCGCAATCGTGAGCATCTCCAGGCGCACGCGTGCGTCGGAGCGGACCTCGCGTGCTGGGCCGCTTTCGGGCATAGACTCTCATCACAACCTTCGCTCCGTATGTCCGGGAATGCTGTGATGCAGGGCACCGGCGGCGGTGATGCGCGTCCGGCGTGACCCCTCCTCCAACCCCAGTCCGCGGCATAAAGTGTTTAGCGAGATATTACAGCCAAATATATGATAATAAATGACATATATTAATGGCATTGATCGCAATTGGCCCCTAAAACCACGAGCCCAGTAGGCAGTTCCCTCGGTAGCGGCTCGGTGCTGCTGATCGCATTTCCAGGGAGCGGTAGTTGATCGGGCTTGGTCACAGATGCGTGTGACGGGAGACGGAAAGCTGTGTGGGCCGGAGTTACTGGATCGGAAACAAAGCGATTTAACGCTCAGAACCAGCTGGCGCGCGCCTTTTGCTGCCGCGGCAGCAGCGGTGCCGTGCGCTCACTGCATGCCGGGCACAGCCCGTTCTCCTTCAGATCAATCCATTCCACCGCGTGCGAGGCCGCCATGGCGCAGCGGTAGTCTTCGCAATGACGCAGGTCGAGCGTGTGTCCCAACTCGTGGACCGCTTCCTTGAGCAACCGTTCGCCGTGCAGGTTCTGGTCCGGAGCAAGGCCGTAGAATTCCTGCCGCAGGCGATGCGTCGAGACCACGGCTGCCGGGCCGGCCATTTGCGCCTCCCCAAAAACGAAGGTCAAAATAGGGATGTAGAGGTCGTGACTGGTAATGCCCAGCAGACGCCAGCACTCCGGCTCGAGATAGCCGTGCATGCGCGCCAGGAGTTCCGTGGAGTGATACTGCTGGCGCTCGGCGTGGTAGGCGAACTGCGGATCGAGCCGCGGCTGAACGATATCCCAGGCAACCTGAAACTGCTGCGCCAGCGGCGGGCCCAATTGTTCGAGCGCGCGCAGATCGACATCCCCGATCGGCAGCAACTGCAGCAGCTTCATTTTTCCGCGCCGGCCGTGGCCGCCGCCCCGTTCCTGCTCCAGCCGTACTTCTTCAGCTTGTTGTGCAGGGTGACCCGGTCAATGTCGAGCACCTCGGCGGCGCGCGTCTGGTTGCCGCCGCATTCCTCCAGCACGCGCAGGATATGGGCCTTCTCCATGTCGTCCAGCGTCTTGCTTTCCGCGCCATTGGCGGCGCGCGCCTTGAGGATGAAGTCCGGCTCGCGCAACTCCGGCTCCTGCGCCACTACCATCGCGCGCTCCACCGCGTTCTCCAGTTCGCGGACGTTGCCCGGCCAGGCGTACTGCTGCAATTGGTACATGGCCGCCGGCGCGACGCGCGTAATGCGCTTGTTCATCGCCAGCGAGAATTTCTGCACGAAATGCTCCACCAGCAGCGGGATATCGTCCTTGCGGTCACGCAGCGGCGGAATTTCGATGCGGAAAACGTTGAGCCGGTAGAACAGGTCGGGGCGGAATTTGCCCTCCTCGATCAACAACTCAAGGTCCTTGTTGGTGGCGGCGACGCAGCGGAAATCCACCTTAAAGGGCTGGTTGCCGCCGACGCGTACGATCTCGCGCTCTTGCAGGACGCGCAGCAGGTCGGTTTGGGTCTTCAGGCTGATGTCGCCGATCTCGTCCAGGAACACCGTGCCGCCCTCGGCGATCTCGAACTTGCCCTTCTTGCGGTACTGCGCCCCGGTGAATGCGCCCTTCTCGTGTCCGAACAACTCGCTCTCCAGCAGGGTTTCGGTCAGCGCGCCGCAATGGATGGCGACCAGCGGCTGGAATTTGCGCGGGCTGCCTCCGTGGATGGCGCGTGCCACGATCTCTTTCCCGGTCCCGCTTTCCCCGGTGATCAACACCGTGGCGTCGGTGGGGGCGACGGTCTCGATGGCATCGAAGACCTTTTGCATCGCCTGGCTTTGTCCCACCAAGTCGGGCGGGCGCTGCACCTCGGCGACGGTCTCGCGCAGGCGAACATTTTCCCGCTCCACCTTGCGATGGGACAGCGCTTTCTGGATCTGGTGCGCAATGTCGTCGGGATCCAGCGGCTTGGTGACGTAGTCGTAAGCGCCGTTTTTCAGCGCCGCCACCGCCGTTTCCACCGAAGCGTACCCGGTCATGATAATGACCACCATTTCCGGATCGATCTCGTGCATGCGCCGTTGCAGTTCGATGCCGTCGGTGCCGCGCATCTTGATGTCCACCAGCGCCAGGTCCCAGCGGCCCTCCGCCATGCGCGCCAACGCGTCCTGCGCGTTCTCCGCCGTGCCCATGTCGTAGCCCTCTTCGCGGAACCACTTGGCCAGCGAGTCGCGCACGCTGAGCTCGTCGTCCACGATCAGGAGTTTGCCTTTGCTTGCTTCCAAAATGTCACCTCTTCAGCGGCGGGCTCCTAACTGCCCGCCTTGTTCGCCGCGCCTTCTTCGGCGGGCGTGGCCTGTCCGCCGACCGCGTCCACTGGCAGGAAGATGTAGAACGTCGTGCCGCGCCCGGGCTGCGATTCCACTTCAATCACGCCGCCGTGCCGTTCCACGATGGTCTTGCTGATCGCCAGCCCCAGCCCGACGCCCTTGCCGGTTTCCTTGGTCGTCAGGAAGGGCTCGAACATGCGCGGCAGCAGGTCGGGCGGAATGCCCACGCCGTCGTCGCGTACCTGGATTTCGATTTGCCGGCTTTGGGGCAGGGAACGCGTGCGCACCATCAGGTTTCCGCCGCGCGGCATGGCGTCAATGGCATTCATCACCAGCGCCAGCAGCACCTGCTCCACCTGCGCCGGATCGCAATGCAGCAGCGGCAGGTCCGTCGCGGTTTCCACCTGTAACTGCACGTTGCCGAGGTCAAGATGGTGTTGCACCAGGCGGATGCAGCGGTCCACCACCATGTTGACGTCGGCCCACTCCAGGTTCATGGGCGCGGTGCGCGAGAACATCAGCAGGTTTTTCACCAGGTCGCCGCAGCGCTTGCTCTCCGATTCCACCAGATCGAGGCACTCGCGAATTTCAACGCGTTTCTGCTCGTTGCCTTCGACCTTCTGTATCCATTTCTTGAGCAGCTTGGCGTAGGTAAGAATTCCCGACAGCGGGTTGTTGATTTCGTGCGCCACCACCGCCGCCATCTTGCCGATGGAGGCCATCTTTTCCACCTGCAACATGTGTTCGTGCGCGCGCTTCAGCTCGTTGGTCTTGTCCTCGACGCGGGTCTCCAGGGTCCGCGCCCAGGAGGTGATCTCCTCGTTCGCCGCTCGCAGTTGCAGGCTCATCACGTTGAAGGAATTGGCGAGGTCGCCAAGCTCGTCGGTGGACTCAACCGCAATCTGGTAACCGAGGTCGCCCTTGGCCAGCTCTTCGGTGCCGCGCTTCAGGATTCGCACCGGCCGGTGTACTAGCCGCAACACGAACACCCCGGTAAGCACCGAGATGACGATTACCGCCAGCACGATGTAGATGAGCATCAGGCGCGTGCTTTCGGCCAGGCCGGCGTCCGCCTTGGCGAGCGACAGGTTGGTGTCGAGCACGCCCAGGATGTGCTGGCTCGCCGGATGGGCATGGCAGGCGGCGTTGGAGCACGCGGGCTCGTTCTCGATGGGGTTGATGATTCCCAGCACCCGTCCTGAACCGTTGGCGCGGTAAATGCGAAAGCGATCGGGACGGTTCAGCTTGGCCAGCGGCTGCGCCTGCGCGTGACACGCGTAGCAGGCTTCGGCCCTCTTGTCCACCGAGCGGTTGACCTCGCGGGGGTCGCTGGAGTATTCGATCCGCCCTTCCTTGTCGAAGATGCGGATCTTGACGATCCCCGGCTCGTCCGCCATGGTGTTGATGGTCCTATAGAGCGCCTCGCGATCGTTGCGCAGCATGTAATACGAGGTGCTGCGCTTGATGACGTCGCTGGTGCGCTCGGCGCTGGTCAGCGTCTCCGCCTCCAGTTGCTGCCGGTGCAGCCGGATGTTGGCGTAACCCAGGAGCGCGAAGATGACCACCATCGCCGAGAAAATCAGCGCGATCAGCTTCACGCTCAGGCTGCTGCGGCGCCGCTTCCATGCCGGGTCCGGCTCGGGCTCAGGCAGAAGGGGTGCGGACTTTGGATCCCACCCAATGCGAGCCTCGGCCGTCTTCTGCGGCGGCTCTTGCCGTCGACCAGCGACCGTCGACCAGCGACCGTTTTCTTCAGTCGGCATTCGACATCACCACTTCAGCTTCCTTCGTCTCGGCGACTTGCAGCTCCGAACTCGTGACGTGCGACTCCTCGGGGAAGATGGGCAGGTACTTTGCCGCCAGTCCGAAGATGGCAAATCCGGCGCCCACTATGGCCGCCGTCACCGCAATCTCCGTCCACTTCGGGAAGTAACGCACCCCGGCGGAGGCTTCCATGCCGGTCACCGCCACGTTCAGGCGGTTGGTCACGAAGCCCAGCAGCGTGCTCACTGATGCCAGATAGAGCCCGCCCGGCGTTTCGCGCACCTTGCGGAATGAGAGCAAAACGATCGGAATCGCCAGCGCCAGCGCCACTTCCAGCAGAAACAGGTTGCGTTCGTAACCCGCCACCAGCACCTGCTTCAGCACGCCGCGATGGATGAGGTCCTCGACGCGCAGCACCGAGTACACGATCAGCACCACCATCAGCGCGCGCCCCAGGTCCTTCAGGATGTGAAGCTCCAGTTGACGCCCGAAGTGCCGGGCGCTCATCGAGGACTCGAAGATGGTCATCGCCAGTCCCACCGCGATCGCCGACAGGAAGAAGAACGCCGGCAGCAGCGGCGTGTACCAGAACGGATGCAGCTTGGTGGGCACGATCAGGTACACCGAGCCCAGCGACGACTGGTGCAGCGTGGAGAAGATCACGCCCGCAATGACGATCGGGATCAGCGCCTTGCGGATGTACTTGAGCGGCTTCTGGAGATTAAAGCGCTCCAGCACGATGGGCGCGAACTCCAGCGCCAGCACGGTGGTGTACAGCATGACGCACCAGCCAACCTCAAACATCACCGAGTCCGGGTTCCACATGATCAGCGGGTGCCAGATGTTGTACGGGCGCCCCAGGTCCACCATGAGTGCGACAGAGACGAGCACGTAGCCGAGGAACGCCGTGAGCACGGTCGGGCGCACGATGGGGTGCAGGCGCTTAATGTTGAAGATGTGCACCGCACCGGTCAGGGTGAATCCGCCCGCCGCCAGCATCACGCCGCAGAGCACGTCGAAGCCGATCCAGATGCCCCAGGGGAACTGGTCGCTGAGATTGGTGGACGGGCCGAGGCCGAGGAAGAAGCGGTACACGGTCGCGTACAGTCCCGCCGCCAGCACGAAATACAGCACCAGCTTCCAGAAGCTGAACCACTTGATGTTGGGGAACTTCATTTCGTGCCCCCTTTCTTCGCTTCTTGACCTTCAGCTTTGGCGACTTCCTCGCGGCGATGCGTGATCCACCAGATGCCGCCCAGCATCGAGCCCCACAGAGGCACAAAATCCGGAATGCGCGATTGCACGGCAAACGTGCGGTTGGGAAGCGGGTCAGTGGGGAAGTCGGTGCGGTAGCCGAACTCCTCGAAGGGCACGCTGGAGAGCAGCAGCACGCTGGTGCCGCCGACTTCGTTCTCGCCGTAGATGTGGTCCACGTACTTGCCGGGATTCTCGCGCAAGCGCTGGCGGGCTTCGGCCAGCAATTCGCTGCGCTCGCCGAACTTGGTCGCGCCCGTGGGGCACACTTCGGCGCAGGCCGTCGGCTTGCCGGCCAGCACCCGGTCCGAGCACATGGTGCACTTCTGCACCTTGGGATTAATGCTGTTCCATTCGTAGCGCGGAACGCCGAACGGGCACGCCAGCATGCAGTAGCGGCAGCCCATGCAACGGCTGGCCTCGTAGATCACCGGACCCGCCGAGGTCTTGCGCAGCGCCGCCACCGGGCACACGGAAACGCACGCCGGATCGTTGCAGTTCATGCACAGGCGCCGCATGAACTTGTCATCCTTGGCCAGGACGACGGTGAACTTGTGAGCCGACTGCCGCTCCTCGGCGGCAATCTTGTCGTTGTAAGGAAGCTTGTTGTTGTCGGCGCAACCCTGCTCGCACTGCTTGCAGTCGATGCACAGCGTGGCGTCATATAAAAGTGCCTTGCTCATGAAATTCTCCGGGAGAAATTCGAGGTGCTGGAGCGCGTTCGCCCGCGAATGAAATGATTGTCAGGAACGCCGGGACGGCGCCAGATCGAATGAGAGGAATGAAGGCAGGCTCGATGTAGAACGAACGTTTGAATTAATCGGGGTAGGGGGACCAGGCTTCGCAACTGGCCCCCCATCTGTGGCTTGGGCCCTTGGTTCGCGTCCGCAACCACGGGGCTGCGGGTCAGCCGAGATGCGGCTGAACTTTTCACGCCACCCTCGGTTCTGCCGGTCTTACCGGCGGTACATGCGCGGCAGGTTCGCCGCTGGATGCTTACTTCAACGTCGCCAGGTAATCGCCGATGGCCTTGATTTGCGGTGCTTCCAACGACTTCTTTACCGTAGCGTGCTTCGGGTTCTCCATCGCCTTGGTAACGTCGGCTGCCGTCTTGCCCTTGATTGCCGGCGCCTTCAGGGCAGGCTTGCCAGCCGCGTCTGCTCCGTGGCAGACCGAGCACTTCGCTTTGAATAGCGCCGCGCCGTCTTCCGCCGCCCACGCCAGGTTCGGCACGGCGATGAACAGCACAATGGCAATCGCCAATACCAGGATGGTTACTTTGTAGGTCTTCATTAGTGCCAGTCTCCTTTGAGTCGTTCCTTACAACCGCCAGGATCGGTGTCCTTACAGTTGAAATATTCAACCATTGGCCCAAAACAGGATGTGAGGCCGGTCACATGTGAGGGTGATTTGTGATGCAATTCTCAACACCAGGGGAAGTGGCGAAATTCAATAAGGACCGATCAAATGTAAGGGTATTCAACGGTTTGCCCGGAGTGCTGAAGTCTTCTGCTACCCGTACCTTGTTGCGGAATTCAGCGTTCTCGTCCGGGCTGCTGTGACGCCGAGGCTCATTCGAGCGACGAGCGGCCCCCAGCGTCCGCGGTCTTGCCTGCGGTCTGAGATCACCCGATCATCTGATCGCCCGATCACCCGATGTGGCCGCAACTCGCAACTATCTCTTTCCACAGCTCATCCCGCCCCGCGCCGCTGCGGGCTGAGAAGGGGAGGATGCGCTCCGTCTGAAAGTCATTTCGCAGGCCGCGCATGGCATGGGTCAACTTGTTGCCCGAAAGGCGGTCCGCCTTGGTGGCGACAATGGCGTACTTCCGGCCGGCATGTTGCAGCCATTCCACCAGTTGCTTGTCACTGTGTTGGGAGGGGATGTTGGCGTCCACCAGCACGATGCATAGTGTCAGCGACTCCCGTTCCTGCAGGTATGGCTCGATGAACTTCGGCCACTCCGCCGTCAGCTCGCGCGGCAGCTTGGCGTAGCCGTATCCGGGAAGGTCGGCAAACAACCACTCGGGGTGCGGTTTGCCCAGCCGCCGGACCTCGAAGAAATTGATCATCCGCGTGCGCCCCGGCGTGGAGCTGGTGCGCGCCATCTTTTCGCCCAGCAGGGAATTGATAAGGCTCGATTTGCCGACGTTGGAACGCCCCAGGAATGCGATCTCCGGCGGTCCCAGGGGCGGGAAGTGCGCCGCATCCACCGCCGAGCGCAGAAACCTGGCGTTTACTTTCATCAGAACAGTTTCCAGTTTCCAGTGGTAAGCGTCAACTACGAAGGACACGAAGACACACAAAGGGGGCGGTGGCCTAGCTCCTCTTTCTGGCATGAAAGCAGGAAGCCCGCATCTTCCGCGGGCTTTTGCTGACGACTGAAGACTGACGACTGAAGACTACTGATGCGCCGCCGGCTGGTCGCCCGGTGGCGTGGGTGTCATCAGCGTCGCCTCGGCGGCTTCTGCTGCTTCCTTCGAAACCGCGGGCAGCGGCCTTTCCAGCGCGATGCGCAGCACATCATCCATGGTGTCTACGAAGTGCAGCTTCATGGCATTGCGCAGATTCTCCGGAATGTCCGGCAAGTCTTTCTCATTGTCCTTCGGCATGATGACTTCCATGATGCCGACGCGGTGCGCCGCCAGCAGCTTTTCCTTCAGCCCGCCAATGGGCAGGACCTTGCCGCGCAGCGTGATTTCGCCGGTCATGGCGATATCGCGCCGCACCGGGATGCGGCTGAGCGCGCTGGCGATCGCCGTTCCGATGGTGATTCCCGCCGACGGCCCGTCTTTCGGGATGGCGCCTTCGGGCACATGCACGTGGATGTCAATATTGCGGTAGAAATCGCGCGGCAGTCCCAGCCGGTGCGAGCGTGAGCGCACGTAGCTCAGGGCCGCCTGCGCCGATTCCTGCATCACGTCGCCCAGCTTGCCGGTGAGCAGCAGCTTGCCCTTGCCGTCCACCACCGTGGCTTCGGTCGCCAAAATGGATCCGCCGACCTCGGTCCACGCCAGTCCGGTAACCAACCCGATTTCGCTGCGCTCGTGCGCCAGCGTGTCGCGGAACTTGGTGACGCCGAGAAATTCGCCGACGTTCTCGCCATTGACGACGATGGTGAAATTCTTGTCTTTCACCACCCGGCGCGCCACCTTGCGGCAGACGTTGCCGATCTCGCGCTCCAGGTTGCGCACGCCTGCTTCTCGCGTGTAGTGGCGAATGATGCCGGTAATGGCGTCGTCGGTGAAGACGCAAATCTTGTCGGTCAAGCCGGCCTGGTTGCGCTGCTTGCGCACCAGGAACTGCTTGGCGATTTCCATCTTTTCGTCCTCCGTGTAGCCGTGCAACCGGAGGACTTCCATGCGGTCCAGCAGCGCCGGCGGCACGGTATGCAGCACGTTGGCGGTGGCGATAAAGAACACCTGCGAGAGGTCGTACTCGACGTCGAGGTAGTGGTCGATGAACATGTAATTCTGTTCGGGATCGAGCACTTCCAGCAGCGCCGCCGACGGGTCGCCGCGGAAGTCCATCGACATTTTCTCCACTTCATCGAGCATGAACACCGGGTTTTTCGTGCCCGCCTTTTTCATCATCTGGATGATCTGGCCCGGCAGCGCGCCGATGTAGGTGCGGCGATGGCCGCGGATTTCGGCCTCGTCGCGCACCCCGCCCAGCGACATGCGCACGAACTTGCGCCCCGTCGCCTTGGCGATCGACATGCCCAGCGACGTCTTGCCGACTCCCGGCGGCCCGACAAAGCACAGGATTGAGCCCTTGGGATTTTTCACCAACTGGCGCACCGCGAGAAATTCCAGGATGCGCTCCTTGATCTTCTCCAGCCCGTAATGATCTTCGTTCAGCACCTTCTCCGCGCGCTCGATGTTGCGGATTTCCTTCGACCGCTTCTTCCACGGCACCGCCAGCAGCCAATCCAGATAATTGCGCGAGACGGTGGACTCGGCCGACATCGGCGGCATGGCTTCCATCTTCTTCAGTTCCTGCATCGCCTTGTCGTGCACGTCCTTGGGCATTCCGGCGGCGTCAATTTTCTTCTTCAGCTCGTCCCACTCGCTCTTTTCGCCGCGCCCCAGTTCCTTCTGGATGGCCTTGATCTTCTCGTTCAGGTAGTACTCTTTTTGCGCGCGCTCCATCTGCCGCTTCACCCGCGACTGGATGGTGCGGTCCATATTCAGTTTTTCGATTTCGATTTCCAGCACGTCGGCAATGCGGTTCAGCCGCTCGGTGGGATCGAAGATCTCCAGCAACTCCTGCTTCTCTTCAATCGAGAGCTGAAGATTGGCGGCGATGGTATCGGTGAGCTTGGCCGGGTCCTCCATGCGCACGGCGGCGATCATGGTTTCATAATTCAGCGACTGGCACAGCTTCACGTACTGCTCGAACAGCGAGGTAACCCGCAGCATCGCCGC
This sequence comes from Terriglobales bacterium, assembly GCA_049509755.1. GTDB lineage: Bacteria > Acidobacteriota > Terriglobia > Terriglobales > Acidobacteriaceae > JAIQGF01. The sequence goes on along the minus strand of JBEKZP010000007.1, from coordinate 9,119 downwards.
TTCCAGCGTCGGCGAAGGCTCGGTGGCGTACTTGGCGGTGCGGATAGTGGCCTCGAGATAGCCGTCGGCATCCGCGATCTGCAGGATCTTGCCCCGCTCGATGCCCTCCACCAGCACCTTGATGTTGCCGTCGGGCAGCTTGAGCGACTGCACGATGTTGACCACCGTGCCCACCTGGTACAACTCGTTGGACTTGGGTTCGTCCACGCTGGCATCGTGCTGGGTGGCGAGAAAGATCTTCTTGTCCGCGGCCAATGCCTCTTCCAGGGCGCGCACGCTGGATTCACGGCCCACCACGAACGGGGTCATCATGAACGGGAAGATCACGACGTCCCGGATGGGCATCATGGGCAGCTTGCGCGTCTCGAACTTTTCCTTGGTCTGGTTCACTGGACCGCCTTTTGTGTTGGATCCTGCTACCGATGCCGGTCACCCGACCGGCGCCGTGGCGCGACTGCTTACATTATAAATGCTGGGACGGTTGCGCAAGTTGCTGGGAAGATGCTCTCCAGAGATTTATTTCACGGTTGCGTCCCCAAGCGCAAGTGTGCTGCACCAGCCCGTCTCACCGTGACACTCTTGCCTCGGTGGCGTGCAAGACCTTACGCGAATCAGCCATGAACCGCCAGGTCTTTTCAATCCTCAAGGGTGAAGTGTGGGGCTTGAGCCTCCAAATTCCCTCGGACGCCGCCTAGGCACGGTGGATCTTGCTTTTATCAGAAACATCCGCTTTGGCAACGGGACGCTTGGGGAGCGCATGCTCCTCGTCTTGCCGGGCACGCTCGCGAGCGCGCATTAGGGTGGCGGCGACGAACGCGGCCAGAGCAAGCGCGCCGAGAAAGCCCGACAACCAGATCCGTAGATCGTGCCAGGAAATCATGCCAATTAATGAGGGGGAGCATGGACGCGCCGCAGGAGGTCTCCAGGTTCGAAAAGCTCCCCTGCGGCGCACTGTTTCTAGACCCTGTGGTCGCGTCAACACCAGGTGAGGCATGGTTGAGCACGCTATGTGCCATTGGCGCGGAGCTTTCGGCTGAGGCACTTACAGCACCCACTCTGTCTTAGCCTGCAAACTATTGCACGTCAGTGGCAACCGCTTGTCCCTGGTTCTCGCGGATCTCGGGGTTCCGCCGATCTTGGACACATCGGCTCACTTCATGGCAGCGAGCTTCGATTTTACCTTCGCGAGCAACGGTGCGGTAAGTTCCGTGTAGCCCTCCAAATGCGCCATTTTCTGCCCATCGCTCATCACCCAGTCCAGGAAGTCCGACATCGCCCTGGCGCGTGCTGGGTTGGCTGCTTGGAGCGGCAGATACAGCCAGGTCAGGCTCGTGAGGGGGTAGGATTCCGCGCCGCCTGCATTGGTGAGCGAGACCGAGAAGTTGTCTGGGATTGCGCTCTGCGCCGCCCGGCAAGCTGACAGCAACGACGCATTCGATGCGCGCACGTAGTGCCCTGCCGCATTCTGAACCGCGCCGTAGCCGACGCCTACTTTCGTGGCGTAATTCAGCTCGACAAAGCCGATCGTGCCGCTCTCCTTCCTCACGTTATCCACCATGTCACTGCTGCGTTCGGCGGGAATGCCAACCGGCCACTTGGGGGAAGCGCTCTTGCCCACTTGCGCGCGAAATGCCGGGCTCACTTTCGACAGGTAGTCCGTGAAAATGTAATTCGATCCCTTCCCTTTGGGACGATAGATCACTTTGATAGGAGCATCCGGCAGGTTAGCGCCGGGGTTGAGCTGTGCAAGCTTGGGATCATTCCACTTCTTGATTCGCCCGAGGTAGATTTCGGCCAGTACCTGTCCGGAAAAACGGAGATCTTCGCGCACTCCAGGAAGGTTGTAGATGGGCACGATCGCGACCAGCATCGTGGGAACTAATACCAGCCTCATGTCCCTGAGCTGTTTCGCGTCCAATTGAACCTCACCAGCTCCGAAGTCGCCGCTGCCGCGCGAGATTGCGGTGATGCTCTCACTGGTGCCGATCGGCAGATATCGAACCTGCACACGCGGGTTGCGCTTGTTAAATTCGTCAGCCCATTTTACGTACAGCGGACTGGGGACGGTGGAACCACTTCCGACCAGCATGATTGTTTCCTGCGCCCGAATGCGCGGAGCGGAGAACAGCCCCAGAGCCGTCATTACCAGGCACAGAAAAAACATCACGCCTTTTTCATTCCTTACTGTCATAGAACAAACCGGACAAGTCACCAGCGACATAGCTGCTCAGTTTCCATGAATTCTCTTCCCGCCACGGAGAAACAGCAACACTTCTACTCTTACCGGATAACTTTGCACAATCCCTTCTCACCAGTAATGCAGCGCGTAACTCCCGTTTTGGGTGCCATGCGCCCGTGCCGTCCCATTTCAGAAGAGAATTTCCCGCCGATGCCCGTCAGGCTGCGATCCTGACTTCGAACCCACCCGTATTGTTCGGCAGGATCCTCAGCGCGTACAGCAGCGCGCCCAGCGCCATGAACGGCAGAAACATCCAGTACTTCCGGCGGACCATGGCGAGCACCCGGTTGCGCTCGCGGGGATCGGAAAGAAAGCGCGCCTCGCCCTCGAACGTCTCATCACCGATTTTCAGGATGACGTGCGGCGTCTTCTGCACGTTCTTCACCCACTGCCGGTTCTTGTTCGCGGTCGCCAGCCAGACTTTCTCACCCTCGACCATGAACCAGATCGTGACTTGATAAGGCTTGCCGGTTTTGCGGCCGTAATGCGTCAGCCGCAATGTCTGGCGGCGGGAAACTCGCCGCAGTCGTTCTGCCAGCTTGCTTGTCACCAAGGCTCCTCATCCGACAGGGAAGTGCACGAATTGTAATTCCACCTGTGGCGAAGCGGTCACCTCGACTAAACTAACTTGTTTCGCACTCGCGTGCCGGAAAATCCAGCGCCATTCCGAACCTGCCGCCCAAACGCTTGTAGGCCCCGGCGCCCTCGCCCGCGGCTGCCGACATGTGATCAGCCAACGCTTGCACCGGCGCTCCGCTCGCCCTAAACTTGCACGTTTTCTTGAGGCGACCATGAAGCTCTATCGCGCGAAAGCATTCTTCGTTGTCCTGCTCTTCACTGCGCTCGCTTGCGCGCAATCCGTCATCAAGCCCGCCGACAACCTGGTAGCCGAGGGCATTCCGCCAATTCCCGCCTCCATTGCCGAGCAGGCAGGCCGCTACACCGAGGTGCGCAGCGCAAGCGTCGCCGACTGGCACCCCGCGCGGCGCGAAATGCTGGTGCTCACCCGCTTCGGCGATACCAACCAGGTGCACATGGTCAAAATGGCGGGCGGCGCTCGCACTCAGCTCACCTTCTTCCCCGACCGCATTCTCGGCGCCCGCTTCGAGCCGACCAAGGGCGACTATTTTGTTTTCCTCAAGGACATCGGCGGCGGCGAATGGTTCCAGCTCTATCGCTACGATCTCGCCTCCGGCGACATCACCCTGCTCACCGACGGCAAATCCCGCAACCTGGGCACACTCTTCTCCCACGCCGGCGATCGCCTGGTGTACACCTCGACCCGCCGTAACAACCAGGACACCGACGTTTGGATCATGAATCCGCTGGACCCGAAGTCGGACCGCATGCTGCTCCAATTGCAGGGTGGCGGATGGCAGCCGCTGGCCTGGTCGTTTGACGACAAGCAGATGCTGTTAGCCGAGGAAATCTCCGCCAACGAATGTTATCTCTGGCTGGTGGACGTCGCCGCCGGCCAGAAAAAGCTGCTCACCCCCAAAGGCGGCGCCGAGAAAGTGTCTTACGACTATGGCGTTTTCAGCAAGGACGGCCGCGGCTTCTACGTCACCACCGACAAGGATTCCGAATTCCATCGCCTCGCCTACGTTGATCTCGCCTCGCTGCAGCACACCTTTCTCGCCACCGACATTCCGTGGGATGTCAGCAACCTGGACCTCAGTGAAGACGGCCGCACGCTGGCCTTCACCTCCAACGAAAACGGCGCCAGCGTCCTGCACCTGCTGGACACCGCCTCGCGCCAGCCGAAGCCGGCGCCCAAGCTGCCTCTGGGCATGATCGGCGGCGTTCGCTGGCACAAGAACAGCCGCGATCTTGCCTTCACCATGACCTCGGCGCGCTCGCCCGCTGACGCTTACTCTTTGGACGCGCAATCCGGGCAGCTCAGCCGCTGGACCTACAGCGAAACCGGCGGCCTGAACACGCAGAATTTCTCCGAGCCGCAGTTGATCAAGTGGCGCAGCTTCGACGGCCGGGAAATCTCCGGCTTCCTCTACCGCCCGCCGGCACGCTTCACCGGCAAGCGCCCGGTGATGGTCAACATTCACGGCGGCCCCGAGGGCCAGTCGCGCCCCGGCTTCATCGGCACCAACAACTACTACATCTCCGAGCTCGGCGTTGCCATGATCTTCCCCAACGTGCGCGGCTCCACCGGCTATGGCAAATCGTTTCTCAAGCTCGACAACGGCATGCTGCGCGACCACACCTTCAAAGACATCAATGCACTGCTGGACTGGATTGCCGCGCAGCCCGATCTCGACAGCAGCCGCGTCATGATCACCGGCGGCAGCTACGGCGGCCTGATGACCTACGCCATCGCCACCTTCTACAACGACCGCATCTGCTGCTCGCTGCCGGTGGTAGGCATCACCAGCCTGGTGACATTCCTGGAACACACCGAGGCCTATCGCCGCGACCTGCGCCGGGTGGAGTACGGCGACGAGCGCGATCCCAAAATGCGCGAGTACATGACCGCGATCTCCGCCTTCAGCAACGCCGGCAAGATCCATAAGCCGCTGTTCGCCGTCGTCGGCAAGAACGATCCGCGCGTGCCCTACACCGAGTCGGTGCAGATGGTCGAAAAAATCCGCCAGAACGGCGCCCCCGTCTGGTTCCTCATCGCCAACGACGAGGGCCACGGCTTTGCCAAGAAGAACAACCAGCAGTTCCAGTTCTTCTCCACCATCATGTTCGTGCGGAAATTCCTGCTCGGAGAAGGGAACGCGGCATCGGTCGGGAACTGATTCGGAATTTGATGGAGCGCGCTCGCCCTCGAGCGCGGCGAGCGAGGGACAAAGCCGGCGTGCTCAGAAACTAAAAGGCGGGCTCTCGCCCGCCTTCACTTTACCCAATTACCCAATTACGAAATTACCAATTATCCCGCCTTCTCCATCACCGCGACGATCGCCAGGTCGCGCTTATCCACCATCTCGCGCGTGACCTCGAAGTCCTTGATCCGCTTCTGGCTGGGCAGGTGATACATCAGGTCGAGCATCAGCTCTTCCAGGATCATGCGCAACCCGCGCGCGCCCACCTTGCGGTTCAGCGCCTCGCGCGCGATGGCGTGCAGCGCGTCGTCGGTGAACTTCAGGCGCACACTTTCGAACTCGAACAACCGCTGGTACTGCTTGCTGATCGCGTTCCGCGGCTTGGTCAGAATTTCCACCAGCGCGCCCTCGTCCAGATCGTCCAGGATCCCCACCACCGGCATGCGCCCGACAAACTCCGGAATCAGCCCGAACTTGATCAGGTCCTGCGGCTGCGCCTGCTGCAGCAACACGGTGTCGCGCCGCTGCGGTGGAACCGTTCCTTCCGCCTGTTGCTGCTGGTCGCTCTTGAATCCCAGGCTCTTCCTGCCGACGCGCCGCGAAACCACTTTTTCCAGCCCGACGAACGCCCCGCCGCAGATGAAAAGGATGTTGGTCGTGTCCACCGGCGTGAACTCCTGGTGCGGATGCTTGCGCCCGCCCTGCGGCGGCACGTTGGCGATTGTCCCTTCCAGGATTTTCAGCAGCGCCTGCTGCACGCCCTCGCCCGAGACGTCGCGCGTGATCGAGGGGTTCTCGTCCTTGCGTCCGATCTTGTCCACTTCATCGATGTAGATAATGCCGGTCTGTGCCCTCCCCACGTCGCCATCGGCGGCCTGCAGCAGCTTGAGGATAATGTTCTCCACGTCCTCGCCGACATAGCCCGCCTCGGTCAGCGTGGTCGCGTCCACGATCGCGAACGGCACGTCGAGCATGCGCGCCAGCGTCTGCGCCAGCAGCGTCTTGCCCGTTCCCGTAGGCCCGATCAGCAGGATGTTCGACTTCGCCAGCTCCACTTCGCTGTTGCGCTGGCGGTTCATGTGGATGCGCTTGTAGTGGTTATAGACGGCGACCGCGAGCTTTTTCTTGGTCAGGTCCTGCCCGATAACGTACTGGTCCAGGAACGCCTTCACCTCGGCGGGCTTGGGCAGATGGTCCGGCGCCGCCGCCGCATGCGTGTCACCGCGGTCGTCTTCCAGGATGGAATTGCACACCGCAACGCACTCGTCGCAGATGTACGCCCGCGGGTAGTCGCTCGGCGAAGAAATCAGCTTGGCGACCGCGTCCTGCGATTTATGGCAGAACGAGCAGCGTAGGGTGTCCTCGGAACCTGACCGTGGTTTCACTGATGTGCTCCTCGCCGGGTCACGCGTCGTGCCTTCCGGGCTGCGGGTATAAGCGTATTCCGCTGCCCGGCCTTCCACAACTCGGAACCAGCAACCGGCAACTGCATTGTGCACCCGTTCGCTACACATCGCCTTGTGACAGTGGTCACCCAGGGGTGTGCCCGCGGATACCCCCCCTTCAACGCGGCCGGTAGATGATGTCGTCGATGATGCCGTATTCCTTGCCCTGTTCGGCATTCATGATGAAATCGCGCTCCACGTCCTTCTCCACCTTTTCCAGCTTCTGCCCGGTGTGCTTGGCAATGATCTGGTTCAGCAACTCCCTCATGCGGAGGATTTCGCGGGCATGGATGTCGATGTCGGTCGCCTGCCCGGATAGTCCGCCCATGATGAGCGGCTGGTGGATCAGGATGCGCGAGTTGGGCAGCGCGAAGCGCTTCTTCGCCGCTCCCGCCGCCAGCAGCACCGCCGCCATCGACGCCGCCTGCCCGATGCAGATGGTCATCACGTCCGGCTTGATGTACTGCATGGTGTCGTAAATCGCCATGCCCGACGTGATCGATCCCCCCGGCGAGTTGATATAGAGCTGGATGTCCTTCTCCGGGTCTTCCGCCGCCAGGAACAGCAACTGCGCAATCACCAGGTTGGCGATGTTGTCGTCAATCGGCATCCCGATAAAAATAATATTGTCGCGCAACAGCCGACTGTAGATGTCGTAGGCGCGCTCGCCGCGGCCGGTCTGCTCGATCACCATCGGAACTAGCATGAAATATGACTCCTTCTGTGCCCCACACGTTGGCCCTAAACAACCGTGCACTTCGCTGGGGAGGACCGAAAACAGGCCAGCCTAGGCCGGCCTGCGGTAAAGATAATCGAGGGCTTTGTCGTTGCGCAGTCTGTTCCGGATTCTATCCAGCGCGCCCTCACGCGTCAAACGAGCCCGGACGGCATCCGGCGATTGTTTTGTCTGCGTAGCCAGCGCCTGCACTTCGTGGTCAATCTCCTCGTCGCTGACCTCGATGTGCTCGGCGTCGGCGATCTTGTCGAGCAGCAATGATGCCTTCACCTCGCGCTCGGCGGCCTCCTTCTGCCCGGCGCGCAGGCGGTTGAAGTCCATCTTCTTCATGTCTTCGTTGCGCATGCCCTGGGCCGCCAACGCCCGCAGTCCGCGCTCCAGCCGGACATCGATCTGGCGGTCCACCAGCGCCTCGGGCACCGGGAAGTCGTGCCGCTTGACCAGCTCGTCCAGGATCTTGTCCTTGCCCTCGCGCTCGGCCGCGTGCTGCTTTTCGTGTTCCAGGCCCTCGCGGATCTTTTGCTTCAGCTCGTCGAGACTGTTGATTTCGCCGCCCAATTCCTTGGCGAAATCGTCGTTCAGCTCCGGCAGGTGCTTCTGCTTGATCGCCTTCAGCGCAATCGTGTACTCAAACATCTTGCCCGCCAGCCGCTGGTCGGTAAAATCCGCCGGATACGAGACGTCGAATGTCCGCTGCTCTCCGGGACGCGTGCCGCGCAGGTTGTCGGAGAACTCGCGCACCGTGTTCGTGCCGCCAACTTCCACCATCACGTCGTCCACCTTCACCGGCTTCGGCGGACCCTCGGGCGCAACATCGGCGCGTGCCGGGGCGCTTTCTGTCGGCCCCGCGGGCTTGGGAATGCCTTCCATCGACACCTGCGCGTAATCGCCGTTCTCGATCGCCCGATCCTCGATCGCGGTGTACGTCGCCTGCTGCTCGCGCAGGCGGCCCAGTTGCTCCTCCACTTCCTGATCGGTCACCGCGGTGTCCGGCTTCTCGACCGTGAGCTCGTGGTAGCCGGAGACCTCGATTTCAGGCAGAACTTCGAACGCTGCCTTGAAGCGCAGCGGCTCGCCATCGGCGATGTGCAAATCGGTGACCCGCGGCTGCGACACCGGCACCAGCTTCTGCTTCTCCGCCTCCTGCTGAAAATAGCGGGGAATGAGCGACTCCACCACCTCGCTCTTGATCTCCTCGCCAAAGCGCTGCTTGATCACCGTGGAGGGCACCTTGCCGCGGCGGAATCCCGGCAGGCGGGCGACCTTCTGCATCTTCTGGATCACTTTTTCGGTTTCGCGGGAGACGATGTCGGCGGGAATTTCGACCTGAATCTCGCGGCGGGTGGCGGTGTTGGTCTCGGTTGGGCTCAAGGGATGTGCTGTTCCTGTACAGAATTCGTCGGATAGAGATAGGACAACCTATTGAATATAAGGCGCGGAGCGCGGGCGGTCAAACGGGGGAGGCAGCAGGCTGCAGGCGTCAGGCTCCAGGCAGCAGGCGTGAACAGGGAAGAGATGCTGGAGCGCGCTCGCCCCCGAGCGCGTCTAAAGCGCCGCAGGCGCGCACGCTGGTAGCCCAGGGCGCCAGCCCTGGGAAAACATCGAGAAAGAACCTCCGAGTCCCGCAAGGGACGGCACGCCCACTCATGCGGTAACCTCGACTTACTCTACCGCTACTTCCTCAACGAAAATCCCCCACCCTGTCTCGTCAAACCCGGGCGAGACAAGGGTGGGACAACCTCAAAATCTGTTGACCTGTAGAGGGTTGATTGGATAAGAGCGAAGGCTCCGAGCATACCCCAAGGAGACTCTGATTAAGTTCTCCACTTTCCACAAGTACTCAAGCTAAAGTGCAGCCAGATGAAGCCTCACAACAAACAGAGGACACTGGCGATGATGACCGGCTTTGAGCGGTA
>JBEKZP010000069.1:0-3502 GCA_049509755.1 Terriglobales bacterium | reverse complement strand
GGTTGTTCGTGAGCTACAGGTTGAATCCGTGTCCGCTGGTCGTTGACGCGCCCTGCAGGGGCTGTTTTGTGGGCTCCAACTGCTGAAGAAGTTCTGAGACATATAGGCGAGACTTCTGAATTCTTGCGCCAAAGTGATTCTCTAGTCTTGCTCTTACCATTCCTTCCAGGTTGAGCACATGCTCAAATCCTGTGTATTTATTGCGCCACTGTTGTTGAGGGAAGTTGCAAGCATGATTTCAGGGGTACTGAAATAGAAAAACGGTTCATGCCGCACATTGTTTCTGCGGCACCATTCAAGGGGAGTTGTATAGCTGATATCCACCTTCAAATATGGATCAGCCGACGTTAAGACTCTCTTTGATGCATCGATTTCATAAAGCTGCTCCCCGCCGGCTCGGGTTGGCGGCGTACTTCCCGTGGAGCCGTCCCGAGCAACAGCTTGAGGCGATGATCCAACCGCTGGGCGTCAGCCAGAATGTGCTGCTTGCCCGCGGCGCAGTGGCGTTCGAGGGCCGTCCCTACCTGGAGGATCGCCTGCCCGATGACGGCCCGTTGTTCCCGACAGCAAGCGGCAAGATCGAGCTGTACTCATCGGCGCTGAAGGCAGCGGGATTCGATCCACTGCCGCGGTACACGCCGCACCCGGACGCTCCTCTCGGATATTTCCGGCTGCTTGACGGGCGCTCTCCTCTGCACTCTTTTGCGCGCACGCAGAACAACGCATTGCTCAATTCACTGGTAGCGGAAAACGAATTGTGGATCAGCGCGAAGGCAGCCCACGACCTTGGCCTGCGCGACGGGCAGAGAGTGGTGCTGGAGAACCAGGATGGGGTCAGGAGTTTACCGATCAAGTTGGCGGTCACCGAAGGCATACGCCGCGATTGCGTGTTCATGGTTCACGGATTCGGGCAAGGATCCAAACGGATGCGCCGGGCTTATGGCCGCGGCGCCTCCGACACCGGCCTGATGACGCGCGTGCAGGTGGATCCGATCATGGGCGGGACCGGAATGCGGGTGAATTTCGTGCGCGTACTGCGGCAAGAAGAAGGATAGAAGCGAATGGCACGATACGCGATGGTCGTAGACATGACGAGATGCGTGGGGTGCCAGGCTTGCACGGTGGCGTGCGACAAGGAATGGGATGTCCCGTTGGGATTCGCCCGCACGCACGTACAGCGCACGGGCATAGTCGGGACTTTCCCCAAGCTGGCGTCCAGTTTCCGGGTGGCGCAGTGCAACCACTGCGACCGGCCTCCCTGTGCCGAGGCTTGCCCGACGGGCGCGACGCGCCAAGGAGTGGACGGGATCGTTCGCATCGACACCGGTGTCTGCATCGGCTGCGGATATTGTGTGGACGCCTGTCCTTACGACGCGCGTTTCATCAACCCGGCCACGCGCCAAGCCGAGAAGTGCGACTTCTGCGCCGCCCGCCTGGAGCGCGGCCTGGAGCCGGCTTGCGTCGCCACTTGCACGGCTCACGCCAAATACTTCGGGGACCTGGAAGACTCCCACAGCGAGGTCTTCCACATGGTTTTCGACCTGGGCGCGCGCAGGCTGCAAACCGAACAGGTGGCGGTCGCTCCCAACGTTTATTACCTCGGGAAAAAATCGGAGGTTGATCTCGCGTTCGCCAAGTTTCCGCCACATCCGCCGCGCGGCACGAGAGCAAGAGAATTCTGGGGCAGAGTGGTGAAGCCGCTGGTGATGGCGGCGGTGGCGGCAAGTTTTGCCGGGCAGGCAATCGCGTTCTTTCACCAGTTGAGCTCGGGCGAAGATGCTGACGACACTTAGGACAATGATGGCAGCTCACACCATTTCGCAGTCTCCCCCGCGGCTCACGGCGGCGGAAGCGGATGTGCTCTTGCATCGGCAAATGAAAAAGCATGACGTGGCCATCATGCTGCTTCACTGGTTCAACGCGATGGTGTGGGGGCTCGAACTGATGACGGGCGCTGCCCTGGTTACATCCTCTTCGTTACGAGTTGCACCGCCGTCGTACGTGCGGATCGTGCAAGGCTTTTTCCATTCGCAGGCCAACATGCTGCAATTCCACATTGCCGTCGGAATTGCCTGGGTGTGTGTGTTCGCCGTCTATGGCACGTTCGGATTCCGGACCTACCTGCGCAAGCAGGTGTTGCAGCGCGAGGTCAGCCTGGATGGCGACGACATCCAGTGGCTGCGCATCCGGTTCTTGCGGCTGCTGAAGCGCACCAGCGAGTCGTTGCCGCCGCAGGGTATTTACAACGCCGGCCAGAAGCTGTTCGCCATTGCCGTGTATACGATGGCGCCGGTCATCATGATCACCGGCATCATCATGACATTTCATCTCGTGGGAACCGCCGTGGTGGGCTGGGCCGCGGTGGTGCACTTCGCGGCGGTCGGAGCGGTTCTCTCCGGACTCATCATTCACGTGTACATGGCGGCCGTGTTTCCGGAGGAGAAGCCGGCGTTCTTCTCGATGATTACCGGAAGTGTGAATGAGCTGTACGCCTTCCGGCACCACTTCAAGTGGTGGGACGAAGTTTGCGGCAACCGCGGCAAGGCGGCATCGGAAATTGAACCCGAGCCGGAGGCATCGCCGGTGCGCGCGCCGAAGCCGCTTGAAAACAGCATGCGCAAAGAGGCAGAAGAATGACGCAACCAATCTCACTAAGCCGAAGCAGACTGTTGGGGTTCGCACTGATCTTTGTTGTCGTTGGCGTAATCATGGCAACCGTTGTCAGCCAACGTGTAAAGGCGGCGGAAACCGAAGCCGCGGTGAAGGCGATCGCCGCTGACGCCGGCCATGTCACAGCCAGCGAGCTGGCGCAGTGGATTCTGGAGAAGCGCCAGGATTACCAGTTGATCGACTTACGCGATCGCTGGCACTTCGACGACTATCACATCCCGACAGCCATCAATATCCCCTTCGCCGAGCTTTTTCGGGCCGACAACCTCCAGCGGATCGACCGCCAGAAGAAAGTCGTTGTCTACGGTCTGGGCGCGGGCAACGCGGCGCAGGCGCAGTTGCTGCTCAGCATGAAGGGGTATCGGGCCTACTCGTTGGAGGATGGCATCATCGCCTGGTGGGATGAACTGATGACGCCAACCAGCATCCGCTCCGCCAAGCCAACGTCATCCGGGTATCAGCAGGCGCGCCAGTTGCGCGAATATTTCATGACCGGTGGGCAGGCTGCGGCGCCGGCCATCCCGCCCGCGCCTCCGGTGCCTGCGGCATCGCCAACCACCACCGCCCCGGTGAAAACCGCGGCTGAAACTCCGGCCAAGCCCGTCGCCAAGCCAGCAGCCAAGCCCGCAGAAAAACCGGCGGCAAAACCCGCCGCCAAGCCGGCCAAGCCGCCTGCTAAGGACAAGGGAAAAAACCGACTGAAACTCGGCAAAGGTTGTTCGTGAGCTACAGGTTGAATCCGTGTCCGCTGGTCGTTGACGCGCCCTGCAGGGGCTGTTTTGTGGGCTCCAACTGCTGAAGAAGTTCTGAGACATATAGGCGAGACTTCTGA
>JBEKZP010000068.1:0-3399 GCA_049509755.1 Terriglobales bacterium | reverse complement strand
CTATAATTGCGGCCGGATGGCGCTAATCTCTGGCACGAAGCTCGGACCGTATGAGATTCAGTCTCCGCTAGGTGCTGGCGGCATGGGTGAGGTGTATCGCGCCACCGACACGAAACTCGGCCGCGACGTAGCACTTAAGGTGTTGCCCGCCGAGATGGCGCAGGACCCAGAGAGGCTCGCGCGCTTTCGCCGTGAAGCGAAGGCCCTTGCCCAACTCGATCATCCGAACATCGTCACCATCCACTCGGTGGAGGAATCCGACGGCGTCCACTTTTTGACCATGCAGCTCGTCGAAGGGCAGCCACTCGACCGCCTGATCCCCGCAGACGGGCTCCCGGTCGAGCAGATCGTCGAGATTGCCAGTGCGCTGGGCGACGCGCTCGCAGCGGCGCATGAGAAAGGCATTGTGCATCGCGACTTGAAGCCCGCCAATGTGATGGTGACGAGCGAAGGCCGCGTCAAGGTGCTGGATTTCGGGCTGGCAAAAGATGTTCGCGGGTCCAACCTCGGCGACGCCACGCTAACCTCGGCTAGCCAAACGCAAGTGGGTGTGGTGATGGGGACGCCAGCCTACATGTCTCCGGAACAGACTTCGGGCCGCCCCCTCGACCATCGCACCGACATTTTTTCTCTGGGCGTCGTGCTCCATGAGATGGCGACGGGACAGCGGCCCTTCAATGGAAATTCTTCCGCCGAGTTGGTCTCCGCGATTCTGCGGGATACGGCACCGACCGTCACCGACGTTCGTCCCGATCTGCCGAGCGATCTGGCCCGCATCATCCGGCGCTGCCTGGAAAAGGACCCGCGTCACCGAGTGCAGACGGCACGCGACGTCTGCAACGAGTTTCGCGATCTGGCGCAGCATGCGTCTCAGAAGTTGGCTCCGGCATCGACGTCGCGTACAGTGGCAGCGAAAGAGTCGGGAGCGGTTCGCGCCGAGGAAGGATTCTGGGTTGCTGTGCTTCCATTCAAGTACAGCGGCGGAAACGCCGAACTCACAGCGTTGGCCGAAGGGCTCACCGAGGACATCGTCACCGGCTTGTCTAGATTCTCCTATCTTCGCGTCATCGCCCGGAGCTCCACTGCGCGCTATGCCGGGGAGGCAGTGGACATACGGTCCGCAGGCAAGGAACTCGGTGCGCGCTATGTGATGGAAGGCAGCCTGCGCCAGGCGGGGACCAAGCTGCGCCTCGCCGTCCAACTCGTCGATGCAACGTCTGGTGCCCATTTGTGGGCAGAGAACTACTTACATTCCTTCAACCCGGAAACTATTTTCGAACTCCAGGACGAACTCGTTCCCCGGATTGTTGCCACTGTCGCCGACACGCGTGGTGTTCTGCCGCAAACCATGAGCGAAGCGCTCAGGAGCAGGAAGCCAGATCAGTTGAGCCCGTATGAGGCTTTACTCCGCAGCTTCGCGTACTTCCAGCGGATCGACCAGGAAGAGCACGCCATCGTAAGAGCAGCCCTGGAACGGGCCGTAGAACAAGCACCGGGTTATGCCGATGCTTGGGCCATACTATCGATCCTATACCGCGAAGAGTACACCCACGGGTTCAACCCCTTGCCTGATCCCCTCGGGCGTGCATTCGCGGCGGCGCGGCGCGCAATCGAGGCTGCGCCCTCCAATCATTATGGTTATCACGGTTTGGCCTCGGTGTTGTTTCTCCGCCGGGAACTCCCGGCCTTTCGGAGTGCGGCTCAGCGAGCGATCACGCTCAACTCCATGGACGGATTCACCATCGCTTACATGGGTCTTCTCATTGCCTATTCCGGCGACTGGGAACGCGGCTGTGCTCTGACCGAACAGGCTCGGAGCCTCCACCCACATCATCCCGGGTGGTACTGGTTCGCGCCCTTGTTCGATGCCTACCGCAAGGGTGACTACCGTGCCGCGCTCGACATAGCCCTTAAAGTCAACATGCCCGGCTTCTGGCGTGCGCAGGTCGCGCTCGCGGCGACCTACGGTCAACTAGGCGAGTTGGACCTGGCGCGCAGCGCGGCGCGGGAGTTGCTTGCCATTCGTCCGGATTTCCCCGTCGTGGCCCGTGCGGAACTCGAAAAATGGTGGGAATCGGAACTGGTCGGGCAGCTGATCGATGGTCTCCGCAAAGCGGGGCTGGAGATTGCAGCGGAAAAAGGAATGGCTGCCCCGGCGCTCGATACTTCCCATTCTTCCGCGAAGAACCCATCGGGAGCGGTTCGCGCCGAGGAAGGATTCTGGGTGGCCGTGCTGCCCTTCAAATACAGCGGCAGTAATGCCGAACTCATGGCGTTGGCCGAGGGGCTGACGGAAGACATCGTTACCGGATTGTCGCGATTCCCCTACCTCCGAGTGATTGCCCGGGGCTCGACCGCGAAGCATTCGAGCGAGTCGGGGGACGTGCGGGCCATCGGCAAGGATCTCGGCGCTCGCTACGTGATGGAGGGCAGCCTGCGACAGGCGGGAACAAAGCTGCGCCTGGCAGTTCAGCTCGTCGACGCGACGAACGGCGCTCATCTCTGGGCTGAGAACTATGAACGCAACTTTAGTCCGGAGGCGGTTTTCGAGTTGCAGGACGAGTTGGTTCCGCGGATTGTCTCGACGGTTGCGGATATGAACGGGATGCTGCCACGGAGCATGAGTGAGGCTGTGCGCAGCCGCGATCCCGAGCAGTTGAGTCCCTACGAGGCTGTGCTGCGTAGTTTCGGCTATTTCGAGCGGGTCACTCCGGAAGATCTTGCCGCCGCACAGCCTGCACTGGAAATGGCGGTGCGAAAGGCACCGGCTTATGCCGACGCCTGGGCCATGCTCGCGCTCTTGCACGTCCAGGACTACGCACAGGGATTCAACCTTCAGACTGATTCGCTGACAAGAGGAACAGCCGCGGCGCGGCGGGCTGTCGCCGCAGCGCCGTCCAATCATCTAGCCCATTTCAGTCTGGCCCAGGCGCTCTTTTTCCAAAAAGAATTCCAGAGCTTCCGGAATGCAGCGGCGCGTGCGGTTGAACTTAATCCCATGGACGGCAACTCGCTTGCGCTACTCGGTGAGTTTCTGACCTATGCTGGGGACTCGCATCGCGGTCTGGCGCTCGCAGAACGTGCCAAGCAGCTCAATCCCAATCACCCCGGGTGGTACTGGCATGCAAACTTCAACCATGCTTACCGCGAAGGCGACTATCGCGGTGCAGTCACCTTCGCACTCAAAAGCAATATGACGGACAATTGGGGCCGGCACGCCTTGATCGCGGCCGCCTACGGGCAGCTCGGTGAGCGTGAGGAAGCCGGCAAGGCCCTGCGAGATCTGCTCAGGCTGCGGCCGGACGTCGGCGCGACGGTCCAACGGGAGGTCGAGAAATGGTTCGATCCCGAGTATGGCGAGCGCCTGATTGAAGGACTCCGCAAGGCGGGGCTGGAGAT
>JBEKZP010000067.1:0-3864 GCA_049509755.1 Terriglobales bacterium | reverse complement strand
AGACCGAGAAAACGCAGAACTATCAGCTTGCAGAGGCCCTGCGCGACTACACAGACGCCTTGCTGCTGCTCACTGCCACACCTCACGCAGGGGATCCAAATCACACTCGCTTTGTGAACTTGATCAAACTGCTGGAACCGAACGTGGATTTCGCGCCGCTCATCGACGAGGGTCTGTTCAGACCTCAGGGTGCGGTGCCTTACTCCACGCTGATCTTGCGCACCCCCAAGCTCAAGGTGACGGACGCCGAGGGACAGGTGGTCTTCAAGGGGCGACGCACGGTTCCCCTGGGGTTCAATATGTATCCTGGGGAGAAGGAGTTCTACGTAGCCGTCGAGGCTTACATACGCACGGGTTACAACTCGCTCGAACAGATTGAGGACCCGATGCACCAGCGCGCCGTAGGATTCATCCTGACGACATTTCAGAGGCTCAACACCAGCTCGGTCCGTGCCATCAAGCATGCCCTGGAGGGCCGGCTGAAGCGGTTGCAGGAAAAGCTCGACAAGCTGCCGCCGGAAGAAGAGGAGGAGCCGGAGCAGGACGAGCGCTACCAGGGCGAACTGGATGAGGAGGCGGTGCTCAAGAGCGACCGGGAAATAGTCCAGGACGAGATTGACATCCTGAAGGCCCTTCTAGCCATTCCGGTTGAGCGGGAAAAGAAGATCGACCGGCTTCGCGACCTGCTTCAGCAGATCGATGAGGAAACTCCGGGCGCGAAGGTGCTGATCTTCACCGAATACCGGCGCACACAGGAATTCCTGAAGGAGAAGCTTGAGCGATGGTACGGGGCGAACACGGTCGTTTTGATTAACGGCGACATGGAACTGGAGGGCAAGACGCCCGAGGCGGAAAGTAAGCGGCGCAGCCAGCGCGTTTTCCGCGAGGAGTCTGGAGTCCGCTTCCTGGTTTCGACCGAGGCGGGCGGCGAGGGAATCAACCTGCAGTTCTGCTACATCGTGGTGAATTACGACCTGCCTTGGAATCCGATGCGTTATGAACAGCGCATCGGCCGTGTCTATCGCTACGGGCAGGAAAAGGTGGTGCAGATTTACAACCTGCGCGCCAAGGGCACGGTGGAAGACACGGTGCGCTCGTACTTTGAGCAGCGTTTGAGAGTAGCGGCTGAAGCTTTGCGGCAGGTTACCGGCGAGGACCCAGAAGAGCTGATTGCCAGTCTAAACGGGCAACTGGAAGCGGAGATTGAGCCGGACAAAATCTACACACTGGCGTTAGTGGAAGGAACACTCAACAAGCAGAGCAAAGAAAAGATCCAGGAAGCCGTGCGGTGTGCGCAGAAGGCTTACGAAATCGCTACGCAAAGCCTTTTCAAGGACGTATCGAGCTACAGCTTCGACGACTACCGGAAGGACTTGGCCAGTCCGGTAGGCCTGAGAGACCTCGAAGGCTTCACGTTGAAGTACTTAGCACGGGAGCGGCGGCAGGTACAGCGTAAGGATGGCTTTTACGAATTTCTTTCCCCGGAGAGATTGCTTGAAAGCAAGCTTCCCGAGCGATACAAGACGGTCACGTTCGACCGCGGCGTGGCGATTCGGAATCCCCAGGCGGAGTTCTTCGCGCTGGGCCACCCGCTCGTGGATGCGATGCTTCAACAGGTCGGCGACTACAGTTCTGGTGGCCACACTGCTGTACGGGTGATCGAAGCTCCCGAGTTGCAGCCCGGCGAGGTCAGAACAGGCCTGCAGTTTAACTTCATCGTACGCTCGCGCGTGCAACGCGAAGACGGAGACGAGTACCTGTTTGACTTCCACGCCATTGTGGTGCGTGCTGACGGCGCGGTCGATGACCAGTTGGCTTTGTGGGCGGCCAGCCGGTACAGCAAAGAGGGTCCACCTTCGCCCCAGACGCAGCGCCTGGCGCGGGACCTTGAGGGCCTGCAGTTCGACCGCGCCTACGAACTTGCCAGACAGCAACTTGAAGCGCAGGTTCGACTCTGGGACTGGGAAGAGGATGTGGAACTGATTGGGGTGGCGAAAGTGGCTGCCATCCCGACGCAGTAGCCGCGAAGAGGCCAGCGCCTCCTCACTCGTTCACATGCACCACTTGCGCCGGCTCAAACCCATTGAAGTGCGTGGCGGAGGCGTTGCTGTAAGCGCCAATGTTTTCCGAGTAGAGAAGATCGTCGATCTCGAGCCTCGGCAATTCTTCGGATTGAACGATGGCGTCCATGCCGTCGCAGGTCTGCCCGAATACCGTGCAGATCTCGGTGTCACCCTTCTTGAAGGCCTTGAGACGATACTGGCAGTGGTCGAATACGATGCCGGAAAAGGTGTGATACACGCTGTCGTCGATGTAGTAGCACGTTTTGCCGTCGCGGAAGGCCTTGCCGATGATGCGCGCGACGGCGGTGGCGGCGGTGGCCACCAGGAAGCGGCCGGGTTCGGCCAGGATTTCGATGTCCGGGGCGAATAGCCGGCCGATTTCCGAATTGATCTTCCGGGCGAGCAGCGGGAAGGGCTTCACGCGCGCGTCGTAAGGCACCGGGAAGCCGCCGCCGATGTCGAGGATCTTGATCTCGTGGCCGCGCGCCCGGGCTTCCTGCATCACCGCCGCCGCAATGTTCAGGGCTTGCACGAAGTTGTCGAAATTGGTGCACTGGCTGCCGACGTGGAAGCTCAGGCCCTCCACCACCAGCCCGATGCGGAACGCTTCGAGGATCAGATCCACGGCCTCGCCGGTGTCACAGCCGAACTTGCTCGACAGCTCCACCATCGAGCCGGTGTTGGGAACGCGCAACCGCAATACCAGGCCGGCATGGGGCGCGTACCGTCCGATCTTGCGCAGCTCCTCCAGGTTGTCGTAGGTGAGGAGCGGCTTGTATTCGTCGAGAGCTTCGAGCGTTTCCTTAGGTTTGATGGGGTTGGCATAGATGATCTTGTCCCAGATGAAATCCTGCCGCTCCTTGGCCGGGAGGTGCTGGATGTTCTCGTGGACCAGCAGGAATTCGGGGAGTGAAGCGACATCGAAGCTGGCGCCGGCGCGGTAGAGCGTGCGGATGATTTCCGGCGCGGGATTGGCTTTCATCGCGTAGTACGCCTGCACTTTCGGCAAACGCCTTCGAAAGGTGGCGTAATTGCGGCGGAGGGCGTCGTGGTCGATCACTACCACGGGGGTGCCATACCGTTTCGCGATGGCGAGCAGTTGTTTCCTTGTCATGGATCAGTCGAGGACGGGATCGGAGCCGTCCACCATTTTCACCTTGGTATGGAGGAAGTACTCTTTGGTCAGCGCCTTCATCATCTTGTCACGCTGATCGTAAAGGCGGCGCAGCTTGCGGGGCTTGTGCCGGGCCAGCGCGTAGTGCGTGAGGAGCGGCAGGGCGATGGTGGTGTCGGTGTAGCAGACCACGGCGTCGGGAAGGCGGTCCGGATCCACCTTGCCCCAGCTCACGGCCTCGCTGGGCGTGGCGCCGCTCAGGCCGCCGGTGTCGGGGCGCGCGTCGGTCACCTGCAGGAAATAATCCTGCCCGTATTCCTTGATGCGCAGCACTTCCTGAATCTGCGGCTCGGTCTGGAGCGTGAAGTTCTTGGGACTGCCGCCGCCCCACAGGACCACCGCGCTCTTGCCGCCCGCGCGCTTGGCGGCCAGCACAATCGCCGTGGTCTCATTGACGTCGATGGAGGGATTCACGCGCAGCTTATTGCCGCGCAGCTCCACGCCGGCCACGTTCATGCCGATGGTGGAATCGCCCGGCGAAGAGGTGTAGCAGGGCACCCCGGCGCGATAGGCGGCGGCCAGCACGGAGACGTCTTTGACCCCTGCCTTCCGCTCCCACTCGGCGGCATGTTTTCCGAGCAGGTAATGCAGCTCGGCGGTGCCCATCTCTTTCTGAAATTCGGGCTG
>JBEKZP010000066.1:0-3901 GCA_049509755.1 Terriglobales bacterium | reverse complement strand
TCGCCGGGCCGCAAATTCAGCGACCGCACCCTTCGTGGGTTCAGTCAAACCGATTGAATCCGACATCCGCGACCCTTCAGCGAGACGAGCGCTGTAGTTGTTCAGAGATTCCTTAGATGTTATCCGTCTCGAGGGGAATCGGTACGTACTCACGGAGAGAGGCGAGAACGTCCTCGAGTCGCAAGATCCGAATTATCTTGCCGACTGGCTCCTTACTCGAATTCTCGGTGTGGATAAGGCGATCGTTGAGATCCGTGACAGAGGGCCGCTGGCTCCGGCCGAATTGATTGCTGCTGTCCGCTCGGCGAATCCCAGTTGGACGTCGGACTTCGTGCCGCAGTCGATTCTGGGCTGGCTGCGATCAATGGGTGTCATCCATACCACGCCGCAGTACAAGCACGAGTTGACCGATGTGGGTCGCGAGTGGGGTTCCCGCATCTACTGGCAGCCGGAGTCGCTTCCACCAGAGCCTGAGACTCCAATCGCTCCCCCACCGGCAGAACCGCCGAAGGACACAGGCACTAAGGTCCTCACGCCTGGGCTCGCGGTCATTATCGAGCGGGTTCAGGCGGCTGGCCATTTTCCGGCCGACCTCATAGCGCGCCTGCACGCGGGACTCTGGTCCCATCCCCGTAGGCACTTCGCGATCCTCACTGGCCTGTCGGGCTCGGGCAAAACACTGCTCGCACGTGAGTACGCACGAGCGCTGGCGCGGGACGGCGTCGAACCTCGCGTGCTGACATTTCCGGTGCAGCCCGGCTGGTACGATCCTGGTGCCTTGCTCGGCTTTCCCAATCCATTGCGGGGAGAGTCGTACGTGCGGCCCCCTTTTCTGGAGTACTTGATCGCTGCCGCCGGGGATCCTCAGCGCCCGTACGTTGCGGTGCTCGACGAGATGAACCTATCGCATCCCGAGCAGTACATGGCTCAGCTTCTGTCAGCTATGGAAACCGGAGAAGCTATTCAGCTCCACTCTGAAGGCGACTTCTTCGACGGGGTGCCCGGTGCGATTGAATACCCGAACAATCTTGTACTTATCGGTACTGTAAACATGGATGAAACGACGCATGGTTTGTCCGACAAGGTGCTGGACCGGGCGTTCGTTCTCGAATTCTGGGAGATCGATCTTGCGAGCTATCCCAGATGGGGTGCGCGATCGATAAATCCTGCGCACGAACATCTTGTACGTGAAGTTCTCGTGGGACTGATGCTTGCGCTCTCGCCCGCCCGACTGCATTTCGGGTGGAGAGTCGTTGACGATGTTCTCGACTTCTTGCGCGAGGCTGCAAACGCGGTCGATGTGCTGCCGTTCGAGGCTGCTCTCGATGGCGTGATCTATGCGAAGGTCCTGCCTAAGCTCCGGGGCGAGGATGCGCCGCGGCTGCGAGAGGCGTTAGCACGTTGCGAAGAAACACTCGCGAAGTTCGGCCTGTCTCGATCACAAGCCAAAGTTGCCGAACTTCGCCGTGATCTAGAAACGGCCGGCAGCGCCCGATTCTGGCGGTGAAAAAGTGGCCCAAGACAGCACCGTTCTGCGCTGGCGTGTCGCAGACGGTGACGCGACCGAATGGCGCGCGCTCGAACCTGCACCGGCTGCCAACCGCGGTTTCGTTGAAGTAGGGCGCTACGTCTTCGAACAGCCGTCGCCCGGCTGGTCACTATACATTGATGATGAACCGCTTCGATGCCTCGCTGGTCGTCCGTCTTCGTGGGAATGGCAGCCGGGCTTTTTCGCGGGTGAGGTAACTGCGGAGCTACAGACGTCCGCAGGTGTTTGCGCCGGATTGTTCCTCTTAGATGTCGCCCCCGACCCTAGCAAAGTGGGCCAGCAGCTCTTCGCCGACATGGTGAGGCAGTTGTGGGATGAGGACCCGACACTCGTAATCGGCGATGAACCCGCAACCACGGCATCCGGGGAGCTCGGTGTCCTCCAGAATCCCTGGGTCGCCTTTGCGCGCCTGCGGCGCTACACACCTGAATTCCTAAAAGCTTTGATCCCTATTCGTCAGTCCCCGCGACGAACGCTGCGACTCCGACGCGACTCGGCTCCGCTTCATCACGTCCGCCGCGTCGACCAGCGGACGGCAACAAGCGTGCTACGAAGCCCCGCCGTCGCCCTGTTTTTCGCCCACCCGGATGATGCACCCGCTATACCTACGGAGAGCCGCGTGGATGTTCCTGTCGTTGAGGAGACGGTTGACTCCGCCGCGAATCGAGCGATGCTTGCGCTCATTCTGGCGCTGTTGCGCAGAGCGCAAACGCTGTTCGAGCGGTTACAGACTGCGGTTGATCATGATGTTGTGAGCGAGACGCGCACGCCGCTGGCGGCGCGTTGGCCTGCGCGCAGGCAGTTTCTCGAGAACGTAACGATGCAGCTGGCCACCGTCTTGCACAAGTTCCCGTTTACGCAGGTGCAGCGACCGGAGGTCACGGCTGCCGGTCTCACCGCAATCGCAGCCGATCCACTCTACTCGCGAGCGTGGGGGCGCGGGTGGCGGGCAATTCGGCATGGCGTTGAATCAGACATAAACACAGAGCGCCTGTGGGTGAGCCCATCATGGGAAATCTATGAGCGCTGGTGCTTCTTGCGACTCGGGAAGTTGCTCGCGCTCAGCACGCCGGCGTTGCGATGGTCTCTCTCGCGCAATCCGCGCCGCTGGATCGGTGTTGCTTCCGACGCCGAGGCGGAATTGCGGCTGCAACCCACGTTCGGCGCGCACTCAAGCAGAAAGGAAGGAATGTGGTCGATCTCAAGAGAGAGGGTGCCCGACTTGGTGTTGATCGTCCAACGACAAGGTGCTATTCGCTTTCTGGTTCTTGATGCAAAGTATCGCACCTCGCGCCCCGCCGTTCTGGACGCGATGGCATCCGCTCATATCTACCAGGATTCGCTGCGGATCGGTACCCGTCGGCCCGATGCCACGCTCCTTGTCGTTCCGTCCATCAGCGACACGGCTTGGCTTGCCGCACCAGAGTTCCAAGCCGAGCACCGAGTGGGAACTTTCTCATTGTCACCGGGGGAGACGGCTTCTCTGCCAAACGTCATCATGAGCGCCTTCGGACTCTGACGACGATGGGTGTACGTGCTATCACCGGCTGGACATGTTCACTGAGCAATGGGGTCCGAACGGGGTCCGTTACGGGGTCCGATAAATCGGTGAAAATTGGGCGGATGCCAATCGATAAGTGTCTCGTTTCCACCCGCTTAGGAACGGGCGAAGCCGGCCCTGAAAAGGCTGGCGTCGGCGGTTCGATTCCGTCCCTGGCCACCACATTTCAAAGGCTTTGGTTTCACTTCTCATTTTTCATATTACCCGCTGATTACCCACGGTTGCCCTTTTACTGGATCGGCGCGCTCGCCAGCTTCTCTTCGCGCTTCTGACCGAACAGCAACTTCAAGAACATTCCCTGTGCCTTCAGCTTGTCCTCCGACATCGACTTGGCATAGAGCTCGAGAGTCGTCCGCAAGTTTTGGTGCCGCAGAATCTCCTGCACCGTCTTGACGTCGACTTTCATCTTCACCAGCACCGAGGCCAGCGTCCTTCGGAAGGTGTGAAAGCCAAAGGTACGCGGCGGCGCGACCACCCCGGCCTTCCTCGCCGCCACTCTCAAGTAATCCGCGACCAGCATGTTCGCCACGGGCGGCCTCTTGCCCTTCAATCGAAGACTGGGAAACACGAGATCTCCGTCTCCCGGGTAGAGCGTCTCCCTGCGCCAGGCAAGAAGATGCGCCGCCAGCAACGGATGCATGGGCACTGGTGCTTTCGACGCTCTGGACTTGACGGGCGCGGCGAGGTCATGCACACCATGGTCGGCGGCCGCATTAACGCGTGACAAACTCGCCCTGGGAAAAATGCCCCGGTGAGGCTGGGATCACCAAGCTTGAAGGCGACGGGCAGCG
>JBEKZP010000065.1:0-4841 GCA_049509755.1 Terriglobales bacterium | reverse complement strand
CATCACAGGCGCGCGGCAAGTCGGCTAACATCTGGCCCAACGTCATCGTTCCGGAACACTGCCGGTCTAGCCTCGTCATCTGCTCCGGGCTTTTCGGCTTTTTCGATTTTTTGTGGTGGGACCGGCGCGGAGGCGGGGCCGCGGGCCGGACCTTAGGCTGGGGCTTCTCGCGCGCTTCGATGGCCGTAGAGTCGCGAAGTATGTGGCCGATCAAGCGTTCCGACTGGGTCCGTTGCACCAGGGCGGCGTGGACCCTTTGCGGAAACTCGCTTTGGGCGAACTCGGCGAAAGCACGGGAAAACACGGTCTCGTCCGGGATTTGCGCCACGGTCTCCCAGCCGCACAGGCGGCGTAGAACGGCATCACTGTGCAGTCGGTCCAAGATGGCTGAACGGCATCGCTGTGCAGTCGGTCCAAGATGGCTCGCGTGGTGGAAACGTTGAACACGGCCTTGGCCAGGAACGCTCGCGCCATGCTGGCTCGATCATGTCCCGGGCGGCCCCGCCCACGCCGGACGGCTACAAAACCCTCCAGTCCCAGCATCGCCAGCGCACAAACGAACTGCTCATGGTGATTGCTCATCGGACCCAACTCCTCCCGTAAGGCCGGGAACAGTTGGTTTTGCAGGATCGGTCCGAACGACCGGGTCAGAAATTGAAGTAAGCTGTTCATGGGGGCTGCTCTTCCGAACGGATTTTGCTTGCGGATTTTGCTTGCACAAATATTCTATTCGGAATCAGTCCCTACTCAAAACACTTTTTAGACTTTTTGTTTTTGCGAGCTTGGGGGGGCAGGATGCGAATTTTGCAAGTGCCTCTAAAGCATGCCCCACCATGGTGGGGCACGCTTTACCTTGCCCTGGGTAGAGGCAAGGAGGTTGATTGATGAAATCCATTCAAGTGAAAGTGCCCGGTGGTCCCGAGAAGATGGAATTGGTGGAAGTCCCCAAGCCCACGCCGGGTCCCCGGCAGGCGCTGGTGCGCATCGCCGCCAGCGGCGTGAACTTCATCGACGTTTATTTCCGCACGGGCCTCTACAAAGCGGACATCCCCATCACCCTCGGCAGCGAAGGCGCGGGAACGGTAGAGGCCGTCGGCGCGGATGTCGAGGAAGTCGCCGCCGGCGACCGCGTAGCCTACGCCATGGCGCGCGGCTCCTACGCCGAATATGCGCTGGTTCCAGCCGCGCTGCTGGTCAAGATCCCCGATGGTCTCGACTTCCGGACCGCCGCGGCCGCCATGCTCCAGGGCATGACCGCTCACTACTTGACGCACTCCACCTATGCGCTCAAGAGCGGCGATACCTGCCTGGTTCACGCCGCGGCGGGCGGCGCCGGCGGCCTGACGGTCCAAATGGCCAAAATGCTAGGCGCGCGCGTGTTCGGCACGGTTTCCACCGAAGAGAAAGCCCGCATTGCGCGCCAAGCCGGCGCGGACGAAGCCATCCTCTACACCGAGCGGGATTTCGAAGCCGAAGTGAAGCGGCTCACCGGCGGCCGCGGGGTCGACGTGGTGTACGACTCGGTGGGCAAAACCACCTTCGACAAAAGTCTGAATTGTCTACGCCCGCGCGGCCTGCTGGCGCTCTTCGGACAATCCAGCGGACCGGTTCCGCCGTTCGACCCCACCATTCTCAACGGCAAAGGGTCGCTCTTCCTCACGCGCCCCAGCCTGGGGCACTACGTGCTCACGCGCGACGAACTGCTCTGGCGCGCGGGCGACGTGCTAAGCTGGGTGGCCTCCGGCAAGCTCAAGCTGCGCATCGACCGCACCTACCCGCTCGAGGAAGCGGCCGCGGCCCATCGCGACCTCGAAAGCCGCAAAACCGCCGGCAAACTGGTGCTGCTTGTCCAGTAACAACCCATTCGACCAGCGCAGGCAGGCCGTTGCCTCGGGCCTCGCGGAACGCAAGCTGGACGGCCTGTTGGTTGCGTTCAGTCCCAACCTTCGATACCTCACCGGCTTCACCGGCAGCAACGGCAGCCTGCTGGTGATGGGCGGCAAATCCATCCTCTTCACCGACCCGCGCTACCAGATACAGGCCGCTCAGGAGGTGACGTGCCGGGTGAAGACCGCCAAGGGCCAGTTGCTGACGGAGGTCGCCGCAGCCATTGCCAGGCTGGGGCTGAAACGCATCGGGTACGAACCCGCCCGCATGACGTGCGATTCCTACGAATCGCTGAAATCGCGGCTTCCGATGCGGGCCTCGCTCGAACCAGTGAAGGGGTGGATCGAGGAACTGCGGATGGTGAAATCGCCGGCCGAGATCGCACGCATTCGCCGCTCGGTCGAGACCAATTCCCGCGCCTTCGAGCAGACCGTGGCGCGCGTCCGCCCCGGCATGACGGAGCAGGACCTGGCGGCCGAACTGGAATACCGCATGCGCCGCCTGGGCGCCGAAAAACCGGCCTTCGAGACCATCGTGGCCGCGGGCGTCCGCTCCGCGCTGCCGCACGCCCAACCGACCGCCGCGCGCCTCAAGCCGCGCGACCTCATTTTGGTGGACATGGGCGCGCAGCAGGACGGTTACTCGAGCGATATGACGCGCATGTTGTTCCTCGGCGCACCCACCGCCAAGGTGAAGCGCGTCTACCACGCGGTGCTCGAAGCGCAGCTTGCGGCGATTGCGGCGGTCCGCGCCGGCGTTTCCACCGCGGCCGTGGACCGCGTCGCGCGCCGGGTGTTACGAGGCTACGGCCTGGACCGCGCCTTTGTGCACTCTACTGGCCACGGCCTGGGCCTGGAGATCCACGAACCCCCGCGCCTGGGCAAGCGCGACAAGGCCCGGTTACAAGCCGGCATGGCGATTACCATCGAGCCCGGCGTCTACCTGGAGGGTTTCGGCGGCATTCGTATCGAAGACACGGTGGTGGTGACGGAGAACGGATGCGAGGTACTCACGCCAACGGGCAAAGAGCTGCGGGGGATATAGCCGATCGGCAGAGCGCAACCATGAAAAGGCTGGCGTGGGCGCTATACTGTTGGCGATGGATGAACCCGCATTCTCGGCACGAGCGCTGCACTACCTGGAGAGTTTTTGCAAGTTGAAGGACGACCTTCCGGAAATGGTCACGTTCTGCTCGAACGAAGGCGGTCTTCTGCACGAGATTGAACAGTTCCTCAGGTCTTTGGGCCGGCGACTCAAGCACGAGTTCGGCTTGCACGATTGGCAACACGCTCCCGAAATAGACGAAGAGGAGGGGTGGGTTGACCTACGGATGTTCCCGACGAGTTGGAAGCTGTCCCGCGTCGGCGAGGTGTCTATCTCGCTCGGGTGGTACAACCCCTTCACGTCGCACCCCGCGGATCGATATCTCTGCGTGGAATTGCGCGCGCCCAGACAACAGTGGCGACGCTGGGACAAGCTGAAGAAACTGCTCGCCCCACAGATGATCGCAGAGGGCTTCACGGACCGATACGACGCAGAAAACCTCAATCCAGACAGCGTGTTCTGGAGATACGTCCCGTTTGATCGGTTTGTTTCATCATCCAAATTCGACGAAGCGGCCTACATCCAAGCGATCATGGACGCTTTCCGCAGCTTATTGCAGTTCAGGCCTATGATCGATGAATTCCTCCGTACTTGCGGAGACGCGGATCATACGCCACAAGAGACCCGAGATCTCCACGTCGTGGCCTTCCTCGATACGGAGACCACTGGCACAGAGTCTTCGGCTGAACTCACCGAGTTGGCTATCGTTAACACAGCCTGCGACCCCATTACCGGCGAAGTCTTGGGTATCCTTGACCAATACGATTGGCAGCGCGATCGAAAAATGGGAAAGTCACCCGATGAAGCCAGAGTTCAAGGACTGCTGACCCGGGCCGATTGCATCGTCGCGCATAAGGCGGACTTCGATCGCAGAATGCTGGCAGGCGTGTACCCTCCGCGTGATCACCCTTGGACCAAGAAACTGACCTGGAAGTGCTCACTTAACGGTATCAAGTGGGAAAGCGACGTCGGTATGTCTGAGAGGAAGCTTGAGGAGCTAATGGCGGAATTCGGCGTCCAGAAGGAACAGGCTCATCACGCCCTTCCCGACGCTCTCGGATTGCTCCAACTGATGTCGCGGCGACACGCAGGCAAGACGCTTCTCGCGCACTTGCTTGGATGGTAGGTGATTACCGGTACCCGGGGTACATCGTGGCGTCCCGCCGAAAGCCAGAATCGCCGCTGGGCTACCGGGTTCCGACCGTGTGAAACGCTGTCAGCGAGTCTGCATTCGGCGGTGTTGCCACCGTCGCGTGTTTGACAAGGATACGCCAGAGGCGTAGGATGGAGTCGTGTTCGTGTTTATCGAGTCGGCTTCCTTCGATCGCGTTCGAGCCTCCTACCTCGATGACGATGAATATAGTGAGTTGCAGGAGTTCATGATGCAGAACCCGGACGCGGGAGCGATCATTCGCGGCTCGGGCGGTGTAAGGAAGCTCCGCTGGCGGCGCGAAGGCGCAGGCAAACGTGGCGGGTTGCGGGTGATCTATTTCGTGCGCTATCACCCGAACGAGTTCTGGATGCTGGCATTGTATGCCAAGGCGAAGCAGGAGAACGCGCCGGCGCATATTCTGAAACGACTCAAGGAGGAGCTCGAACGTGACTAAGAAACTCACCGGCCGCGCGCTCGCCCGATTCGAGGCGGGTCGCGACATCTGGCAGGAGGTTCTGGACGGTGTGCGTGAAATCAAGGCTGGCGGTGGCAAACGGACCTCGGTTGAGCCTGGTTCGCCCATCGTGCGCGCGCGTCTGCAATCCGGCCTGACACAGGCGCAGTTCGCCGCTCTGCTCGGTGTTTCGAAGCGCACCCTGGAGCAATGGGAGCAGGGACGGCGCGTTCCGAGCGGAGC
>JBEKZP010000064.1:0-5209 GCA_049509755.1 Terriglobales bacterium | reverse complement strand
CTTTCAGCTCTCCTTCAATAGCTCGTTGAAGGTCGATTTCCAAGGTTCAGGGGTGACCTCGGATGGTGGCTTGGTCCTGGTGCGGGAGTTAGACGAACGTTTGGGCTTCGGGGAATTTATTGAACGGCACTTGGCCGACGCGCGCGGAAAGAACACCCAGCTACCTCTAGCCGACTTGCTGCGGCAGTCGGTCTACAGCCGACTGGCGGGCTACGAGGATGTCAACGATGCTGAACGACTGTCCCAAGACCCGGCCTTCCGGCTGATCGGCTCGAAGGAAGTCTGGGAGCGTGGAACAGCGTTGACCTCCCGCGTACAGTCATTCGAGACGGAACTGCTGACGCAGGCAGACAACCTCGCCGGTATGGCCGCGCTCAATCGGGAGCTGGTCGGCAGGGCCGAAGCCATCGATTCGCCGCGACGGGTAGTGCTGGACATGGACAGCACTGAGATCCCGGTTTATGGCGAGCAGGAGCAGAGCGCGTACAACAGCCACTTTGAATCTACCTGTTACCATCCCTTGCTGCTGTTCAATCGCGAAGGCGACTGCCTCGCGGCCAAGCTACGGCCTGGCAATGTGCACAGCGCCGAGGGCTGGGAGGAACTGCTGCTGCCGGAGATTGAGCGGCAACAGACACTGGGCAAGGGGGTGGTTTTCCGCGCCGACGCGGCCTTTGCCAAGCCGGAGCTCTACGAGGCGCTGGAAGAGCGGGACGTGAAGTACGCGATCCGCCTTCCCGCGAATGACAATCTGGGGAAGGTCGAGTTCCACTTCGGCGAGTTGTTCCCTCGCGTCGGCTTCATCGTGACCAACCTCACGGCGGAGAGCCGGGCTGTGGTGCGGTTCTACAACAAGCGTGGCACGGCTGAGCAGTGGATCAAGGAAGGCAAGCAGGCGGTGAAGCTGACGCGGCTTTCCTGCCACCGCTTCCACGCCAACGAGGTGCGGCTGTGGCTGAGCCTAATCGCCTACAACTTGGGCAACCTGTGGCGGCGACTGGTGCTGCCGGCGCGGATCGGCAACTGGTCGCTGACCAGCTTGCAGCAGCGGTTGGTGAAAACTGGCGGGCGGCTCATCAAACATGCGCGCTACTGCTGGTTGCTGCTGGCGGAGAGTCATCTGACGCGCCGACTCTTCGCAAGCATGCTGCGGAGGATCGCGATGTTGCCGTCGCCAGCCGGATAGGTAGAGCGCAGAGCGGAGCAGATTTCGGTGGCGAGAAATGAAGGAAAGGGACAAGTGTCTGAAAACTCCGTTGGAAGAGCGTCAGTTTTTAGAGTGTTTTATGCCAACGCGAGGCAGAACTGGTCCGTTGCGGGGCCGTGGAAAGCCCTTTGGACTTAAAAACCGGGCTCGAACTTCGCGTTTGAAAACCGCGTGCTCTGGGTGCCAGTCTAAATCCGGGTTAAAATGGAAATTGTGGTTGAAGGCCGCCTGCTGTTCGTGCTAGTCCGATTCACGATTCAAAATGGAAATTCCGGCCGCCATGACGGACGTGGCCAGCAAGCAAGGGCAGAGGTTAGGGGATGACGCGGTTCTTGAGCGCACAATGTCTGCTGGCCGCTGCATTGCTCGGCCTGTCGTACTGCCTCCTGATGTCGTCGGCCCACGCGGCCGATAAGGCTGGCTGCCAGAACCCGGCGTGGGCCGCGGCACGGCCGCCCGGCTACGAGATCGATTCCTGCGTAACTGAGCCGTGGGTTTCGACGGAGATATGGGTGCACAACGCGCCCCAGCATCCGCAGGGCAGCCGTTCGCAGGTTCACTACACGCTGACCGATCGGGGCAAGAACATCAGCAACGCGGTGGCGCGCCAATTCTATGTGGATCAGGCGCAGAAGGCGGGCGCCACCAACATATCCGAGCCGGGCGGCAGCGGAGTGGCGGTGCTGACGCGCAAGGGTCCGGACGGTGAATACTGGTATATGTGGCAGCATGGCGATGGCGGCGAGGATGTGACGAACAGCTACACCCTGACCACGATCAAGATCGGCCCGCCGCCACAGAAGGTTCGGGCTCGCGAAGATAACCAACCTCTGGATATCAGTGGCGGCGCCTGCAAGGATCCCGCGTGGCTGGCGACTCCGTACCCCGGCTACAACCTGGACCATTGCAATGTACGGGAGTTCGACCGGGTACCTCTCGATCAGTACGGCGGCAGCAAGGTGATCGCCGGGCGCGTGCAGGAGGTGGATTACGCCCTGACCGGCGACAACCAGGCGACGCCGCCGCCAGCCGTGCCGCGCTGATGCGCAGTACGCCACAGGGCGATTTCTATTACCTGTTTCTGCAAACCCAAGGCAGCGACTCCGGCGCGGGCTCCTACCAGTTGGTGACGGTGCAGGTGGCGCCCATGCCGCAGGACGTGGTGGTGCGCGATGAGATTCCGCCACCGGCCCCACCCGGCCGCGCCTGCGCGCTGCCGCCCTGGCTGGTGAAGCAGTTCGCCTATTTCCGTCTGGATCGATGCGACGAGCGGGATTTCGATGCGGTGGAGTTGGATCTGCCGGGCGGCAAGAAAACGCTGGCCGGACGGGTCATCCATGACGATTTCGTCCTGGCCGACAGCCACAAGGTGGCGGTGACGTTCGTCGTGCGCGACAACTACATCAACGCGCTGCAGGGGATCGGCGCGAAGCTGATTTCCAACCCGGATGATATATCGCAGGCCGTGCTGACCCGGCAGACGCCCCAAGCTGAGTTCTGGTTTATCTATCATGAAACGAGCGGCAACGATAAGTCGATTGGCGCCTACGCGCTGACCAGCGTGCAGGTGGGCGGACCGCCGCCGACTGCGTGCAAGCTGGAAGTGTACGGGGTGAATTTCGATTTCGACAAGGCTACGCTGCGGCCTGAGTCCGATGCGGTGCTGACGCAGGTGCTGGGGCTGTTCACGGCCGATGCGACCTATGCGGCCGAGGTAAGCGGGCACACCGACAATGTGGGGCAGCACGCCTATAATATGCGGCTTTCGGGCAGGCGCGCGGCGGCGGTGAAGGATTGGCTGGTGGCGCACGGCGTCGCAGCGACGCGGATGACGACGGCGGGGTATGGCGACACGCGTCCGCTGGTGCCGAACACGTCCGATGGAAATCGCTTCCGCAACCGGCGTGTGGAGCTCAAGCGCTTGGGGTGTAAGCCGTAGGTGGAAGCGGCGCGCGGCCAGGCGCCACCGGATCACGGTCTCGGGCTTGACCACCGTGATCGCATTCAGAATCGAGGGGAAGAATCGGTACAGCCTCAGACAGGTCTTCCAGCGCTACTGCGAACTTGGCAGTGTTCGACTTCTCAAGGATGAACTCAATCGAAATGGAGTTCGATCGAAACTCCGCATCGCCAAGAACGAGGTGCGATCCGGCGGTCATTCATTCTCGCGGGGTGCGCTCTTCTATGCCCTGCTCGGCAACCCGATTTACGTCGAACCGGGCTGGTTTATTCCCGACCGGGATTTCTCAGGTGGTGTCGTTACCGAGAATTCGATCTGTGTGACAGGTCGCATAAAATCGGGTACGTTAGCGGCGCATGGCTGGGTGGCTGAAGCTGCTGGGGTACGCGCTGCGCTCACTTTTCAAGTCCCGCGCGAAACTCGAAGCCGAGAATCTGATCCTTCGCCAACAGATCAACATCCTGGTCCGCAGGCTCCCGAAGCGCGTGCGCCTAACGAATTCGGACCGCCTGCGGTTGGTTTGGCTGTACCGGGTTTTCCCGTCGATCCTGAACGCAATCGGGGTCATCAGACCCTAAACGCTGATCCGCTGGCACCGCCGGGGCTTTCGCGCGTACTGACGGTGGAAATCTCGTCCGCGCGTTGGGGACGGCCACAGCTTGATGGCGAGATCCGGGACCTAATCCGACAGATGAGCATGGCCAACCCGCTCTGGGGCGCGCCGCGCATTCACGGCGAGTTGCTCATGCTCGGCATCGAGGTTGCGCAGTCGACCGTGGCGAAGTACATGGCGCCGAGGACCAGACGACCACCATCCCAGAGCTGGAAGACTTTCCTGCGCAACCATGCCGCGGGCATTGCTTCGATCGACTTGTTCGTCGTACCGACCGCGTTTTTCAAACTCCTCTACGGTCTGGTCATCCTCAATCACGATCGCCGGCTCCTGGTAGGCTTCGGGGTCACCTCTCATCCATCCGCCGAATGGATCGCCCGGCAGGTGACTGAGGCTTTCCCCTGGGACCAAGCGCCCCGATACCTGATCCGCGATCGCGACTGCGTTTACGGTCATGCCTTCATCCGGCGCGTGCGGGCGATGGGCATTCGCGATCGTCCCACCGCTGCCCGTTCGCCGTGGCAGAACGGACATGTCGAACGGCTAATCGGCTCGATTCGACGGGAGTGCATCGACCACAGCGTGGTGTTCGGCGAAGCGTACCTGCCTCGCATCGTTCGAGCGTACGCCGCTTATTATAATGAAGTGCGGACTCACCTCTCGTTGGAGAAGAACGCGCCGGTCCCTCGCACCGTTCAGCGCGTCGGGCAAATCACTGCGCTGCCGCTCCTCGGAGGACTGTATCATCAATACCTCCGGATCTAATTTCCGGTAACGACAAGTACAACGGGGTCTTGATTGAGCAGTGCCGGCGACTCAAGCCATCTATGCTCGGGTGTCCTTTCTCCTAACCAATCCGCGCGAGCGCGAACGAATGGTCTATCCTGCCTGCCTGGAAAAGAACATCGTTTTAGGAGTTTCACCGCGCTCGTCAACCAGATGCGTCAACCGCCGCTTGTCAACTGCCATATGGGTGTCAGCCGGTTGACAGGTTGACAGAGAGCAGTACGCAGCTGCGTCATCCGCCAAGCAGTCCTCAATTTTCGCGTTCTCTGCAAAGAACGCGAAAATTGTTTTTTGGTTCATGACCGCTCCTCGTTTCTTAAGCAGGGCAGCCACCGCCGCCCCAGGCCAGTCTCCTGCATAGCCTTCCACGGGTGCGGTGAGTCAAAGCCGGCGTTGCCGTTCGGCGCCGTGATGCTTCACTCTTCGCGCAGCGCCAACGCCCTCCTATTCCTTTCATTGCTCGGCTTAAAATTTGTATTTCATGGTTATGAATGCGACATTGACGTTGTAGGGAGTTATGGTGGTGTTGCCGAGAAATGTCGAATTTGCGCTTGCATTCGGCATGTAGTTCGCCATCTGGTCCACCATGAAATTGTTTTCGCCGGAGTGGGTGAAGTAGTAGCCGACGTTGATCGCCAGGTTG
>JBEKZP010000063.1:0-5249 GCA_049509755.1 Terriglobales bacterium | reverse complement strand
GCGTTCGCGCCTCCGGCGCTGATTGCGTGATGCTCTCACGCTTTCCCAGGGCTGGCGCCCCTTCGACTGCGCTCAGGGCAGGCTCTGGGCTACCAGCGTTCGCGCCTCCGGCGCTGATTGCGTGGTGCTCCCACGCTTTCCCAGGGCTGGCGCCCCTTCGACTGCGCTCAGGGCAGGCTCTGGGCTACCAGCGTTCGCGCCTCCGGCGCTGATTGCGTGATGCTCCCACGCTTTCCCAGGGCTGGCGCCCTGGGCTACCAGCGTGCGTCCCTGCGGGACTAAAGCTGAAGCCGTCCGACTGCCGAAAGACCGACGGACCGATAGACCGAAATACGCGGCGCGCAGTATTATGTGAGCCATGAACCTCGGCTTACCCGAAATGATTTTCATCTTCCTGCTGGCCCTGATTATTTTCGGGCCGCGGAAGCTGCCCGAAATTGGCCGGCAGATCGGGAAAGCCATGGGCGAATTCAAGAAGGCCAGCAACGAGTTCAAGTCGCAAATCGAAGGCGAAATCCGGAACCTGGAGCTGGAAGAGACCGTCAAGCGCGCGTCCGAGCCGCAGATCCTGCCGCCGCAAGGAAGCGTCGCCAACACCGCGTCCGCGCCCGCGGCCGCCGCTATGCACGACCCCGCGCCCGCGCTCGATGCCCCGACGACGCTCGATGCCGCCGTGACGCCCGTGCCCGACGTCGCCTCTGCGCAGGAAGGGGCAGTGACGCCCGCGCTCGACGTCGCTTCTGCGCCCGCAGCCGCTGTAACGCCCGCGCTCGACGTCGCTGTGACGCCTGCGCCCGCCGATCATCCCGCACAGGCCAAGGCTGCCGATGTCTGATTTTGATCCCGCCGCCGCGGCGCGCAAGGCCATCACCGAAAAAATGGCGAGCATGAGCTTCCTCGATCACCTCGAGGAGCTCCGCCGGCGCATCATCTGGTCGCTGGTGTTTGTGGCCGCCGGTTTCGGCATCTGCTTCGGCTACGCGGAAAAGATTTACGGCTACATGCAGGTGCCGATCATGGAGGCGCTGCGCAACCATCATCTCGACCAGAAGCTGGTGTACCTGAATCCGACCGAGCCCTTCAACATGTACCTGAAGGTCGGGTTCATTGCCGGCGTTTTCCTGGCCTCGCCCTTCGTGCTCTACCAGGTTTGGGCGTTCATTGCGCCCGGCTTGTACCGGCACGAGAAGAGCTACGTGACGCCGTTCATGATTTCGTCGGTGGGCCTGTTCATCGCCGGCGGATTGTTCGGCTACAAGATGGTGTACCCGGCGGCGCTGGATTTTTTGATCGGCTACGGCGCGCAATTTCAGCCGATGATCACGATCGGCGAATATACCGACCTGTTCCTGACCATCATCCTCGGGCTGGGCATCATTTTTGAGATGCCGATCCTGGTGTTCTTCCTGGCGCTGATGGGCGTGATCAGCGCGGGGTGGATGTGGCGCAACCTGCGCTACTCGATCCTGGTGATCTTCATCATTGCGGCAATCGTGACGCCGACCACCGACATTCTGAACATGTGCCTGTTCGCGGCGCCCATGGTGGTGCTGTATATCGTGAGCATCCTCATCGCATGGGTGGTGAGTCCGGCGCGGCGGAAAGCACGCAAAGCAAAAGAAGCGGAAGTTTCCAGCAGCGAGTAGCGGATTCCCGATCTCTCCACCTGCGCCCGGCGCGTTCCCCAGACATCATTGATAATGGCGAGCGGATGTCCTACCCTGAGCCGCATGGAAGAAGGTGGCGCCAAGGCGGCGTCCGCGGAAGACTTGCAGGCAGAGCAAGACCGCAGGGCATTGCACCTGATGCTGGAATACGTGTGCACGGCGACCCGCGCCGACGGAAGTGCCGTCGCCCTGAACCAAGGCAGCGCCCATGCGATGCAGGCAAGCTTCAGGACGACGCCACCACCCGATGGCGCTCCTGACCCCGCTGCTGCCATGCGCGCGGAATGTCTGCGCACCGGCGCGGTGGTGGATTGCGCAGACACTGCTTCCGATGCGCGCGGCATCGTCGATGCCGAAGCGTGCGGGCAGATGAAAATCGCTGCCGTGGTGGCCGCTCCGGTGTGCGTGGATGGCAGGACGGTGGGCGTTCTGGAAATGCACTCCGCCCAGGCCTACAACTTCATGGAAGGCGATGTTGAAGTGCTAAAGCGCGTGGCCGATGTTATCGGAGCGCTGGTTTGTCGCAGAAATAGTATCTAGAGCTGGATTCAAGGGTTGGTCAGCGTCGGCGGCGAATCCCTCAGGGGCTAAAGCCCGGTTTTTCTTGAGGGCTTGGCGGCACGGCTGAAGCCGTGCCCTTCCCTAAGAAAACGACTCTTGCGAGCTTGGCGGCACGGCTCCTTCGGCTTTGCTCAGGACAGGTTCCGCCGTGCCCTTTCCCAGGAAAACGACGTCCGAAATCAGTTTGTAATCGGCGGGTTGCTCTACTGCAGTTCCGGCGGCAGGACGCAGATGTCAGGCAGGTTGCGGTAGCGCTCGGCGTAGTCCATGCCGTATCCCACCACGAACTCATCGGGAATGACGAAACCGACGTAGTCGGCCTTGACCGGCTCGATGCGGCGGCAGGCTTTGTCGAGCAGCACAGCTACCTTCAGCGCGCGCGGCTGGTGAGCGAGGAAGAGCTTGCGCAGGAATCCCATGGTGAGGCCGGTGTCGAGGATGTCTTCGACGATGATCACGTTCTTGTCGGCCATGGATGAATCCACGTCCTTGTTCATCTTCACTTCACCGCTGGTCCGGGTGCCGTTGCCGTAGCTGGCAACACTGATGAAGTCGAAGGTCGCGTCCAACTTTACCTGCCGCGCCAGATCGCCGAGAAAAATGGACGCGCCCTTCAGCACGCCCACGAAGATGATGGATTGCCCGTCGAAGTCGCGGGTGATCTGGTCCGCCATTTCGGCGACGCGGCGCGCGATCTGGTCTCGGGTGAACAGGACTTTGAGTTGAGAACCCACGGCAGAGGTGGAATGCATGGCCCGCTATGGTAGCGCAAAACCATTGCCGATTGTCGATTGACGATTGACGATTGAAAAAGCAGGATGGCACCCGCTGTGCGGCTGCTAAAATCCTTGGGCCTCGATTGCAGCAGACATGGCAGAAAGGCGGCCATCATGGATCTGAAAGGCGCAAAACTCACCTGGCTGGGGCACTCCACATTCCGGCTGGAGAGCGGCGGCAAAACCATCCTGATTGATCCCTGGGTGATGGGGAACCCGTCGTGCCCGGACAGCGAAAAGAAATTGAAAAAGGTGGATGCGATGCTGTGCACGCACGGCCACTTCGACCACATCGGCGACGCGGTTGCGATCGCGAAACAGCACAACCCGGTGGTGGTGGGGATCTTCGAACTGGCGGGGTGGATGCAGAAGAAGGGCGCGAAGCAGATTGCGCCGATGAACAAGGGCGGCTCGCAGGAGGTCGCCGGCATCCGCGTCACCATGGTGCACGCCGACCACTCCTGCGGCATCCAGGAGGACGATGGCTCCATTATCTATGGCGGCGAAGCGTGCGGTTACGTCATTGAACTGGACAGCGGCGTGAAGCTGTACCACGCCGGCGATACCAACGTGTTCGGCGACATGCACATCATCCACGAGCTGTATCACCCGGAAATCGTGATGCTGCCGATCGGCGACCTGTTTACCATGTCGCCGCTGGAGGCGACGTACGCGTGCCAGTTGCTGCGGCCTAAGACGGTGATCCCGATGCACTGGGGCACGTTTCCGGCGCTGACCGGCACGCCCGAAGAACTGAAGCGGCTGGTGGTGGACGCGGGATGCGATGTGCTGGCCATGAAACCTGGGCAGACGATGGGGTGAATGGGATCGGGTGATCGGGTGATCTGCTTGTGAACACGAGCCGGGGCACCGAACGAGGGCAGTCCCGAGCCGCGGGTCGCGCAGCGCCGGGCATTACGCGTTCGAGGGCGAGCGCGCTCCACCTTCCAAGAACATCAGCGCCGCGGCGACGGGATCATCCGCGATTTCATTCACCAGTCCGATGCGCAGGGCCTCGCGCGCGTGAACTTTCTCGGCTTCGATCATCATCTGCAGGGCGCGCGTCTTGCCGACCAGGCGCGGCAGGCGCTGCGTTCCTCCCCATCCGGTAATCAAGCCCAGGGCGGCGCCGCGATGTCCGAAAACGGCGTGCGGCGAGGCGATGCGGCGATGGCAGGCGAGCGCCAGGTCGAGTCCGCCGCCCATGCAGTAGCCGCCGACGGCGGCGACGACGGGAGCGGGGAAGCAGCCAATTTCATTCATCAGCGCCTGGCCCATGTGCGAAAAGGCATACGCCGAGGGGCCGGTGAGGGCGACGATTTCCGACAACTCGGCCCCAGCGGAAAAGAATTTGTGGTTGCCGGTGATGATGAGCGGCCGTGGGGAGCGCGCAAGTTCGCCGACGGCATCGGTGAGGGCGAGCACGCAGGCGCGGGTCAGGCGATTGGTGCCGTCGGGCGAAACGAGGCGCAGGATGGTGGCGCCGTTGCGAGCCTCGAGTTCATGCGTGGCTGACATAAAAGATGGCCACGGATTCACGCGGATGAACACGGATAAAACTTAAGAAAATAATCCGTGTGGATCAGTGTAAATCCGTGGCGAATGGGTTCCCCCCTACGTGTTGGCGGGGATGCCGCGCGGTTTCACGTTGTGGCGGATGAACTGGATGATTTCGTCCATGGCGGTTCCGGGCTGGAAAATGCCCGCCACACCTTGCTGCTTAAGCTGCGCCACATCCTGGTCGGGAATGATGCCGCCCACCAGCACCAGCACGTCGTCCATCTTGTTCTGGTTCAGCAGGTCCATGACGCGCGGCACGATGGCGTTGTGCGCGCCGGAGAGGATGGAGAGGCCGATGACGTCCACGTCTTCCTGCAGCGAGGCGTTGACGATCATCTCCGGGGTCTGGCGCAGGCCGGTGTAGATGACCTCCATGCCGGCGTCGCGCAGGGCACGCGCGATTACCTTGGCGCCGCGGTCATGGCCGTCCAGACCGGGTTTGGCGACAAGAACACGGATTTTGCGTTCGGCTGGCATCGGAACAAGTATTTAACCACAAGACAAAACAGCTAGCCACGGATTTACGCGGATGAACGCGGATCGGAACAACAAGAATGGGAATCGCAACAAAGAACTTAACCACAAAGGACACGAAGGATCACGAAGGGTCAAGAAAATTTAGCCGCTGATTTACGCGGATGAACGCGGATCGGAACAACAAAAATGGGAATCGCAACAAAGAACT
>JBEKZP010000062.1:0-6072 GCA_049509755.1 Terriglobales bacterium | reverse complement strand
CTACTTCAGAATCAGCAGGATATCGGCCAGCCCTCTGCGTATTTCGGGTAACGGATCTTCGGTGAAGAGCTCCTGTTGTACCCGTTCGGCCGCGCGCGGCTTGGGAGCGCGCGCCGCGGCCTGCAGCGACTGCCGCGCGCCTTCGATCGTGAACCGTTTCTCGTACAGCAGGTGCTTGATGCGCAGCAGCAACTCCACGTCTTTGCGCCGGTAAAGCCGGTGGCCCGTGCCGGATTTCTTGGGTGACAGCGCCGGGAACTCGGTT
The DNA here is from genome assembly GCA_049509755.1 of Terriglobales bacterium. GTDB lineage: Bacteria > Acidobacteriota > Terriglobia > Terriglobales > Acidobacteriaceae > JAIQGF01. The sequence goes on along the minus strand of JBEKZP010000062.1, from coordinate 5,807 downwards.
TCCCAGTAGCGTAAGACGTACGGCTCCACTCCCAGGAGCACGCTCACCTCGCCGATCTTGAAGTACAGCTTATCCGGGATCTCCGGAGATCCGGACTGCAACGCGACATCCGTCATTGGCCATCCGACATCCTAACTCACTCGGTGGTGATTGTCACGACGTGCTGGCCGCGCGGCAGAAAAATCGTATTCGGTCCGGCTCGCTGGAGTGGTTCCTCGGCGCCGTCAATTTGGGTTCGGCGCGGCGGGCGGTCCAGGATGGCGATGGCGCGGGCGGCCGTTTGATAGGAGAATTCGATGGTCGTAGCGTTCACGGCGCGCGCGGCTCTTAAGTCGGCATTCAGGCGGAGCAGACGTGTCCCGCGTGGCCGATCGGTGGGTTCGACGCTGTGCGGTCCGGCGGGGAGCCAGACGGTGTCCTCGTCGGCGGCGGGCCACAATTGGCCATCGACCATGGCGGGGCCTTTCCAGGGAAGGCCGACGCCGGAGGCCGAATCCACTATGGTCTTCGGACCCATCTTCTCGATGCGGGTGACGGTCGCGGAGGCTGAAGGCAGCAGTTCCAAGTCCGGCGGCAGCAAAGAGTTCTCGAAATACAGCGCCACCCGCTGGAAACTGCCGGCGGCATGGTGCAGAAGCTGGAAAAGTTCTGTCCCGGTTTGCTGCTTAGTGGGGTAAACATTCTGGTAGCGATCGACGATGTTAATGTCGATACCCAGTTTGTCGCGATGCGGGGTCAGCGCGCGATAGCGCTCGGCGATGCTCTCATAGCGCTGCGGGCCGAGGTGCCACACTGTGGCGGGGTCCTCGATGAGGAAGGTGAACGTGTGGGTGTCGAGCAACGGTAGCACGCGGGCGGCGTCTGTGCCGATGGCTTCGCGCATGCCCGTGTCGAGGCGGTCGTCGACGTGCGTCAGCACCAGGTCGAGATGCGGCTTCTGCTGTCGCGAGGCTTCCAACTCGGCGATCCACTCTTCCTGCAGGCGTCGCGCCAGCTCGCCGCGGAAATCGAGAAACGCCGTTCGCGAAGCCTCGTCTTTGCGCGCGCCGAAGATCTCGATTGGATCGAAGCCGCTCTGCTTTCGGAACAGGGCGCGGGCATCGTCGTTCATCGGCGTGAACCGCGAGGCGTTTCCCGTGCCCTCGAGCGACTCGAAGTACAACTCGGCAAGGTTGACGCCGTCCCAATCGAACCGCGAGATCAACTGTTTCACGCCGGCTGAGACGGCGCGGAAACAGTCGCGGTTGGTCAGGTTCATGAGCTTGCGCCAGTCGAGCTGAGCGTCCTGAAGCATCGCGGTCTTCTCGCGCCACTCGGGATGGTCGTCCCAGAACTTCTCGCTCACGTGCGGCAGCTCGAACCACGCGTAAGTCAGGATGCCTTCGCGGTGACAGGCTTCGATCAGCTTTGCGAGATACCCATCGCGCTCGGCGTCAGGCTCGTAGAAGTGCCACGCCGCCACGTGCAAGGCGGCGACTCCGGCTTTGCGCCAGCGCGCCGCGAAGTAGGGCAAGTCCACGCGCGAGCGGTAGGACGAATCGAAAAAGGCCCACAACCGCGACGAGCGGAACGGCGGGTCCATTCCGAGATCGCAGAGCGCCTCGAGCAGGTACGGAAAGCGCTCGTACCCTTTTTCGCCCGGGGGGACCGCCACCCACAGTAGAGCCCCGGCGCCGCGGCGCATCCCCGCGGTCATGGGCGCGCCGGTCCAGCGTTCACTCGCGAACACCTGCGCACCCGCCGGCAGTTCAAAGACCGGCAGTTCCAAGCCATTCTCCCAGACGATGGAAAGCTTGGGACGGTGGACGTCGGTCAGGCTGTTGACCCGCACGTTCTGCTTGCCACGGCGGAAGCCGAACATGTCGGCCAGCGAGGATTCGCCTTCCAGAATCAGGATGGCGCCCTTTTCCACGCGGCCGTTCCATTCCACGGACGCGGGTGCGCCGGTGCGAGCCACAAAAATGCGCGCGAGGCCAGCGGGCTGCCGCTGGAGGCCGATGGACGAAAGAATTTCCGGCCACGCGCCGGCATCGTCGGAGAGGACGCTGAAGTACGGAAGATCGGCGGCATGCGCGGGGCCCAGGGGGCACCCCGCCAGGACAAGCGCCAGGCTAATGAGTGAACGCATACCAGAACCCCGCGCGAAGATCGTTGAAATTCGGCCGCCGCGGATTGCCCGTGTCGATCAGGTAGGCGCCTCGCAGCAGGTTAAACGTCACGTACGTCGATTGCGGCAGCAAGGAACTTGCAATTCGGAGTCCCGGCCCCGTTTCACCGAAATTGGCCCAGTATTGGCACTGGCTGTCGAAGGTCAGGTTGACGTTCCACGAAAGCTGGCTGCGCAGCGTCTTGGGGCCAAAGGCGTATCCGAAACGGGTTTGATCGTAGACCAGGAAATCGTTGCCGAAACGGCTGACAAAGACGGCATCCAGCATAGTGTCGGCGAACCATCCGGACGATTCGCCGCGCAAGGTATGCCCTATGCCGCGCGCCAGGGAGATGCCGCCGCGGTAGTCGGGCAGCATGTGGCCGCTGATGTAGCCGATGGCCGAGCCGGCCTCGGCCCATCCCGTGATTCCGTGCCAGGGCGCCGTGGCCGCGCCCACCGCGAGGATGAACGAGCTCTCCGAAAGGTACTGCGGCGACGCGACCCCAATGGTGAGGCGCGTGTCGCCCACGAACCGGACGCTCACATACGGCTGGATCGGAAAACTCGTCCGGATTCCAGTCTTGATCTGCGCGTAGGAGAAAAAGTCGTGCCAGCGGGTGGAAAAGATCGGGTAAAGCCAGGCCGAGATGCGAAACCGCTCGGTGACCGCGCGAAGGTTGCGCCAGGCGCGCCCGGCTTCGGCGGCGACTTGCGGGTCGGGGCTCTTGCGCGCCAGATCGAACCAGCGGAATGCCAGCAAATCCTGGTGGAGAATGTTGTAGGTCCAACCGAGTTTCAGCATGACCTCAAAATCGCCGGGGTCGCCTGCGTGGGCGATTTGAAGGTACTTCAGCGCGTCCTTCATATAGCCCGCTTTGATGCTGCGCTCGGCCATCACCTTGGCGTCGATGGATGCGGGAGGCGCATCGCCGCGCGCGTTGAGCACTTGGGGAACCCGCAGCACGGCGCGCACCCGGTTGGCGAGGTCCTCGTCCTTCCCCGCCAGCACGCGCTCGAACAGGGGCGCAGCGGCAATATGCTCACCGCGGGCGTAGAGCAGGAAACCGAGTTGCGTGGCGGCGAGCAGATCGTCCGGGGCGGTCTCGGTGAGCACGCGGAATTCCTGCTCGGCCTCGGGCTGGAGATCCATGCGCAGCAGCAGGTACGCCAACTCGCGGCGCAGTTCGACGTTGGAGGGGTCCAATTGCAGCGCGCGCCGGAACTCGCGAACGTAGGGGTAGCGGCGCGGCAGCAACTCCCGAGCCATCTCGGCGGCGCGCGGCTCACCGCCCCGCGAGGCGGCCAGCAGCGCGGCCGTGGCGTCATCGCCGCGGTCGAGCGCCTTCCAGACGCGGCCCAGGTCCACCAGCACGGAACGCCGGCCGGGCAGCAGGCGCCAGGCCTTTTCGTAGTGCTCGGCGGCGAGGGCCAGATCGTCGCGCTGTTCGGCGAGAGTGGCCAGCTCGAAATGCGCGCTGAAGTCGGCGGCGCCCATTTCGATGGCCTTCTTCCAGCGCCCGATGCCCGCGGCCAGCGGCGCGTCGATATTGCGGAAGGCCTGCTCGGCGGCAGCATCACCTGTCTTGCGGATGCGGTCGAAGATGCGCCGCGCCTGCTGCTGCTCCTTGGTTTCGTAGCACAGAAAGGCGTACTCCATGGCCACCTGGGTATCGTTAGGGTCGATCTCGATGGCTTCGCCGAACTGGTCGCGGGCCAGCTCGTTCTCGCCGATCTTCAAGTAGGTGTAGGCCAGGTCTTTGTGGATGGAGGCGCGGCGCGGGGCAGCTTCGATTCCCTCGAGGAAACTCGCGATTGCGGTGTCGTAGTCGCGCGCGCGCAACGCTTCGTAAGCGCGGGTGAGAGGCTCGTAGGCAGGGTCCGGCGCCTGGGCGAACGCCAACCCGCAAATCGCAAGAAACACTACGCCGCGCATTTCGCTGTCAGGGAGATAGTGGGGCGGAGCGGGAGATTCTCACAAGATTTTCTGATGCCGTGGCGCAGCCAGCACCCCATTGACGTGGTGCGTGATAGGAATTATGATTCCGGCTGTAGAGACTTTTCCAAGTTTGAAAACTCTGAAAGAGGTTCGGCCATGTCGGCAACCGCAACGCCTGAGCAGAACGCATACGAAGTCGCACTCGAGAACTTCGACCTGGCGGCAAACGCGCTGGAGCTCGAAGAAAACGTGCGAGCCATGATCAAATATCCGGAACGCATACTTTGTGTGAGCGTGCCGGTCCGGCTGGATAATGGACACATCTTCCGGTTCGAGGGATACCGCGTGCAGCACAGCACCACGCGCGGTCCGGCCAAGGGCGGAATCCGGTTCCACCCCAACGTCACCGTGGACGAAGTGAAGGCGCTGGCCACGTGGATGACGTGGAAATGCGCGGTAGTGAATATTCCGTTCGGTGGCGGCAAGGGAGGCGTCACCTGCAACCCCAAGGAGATGTCCATTGGCGAGATCGAGCGGTTGACCCGCCGCTATGCCAGCGCCATCCTGCCGCTGATCGGACCGGAACAGGACATCCCGGCGCCGGATGTCTATACCACGCCGCAAATCATGGCGTGGATCATGGACACCTACAGCATGACCAAGGGCTATCCGGTTCCGGGCGTGGTGACGGGCAAGCCGATCTGCCTGGGCGGATCGCTGGGCCGCAACGAAGCCACCGGCCGCGGCGTGTACTACACCGTGCTCAGCAGCAGCGAGGAACTCGGTATTCCGATTAAGGGTGCGCGCGTGGTGGTGCAGGGATTCGGCAACGCCGGGTCGATCGCCGCGCATCTGTTGGACAGCGCGCAGGCCGTGGTCGTCGGCGCGAGCGATTCGCGGATCGCCATTTACAACCGGCACGGGTTGGACATCCCCAAGCTGATCATGCACAAGGAGCGTACGGGCAGTTTGAAAGGCTTCCCCGCCGCGGAGGAAATCACGCCCGAGGAACTGCTGAGCCTGGAGTGCGAAATCCTCATCCCGGCGGCGCTCGAGAACACCATCACCGAGGCGAACGCGCACACCATCCGCACGCGCATCGTGGCGGAAGCGGCCAACGGGCCCGTGACGCCGGAGGCCGACCGCATTCTGGACCAGAAGGGCGTGTTCCTGATTCCCGACATTCTGTGCAACGCGGGTGGCGTGACCGTGTCGTACTTCGAGTGGGTGCAGGACGAGCAGCACCTGTTCTGGGACGCGCAGGATGTCTACAACCGGCTGGAACGTGTGATGAAGACCTCGTTCATCGAGGTGTTCAAGATTCACACCGATCGCAAGCTGAACATGCGGCTCGCGGCCAACATGCTGGGGGTCGGACGGGTAGCGGAAGCGGTCAAACTTCGCGGCCTGTATCCGTGATGTGAGTCGGGTCTCACCGGCGGCCCAGACCCGCATCGGGCGTGCCGCCGCCGGCGCTACGTGTGTTCAAATAGAAGATTACGAAAATGGCGTTTCGAGGCGTGGACTATTTCTGCGTCGATTCCCTGTTCAGCAAAGAGGAGTTGCTGGTGCGGCAGACGGAGTAGGGACCGTGGACCGATCATGATTCTTTACGCACTGACAATCGTGGTGAGCGCCTTCCTGTTGTTTCAGGTTCAGCCGGTCATCGCCAAGATCATTTTGCCGTGGTTCGGCGGCTCGGCTGCCGTGTGGACCGTGTGC
>JBEKZP010000061.1:0-6077 GCA_049509755.1 Terriglobales bacterium | reverse complement strand
AGATCGAGCAGAGAATCAGCAAAACCACAGCCAGCACACGACGCATAAATCTCCTTCGCCGGACCCAGAAGAGCGGAGGATCGTTGGCATGGGCCCGCGTCACTCAAGTGGATTGGTGAAGGGATTCTGTAAGAAAGAACAACCGCAGTCAACGCCAAACTCGCCCTACCATGGTTACTTAGATTGCTATGGGTAGACTCATAAGTGATGGCCGTCGCCCTTCAATGATCACACCAAGGGGCGACGAAGTCGATTGACTGCCGGCGTACCAGCGTCACTGCCGGCCGATCGTTACCGACGGTGCCCCACTTCCAAGGATCTGATTGTTTCCGAAGGAGACGATAGCGCCATTGGAAATCGGCGAGAGTGCGTACGGGTAATTGTTGATCAGCGTCATATTGCTGATATTCACCCGCGCTCTGATCCAGCCGGCAACGCCCGAGGTGATGGAAGCAGTTCCATCACTGCTATTGCCGCTGACAACGCTATTCCGAATGACGAGTGCCAAGCTGGGCAAGTAATCGGTCTCGGGTTGGCTAGCTCGGCCATCGGGTTGCGGGCTGGTACACCGAGCATCACGGACAATTCGCCAGACCCTGAGAACAAGGCTACCGCGAAGCGGCGACGGCTTGAGTACGATACCACTCCACGGTCCGACGCAAACCCTCTTCGAATGCAACCGTGGGCTTGTACCCGATCGCCGTTTCGATCTGCGAGATGTCGGCGAGGGAGTGCTTGATGTCGCCCGTGCGCTCCGCAGCATAGTGAGGTTGCCCGTTGTAGCCGGTCAACTTCTGCAGCACCGAAAATGTCTGGTTGATGGTCACGCGGCGCCCGGTGGCCGCATTGAAGGCGCGTCCCGCCACCTGCGCCGCGGGTGCGGTGCAGGCCCCCAGGTTGGCGTTCACCACGTTTTCGACAAAGGTGAAGTCGCGGCTCTGCTCGCCATCGCCGTAAATGGTGGGCTGCTCGCCCCGGAGCATGCAGGAAATGAATTTCGCCAGCACGCCGGAATACTGCGACGTGGGATCCTGGCGCGGCCCGAAGACGTTGAAGTACCGCAACGATACCGTCTCCAGTCCGTAGACGCGGTAAAAGGAAGTCATGTAGTACTCGCCGGTCAGCTTGGCAACGGCGTAGGGAGAGATCGGGTCCGGCAACATGCCTTCGTGCTTGGGGAAGGTCGGTGTGTCGCCGTACAGCGACGACGACGACGCGTAGACCACGCGCTTGACTTGGGCATCGCGCGCGGCAATCAGGAGGCTGAGGGTGCCGTCCACGTTGGCGCGGTTGCATTCCATCGGGTCCACCACCGACCTTGGAACGGAAGGGATGGCCGCCTGATGAAGGACGTAATCGGCGCCACGGCAGGCTTCGGCGGCGGCCGCGGCGTCGTTGAGATCGGCCTCGATCAGTTCGATCCGCGAGCGGATTCCGGCAACGTTGGCCGCCTTGCCGGTGCAGAAGTTGTCAATGCCGCGAACCCGCTCGCCGCGTTCCACTAACACGTGGGCGAGCGCGGATCCGATGAAGCCGGCAATTCCGGTAACCAGATAGAGAGCCATCTTGTGCGCCAGATCAGCAGCGCACGACGTTGGGCGCTGTGATGCCGCGGGTGGCGTTGCGGCTGTCCACCACCAGCTTCGACTCGCGCACGATGCGGGCGTAGTCGTAATCGGAATGATCGGTCACGATGAGCACGCAATCGTACTGCCCGAGGCTGTCCAGCGGCGTGTTCTTCATCTGCAAATCGTATTTGCGCAACTTCCCTACAAAGGGAACGTAAGGATCGTTATACGACACTGCGGCGCCCTCGTGCTGCAATAGCTCGATGATGGTAAGCGACGGGGATTCGCGCATGTCGTCAATGTCTTTCTTGTAAGCGACGCCGAGCACCAGGACCTTGGCGCCGTTCAGCGCTTTCTTCTGGCGGTTCAGGGCGGCGGTAACGGAAGCCACGACGTGGTACGGCATGGCGGAGTTGATATCGCCGGCAAGCTCGATGAAGCGCGTCTGGAAATCGAACTCCTTCGCCTTCCACGAAAGATAGTAGGGATCGACGGGAATGCAGTGGCCGCCAAGTCCCGGGCCGGGATAGAAGGCCTGGAATCCGAAGGGCTTGGTTTTCGCGGCTTCGATCACCTCCCAGATATCCACACCCATGCGCAGGCAGAGCAGTTTGAGTTCGTTCACCAGCGCGATGTTGACGCAGCGATAGATGTTCTCCAGCAGCTTGGTCATTTCCGCTACCGCGGGCGTGGAGACGCGCACCGTCCGGCGAAAGATGGTGCCGTAAACGGCCGCTGCCAGCTCACCGGCGGTTGCATCCAGTCCGCCTACAACCTTGGGAATGTCGTGGCGCTCGATGTCGGTTCGTCCGGGATCTTCGCGCTCGGGCGAGAATGCGACATAGAAGACGTTGTCCGCGGATTGGCCGTTGCGCGCCGCTTTCAGGCCGTGCTTGTTGCCTTTCTCCAGGATGGGAACCAGTACCTCTTCCGTCGTGCCCGGATAGGTGGTGCTCTCCAGAATGATGAGCTGGCCGGCGTGCAGGTGGGGCGCGATGGACTCGGCGGTCTTGACGATGTAGCTCATGTCCGGCTGGCGGAACTCGTCCAGCGGGGTGGGAACGCAGATGATGACCGCGTCCATCTCGGCAATGCGGGCGAATTCGGTGGTGGGCGTGAACCCTCGTTCCCGGGCGGACTGGACCTGCGCCGCCTCGATGCGGACGATGTACGACCCGCCGTTGTTCAGCGTGTCAACTTTCCGCTGGTCCACGTCGAATCCGGTGATGGCGAATTTCTCGCCGGAAAAGAGCAGAACCAAGGGCAGGCCGACGTAGCCGAGACCAATCACGCCGATACGGGCGCTTCGGGCATCAATTCTGGACTGGAAATCGTTGGGAGTTCGCACTGCAGCGGAACCGACGGTCATGTGTCCTCTGGTTGCTGTTGGTTTACTTCTGGAAATTCTAGCCGATTATTCCAACCACTGCATTACTCAACCAGCGTAACTAGTTAATTTCATTCCGGCGGCGGTGTGGAATACGCTGCCGTTCGACGCTCCTACCAGGCGATGTCGCAGCGCTGTAGCTCCGTAGCGGTTCGGGTCGGGAACAGGAGCAGAATCCGGAAAAATCTCAACCGCGCTGAACGAGTTGCAATCTGCGGCTCGGTGAAAACTACGATGCGGCTTGTTTGCAAGTCTAGCTAACTTTTACACCCGTCTTGCACCGCGGACACTCTTCATCGGTGTAAAGATAGGTTTTACAAGCCGGGCATGGCAGCCCGATCAATGCACGCTTCACGGGTTCCTGCGCAGCAAGCGGCTGCGGGGGCGGCTCAGGCACTTGCTGGCGCGCCTGGGAAAGGCCGGCGTCGAATCCCTGGCGATATCCGGCTTGCTTGCCGGCATCGAAGCCGGCCTCGAATCCCGCCTGGTAGAGGACGTCGGAGTCTTTCGGAACCTCATGACCGTTGCCGTTGTGCCGCGAGATGTCGGAAACCACGCTTGGCTGACCCATGATTAATCACTCCTGAGGTTTGGCCCTTCGCTTGAAGTTCGGGCGGGACGCTGGTGCGTCCCGCCTGACTGTTGTGGCGACGGGACGCTTTGCAGCGTCCCGCCGCGAGGTTAGTTGCCGATACAGATGTAACCAACGGTGTCGGAATTACTTGTGTTAGCCGTGATCGTAAAGGAACTACCCGACGTGTTCGTCACCCCGTATGTATGGGTTGTGCTGCCGCCGGCGAAAGTGACAGCGCAGACGTAGCTGGTCGCTGAGCTGAAGGCCGTCGCGCCCGGTAATGGCACCACGGCGGTGGTAGCGGCGACGAAAGCAACCGAGTCGATGACGGTGTGCGGATTCGACAGTGCCATGGGAGCGTTCGAACCCAGTGAGAGCGTCGTTATCGTCGTGCTCCAGGCGGCGGTACCGGTTCTGGTGAGCTGGACGGCAATGACGTCATTGGCGGCGAACGTCTCCTGGTGCGTTGCATCGGTGCAGGTGGTACCTCCTCCGGCTGCGATCGTACAGGTGATCGTGGTTGCTGCACCGTTCTTGAACACCGTGGCGGTGGCCGTGACACTGCTGGGAGTGGCGGTCCCCGCGGTGAAGGTGAACGTTTTCACTGTCTGTGCCGCGGCGACTGTGGTGTCGCACGTTCCCGGGTTGGTGGCCGTCGCCAGCGCACAAGCGGCCGAGAGCGAACCAAACTTCGGCGTGCCTGTCACCAACGTCGTGCCGCCCAGTGAGAACGTAATCGTGCTGTTCCAGACTGCGGTGCCTGTACCACTTCTTACCAGTTGCACAGCAATCTTGTCGCCCACAGCGAAGTTCTCGGCGTGAGTCGTATCGCTGCAGGTCGTGCCCGCCGTGACCGCACAGGTGATGGTGGTGGGGCTGCCGTTCTTGTAGACCGTGAGGGTAGCCGTGGAGTAGGTTGGGAGTGTTGTCCCGGCCGTGAAGGTGAAGCCTTCCTGCGACCCGGCCGTCGCCACCGTGGTGTCGCACGATCCAGGGTTCGTGCTCGACGTCAACTTACAAGCTGTCGAGAGCGAGCCATACTGGGTGCTGCCCGGGGGCGCGACCGTGGCGCCGACCGTGGAAGCCGTCGTAGAGGTCCAGGCGGCACCAGCGGTCCGGTTAATCTGAACTGCAATCACGTCACCGACAGCCAAGGCCACGCTATGAGTCGCATCCGTGCACGTGGTGGCGGTGGTTGACGCGCAGGTTATCGCGGTGGCCGCTCCGTTCTTCATCAGCGTCACCGTGAAAGCGGAACCAGTAACTGGTGCTGTCCCAAAGGTTAAGGTGAAGTTCTGCACCCAACCGGCAGTTGTTACCGTGGTGTCGCATGTTCCCGGGCTGGTCGCTGTCCCCAGCACGGTGCAGTTGCCCGCCGAGAGGGAGTTGTACCCGACCACCGGACCCGCGGGGAAGCTTGCGCTGGTGGTCGTAGTGCCCGTGTAGGTAGGATTGGCCGGGGTCGCGCCACTCGAGTAAGTGCCGGTATTAGCGGGAGCACTGCCCGAATACGAACCGTTGCTCAAAGCGTACACGGGCGCAGCGGAACCCGCTGGACCCTGCGCGCCGGTGGCACCCTGTGGGCCTTGCGCACCTTGGACGCCTTGCGGACCCTGCGGTCCAGTCGGACCCGCTGCACCGGCGGTACCCGCGTCACCAGCCCGATCGAAGTACAAGCTGATTACGTCGCCGTCGACGAACGGGTCGGCGCCAGAGCCGCCAATTTCGGCAACCGTAACGTTGCGATAACCGGCCGGTTGCGCCAACGCCGAGACGTTGAACAGCAGCCACTTTGTCGGGTCGGACGATTTCACCAGTCGGATCTGGCCTTTGACCGTGTTGGTGCTGTCGGCGAATCCATTCAGCACGGACGTCCAGTCGGCCGCATTCGAGTCTTGCAGATTGGCGCGGATGACCGTCGCCGAGTTCTGCGTCGCGTTGTCGAGGCGCAGCTTCCCGTTGCCAGGATCGGCATCGGTTGTGGTTGTCGAGAAGGTGTAACTGATCGAGACAGCACCACCCGTCGCTCCCGCCAGACCTTGCGGACCTTGCGGGCCGGTGTCGCCGGTCACACCGATCGGACCCTGTGACCCTGTGGCGCCGGTCACACCTTGCGGACCTTGTGAACCAGTGGCGCCTTGCGGACCGGTTGCGCCCGTAGATCCCTGAGGACCCTGCGGACCCAAGTCGCCCTGCACGCCTTGCGGTCCCTGCGGACCAGTTGAACCGGTTGCGCCGGTTGCGCCAGCGGAACCTTGCGGACCTTGCGCGGCAAACACCGCCCAAGGAGCGTTCTGGGCATCGGGATTGACCGAGGCATCATTGGTTGACATCGCCACGTAGCTGGCGCCGTTGTAGCTCACCACGTCGTTGGCGGCATAACCGTTCACGTTGTTGAGGACGAAACTGCCCTTGTCGGTGACTCCCTGGCCAGTGGCGCCGGTGTCACCCTTATCGCCCTTCAGACCAGTTCCGCCCGTCAGACCGATCGAACCTTGCAAGCCGGTGTCGCCCTTCAGACCTTGCGGACCTTCGAGGCCAATGACAC
>JBEKZP010000060.1:0-6156 GCA_049509755.1 Terriglobales bacterium | reverse complement strand
GGCCTCAGAAGCCGGCGCAGTGGTGTGCCTGGGGAAACCGGCCTGATTTCACTCCAAGATAATTACGTTTTACTCCAAAATAAAGACGTTTTTACACCAAAATAGCGGCGTCAGCCCCAGTCGAGGGACCCCGTGTTCGCTCGGAGCACCCACACGGCTGAGAGGCACCTCAACACAAACTCCCGAAGTCCTTCACGTCCTTTGCGGTTCTATGTTTCCTGCTCTGTGACCTCTGTGTCTCTGCGTCTCTGTGTTTTTCATTCGCCCGGTGCCCCACATCTGCCTGCAGTTGGCAGATGTGGGTCCTAAAGCCTGCAGCCTAATCCCTAACGCCTGTTCTAATCCATCGGCCCCACTCCCGCCACATGCCGCGGTTTCTTCATCAGCAGGATCAGCGGGATCACGCACAAAAACATGATTCCCAACAACCGAAACACCCCCACAAACGAAACCATCGCCGCCTGCTGCTGCACCATGCCGAACACGGCGGCGTAGGCCTGCCGGGTGGCGGTGTAGGCGTCCATGCCGCGGGCCATGAACCCGGCGCGGGCGGCCGCGATCATCTGCTGCGCCGCCGGGCTGAACGGAGTGACGTTGGCGCCCAGGATATTGGTGTTGCTCTGCGTGCGCCGGGCGACGATGGTGGTCACCACGGCAATTCCGATGCTGCCCCCGATGTTGCGCATCAGGTTGAATACGCTGGTGGCGTTCCCCATGCGTTCTTTCGGAATCGGATCGTGCGTAATCGTCGTCAGCGGCACGAACAGGAACCCCATGGCGACGCCCTGGATGAATTGCGGCCAAAACACGTCCCAGTAGCCGGCGTTCAGGTTGATGTTGCCCAGGTCCCACATCGAGTAAGCCGCCACCAGGAACCCCAGAAACAACAATTTCCGCGGCTCCACCTTCGACATCAGCATGCCGACAAACGGCATGGCAATAAACGCGCCCAGGCCGCGCGGCAGCATCGCCCATCCGGCCTGCAGCGAGGAATATCCCAGCAGCGTCTGCAGAAAAATCGGGATCAGCACGATGCTGCCGTAGAGCACGAACCCGACGATGGTCATGAGAAAGACACCGGTGGCGTAGGTGCGGATTTTGAAGACACGCAGGTCCACAATCGGATGCTCGGCGGTAAGCTCGCGGATCACGAAGAACGCCAGGCCGCAGATGGTCATGACGATCAGCACGCGGATGAAATCGGAGGAGAGCCAGTCCTCTTCCTGGCCCTTGTCGAGCAACACCTGCAGGGCGCCGATGCCCAGCGCCAGGTAGCCAATGCCCCACCAGTCCACGCGCGTCTTGCGGCCGATGTAATGCGGATCGAAGATGAACAGCTTGGACATGACCATGGCCGCGACTCCGACCGGCAGGTTCAGGTAAAAGATCCAGCGCCAACTGTAGTTGTCAGTGATCCACCCGCCGATCACCGGGCCGAGCATCGGCGCCACCACGATGCCGAGTCCCCAGAAGGCCATCGCCTTACCGCGGTCTTCCGGCGGAAACGCTTCCAGCATGATGGCCTGCGACAGCGGCTGCAGCCCGCCGCCGGTGGCGCCCTGGATGATGCGGAAGATGATCAGGAAGGGCAGGTTGGGCGCCAAGCCGCAGAGAACCGAAGAGACGGTGAACCCGACGATCGAGGTCATCAGGATGCGCTTGCGTCCGAACTGGTTGGAGAGCCACCCCGTCATCGGCAGAACGATCGCGTTGGCCACCAGGTAGGAGGTCAGGACCCAGGTGGCCTCGTCCACGGTGGCGCCCACGTTGCCCGCAATGTGCGGCAGCGACACGTTCACCACCGTGGTGTCCAGCACCTCCATGAAGGTGCCCAGCATCACCGAGACGGCGATGATCCACGGATTGACGAGTGTGTCGCGCTTGGGCATCGGCGGTTACTTCACCATCACGGCATATCGTGCTTTCGGAGGGGCACGGCTTCAGCCGTGCCGACAGACACTAGAATTTGTCATTCCGAGCGGACTTTAGTCCGCGAGGAATCTCGGTTTTGGTTTTGAAGTGGCACACAACGCGCCAGCCCCGTTATTTCACCATCACCGTGGTCACCACCGACATGCCGGGGCGCAGCCCGCTGAGCTCCTGGCCGGGCTCAAAAACTATCTTCACCGGCACGCGTTGCACCACCTTCACGTAGTTGCCGGTGGCGTTTTCCGGCGGAAGCAGGCTGAAGCGCGCGCCGGTGCCGCCGCCGATCGAATCCACGTGGCCCTGGTAGTCGCGGTTGTAGGCGTCGACGTGAATGGCGGCTCGCTGGCCGACTTTCATCCGCTCGAGTTGTGTCTCCTTGTAATTGGCGGTGACCCAGATGTCCTCCAGGTTGACGGTGGACATCAGCGGCTGCCCGGACTGCACCACCTGGCCCGGCTCGACGTTGCGCTTGCTGACGATGCCGTTCACCGGCGCGCGAATCGTGGTGTAGTCGAGATTGAGCTGCGCCTGCTCGACGGCGGCCTGGTATTTCTGGGCGTTGGCCCCGGCAGCACCCGCCCGGGCCTCGGTCATCGCCACCTGCTGCGGCGCCGTTTCTGCCCCGCGGACCTGCGCCTCGACTTGCGCAACGTGGTTCTGGGCGCTGGCCTCGGCAGCGCGTGCCGCGTCCAGCGTAGCGCGCGCGGCCTGCTCGGTCGCTACCGCGGAGTCGTACTGCTGGCGCGACACCTCATCCTTCGCCACCAGTTGACGGAATCGCTCCAGGTCCTGTGCCGCCTTGGTGTTATTGGCTTCCGCCTCGCGCCGGCGCGCCTCCGCCACAATCACTCCCTTGTGCGCCGCCCCCAGGTCGGCGCGTGCCATGTCGAGAGTGCTGCTGGTGCTGGTATGCACGATGGGCACCGCGGTCTGCGCCGCACGGTGGCCCGCCAGCGCGTCCGCAAGATCGGCCCGCGCCTTTGCCAGCGCCACCTGGTAATCCTTGGGATCCAGGTTCACCAGCACTTGCCCGGTTTTGACGGGCTGGTTGTCATCCACGTGGACCGCGATCGCCGTGCCGCCCACGCGCGCGCTGATCTGCGCAATGTGCGCGTCCACCTGGGCGTCGTCGGTGGTTTGGCGCGCCGCGTAATATCGCCAGATCAGGATTCCGCCAACCACGATGGCGGTCAGGACCAGCAACAGCGTCCACTTGGCCCCGGGATGCTGCTGGGAATACGTTCGTGCTTGCCGCCGGGACTCTCCGCTCTCCTCCGGAAACGGTTCGCGGGCTTCTTCCACGGCCGCCGGATTCCTTCTCGACTCCTCGTTCGAGTCCGCCACTAGTGCTTCCCTCCAAGAAAATCTTTTACCGCGCGCTCGGCCACCCCGAGCGACCGGGCCAGCGTCAGCTTGGCCACGTTGTAGGCGAAAGTGCTGTTGATGTAATTCTCGTTGGTGGCGGCGAGCGCCTCTTGCGCCTGCACCACTTCAACCGTGTTGGTGACGCCGGCGCGGAAGCGGTCGCGCGACTGCGCCAGCGCCTCCTCGGCCAGCTTGGTGGAGCTTTGCGCCACTTGCACCTGGTCGGCGGCGGATTGCAGATCGAGAAACGAGGTGCGTACTTCGAACTCGATCTGGCCGCGAAGATCGCCGAGCGTCGCCTCCCTCCGGCGGATCAGCGCGTCGGCCTGCATCACGTCGCCCTTCACCTTGCCGCCCTGGAAGATGGGGATGTTCAGCGCCGCCGCCGTGGTGTAGGTCGGGTGGTTCTCCGACGGACGCTGCCCCAGGATGCCGTAATCGGCGTTGAACTTGATGGTCGGCAGCGCCTCGCCGATGGCCGCTTTGCGGGTGAGTTCGGCGGCGCGCACCTGCGCCTGCGCGCGATGATAATCCGGACGGTCGCGATACGCCCGTTCCAGCGCCTGCTCCAGCGTAAGCGGCGCCGCCGGCGTGACCGGGATTTTTTCCGTCAAGCTGAATTCCTGGCCTGCGGGGAGGCCGATGATCCGCCCCAGCGTCAGCTTCTGCTTGGCAAAGTCGTTGCGGGCCGCGAGCAGCCGCTGCTGCTGCACCTGCATCTCCACTTGCGAGCGCAGCACGTCAATGCCCGGAACCATGCCGGCGTTCTTCATGTCGAGCGCCTGCCGGTAGAGTGCCTGCGCGGTCGTGAGTTGGGCTTCGACGGAAACGATGCGCGCCTCCCCCGCCAGCGCCTGCATGTAGGTGCCGCCGACCACCAGCACGATCAGGTCGCGCGCGTTCTGCAGATCGAGTTGGGCGGCGTTCACATCCTCGGTGCGCGCCCGCAGCAGGTTGAGCGCGTGCAGGTCGAAGAAGCTGCCGCTGGCCAGTACGCGGGCGTCAAAGATCGCGAACGGCCCGACTATGGACGGAACTCCGGGGAGGGTTATGCCGAATGACGCCAGGTTAATCTGTTGCACCGACTCGGCGACGTGCGAGGTCAGGTTCGGCAACACGTCGGCCAGGGCGCGATAGCGTGCGCCGCGCGCGGCGGTGGTGGCCTGCTCCGCAAGCAGCAGCGACAGGTTGTACTTCAGCCCGCGATCGATGGCGTCGAGTGCGCTTAGCGGCAGCACTTCCGGCGTGGCTTTGCCCGACGCCACGCTGCCGAACAGCGGATTCTGCGACTGCGTGAGCGCTGACGGCGTGCTTGCCGCCGGGGCCGGCGTGCTCGCATTCATCGGGATGGACGTCGGCAATCCTTGCGCCGGCGCGCTCAGGCTGCCCACCACCAGGCCGGCAACCACCGCGAACACCCCCAACCTTTGCCTGCAAAGCCGGGAGCAACCAGGCTGGGCCAACCGCGATATCAGCACTGTCAACCCTTTCGGGCGATGACGATGAATAAGACCAAAAAGATCGCCGCTCAACGGTCTTCCTCTTTCTTGTCCGGCGCCGGGATGTTTCGCCCGCGGCGCTCGGCCACTGCTTTACAGATGCTCGGATGGAAACCTGGAACCGTGGCAGGGAGTCGCACAGGCGCGAAATCAGCGCCCGTACAGGCGGCGTCCGCCCGCGCCGCCGGACCACATAGAGTAAATCGTTCTCCGCGGGAGCGCACGTTTTTGAGATGCGCCGCCCGAACGGCACGTCTTCCGCAAGCGCGTTGAATTAGAAGCAGGCTTCCCGCCGCGCGTCGCCCGCGAGTACACTGCTGCCACCCATGGCTGCGGAAAAAATTGGGCTCATCGCCGGCAACGGCAGCTTTCCCCTGCTGGTGCTGGACGCCGCGCGCGCCCGCGGACTCGACGTGGTGGTCGCTGCCATCCGCGAAGAAGCGTTGCCCGAAATCGAGCAGCACGGGGCAGTCTCGGTCCACTGGCTGTCGCTGGGGGAACTGTCGAAGCTCATTGAAATCCTGAAGCGCGAGGGCGTGCGCCGCGCGGTGATGGCCGGGCAGGTGAAGCACAAGCAGATTTTTTCCAGCATTCGGCCCGACTGGCGGCTGGCCAAGGTGCTGCTTTCACTCACCACTCGCAATACCGATTCGTTGATCGGCGCCGTGGCCAGTGTCCTGAACGACGAGGGCATCACGCTGATGAATTCCACCGAACTGCTGGAGCCGCTGCTGGCGCGCGCCGGCGTGCTCACTCGCCGTGGTCCCGGCGAGCAGGAGCAACAGGACATCGAGTACGGCCGGCGGGTGGGGCGCCACCTGGCGCAGTACGACATCGGGCAGACGGTGGTGATCGCCGGCGCCGCCTGCGTTGCGGTGGAAGCCATGGAGGGCACCGACGCGGCCATCGAGCGCGCCGCCGCGATCATGCGCGCCATCGAGGGCGATGCTTCCACGCTTAGCCGCAACCTGACGGTGGTGAAGGTAGCGAAACCGGGCCAGGACATGCGCTTCGACGTGCCCGTGGTCGGCACGAAAACCATCGAGACCATGCGCTCGGCGGGTGCAACCTGCCTTGCCGTGGATGCCGGCAAGTGCCTGCTGATTGACGGCGAGCGGGTGATCGAGGCAGCCAACGCTGCCGGCATTTGCGTGGTGGCGGACTAGAACTGGTTAACTGGTTTCAAAAGTCGCTTTTGGGAAGGGCACGGCTTCAGCCGTGCCGCTCGAGGCCGCAAAAATAGTGGGCTTCAGTGTGTGCGTGAGAACTAACTTGTAATGCACAGGGCAAGTGAGGCAGAAAGAGGCATGTCGCGATTTCTGCCTTACAGTCCGGATCAGGTGTATCTACTGCCGCCCAGCGT
>JBEKZP010000006.1:0-148397 GCA_049509755.1 Terriglobales bacterium | reverse complement strand
TCGACTACATCCGCCGCCGCAATCGCAGTCCGAAACCCTTCGTCTGGACAGCCTCAGCGCGCTCGATTGCTCGCAAGGTTAGGCATTGTAACGAAGCGTTAGAAACGGGACACTAGTTCACCACGGAGACACGGAGACACGGAGGAATTTTGCAACTGATGCTCCGTGGCTCAGTGTCTCCGTGGTGAAATGAGACCTGAGGGTGAGGATGGCAACCAGGCTGGAATACTCCGTTACGGCGAAGTGCAAGCCGGAACACGTGTGGCAGAAATTCCACAAGCTGGAAGAGTGGCCATGGTGGAACCGCGTGGTCGGGCGGGCAAAGTGGCTGAGCGGAGAGCCGTGGGAAAAGGGAAGCCAGTTCCTGATGGACCTGGTGTATCCGCGAAGAATTTCTTTCCATCCCACCATCATCGAAGCGGTTCCGCCGAACCGGATCGGTTGGGTGGGCAAGACGACCGGCTTTACCGGCGAGCACTGGTTCAGCTTCGAGGCGCAGCCCGATGGGACCACGCTGATCAGGACCTGGGAGGACATTTCGGGTTTGGCGGCGGCGCTGTTCGGAAGCGGCATGAAGCAATCGCTGGCGGCGATGCACAAGGATTGGCTGGAAGCGCTGAAGACGGAGGCGGAGAAGATCGCGCGCGAAGAGGCGGCGCGCTCGTAAAAGCTTCCTAACCACAGAGTACGCAGAGGATCGCAGAGGAAAAACGGGCCACAGATTTGCACGGATGCACACGGATTTTATTTTATCCGTGCCGATCCGCGGAAATCCGTGGCCTTCTTTCTTGCGCGATGAACTTCGGGAAGCGCAGCGCGATGTTCATGAACACGCAGCCGCTCGGCGTATCGAAGCACATGACCAGCGCTTCGGTATCTTCGCTGCTGCCGAGGCCGTGTTCGGCGGTGTGGATTTCGGGCGGCTGGATGCGGAAGTGGAAGCCCTGATCGTTGAGGCTGGTGATGGCGTTGCCGATCACCTGGTTCGCCAGTTCGCAGATGGTTTCTTTGACGAAGCCGTCGGTATCCGACAGTTCGCCGCCGGCCATCGCCGAGGCGACGCGGACGGCAATCCTGCGGTCGAGATCGAATACGATGCGCCCCTCGATGTCCCCCTTCATGGTCACGATCGCGGCCAGGCCATGCGTGCGATAAACCTCCGGTTCCATGGTGACGTTGGAAACGCGCGTGCTGCATGCCAGGCTCTGCGCCAGCACCGCGTCGGCGGCGTTGATGAACGGCTGGATCAGTTCGAGTTTCATCGCGCCGCTCCTGCCGCCGCTTCCACTGCGGTGGTGGCGTCTTCGCCCATCACGTACTTGACCACGTCGTAGAGGATTTCGGGCTTGACCGGCTTCTGCACGAAATGGCGCGCGCCTTTCTGCAGCGCGGCGATGATGTTTTCCTGGTAGCCGACCGACGACACCATGACCACGCGCGCCTGCGGGTGCAAGCGGAGAATCTTCTCCGCCGCCTCGATGCCTTCCATCTGCGGCATGATGATGTCCATCAGCACCATATCGGGCAGGGTGCGGGAGTATTCGGTAATGGCGGTGCAGCCGTCGCCGGCTTCGCCCGCCACGCGTCCGCCGAAAGACTCCACCATGCGCGCCAGGTTCTTGCGCGCGAAGATGGAATCGTCCACCACCAGGTAACGGATCGGCTGCTTGTCCTTGGTGCGCAGCAGCGCCGCGAATTGTTCCATGACCCACCTCACTTGGTCGTTGGCCATTGGTCGTTGGTCGTTGGCCAAAACCAATCTGCGAACGACTAACGACTAACGACTAACGACCGAATTTCCTCACACCGCCGGCAGCGGCACGAGGTTCCCCGCCGGTGCCGCATGCAGCACGCCGCATTGCGCCTGTAGCGTATTCGCCAGCGCATCGAGCGAGAGCACGCGGGCGGCATGGCCGCGCTCGATGGCGGCTTTCGGCATGCCAAACACGACGCACGACTCCGCGTTCTGCGCGATCGTCAAGCCGCCGGCCTCCTTGACCGCACCCATGGCGTCGGCGCCGTCGTCGCCCATTCCGGTCATGAGCACCGCAATCGACTTGGGACCGAATTCCTGCGCGACGGAGCGGAACAGCACGTCCACCGACGGGCGGTGACCGTTCACGCGATCTTCATCCGACAAAACCGCGACCGGCCCGAGCGGCATCCCTCGCACGCGCATGTGCCGGTTGCCGGGGCAGATCAGCGCCCGGCCCGCGGCCAGCAGGTCGCCCGAGCGTGCTTCCTTCACCTGGATCGCACAGGTGTCGTTCAGCCGCCGGGCAAACATCTCGGTGAAGCCCTCGGGCATGTGTTGCACGACGAGAATTGCGCCGGGGAATTCAGCCGGGAGCTGCGCCAGGACGTACTGCAAAGTGTTCGGTCCTCCGGTGGAAATTCCAATCGCAACGATCCTGGTCGGCGCGGTGTGAGGCCGCGGCTGCTTGGCGGTCTGCGGCAGGTGCGTCATCGCGGGCACGGCGCCGATTTTGCCGTTGGCGGCTACCTTGATCTTCGAAATCAGCTCGGCGGCGATCTCGTCCATGTGCGCCGAAGCGGCGTCGGCCGGCTTGGCGATGAAATCGAGCGCGCCCAAAGCCAGGGCTTTGAAGGTGGCGGCCGCGCCCGCCGTGGTGTGTGCGCTGACCACAATCACGGGAATGCGGTGTTTGCGCGTGATCTCGCGCAAGGTAGCAATGCCATCCATGCGCGGCATTTCCAGGTCGAGGGTAATGACGTCCGGTTTCAGTTCTTCGATCTTTGCCAGCGCGAACGAGCCGTCCATGGCGGTGTCGACGACCTGGATGGAGCTGTCCCGCTCCAGCATCTTCGGGATGAGCCTCCGCATCAGGGCGGAATCGTCGACCACCAGCACTCGGATGGGATGGCTCACGCCCTAGCCTCCATCGACCGTCCGTTGCCGGCAGCGGAAAGCGAAGCGGGATTGATGCGCGCGCGCGCGAACTTGCGCAGGATTTCGCCGACGTTGAGGATCAGCACCACCGTCCCGTCGCCGAGAATGGAGGCGCCGCTGACCAGTTCGCTGGCAACGATAGTCTCGTCCAGCGGCTTGATCACCAGTTCTTCCTCGCCCACCAGCTTGTCCACCACCAGTCCGAACTTGCGCTCGCCGCTGCCGATCACGATGACGAAGACGCGCCCGTCTCCATGGCCGGTAGCCGCCGGCGCCAGCCGGTTCAGGCGGACCAGCGTGAGCACCTCGTTGCGGAGTTGCAGCACCTCGTGGCTGTCCACGCGGTGAATGTCGGCCTCGCTGGCGCGTGCGATCTCCAGCACCGACTCCAGCGGGATGGCATACAGGCGCTCGGCAACGCGGAAGAGCATGGCGCGGATAATGGCCAGCGTAAGCGGCAGGCGCAACTGGAAGGTGGTGCCGCGGCCGGGATGGGTCTCGATGCCGATGCTGCCCTTCAGCTTCTGCAGGGTGGTTTTCACCACGTCCATGCCGACGCCGCGTCCGGAGATTTCGCTGACGCGCTCGGCGGTGCTGAAGCCGGGCTCGAAAATGAATTCCAGGGCGTCGGTTTCGCTCATCCGCGCCGCCTGTTCGGGCGTCGCCAGCCCGCGCGACACCGCCTTGGCCAGCACGGCGGCGGCGTCAATGCCGCGACCGTCGTCGCTGATTTCGATCACCACCTGGTTGCCCTGATGGCAGGCATGCAGGCGGATTGTGCCCTGGTCAGGTTTTCCCGCGGCGCTTCGCGCCGACGGCGTTTCGATCGCGTGATCCACGGCATTGCGGATCAGGTGAACCAGCGGTTCGGCAAGCGCGTCGAGCAGACCCTTATCGAGATCGGTTTCCTGGCCGCTCACCTCGAGGGCGACGTCCTTTCCGCAGAGCTTCGCGACATCGCGCACCAGGCGCGGGAAGCGGCGGAACAGTTGGTCGACCGGCACCATGCGGATTTTCATCGCCGAGCGCTGCAGCGCGTTCAGCACCTGCGACTGGAAGGCCAGGGCATCGGCGAACTTGGCGCGCAGCGGATCTTTCGGCGATCTCGACGTGAATTCGTGCAGCAACTGGTGCAGCATGGATTTGCCGATCACCAGCTCGCCCACCAGGTTGAGCAGGTTGTCAATGCGCTCGGCATCCACGCGCAGCGTGTTTTCCGCGTAGGCGGCGATGCGGTTTACGGCGGCGTCGGGAGCGCCGTGGTGGTTGGGCGGCGCCGCAGCGGCCTGGGTTGAGCCCACCGCAGAGGGCGCGGCCGCAGTGGTTGCCGCGGCGGCGTCCTCATGGGTGAGTTCCAGCGCTGGTGCAAACTTTTCCACCGCAACTTGCGCCACCACGCCCGGAACGCGGCACTTGTTGCTCAGCCACTGCTGGTCGCGCTCGCTGGCGATGGCGAATTCCACATGGCCGGCGTCAGCCCATTGCGGTTCCTCGGGCGCGCTTGCCAGCAGGGTTCCCGCTTCCTGCAGGACTTTTTTCAACAGCGCGATGCCGGCGGCGCGCAGGGGGCACGCGGCCTCGATGGCGACGGCGATTTCGTAAACGTGCAGCCCGCGGCCCGCGGCTTCCGCCATGGCGAGTTGCTCATACTCGGTCCAGGCGAAATTGGGCTTCATTTTTCCCAGGACTTTGGGCGCGGAGGGCTGCTGGACCATGCGCCAGATCATGGCGCGCAGCGGATCGCCGTTGGGCGGCTCCAGCCCGGCGCGGTACGCGGCGCACATGGCGTCGAACATGTCGGCGGCGCTGAGCACGATTTCCGGCAACGATGTGGCGTTGGAGGCGGCGATTTCCGGCGACAAAACATCTTCCAATTCGTGCGCCAGGTCGGTGAGCTCGCGGAAACCGCAGGCGGCCGAATCGCCCTTCAAGGTGTGCACCACGCGACGGATTTCGCGCACCGCCTCGACGTTGGCCGCATCCCGTTCCAGGGCGAGACCCTGCTCGTTGAGCGCCTGCAACAGCTCCTGGGCGCTCTGGAAGAACAAGTCCCGCATCTCGGTCGCGCGTTCGTCGGAAGGAGAGCTCACGCTTGCACCTCGTTGCGCTGGTACGCGGTCCCGTTGTTCTGGTGGATCATGCGGAACTTGTCGCTCAGCCCAAACAGCGTTTCCGCGTGGCCCACGAACAGATACCCGCCGGGACGCAGGCAGCGGTACAACTTTTCCACCAGCCGTTTCTGCTCCGGCTCGTCGAAATAGATCATCACGTTGCGGCAGAAAATAATGTCCATGCCCTGCGGCAGGTATTCGGTCTTGAGGTTGTGAAAATCGAATTTCACCACTTGTTTCACCGGGTTCTTGACCGTGTAGTGCGCGCCGATCTTGTCGAAGTAGCGCAGGCGGTACATGAAATCCACCGGCTCCATCTGCTGCTCGCTGTAGTGGGCCTCCTGCGCCGTTCGCAGGGCGGAATAGCTGATGTCCGACGCCAGGATTTCCACCTTCCACGGGTGCGGAACCAGCGGCTTGGGCGAGGGAGGATCAAATCCGGCCAGGGGCGCGTTGCGCAGCGTGTAGTACGCCAGCGCGTCGCACAACAGCATGGCGATGGTGAAAGGCTCCTGGCCGGTGGAGCAGCCCGCGCTCCAGATGCGGAAGGAAAAGTCGCGCTCGGAATGTTTCTTGCGCAGCAGCTCTTCCATCGTGACCTTGTGAAACAGGTCGAGTTGTGGCTTGTTGCGGAAGAAGCTGGTCTCGTTGATGGTCAGGTTTTCCAGCAGCGCCGCCAGTTCGGTGCGTCCCTCGCGGCTGGTCAGCAGCCGGTAGTAGCTGTAGAAGGACTCCAGGCGGCAGGCGCGCAGCCGGCGCTGCAGGCGGTCCTGGAGAAAATGGGCGCGGCGCTCGTCGAAGAACATGCCGCATTCCTGGTAGACCAGGGTCTGCAGCAGCTTCAACTCGGGTTCGGACAACGGGATTGCAACGCTCGCCATAAATGTTTATTTACGTGCCCGTGGCCGCGGGCAGGCGCAACTCGCCGCTTTGCAAAATCCGCTTCAGGTCCACCAGGATGATGAGCCGTCCCTGATGCTTGGCCACGCCGGTCACGTAGCTGGTGGCGGCATCGGTGAGAACATTGGGCGGCGGCTCGATTTGCGCGTCGCTGATCTTCAGCACTTCCGAGGCGCTGTCCACGATCAGCCCGACGGCCCTCGACTCCACGTCCACCACCAGCACGCGATTTTTCCTGCTGTTCGCGATGGCGGCGCCGCCGAACCGCCGGCGCAGGTCGATGACCGGCACGATGCGCCCGCGCAGGTTCATCACGCCTTCCACGTACTCCGGCGCGTGCGGGACGTTGGTGATCTCCGGCGGGCGCACGATTTCGTGCACCAGCGAGATCGGCAGTCCAAAGGTCTCGCGCCCGATGCGGAAGCCGACGATTTGTAATTCCTTCGCCATAGCCCTCTACGAACGCGCCACGGTCGCGTAGTTTTCCGGGGACACGCGTTTCCGCTCCGGCGCCGGCGTCCGCGCCGCCCTGCGGCCGTTTCCGTTGCCGTTGTAGCCATCGAGCACGAAGCTGTCCATGGCTTCCAGCAGGCTGCGCGACATCTTCGACATCTGCTCGGAAGAGGCCGCCAGCTCGGTGGAGCCCGAGGTGGAGCGCTGCACCAGTTCGCGCATGCGGTCCATCGCCTTCACCACCGCTTGCGCGCCGGAAGCCTGTTCCTCCACCGCGGAGTTGATCTCGTGGGTGATTTCGTTCAGGCGGGTGGTCGCGCGGGCAATCTGCGACGAACCGTGGGACTGCTCGTTGGTGGCGGCGCCGATCTCCTGCGCGAATTTGTAAACCTCGGTGACCACGGTGGAGATTTTGCGCAGCGCCAGGTTCAGGTCGTTGCCGAAGGTGATGCCTTCGTTCACGATGCCGGTGCTCTTCTCCATGTTGTCCACCGCTTTGCGCGCTTCCTTCTGAATGCTGGCGATGAGTTCGGCGATTTCCTTGGTGGACTGCGCCGATTTTTCCGCCAGCTTGCGCACTTCATCGGCGACCACGGCGAATCCCAGCCCGTGTTCGCCGGCGCGCGCCGCTTCGATAGCCGCGTTCAGCGCCAGCAGGTTGGTCTGCTCGGCCAGATCGTCAATCACCTCCACGATCTTGCCGATATCGTCGGCGCGCTGTCCGAGCACGCCGATGATTTCGCCGGAAGACGAAATCGAGCGGTTGATGCGGGTCAGGCCTTCGGTCGCCTTTTCCATGGTGCTGATGCCGTTCTGCACTTCCTCCCGCGACCGCTGGCTGATGTCGAGCAACACCTTGGCGGTGTCGGCCACGCGCTGAATCGAGGTGACCATCTGGTCGATCGAGGCCGAGGTTTCGCTCACGCTCGAGGCCTGCACCTGCGTGTTCTTCACCATGTTCTGCACGTTGATCGTCATCTCGTGCATCGTGCTGGTGACTTCATCAATCGCCGAGGCCGCGTTGAGACTGATCTTGGCCGACTCGTCGGAGGCCCCCGCCACCTGGTTGGATCCGCTGGCTACCTGCGCCGCGCTGTCGCGGACGCTGCTTACCAGCGCGCGCAGGCCTTCGATCATCTTGACGAAAGCATTGCCCAGAGTGTCGCGCGGTGACCGCGGGCTCACATCCACCGCCAGGTCGCCGCCGGCGATGGATTCGGAAACCGCGGCCATCTCGCGCAAGTAGGTAACCATCGAGCTGAACGTCCGAGCCAGTTCTCCGACCTCGTCTTTGCGGTTGCTGTCCACCTCGTGGTCCAGGTCGCCGGAATTACCAATATCGCGTGCCACGCCAATCAACTGCTGCAGCGGTTCGGTGATGGACTTCGCCGTTTTGTACGAAATTACGATGCCAAGCAGGATTGCCAGCAACGTGCCGACGATGCTGAAGACGATTGTGGCCGAGGTTGCGGCTTCGCCCTTCTTACGTTCCGATTCCAGCAGCGTGGAGTTGGCGGCTTCGCCCTCGTCCAGGAACCCGGTGGAGGTTTTCATCCACAGGCTGGGATTGAGCTGGAGGTAGTAAATCTGGAGTTCGGCCACGGTGGTTGCGCCGGAGTCCACCAGCTTGCGCTTTTCCACCAGCGGCCGCGCGAAGCTGGATTCCCATTGCTGCTCGGCCTCGTTGAAGCGCACCAGGGCCGTGCGATGGCCCTCGGAATTCACCTTGGAACTCAGGTCCTTGAGCATCGCATGCAGGCGCGCGATGCCTTCCTCCATCCTGTCCACTTCCCGCGAGTCGCCGCTGAGCAGGTAGTTGCGCAGGTACAGGTGGTTCTGCATCATCTGGAAGCGGACCGCCTCGCCTTCCTGCGCCAGTTCCAGCGCGCGCGACGCCGAGGCGCGGGCCGCGTGCTCACGCTGCACCGCGGTGAGGTTGACGATGAACATGCCCAGCAGCAGTGCCAGGATCGCCCCGAAATTCAGGTACAGCTTTTTACTGATCGTCATGGCTGCTCCTTCGCAGTCGGGGGCCGTCAGTCGGCGGGGTGGAACTGGAATTCCACGATGGTTGTTGTCTCCGTGCCGGGGGCAAATCGCCATTTCCTCAGCGCTTCGCTTGCCGACTGAATCAACAGCGGGTGACCACCGAGCGGCTTCAGGCTCTTCACGCTTCCGTCGGCCGCGATCACCACCTCGATCTTTACCGTCCCGGTTATATTCATTTGCCGCGCCAGTTCGGGGTACGCGGGTTTCACCCGGCTCACCACCTTGCGGGCTGGTTCCGCCCCGGTAGACGCCTGGCACATTGCAGCGCCAAGAATCACCGCCAAGAGCCAACTTGCTTTCACTTTCCCGAACATGGCTGTTTCCAGGGAATACTCCAGTGCCAGCAATTGCACGGTGGCTGCCAGCCCCATCCAAATCCTGCTGCGCTTTGCGATTACCGAAGTAAGTAGCTGAATTGATGGGTGATATTTGCTTCAGGTGGGCTAAATCCATGACCCGGTGATGTCCCAACGTGCCAGATTCTGTCTCAACTTCAAACGAATTGGCGCCCGAAAACGATCTCAGCGTGAGATTGCGATTGCTCGTAAGCGGGTTAGCGAGTAGGTAACAGCACTTGCATTTGTCTTGACTCAAATTGAGATACCGTGGTTCTCTCAGAGCGAGACAAGCACCAACAGCCCTGTCCATGCAGACTGGAGAAAAACCGGTAGCGCTGTCCTCTGCGGTCGCCGAGGGCACTGTCGCGCTGGAGCGCCGGCGGGCGGAAATGCTGGACGAGTACCTGGAGAGCTTCGTCCTGCGGGCCGCTGAATATCTTCGCTTTCACAAGACATTCATTGCCTTGGCCGAATCCGGCTCCTATGAAATCCGCTATATCGCGGAACACGGCCGTGCGCGTCCGGTCCGCGCCCGGCTTCCAGTCATGCTCGAGCGCCGGGCCCAGACGGTGGATGAGCCGTTCTGGACCACCGAAATCAGCCAGTGGGCCGAGGGCATCACCGAGCCATTTTCCGCACTGACCTCGCTGCAGTGCCTGGTCATTCCGCTGCTGGGTTCCAACCGCCAACCGCTGGGGATTGTCGGCCTGCTGGAGCGCAGCGATGGCGGCAATGTCGCCGCCGAAGATCTGCACCGCGCCACCACGCTGGCCGCCGAAGCGGCCGTGGTCCTGGAGGCGACGCAGAACCTGTACGCCGCCGACCAGCATCGCCGGCGCTCGGAAAACCTGATGGCGGCCGCGCTGGAGCTGAACTCCACCGTGCGCTTGCCGCAGTTCATGGAAGGGTTCACCGTCCGCGCCGCCACCATGCTGGGGGCGCGCGCGGCCGCGCTTGCCCTCAAGCAAGGCAAGCATCTCGACACCGTGGTCTTGTACGATCCGGGCGCGCGCCATGACTCGACCGCGCACCACCGGCTGGACGTTGCGCTCTCCGACGTCGCCGCCCAGCACTCCGACGCCATCATCTCCGGCACCGCCGCCGAACTGCTGGGTGACCCGCTTGCGGCCAAGCTGGGGTGGAAGGATCTGAGCATTGCCCGTCTCAGCGGCGGCGACGGCGAATTCATCGGGCTGCTCTGCCTTGCCGATTGCGGCGGCGCGCTGCCGCACGATGCCCGTCATCTGCTGCAGGCGTTGGTGGCGCACGCCGCCGTGGCCCTGGAAAACGCACGCTGGTTCACGCGCATGGACCAGGCCAACCGCCACTGGATGGAGATTTTCGACGCCATCACCGACCTGATCGTGGTTCACGACGAGTCCTACCGCGTGCTGCGCGTCAACCGCTCGCTGGCCGACTTTATCGGGGTACGCCCGGCGGAGTTGATCGGCGTCAGCGTGCGCGCGCTGATCGCCATGGCCAGCGACCAGAGCGCGCAGTCCTGTCCCTTCTGCCGCGGCGGCCCCGACCTCACCGACGAATACGTTCACCCGGTGCTGGACCGCACCTACTTGGTCTCGACCTCGCGCATTCACGGCGCCACCAACGAGGGCATGCAGACCATCCACGTGCTCAAGGACATCACCGACCGGCGCGAGGCCGAGCGCCGCTATCGCGAGCTCTTCGACACCATCCAGGAGGGCCTGTTCTTTTCCACGCCCGAAGGCCGCTTCATCGAGGTGAACGACGCCCTGGTGCGCATGCTCGGCTACGACAGCCGTGAAGACCTCCTGCAGGTGGACATTGCCGGCCAGATTTACGTCTCGGCGGACCAGCGCCGCCATTTCGTGGAGGAGATCAACGCCAAGGGGGTGGTGCGCAATTACGAGGAGACGCTTCGCCGCAAGGACGGCGCGCTCATCTACAGCCTGCAGAATGCCTTCGCCGTTCGCGACAGCCAGGGCAAGGTGGTGCAGTACCGCGGCCTGATGCTCGACATCACCGAGCTGAAAAACTTCCAGGCCGAATTGCAGCGCCAGCGCGACTTCAACAACAAGATTCTCAACAACACCCAGAGCATGATCCTGGTGGTGGACACTGCCGGGCTCATCAGCTACGCCAACAAGCGCTGCTTCGAAGCCGGCGGCTACACCCAGGAAGACCTGCTCGGCCGCAAGCTGGTGGAACTGGTTCCGCCCGGAAGGCGGCAGGCGCTGGTTGATGGATTGGCGGAAACCCTCGCCGGCCGCCAGGTGGACAACCTGGAATTACCGGTGCTGCTGGGACAGGGCCGTGGCGGGCAGTTTTCCATCAACCTCAGCCCCATGCGGGACGAGCCCGGAAACGTGAACAGCCTGGTGGTGGTGATGACCGACATCACCGACGCCGCCATGCTGCAGGCCAAGCTGGTGCACACCGAGAAGATGGCCGCCGTCGGCCAGCTCGTCTCCGGCGTGGCGCACGAACTCAACAATCCGCTGACAGCGGTTCTGGGCTTTGCCGATCTGCTGCTGGAAAGTGCGGAAATCCCCGCGCACGCCAAGGAAGACCTTCGCATCATCCTGCAGGAGGCGCAGCGCTCCAAGCAGATCGTGCAGAACCTGCTGAGCTTCGCGCGCCAGATGCCGCCGCAGCGCGACTCGGTGCAGTTGAACACCATCGTGCGCCGCACGCTGGCGCTGCGCTCCTACGATTTTGCCAGCCACGGCGTGGAAGTCGTCGAGCGGCTCAACGAGCGCGTGCCCGACATCATCGGCGATCCGCACCAGTTGCAGCAGGTCTTCCTCAACATTCTGAACAACGCCTACGACGCGGTGCGCGAGACCGAGCGCCCGGGGCGCATCGAAATCTCCACGGCCTTGAACGGGGGCTTCGCCGAGGTGGTGTTCCGCGACAACGGCCACGGCATTTCCTATCCCGACCGCATCTTCGATCCCTTCTTCACCACCAAGGAAGTGGGCAAGGGGACCGGCCTGGGCCTCAGCATCTGCTACGGCATCGTGAGCGGGCACGCCGGCGAAATCCTGTGCCAGAACAACGACGACGGATTCGGCGCCACCTTCACGGTTCGCCTGCCCGTCGCCCCCGCCGTCACCGGCCACGCCGCGGGAGGGACACGATGATGCTCGCGGCGTGCAAGTATCCCGTGCTGGTGATCGAGGACGAACCAGCCGTGCTTTCGTTCGTGAAAGCCGCTCTGGAACGCGCCGGCTACAGCGTCGTGCCCGTGGCCTGCGGCGCCGATGCGCTCACCATGCTCGCCCGCGACAACTTTCTCGGCGTTGTTTCCGACATGCGCACGCCCGGCGGCGTGGATGGCGCCGATGTTCACGACTGGATCTCGGCCCACAAACCCGAACTGGTTTCGCGCGTGATCTTCATCACCGGCGACATCGTCAACGAGGAGACCGCCGCCACGCTGCGCCGCACCGGCGCCCCCTGCGTGGAAAAGCCGTTTCGCGTGCAGCAGCTTCTCGGAGTGGTGGAAAAAGTTTTCGGGGGCCCGAAATGAACGACGACTTTCGCGTCCGTTTTCTCATCGTGGATGACGAGCAGAGCATCCGCAAATTGTGCATCGCGATCGGCGCCTCGCTCGGCTTTGAATGCGCCGAGGCGGAGAGCGCCGAGGCCGCGCTCGCCTACCTGGAAACCGAATCGCCCGACATTATCGTGCTCGACCGCCAGCTCGGCGCCATCAGCGGCGACGACCTGCTGCGGCAGATCAAGGCCATGCTGCCGCGCACGGAAGTGGCCATCATCACCGGCCACGGTTCCATCGAGTCCGCCGTCGAAGCCATGAAGATGGGCGCCTACGACTACATCACCAAGCCCTTCGGCGCGGGACAGTTGAAGCTGGTGCTGCAGCGCATGAAGGAAAAGGTTCGCCTCGTCGCCGAAAACGAGTACCTGCGCGACCGCGTCTCCAACCTGCAGGAGCTGAACGTCATTGACGGCTCGTCGGCAAAAATCCAGGATGTGCTACGCCTGGTTTCGCGGCTGAAAGACACGCGCACTCCGGTGCTGATCACCGGTGAGAGCGGGACCGGAAAAGAGCTGGTGGCGCGCGCCATTCATTTCCGCGGCTCGATGCAGAAGCGCCCGTTCGTCGCCGTGGATTGCGGGTCGCTGGTGCCGACGCTGATCGAGAGCGAGCTCTTCGGCTACGAAAAAGGCGCCTTCACCGGCGCCATGAAAACCAAGCAGGGCCTGTTCCAATCGGCCAATACGGGCACGATTTTCCTGGACGAGATTGGCGAGCTGCCGCTGGAGATGCAAGCCAAGCTGCTGCGCGTGCTGCAGGAAAAGGAAGTTCGTCCGGTCGGCAGCAACGACAAGATCAAGGTGGACGTACGCATCATCGCCGCCACCAACCGCGATCTTGAATCGTCGTATCGCGCCGGCACCTTCCGCAAGGACCTCTATTTCCGGCTCAACGTGGTCACCGTTCACCTGCCGGCGCTGCGCGAGCGCAAGTCCGACATGGTGGTGCTGGTGCGCTCGTTCCTGGCGCGCTACGCGCCCGAGGAAAACGTGCAGGTCACGCCCGCGGCCATGCACAGCCTGTTCCAGTACGACTGGCCGGGCAACGTGCGCGAACTGGAAAACTGCATCGAGCGCGCCATCGCCCTGGGCAATCACAAGACGATCGACGTGCAGGATCTGCCCGCGGCGATCCGCATGGCCGGTCCGGCCCTGCCGGTTGCGGCGGAAGCGCCCGCGGCGGTTGCATCCGCGCCCGCTCCGAATTCCACCGACCTGGAGGACATCGAGCGCCAGACGATTGAGCGCGTGTTTCAGCAAGTGGGAGGCGACAAGGCGCTGGCCGGCAAGATGCTGGGCATCAGCCGCGCGACTTTATATCGCAAGCTGAAGCGCTACCACATTGACGCCGCGCCAGGCGGCATGGGGAGTACAACCAGCGCGGCGTAGAACAACTAGACGTCCGTCGTCGGCTCACTGCTCAAAAACGCTGCTGAGTTGAGACTGCGTTTCAGGGTGAGACGGAGACGGCACTCCACCATCCTAGCATTAGTCCTGTGCCATCAATAAGTTACAGCCAGCAGCAGTTTGGAGTTGTCCGTGCATTGTGAAGTGTGGACGCAACGGAGCGTCCCTGGAGCTGCAACGTGTCGCAACCATCGGTATTGATCATCTCCGACGAACCGGAATTCGCGTCCACCATGATGGCGCGCTGGCAAACCGAACGCAGCGTGCCGACATTTCTCCTGACGACGACGCCGGCGTGGAGCGAATCGCTGGTGGCATCGTGCGACCTGGCGGTTTTCGCCGGAGTTAAGGAAATTGTGGCGCCGCTGTTCAAGAAGGTGGATGAATCGGGCAAGCCGGCGATTCTGCTGGCCCCGGATAGCCTTGAGTTACAGCGCGTTCGCAGCCAGTATCCGCGATTCATGCTGGTGCGGGAACACGAAGGCTGGGTGGACTTGGTGGTGGCGTTGGCCGCCGAAAGCCTGCGCCGCCTGGACGCCAATGCGCGCGCGCGCCGCGCCGAGCAGGCGCTGACCCAGGCGGAAGGCCATGCCATGCTGGGGAAATACATGCTCGACATGCGTCACAGCCTGAACAACGCGCTCACCTCGGTGCTGGGCAATGCCGAACTGATGCTGCTGGAGCCAGGCACGTTTTCCGCCGAAGTGCGCGATCAGTTGGCAACCATTCATACCATGGCACTTCGCATCCACGACATCGTGCAGCGGTTCAGCTCAATGGAGTCGGAAATGAAGTTTGCCGCCAAATCTCACTCTGAGATGAATCCGCCCTCCCCTACCTTCGCTGCCGTACGCTGAAGTGCATGTCCGAATTTCCGATGTTCGCGGAAGCATTTCTTGAGTACAGTACGGCTGACGACCCTACCCCAGCCGTCATCGTTGTTTCTGAATTCCTAATCCGGAGTGATTTGTGAAGGACCGAGTGAAGTCGCGTGTGTGGACGTTGGTTGGTGTGAATGCTTTGGTGCTGATCGTGGTGCTGGGGCTGTCGTATGCCGCTGGTGCGCGATCGGGCGGGCTGTCGCTGCTGGATTTCGGCGCGCTGCCGCAGGTGGCGGGCCTGGAGTTCCTGGCGGCCTTGTTTCTGGTGCTGGCAGCCAGCCTGGCGCTGCTGTTACAACTCGGCGGCAAGGTAGTAAAGCCGACCCGCGAATTGGTGGAGTTTTCCGAGAAACTGGCAGCGGGCGATTACGAGACGCGCGCCAACGTCACGCCCGACGACTTCGGCGTGATTGCCGAGAACTGGAACCGCGCGGCGGAGAATCTGGCGCAGGCGGCGGCGATAAAAGCGGGCGAAGAATTGCTGCGGTCCGACCTGGCTGAACTGGAAAAGATCATAAACCAAGTATCACGTGGCGACCTGGCGGGCCGAGCCCAGGCCGCGGCTCATCCATATCTGACGGCGGTGACCGAGTCGTTCAACGTGTTGGCCGACAACTATGCGCGGCGCATGGAGCGCGTGCGCACGGCCAGCGCCGAAATCGCGGCCTCGGCCACGCAGGTGACCGCGGCGGCCTCCGAGCGGTCCAACGGGGCGTCGCAGCAGGAGCAGGCGACGATGGACGCCGCCGCCGCCATCGCGCAACTTAGCGAGAGCACGCAAAAGGTTTCCGGCCATGCCACGGCGGCCCACGAAGCGGCCCGGCGCGCGCTCGAAATGTCCGACCAGGGCAGCCGGGCGGTGCGCGAAAGCGCCGAAGGCATGCAGAGCATCTGCGCCGCCATGCAGGCGACGGCGGAAAAGATCAAGTCGCTGGCCAGCCGGTCGCTGGAGGTCTACGACGTCATTAACCTGATCCACGAAACCAACCTGCTGGCGCAGAACGCGATGCTGGAATCGTCGCGCGGCGGCCAGACAGCAGAAGGCGTGTCGGCCGAACTGCGCAAGCTGGCGGACCACTCGCGCTCGGCGACGCGCGACATCGTGACCCTGCTGAAATCTATCCAGGCGGAGAGCAACGAAGCGGTGGCGGTGATGGAGCAGGGAAACCGCGTCGCGGGAAACGGCGCGCAGCTTATGGAGCAGGCCAACCGTGCCTTCACCGGCATTGCCACCGTTCTGCACCAGACCGCCGATTTCGCCGAGGCGATTGCAGCGACCTCGTCGCAACAGGTGCAAGGGACGGAAAGTGTCGCGGCCGCGGTGCAGGAGATTGCCGCCAACCTGCGCCAAAACTCGACCAAGGCCCGGCAGAGCGCAAAGATCGTGGAACAGCTTGCGCGCTCATCCGAGCAGCTCACCCAGGCGGTCACGCAGATCCGGCCGGCGCAAGGACCTCCGGCGGTAAGGACGGAGAAGCCGGAAGCAACCCCGGCGGCGGTGATCGGGAGAGCGTGAAACCGAGCTGCCATGTCGCCGCGTCCGCGGAACGCACGTAAGAACACTTAACCACAAAGGACACGAAGGAGCACAAAGGAAGGGGGTTTGACCTTTGTGGTCCTTCGTGCCCTTTGTGGTTTTAGCGGTTCAGGCGAAAAGAAATTCTTTGGTGCGCAGGTCGCGGATAGTGTCGCGCAGCTTGGCGGCTTTTTCGAACTCGAAGCGCTTGGCCGCCTCGCGCATGTCGACTTCCAGCTTGGCGATATAGGCGTTGATCTCTTCCTGCGACTTGAATTCCGGGATGCCCTCGGCCTGCTCGGTTATATCCACGTAATCGGCTTCCACGATGCGAGCCAGCGACATTTCCAGCGGCCGCACGATGGACTCGGGCGTGATGCCGTGTTCTTCGTTGTAGGCGCGCTGGATGGCGCGGCGGCGCGTGGTTTCGTCGATCGCCTTTTTCATGGAATCGGTCATGCGGTCGGCATAAAGAACGGCGCGGCCGTGCAGGTGGCGCGCGCAGCGGCCCATGGTCTGGATCAGCGATCCGGCGGAGCGCAGGAAGCCTTCCTTGTCGGCGTCAAGAATGGCCACCAGCGAGACTTCCGGCAGATCCAGGCCTTCGCGCAGCAGGTTGATGCCGATGAGCACGTCGAACTCGCCCTTGCGCAGGTCGCGCAGGATTTTCACCCGCTCCAGGGTTACGATCTCGGAGTGCATGTAGCGGCAGCGCACGCCGACCTCGCTGTAGTACTCCGCCAGGTCTTCTGCCATGCGCTTGGTGAGCGTGGTTACCAGCACGCGTTCGCCCTGTTCGACGCGGGCACGGATCTCGTGCAGCAAGTCATCAATCTGGCCCTTGACCGGACGGACTTCGACCTCCGGATCAATCAGCCCGGTGGGACGGATGATTTGCTCGACGACCACGCCGGCCGACTTGGTCAGCTCGTAAGGTCCCGGTGTGGCGGAGACGTAGACGACCTGGTTGACGCGGTGCTCGAACTCCTCGAAGGTGAGCGGGCGATTATCGAGCGCGGAGGGCAGGCGGAAGCCGTACTCGATAAGGGTTTGCTTGCGCGAGCGGTCGCCGTGCCACATGCCGTGGAGTTGCGGGATGGTCTGGTGCGATTCGTCGATGAACAGCATGAAATCGCGCGAGACGTAATCCAGCAAGGTCGGCGGAGGCTCGCCCGGCAGACGCCCGGTGAAGTGGCGGGAATAATTTTCGATGCCGTGACAGTAGCCGACTTCCTTCATCATCTCGACATCGAAGCGGGTGCGCTGGTGAACGCGCTGCGATTCCACCAGGCGTCCCTGCTTTTCCAGTTCGGCCTCCCACCAGGCCAGTTCTTTCAGGATTGAATCAACCGCCGCGCTCTTGGTCTCCGGCTTCATCACGTAGTGCGTCTTGGGGTAGATGGGGAGGCGCGCGTACTTTTGCTTGACGGTGCCGAAGAGCGGGTCGATCTGGCTGAGCGATTCCACCTGGTCGCCCCAAAGCTCGATGCGGTAGGCGTTGTCGTCGTAGGTGGGAAAGATTTCAATGACGTCGCCGCGGACGCGAAAGGTGCCGCGGCGGAAGTCGGTATCGTTGCGCTCGTAGAGGATTTCAACCAGCTTGCGCAGGATGTCCTGGCGCTTGATCTGCTGGCCCTTTTCCAGGAAGAGCAGCATGCCGTAATACGCCTCGGGCGAGCCCAGGCCGTAGATGCAGCTCACCGAGGCGACGATGATGCAGTCGCGGCGCTCGAACAGCGACCTGGTGGCGGAGAGCCGCAGCTTGTCGAGCTCGTCGTTGATGGTCGCTTCCTTTTCGATATAGATGTCGCCGGCAGGAATGTAGGCTTCCGGCTGATAATAGTCGTAATACGATACAAAGTACTCGACCGCGTTGTGCGGGAAGAAGCTCTTGAACTCGTGGTAGAGCTGCGCCGCCAGGGTCTTGTTGTGGGCCAGAACCAGCGTGGAGCGGTTGACCTGCTCGATCACCTTCGCCATGGTGAAGGTCTTGCCCGAACCGGTGACGCCCAGCAGGACCTGGTGCTTTTCGCCGTCAAAGACACCGCGGTTGAGCGACTCGATGGCTTTCTCCTGGTCGCCGCGGGGAGTGTAGTCGGAAACGAGCTTGAAGTCTGGCATAGAAAAGCAGCTATTAGCGATTAGCTGTTAGCAATTAGCTCTCCCTGGCCTGGAGCGGCGTTTGCTGCCCCCACAGAAGCCAATTTCGTCGGGTGAGCATCTCTTGATTATACCGTGCCGCTCAGACGTCCAATCCGATCGAGCGCATCAGTTCCAGGGCGTTGCTCTTGGTGACGACGCCGTCGCGCAGCAGGTAGTCGAAGCGCATGGCGCCGTCTTCGACGTGATCTTCGAAATGCGCGTTGCGGACGCGGCCGTCCACGGCGGTGGCGCCGATCGCGGTGAGCGCGAGATCGTGGGTGGTTACGATTCCGATGGCGGCGCGCTCCAGCAGCGCGCGCACAATGCCTTCAGCGCCGATTTTCCGGTCGTACGAGTTGGTTCCGTGCAGCAGTTCGTCGAGCAGGAAGAGCACGGGCCGGCCGCCGTCGGTGAGCGACATGACCTGGCGCAGGCGCACGATTTCAGCGTAAAAGCCGGAGCGGCCGGCCTGCAGCGAGTCGGTGACGCGAATCGAGGTTCCCAGCCTCACCGGTGACATTGCCAGGCGCGCGGCACGAACCGGCGCGCCCGCCTGCGCCAGCATCACGTTTACTCCGATGGCGCGCAGCAGCGTGCTCTTGCCGCTCATGTTCGAGCCGCTTACCAAAAGCAGTTGCGCGGGGTCACCGAGGCGCACGCGGTTGCGAATGCAGTGAGCGGCGGGCAGGAGCGGATGTCCCAACCGTTCGGCGTCGAAGATGGCGGGCACGCGCTCCGGCAGAAATTCGGGGAAAGGGTCGTCGGGGTGCTCAAACGCGTACGCCGACAAAGAGACCAGCGCTTCCAGGTCTCCGAGCGCGTCCAGCCACTGCCGCACCGAATGGCCGTGCCGGCGGCGCCATGACTCGGCCGCGAAAGCGACTTGCACCGAGTACAGCAGCGGCACGTCAATCAATTTTACGAACAGGTTGTGGCGGGCGTTGGCGAGATCGGCGAGATAGCGCAGGCGCGCCAAACTGCGCGACGGAGTCGAAGCGGAAAATTCCAGGCCGGCGGCGCGGGCGCGCAGCCAGGCCGCGGTGAACGGCTCACGCTCGATGCGCGCCAATAGCGCGGAAACCAGCGCGAGTTCATCGGCGGCGGCGCTGATGGCGTCCAGCAGCGAGCGCACGCGGTCGCGCAGCCTGGAGGCGATGAGAGAAGCTGCGCCGATGATCACCAGCAGCGGGATCCAATCACCGCCAAGGCCGCGATAGACGAGCGCGGCAATGGCGGCGAGCGCCACCAGGGTTGCGAGGACGCGGAGCGCCGGATTTTTCAGGACAGCGGGTGATTCCGCCCATTCCACCAGCCAGTCGGGCTGGCGCGGCGAGC
The DNA here is from genome assembly GCA_049509755.1 of Terriglobales bacterium. Lineage (GTDB taxonomy): Bacteria > Acidobacteriota > Terriglobia > Terriglobales > Acidobacteriaceae > JAIQGF01. The sequence goes on along the minus strand of JBEKZP010000006.1, from coordinate 128,814 downwards.
GCAGATCGTCCCCGGTGATAGCGAGGTCTTCGCGGAGATCGAGGCGGGAGCGGAGTTCGTCAATCGCCTGCTGCCGCTCACGGATTTCATCAACCGGCGCCGCGGCGAGCAGCCAGCGCGCCAGCGTCTGCCGGCCCATCGGAGTTCGGGCGGAGCACAGCAGTTCGAAAACGCCGCCCTTGCCGAAGAGGTCGAGGTCGTCGGCGTAAACGTGGTCCGCAACCCGGAACTGCTCGCCGGTATCGCCGGCGCCCCGGTCCTCAATGCGCGCGATACCGCGGCGGTAGAACTCGGCAGCTTTTTTGGCGGCATGTCTGGCGTCGATCACGCGGTCGTGAACCACAGCCAGCGCGAAAAATACGATGACCGGGATGAGCAGCCAGTAGGGCGAAAAGGCGTGCTGCTTGACGTAGAAGGCGCCGGCGACGAAGAACACAATCACCGCGGCGAGTTTCAGGTTGCCGAGCCAGAGGGAGCGGCGGTCCAGGCGCTTCGATTCGGCGTCACGCGAATCGGCGCGTTGCGAATACTCGGCAGCTGGCGTGGTGTCCGGCATCTCAGAAATCGCAAAAGCAGAACTTGGCTTGGCCGGCGGCCGCGCCTTCATTTCCACCGATGATCGGTCAATTCGGCGCGAAACAGGCGATCATCCACCGGGCAGAGACGCTTCTCGTGCAAAGGCTTCAGTAATGGAATGTGGGGTATCTCACATAGGTACTCGGCGATAAACCAGGGGTCCTTTTCCGCGATCATCCAGTTGAGGTGATCGAAACGCGCCAGGTTGACAGGACGCGAATATCGGCGCAGGGTGCGTTGCTTGCGGCGATTGCAGTAGAGGTTGAAGTAAGTCAGGGCAAGCTCGCGCAGGCTGCGATGAATCGGCTCGCGATAGCGGCAGCCCGTCCAATTCGACTTCGCTACCGCACCCCAGTGGCCGCGGACCTTGAAGATGGCCAGCACGTGATCGGTGTCGTAGTCGGCCTCCAGGTCCCACAGAAGCGGTGGAAACCCGAGCACCCTGAGCGCCGCCGCCGCGAAAATCGCGCCTTCCAAACAATGCGCGGTCCCGTGGTGCAGCACTTTGCGCGGCGACCACGAGGTGTCTTCCAGGTGGTAGGGAAGGGAATCAAGAAATTTCTGGACTCCGAAGGGAGTCTTCAGCGCGCGGACCTTGCGCACCTCGGCGGGCGTGAATTGGGAATTCGAGTTGTTGGACATGAAGAAGAAGTTTCAGTTTCGGTTTCAGTTGCGGTTGTAGCCGGAAGGCATACCTTCGCGGATGCGTACTCCGGCAGCAACTCGAAAGTGAATCTCGAAACTGCAATAATGCGGTGCTGGGCGCGAATGCGCAAGCATCGCGTCATCGAAAAGGATCGCGGGCGAGGGCGCCCGCGCCACATTCACGCATGGACCCAACTCGTCGCTTCTCGAATCGCGTGCAAGATTATGCCCGGTACCGGCCCGGGTACCCGCCGCAGGTGCTGGAAACCATGCGCCGGGAATGTGGGCTGACAGCGGAGTCGGTGATTGCCGACGTCGGCTGCGGCACCGGCATCTTGTCGCGCCTTTTGTGCGACGCCGGGAATCGCGTGTTCGGGGTCGAGCCGAATGCGTCCATGCTGGATGCCGCGCGCAAATCGCTGCGTGACTGCGCCCATTTTGTTGCCGTGCTCGGCCGGGCGGAAGCGACCACCCTGAAATCGGGGTTGGTGGACTTGGTGACCGCGGCACAATCTTTTCACTGGTTCGAGCCGCGGGAAGCGCGCCGCGAGTTCGCCCGCATCCTGAAGCCGGGCGGGTGGGCGGTGCTGCTGTGGAACGAGCGCCGCATGGATGCTACTCCGTTCATGACCGCATACGAACAGCTCCTGGTGCGCTTTGGCGTTGATTATCACAAGGTGAAGCCGCTGTGGAACAAGAACTCGCTGCCCGAATTCTTCGGCAAAGCGGGGTTCCAAAAGGCGGTGTTCGACAACCCGCAAACCCTGGACCGCCACGGCCTGACGGGCAGAATCCTTTCGGCGTCGTACATGCCGCACCGGGGACATCCGTCGTTTCCGCCGATGCTGGGCGTGATTGATAATTTGTATGACCAACACCAGAGCGGAAGCGTGGTGAGGCTGGAGCAGGAAACCAGGATGTTTTATGGACAGTTGTGAGTCCCGAGTCCGAGTCGCGAGTCGCGAGTACCGACCGGAACTCGCAACTCGGGACTCGCAACTTATTCGAAGACCAGCGGCAGCTCGTGCGGCGAATCCACCAAAACGTCGGGCGGCGCCTGCTCCAGGGAATGGGGCGCGAAACCGTAGCTGACACCGCAACTCCACATGCCGGCATTGCGCGCGGTGAGGACGTCAATGCCGGAATCGCCGACGATCAGCGCCTGTCCGGGCTCCACCCCGTTTTCCCGGGCCAGGGTGAGCGCGCCCAGCGGATCGGGCTTCTTGGTGGGAAAACTGTTGCCGCCGTACACCTGGACAAAAAATTCACCCAGCCCGAGCGCCTCGACAATCGCGCGCGACGGGTTCACCGGCTTGTTGGAAAGCACCGCCATGCGCCGCTCCAGACCGGCGCCGTTGGCCGGCGATCGCATGGCTCGCAAGGCGTCCACGATTCCGGGATAAACCACCGTGGTGTCCAGCTTGTGCTCGCGGTAGTAGGCGAGAAAAAAATCGAGCGCCTCCTGCAAAAACATCTCATCGTCCGGATCGCCCAGGGCGCGGCGGACGAGCATGGGTGCGCCGTCGCCGACATAGCTGGCGATCACGTCCAGCGGCAGCTCGGGACGGCTGAATCGGCGAAGCATGCCGTTGACGGAGTTGGCCAGGTCAAGGCGCGAATCCACCAGCGTGCCGTCCAGATCGAAAAGGATCAGCCGGATAGCGTCTCGGGGAACGGGTTGGTTGATTGTGAGCATCGCACCAAAGTAACCGGCCAGGTACCGCGCGGCACCAGTTGAGTATATCCGCTGTTTTGCGGGTGCATTTACAATGGCGTGGGCACATCGACACGGGTTGAGGATAGCGAATGGCGACCACCAGGACCGAGCCGAAACCGGCGCGGCGCGAGACCAAGCCCGAGCGCAGCTATGAAGGGCTGACGGCGGAGCAGCTCGTCCGGATGTACCGCCTGATGGTTCTTTCGCGGCGGGTGGACGACCGCGAAATCCTGCTGAAGCGGCAGCAGAAAATCTTTTTCCAGATTTCGGGTGCGGGACACGAAGCGCTGGGCGCCGCCGCCGGGCAGGCGCTGAAGCCCGGCTACGACTGGTTTTACCCCTACTATCGCGATCGCACGCTGTGCCTGACGCTGGGAATGACGGCGTACGAGCAGTTGCTGCAGGCCGTGGGCGCCGCCGACGATCCGGCTTCCGGCGGGCGGCAGATGCCGTCGCACTGGGGCAACAAGAAGCTGAACGTGGTTACGCAGTCGTCGCCCACGGGGACGCAGCTTCTCCAGGCGGTGGGTTGCGCCGAGGCCGGACGTTACTTCGGCCGTCATGCCAGCGCAGCGCAGAAAGCGTCCGGCGATTACCGCGAATTCAAGGACGTCGTCTTCCACGCCGACGAAGTGGTGTACGTCTCGTGCGGTGAGGGAGCTACCAGCGAAGGCGAATTCTGGGAGGCGATGAATACCGCCTCGACCGGCAAGCTGCCGGTGCTGTTTCTCATCGAAGACAACGAGTACGCGATTTCCGTGCCGGTGGAGGTGCAGACGCCGGGCGGCAACATCTCGCGGCTGGTGGCGAACTTCCCGAATTTCCATTTTGCCGAAGTTGATGGTACGGACACGATCGCCAGCTACGCCGCGATATCGAAGGCAGTGGCGCACATTCGCGCGGGCCAGGGTCCGGCGTTCGTGCACGGGCACGTGGTGAGGCCGTATTCACATTCGCTGTCGGATGACGAGCGCCTGTATCGTCCGGTGTCGGAGCGCGAGGACGAAGCCAAGCGCGACCCGATCACGCGGCTGCAATTGTTGCTGCTGCGCGAGGGCATCCTCGACGAAGAGGGAATCAATAAGCTGGAGAAGGAAGCCGAGGAGGAAGTGCTGGAAGCCGGCGATCGCGCCGCCGCCGCCGCATTTCCCAAGCCGAGCAGCGTGACCGAGTTCGTGTATTCGCCGGACCTGGACCCGCGCTCGGAAGCGTTCCACACCCAGCCGCAGTTCCCGCACGCCGAGCCGGGCAAGCCGTCACCGGGTGAAAAGACGATGGCGGACCTGGTGAACGCCACGCTGCGCGACGAGATGCGGCGCGACGAGCGGATCGTTATATTCGGCGAGGACGTGGCCGACTGCTCGCGCCAGCAGTACCTGGAGCAGAAGCTGATCAAGGGCAAAGGCGGGGTGTTCAAGCTGACCGCCGGGCTGCAAAACGAGTACGGCTCCGACCGCGTCTTCAACTCGCCGCTGGCCGAGGCCAATATCGTGGGACGAGCCATCGGCATGGCCACGCGCGGCCTGAAGCCGGTGGTGGAGATCCAGTTCTTCGACTATATCTGGCCGGCGATGCACCAACTGCGGAACGAAATGCCGCTGATCCGCTGGCGCTCCAACAATGCTTTCTCCTGCCCGCTGGTGGTGCGGGTGGCGATCGGCGGATACCTGACCGGCGGCTCGATTTATCACTCGCAGTGCGGCGAAAGCATCTTCACCCACATACCCGGCCTGCGCGTGGTGTTTCCCTCCAACGCGCTGGATGCCGCGGGCCTGCTGCGCACCGCCATCCGCAGCGACGACCCGGTGCTGTTCCTGGAACACAAGCGGCTGTACCGTGAAACCTTCGGCCGCGCGCCGTATCCCGGGCCGGAGTTCATGCTGCCCTTCGGCAAAGCGCGCGTGGTGCAGCACGGGGAAGACTTGACGGTCGTGACCTATGGCGCGCTGGTGCCGCGGGCCCTGCAAGCGGCGCAGCGGCTGGAGCGCGAGCACGGAATCAAGGCTGAAGTGCTTGACCTGCGGACGATCAATCCCTACGACTGGGAGGCGATTGCCGAATCAGTGCGCAAGACCAGCCGGGTGATGGTGGCGCACGAAGACATGCAGAGTTGGGGTTATGGAGCCGAGATCGCGGCGCGCATTGCCGACGAGCTGTTTGAGCATCTGGACGCGCCGGTGAAGCGCGTGGGAGCGATGGACACCTTTGTCGCCTACCAACCCATCCTGGAAGACGCAATCCTGCCCCAAGCCGACGATCTCTACCGGGCGATGCTGAAGCTGAGCGAGTACTGAGTTTCAGTTTCTGTTTCAGAGCCGCGGTTGGAGATTTCGCTGAAACCGGACCTCAAACTCCGCGATGGTGTTTCTGTGCTATAAGGCGCAACGGTAGTCCGGGCCCGCGACATTCTGAGCACTGTTTATTCTCCGCAGAAGCCTTACACTTTGCGACATTGGCGAACAATAGGCCGTCGCCTGGGGGGAGACTGCTCCTTGGGCAGCCTGTTCACGGCGGCGCTCAGGACGAAGTGCGGCCTCGTTTCTTCACTTACTTACACAACTTCTGAATGTCGGTTAATCCGCTTGGATGTCCGTCATGGAGAACGAGGTCGCCGAAGTCCACACATCCATCATCGGTTATCGTAGCCACACGGGTGCGACCTTTTGGAAACCTGAACGTGACTTCCTCGCCGTGGATTTCGTAAGTCGTGTCTACAGTAGGCTGCTGCTGAAGTCGTGGCGAGGAATAATTCCAGTTTGCCTTGTTTCCGGGCTTTATCTCGATCTGCCAGTGGGCTCCGCGTCTCGCCATGGGATTTTCCTTTGGCAGGAAATACGTCCCACTCAACGTTCGGTCGACTTGCTTGCACACCTTCCCGAAGGCGCTGTCGCCGAAGTCCAAGCATCCGTCATCGGCAATTTTGGCCACCATATTATTAGACTTCATCATGTTCTTGAACGTGACTTCCTTACCGTGGACTTCGTAATCCACCTCTGTGGTGGGCGAGCGATTACCAAAAATACCGTAATTGAAGTTCGCCTTGTTTCCCGACTTGAATTCGATCTCAATGTTCATAGTCGAGTGCTTCCCTGAGACATACTTTCCCTGCAACGCTGTACCCAAGATGCGGCTGTTGCAAGCTGCCATGAGCAGTGCCGCAACCACGAGGGCCACGGTAAGAACCCACCTAACTAGGATTTTCCCGCGCGTGACTCCTGCGAGGAAGCTCGGCTGCTTTGGTTCCATGCTCTTGTTACTCGTCGTTGCCATGATTCGTCTCCATGAATGTTCCTCTGCTTGAATGCCGCTTACCATCTAGCCTTGAATACTTCTAAAATGGATTGCTGCTAATTCAGGGGATGTTTTGTAACTGTGCTGGCCTCGGGCCTACACTTCACCGCTGGCGCTCGATGGGCGTCGAGCAAGCAGCTCCGCTGAAGTGGGGTCTAAGGTGACAATGAAGTTCGCCTTATTTCCCGACTTGAACTCGATCTCAAACTTGCCTGAGCCTAGAACGGCGGCTTACGGCGATCTAAGAGGAGGAACTTCAGATGGGCTGACTTAGTTCAGGAGACGTGAAGGAGTGAAAAGAGGTCCTCGCCCAAGTTCAATGCTAGTCCCATGATCCGCATTGTCAAGCGTCAATCTGGCTGGAGTCGGGGCACACTGCCGCAGATGCCGTCTCCGAAAGAGTGACATCGGCTACATAAAAAGTGGAAACGGCTCAGCGCCCGCGGTCCACGGTGCTGCGGCCGCCGAAAACGGTATCGAGGGCAATCGGCCCGGCGCCGAAAAAGATGAGCGCAAACGCAATCGCGACCACCGACATGGGGAACTCGAAGCCGCCGGGCCCGCGCAGGCCTGCTTTGAAATGAACTTTGACGATGGCGACCATCAGGTCAATGGTGATGGCGAGGGCGGCAAAGCGCGTCAGCAGGCCGAGCAGCACCAGGATTCCGCCTCCGAACTCGGCGGCCGCCGACAGGTAAGCCATCCAGGCAGGAAACCCGATCCCGAAGACCATCGTCTGAAAGCGCGGCATGCCGCCGAAGACCTTTTGCGAGCCATGCGCGATCATGACGGTGGCCAGGACCAGGCGCAGGACCAACAGGGCCAGGGGCTGCAGGCGGTCAAGAAATTTCGTCACCGGATCATCTCTCTTCGTAATGAATTTGGATGCCGCGGCGCGCCATGGCGCTCAAGAATGATTCCGCCGGGACGTCCAGCTCCTGGCGCACGGCACCGCGCTTGGCAATGTCGCCGGCGGCGAGCATCTGCACGATGATGGAAGCCGGCCAGGCGGTGGTGCGCATCATGGAGGTCATTCCGGTGCTCGGATCGTAGCGATCCACCAGGGTGAAAGAGAGCACGCGGGCCGGACGCTTTTCCGCCAGCAACGCGCGCAATCCGGAGGGACGCTTCTCGTGCGCCTCGACGCGCAGGATGGTGACCTCGGGATCCTTTCCGGCGAAGCGCTCCTCGAAGAGCCGGGCCGTCAGCTCGCGCGGGCTGACCTCCACCTTTCCCAGCTTTTTCTTTTCCTTCGAAAAAAGGCCCAGGTCATAGAGTGAGCGGAGCATCGCCAGGTGACCGCGGTAGCGCAGGGTTTTTTCGAAGCACTCGCCCACCTTGCCGCGAAACGTTTCCGGCAAAGTCGAGGTGCCGCCGGAGGTGTGAAACGCTTCCAACGGCGGAAAGTCCTGCACCTGGAAGACCTCGGGTTCGGTGAGCGGCTCGATTTCGATAATCTTGCCGTGGCGCAGGATTTTGGCGGGTTCGGCGTACTCGTTGATCAGGCCTTCCACGGAAAACACGAGCTGGTAATTGAACGGCGGCTTGGGATTTTGCGGCAGTCCGCCGACATAGATCTTCAGCGCGCCGGCTTCGCCGCCGATGCGCCGCATCAACTCGCCCGCCAGGACCGAGGCCATGCCGGGAGAGAGGCCGCAGTCGGGGGCGATAGCGACGCCACGCTTGGCGGCCTTCTTGTCGAGTGCCAATTCCTCGCGGACAACGGTGTTGTTGCCGCCGAGATCGGCAAAGTGGCAGCGCGCTTCGACGGCAGCGCGGGCCAGGCCGAGATTGAAGAAGTAGGGAACGGCGGAGAGCGCGGCGTCGTGGCCGCGCATCAGCTTGGACGACGCTTTTTCACTGCTCGCGTCCACCTCGACGGCGCGGACCTTGTCGGTGCGCGCCAGCTTGTTGATGCGCGACGCCGCATCCCGGGCGCGCTTGCGGTCGGTATCGGCCAGGGTGACCGAATCCACTGCCTCGGCGCGCGCCATGTCGTAGGCTGCCGCCGAACCCATCATGCCTGCACCAATCACCAGCAGTTTCACCGTCCGCACCTCCATGCTGTGGAAACCGTCAGGTTACCGAACCTGCGGCAGGCAAAGCAATGTTAAGACTCATTCCTGCCATCCGCCGATGGCGGCGCGCAGCGGTTCCAGGCGCAGGCCGCGTTCGCGAAGGATCAAGGCGGCGAGCGAAGTGTCGGAGTGCAGCAGGCCGAGCAGCAGGTGTTCGGCGCCGATCCGGCGCGAGCTGAGGCCGCGGGCTTCGCGGGCGGCTGCGACCAGCGCGAGGCGCGCGTCGTCGCCGAAGGGCAGGTCATCGCGGTAGTCCACGATCGCGCCGCCGCCGACGTGGTCCTTGACCTCATCGCGGATGGCCTGGTGGGAGTCGAGCGGCAGGTGGCGAACGATGGCCGGCACAGGCACGTGCAGCAGTCCGAGAAGCAGGTGGACAGGTTCGATGGTCGGCGACTGCAGGCGCTCGGCTTCCACGCGCGCAAAGGCAATGACGCGTTGCGCTTCGCTGGTGAAGCGAGGTTCGCGGCGGCGGGCGGAGCGCAAGATCCAGAGATAGGCGACCAGCAGGAGGAGCACCGCCAAGCTTGCCGATACCAGCTTGAACCAGCCGAGCATACGCTTCTAGTTTATCGGTAAGGCGGTGGTTTGGTCGATGCGATCAGCCGATGCCGAGTTCGTCTGGGGATTCCAGGGGTGTGCCGCAGACGCGGCAAATGACCGCCGAGCAGTCGCCGCAGGTGAGCGGATCGGAGACCTCGCGGGCGCATTGCGGGCAGTAGAGGAGCAGAGGCTGGGCGTCGGGTGAGAGTTGGTCCGACATCGGCGGGAAAGTTTATCGGTCGATCGGTCTATCAGTCTATCGGTACTTGGGCGTATGAAGGATGGACAGAACGATGGACCGAAAGACCGATAGACCCACAGGCCGACTAATTACAATAGGAGCATGACCCCCGAGCAACAACTGCGAGACGAGTTCAATCGCTGGGCCCAGACAGGCCGCGGCGCGGAGATGGAGAAGCACCATCTCGACATCACGGAAAAGACCATCCGGTTAATGGACCTGCGTGCCGGCGAGCGCGTGCTCGACCTGAGCTGCGGCACCGGCTGGGCGACACGCCTGCTGGCGCGCCTGGTGGGCGAGGGGCCGCAAGGGTTCGGTCAGGTGGTCGGCGTGGACCTTTCCGACGAGATGATCCGGCAGGCGCGCGCCGCGTCCCGGGACTTCGAAAACATCATGTTCGTCTGGGGCTCGGCGCAGCAGATCCCGTGGGAGGAGAATTTCTTCGACAAGGCGCTTTCCGTCGAGGCGTTCTATTACTACCCCGACCAGGAGCGCACGCTGGCAGAGCTGTTCCGCGTGCTGGCGCCCCACGGACGCTTTTTCCTGCTGATCAACCTCTACCGGGACAATCCCTATTCGCTGCGCTGGGTGGACGAGCTGAAAGTGCCGGTGCACGTGCGTTCCGAGGCGGAGTACGTGCAGCTTTTGAAGGCGCATGCCTTCGAGGACGTGCAGGCGATGCGCATTCCCGACGATACTCCCACGCCCGACGAGTACAGCGGCAAGTGGTTCCGCAACGCGGAAGAGCTGCGCGACTTCAAGCGCATCGGAGCGCTGCTGCTTACCGGGCGCAAGCCGGACGTTCGTTCCATGGCGCCGGCGTACCAGATTTACTGAATTTACTAATCCCCACGAATGTAGGACACTAACGCCACGGCCTCCGAAACCCCAAAACGCAAGCCTGTTCACCTGAGCGAATCGTTCCGTCCGCTTCCCGTACTATTCCTGGAGCTGTGGGAGCATCGGGGATGGCGGCTGAAGGTGTACGGAATCTCGCGACACCACCAGCGGCCCCCAGCCGCACTTATCGCGGCAGCCAAGCGCATTGCGGAGCAACGCCTGCCGCCGGCCTGCGATCACGATGACGCTTACGGCGTGGGCTTTCTCGCTGTCCATGAAGGCCGCGACGCGAATTTCGTCTTTGTAAACTGGTGGAACCGGGAAAGCGAACTGCAGCGACACGTGTATCGCTCCGCGCGGGAAAGCCCCGAGGCGCTTCACGACGTGACGGCTACGGGAAGCTCCGGCACGGTTTGGGACTTGCAGATCCTGTGGTTCGAGCGCAATGCGTGGGTGGAGAAAGTGCTCGGCAACCCGCGCGGCCCGGACATCGAAATGTATCTGAAGAAATGTCTGAGCGATCAGGCGTAGCCGGCGGATGGTTTTGCGTCATCTGTCCCACCGGATTAGCATTGGGGGGCCACCGGGGGTGACGCACCATGACAGGCACAGATCTGATTGCGGCCATCAAAGGCAACGACATGGTTCGCGCCAAGGAATTGCTGCGGGCGAATCCCGCGCTGGCGCAGGAACGCGACGAGAATGGCGTTTCGGCGACCATGAACGCGCGCTATCGCGGGCAAACGGAATTGGTGGAACTGTTGCTTGCTTCTGGCGTCGTGCTCGACGTGTTCGAGGCGGCAACGCTGGGCAACACAGCGCGGATCACGGAGCTTGTCGACGGAAATCCAAAGCAGGTGAATGCTTGCTCGCCCGACGGCTTTACGCCCCTGCACCTGGCCTGGTTCTTCGGGCAGGAAGCGGTGGCGCGACTGCTGTTGGAGCGCGGGGCGGACCCCGGCGCCGCAGCCCGGAATCCGATGCGCGTGCAGCCGCTGCACAGCGCCGCCGCGGGACGCCGGTTGGGAATCGTCCGCGTGTTGCTGGAACGAGGCGCGCCGGTCAATGCGCGCCAGCATCTGGGTTGGACCGCGCTGCACGAGGCGGCGAACCAGGGCAATCGCGAGATGGCGGAAGCATTGCTGCGCCACGGGGCCGATCCGGCCGCCGGCAATGATGACGGAAAAACGCCAGCCGATGTCGCTGCCGAGCGCGGGCACATTGAATTGGCGCGATTATTGCAACAGGGGTCGCGTGCCGCCGGCTAGTCTTCCGCGTTGACCGCGGGATCGAACGGGAACTCTGCCTCTAAGACGTCGGCGTGGCTGTGGTGGCCCGACTGGATGTCTTCCAGCGTCGTTCTTTTGCGACACTCGAAGCAGATGATGATCGGTTCCATGATCTCACCCCCCATTGTCCGCGACTCTACCCGCATTGGCATGGCGAGGAAAGATGGCCTGAGTAACCAGCTTGAGTCACCGGGGTAATTGAAGTGGGGGCTGGCAGCCATGGGTTGGGGGCTAGGCACTAGAACTGGTTTCAAAAATACATCTTCGCCTCAGGAAAAATGTCCCTCAGGGGCTAAAGCCCACTATTTTTGCGGTCTCGAGCGGCACGGCTGAAGCCGTGCCCTTCCCAAAAACCGATTTTTGAAACCAGTTCTAGTTAGTAGCGTCTGAATCCTGAAGCCTAAAACCTAAAACCTAAGACCTAATGTCCTATTTCCCGCTCGCCGGAGCCGGAGTGCGCGGCGGCAACGGCACTGCGCTTTCTTCCCACGCCGTGTACCACATGTTGAGCAGCATCTGCGTGCCGGCGGCAAGGCGCTGGCGCAGGAACTCGCGCGACTCCGGCGTGCCCGTGTCCTTGAACTCGCCAGCCTTCTCGATCTGGTAGAGCTTCTCGACCAGCTTGTTGGAATCGCGGAGATACTGCAGGTAGTCGTGCCAGGGATCCTGCAGCCGGACGGGATCGTGGACCAGGCTGGCGACATCGATCTTATCCAGGACGCGCAATGGAAACCGGCCTTCGAATTCGCCGTGCAGGCCTTTTTGCGTGGTGTAGCCGTTGGGATTGGGGCCGGCCCAGCCGTCGTAGTTGATGGTGGTGTGCATGGGATTGGAACCGTCGCCGACGTAATGACCGAGCCAGCCGGCGTAGAACACGGCATTTTGTTCCACGGCTTCCGTCGGCAAGTTTTGCTGTTTCATGCGCCGATCTTCGCGAAACGCAACCTTCAGGCGGTCATAAATTTCCATGGTGATATAGGGCTGCGTGCCGACTTTCTCGGGCATAAAGTCGTCGCCATGCTCCTTGGCAGCCACCCGCTTGGCGTACAGCAGGCGGTAGTAATCGTAGCGGCCCTGGGGAAGTTCGGGGATGTCGGCGACCAGTTCCATGTTGAGATAGTGGTCGGGTTCCTGCGCATCTTTCAGGGAATACTCGGAGCGCTCGCGCCAGCGGTCGGGCTCCGGGCCCAGGTAGGCGATGCGATCGGCAGCGGCGCGCATGAACTGCGGCATGTTGTTTGGGACTTTCAGCGCCGCTGTGCGGTTGATGAGGATGTGTCCGGTGTCCCACCAGGCAAAAGCTGGCTGGGTTACCAGAACGACCAGGATGATGGCGGCGGTGATGCGAAGCCGAGCCGAGCGCATGAATTCTCCCTGTGACGCGCGCCCCAGCACGCGCTCCACAGCAGCTCGGGACTCGGGACTCGCGACTCGTTACTTTCTTGGAACCGCATACTGTAGCAGAGGCGCGCGCGGGCGGCGCGATAGAATCTGGTTGCAGCCATGGACAACCACCGCAAACATGCGCGCCGGGTGAAACTCGGCGCGGGCGCACGGCCTTTCATGGTGGCGCGCGGCGAACTCGGCGGGCGATCGCGCCTGAGCGCCGGCGCCTGGATGCTGGCGGTGCTCTCCGGCGTCTTGCAGAGTTTGATCTACCCGCTCCCCGGTCTGTCGTTTCTGTGCTGGGTGGCGCTGGCGCCGTTGTTGGTCGCAATCCTGCGCGGGCGCATGCCGGTAGGCGGAGGCGATGCGCAACCGGTCAGCGCCGGGCAGGGGTTTCTACTCGCCTACGTCGGCGGAGTCATGTGGTCATTCGGGACCACCTACTGGATTTACCACGTCATGCACATCTACGGCGGGCTGAGCGGCCCGACGTCGCTCGGCTTGCTGGTGTTGTTCTGTTTTGCCCTGGGCGTGATCTGGGGCGTGTTTGGTTTGCTGCTGGCGATCCTCGCCAATGGACGACTGAGCCAAAAGGCGCTGTTCCTGGCGCCGTTCCTGTGGGTGCCGCTGGAAATCGTGCGCGGTTTTCCTTTCGACTTCCCATGGAACCCGCTCGGCACTGTGCTGGTGAACAACATTCCCCTGACGCGCATCGCAACCGCGACCGGGGTTTACGGCCTCTCGTTCGAGATTGTGCTGGTGAACACGGCGTTCGCGGCGGCGTTCCTGGTGGACTCGAAACGGCGGAAGATGGTGTTGCTGGCTGCCATCGTCGTTGCCGGGCTGCTGCAAGCGGGCGAACTGGTCGAGCCGCCGCGACTGGCCGCGGACCGCACCGCACGCCTGGTGCAGGCGAATATTCCCATCCTCAACGCCGACCAGTGGACGCCCGAGTACTTTCAATCCACCTTGCGCGAGCTGGGCGATTTGAGCGTGCCGCGCCGGGGCGAACTGGGCCCCACCGAACCGGCTCCGGACCTGGTGGTGTGGCCGGAGTCGCCGGCGCCGTTCTTCATCACCAATCCGGAATTCCGCGCCGCGGTCAGCGAGGTGGCGCGGCGCGCGCATGCAACCATGGTGGTGGGCAGCCTGGGCGTGGCCAACCCTGGGCAGCCGGCGTCGCAACTCTACAACTCGGCGGAGGTGATCGCGCCCAATGGCGACTGGATCGCGCGCTACGACAAGATCCACCTCGTCCCGTTTGGCGAGTACGTTCCGTTTAAACGGTTGCTGACCTTTGCCGGCAAGCTCACGCGCGAGGTCGGCGATTTCCTTCCCGGTGAATCGCGCAAGCCGCTGGCGCTGGGGAACTACCAGATGGGCGTGTTCATCTGCTACGAGGCGGCGTACCCGGCGGAGATTCGCGATTTCGCCAACAACGGGGCGCAGGTTTTCGTCAACATTTCCGACGACGCCTGGTTCGGCCAGACCGCCGCGCCGGTACAGCACCTGAACCAGGCGCGCATGCGCGCCATCGAGAACCATCGCTGGCTGGTGCGCGCCACCGATACCGGCATCACGGTGGCGATTGATCCGTTTGGACGCGTGGTGGCGCAGGCGCCGCGCAACCTGCGCACCTCGCTGGACGTGCCCTACAGCGTGGTGAGCGGCACCACGTTTTACACCCGTCATGGGAACTGGTTCGTGTGGCTGTGTGCGATAATTTCATTGATAGCGCTCGTGGTGAGCGTTGGCCTGAAGGCGCGAACGATTGAGTGATTTAGTAATTGAGTGATTGAGTGATTTTCCGCTGCGCCGCGACCAAAATCACTAAATCACTAAAGGGTTCAATAACTCACATGCTGGAAGAACTGGAACAGGAATACCTCCCGTTGCGCGACAAGGTGCGCGAGCTGCGGGAGTATCTTTGACGTACCCCGGCTGCGCGAGCAGATGCAGCGGGTGGAAAAAGAAGCCTCCGACCCGAACCTGTGGTCGAATCCCGCAAAATCGCAGACGGTAATGCGCGAGCGCAAGCGCCTGGAGGACATGCTGTCCACCGAGGCCGAATTGGCGCGGCGCATCAGCGACCTCGACGCCTATTTTGAACTGGGGCGCGAGGGCGAGGACGTTTCCGCCGACCTGCGGCGCGAGGTCAGCTCCTTGCGCGAGCGCGTCGAGAAGCTCGAGACCGAGACGCTGCTCTCCGGCGAAAACGACGCGCGCAACGCCATTGTCACCATTCATCCTGGCGCGGGCGGAACCGAATCGCAGGATTGGGCGGAGATGCTGCTGCGCATGTACATGCGATGGGCGGAGCGCCAGGGCTTCCAGACCGTGCTCAACGATTACCAGCCCGGTGAAGAGGCGGGGATCAAGTCGGCGACGTTCACGGTTACCGGCGATTACGCCTACGGTCTGCTGACCAGCGAAATCGGCGTGCACCGGCTGGTGCGCATGTCGCCCTTCGACCAGGCAAAGCGGCGCCACACCTCGTTCGCCAGCGTGTTCGTCTCGCCGGAAATTGACGAGTCCATCCAGGTGGACATCAAGCCGGAAGACCTGCGGGTGGATACGTATCGTTCCGGCGGCAAGGGCGGGCAGCACGTCAACACCACGGATTCAGCGGTACGCATCACGCACCTCCCGACCAACATCGTGGTGTGTTGCCAGAACGAGCGCTCGCAGCACAAGAACCGCGAACGGGCCATGAGCATGCTGCGCTCGCGCATCTACGAATTCGAGCTGGAGAAAAAGCGGGCTGCGTCGAAGAAGATCGAGGACTCCAAGCTCGACATCGATTTCGGCTCGCAAATTCGCTCCTACGTGCTGGCGCCCTATCGCATGGTGAAGGACGTGCGCACGCGCATGGAGATGGGCGACGTGGACCGCTTGCTGGACGGCGATCTGCAGCCCTTCATCCGGGCGTACCTGATGATGCGGCGGCAGGAGCAGCAGGCGGCGAAATAATCGGGTGATCTGGCGATCAGGTGATCGGGCGATCGGGACGGAAAGGCGGCCATGCCTGACAGCAAGCACAAGAAGCGCGTTCTTTCGCGCCCGCTGAGCGACAAGTTCAACGACGCGCTGGTGTACGCCGCCCGGCTGCACCGCGAGCAGCCGCGCAAGGGCAAGGACATTCCCTATGTCGGGCACCTGCTCGGGGTGGCGTCGCTGGTGCTGGAATCGGGCGGCGACGAGGAGATGGCGATTGCGGCCCTTTTGCATGACGCTGTCGAAGACCAGGGCGGGCAGCCGAGGTTGGAGGAGATCCGCAAGCTGTTCGGTGCGAAAGTGGCGCACATCGTGCACGGATGCACCGATTCCGATGAGATTGATCCCGACTGCAAGGCGCCGTGGTGCGAGCGCAAGGAGAAGTACATCGCGCACGTCGAGCACGAGGCGGATCCCGAAGTGCGGCTGGTGTCGGCCGCCGACAAGGTGCACAACACGCGCGCGATTTTGTCGGACCACTATGAAATCGGAGATGCCGTCTTCGACCGTTTCAGCGGCAAAAAGCAGGGCACGCTGTGGTATTACCGCGCCCTGCTGGACGCATTCCGCGCGGCCGAGGCGCGGGACCATCATCCCGAGGACGCGGCAGCGCATGGCCGCAAGCGCCTGATGGACGAACTTTCGCGGGTGGTGGATGAACTGGAGCGCCGCTCCGGCGGAAGAGGAGTGAACCCGTGCCGCGGATGATCGACCTGATCAAGCAATCCGAGGTGCCGGCAAACGTGATGCGCTCGGCGTCCAAGGGCGCGCTCGCGCTGCCCGCGGCGGAGATGATCGAGATCCTGGTGTACCTGGCCGCTACGCCGCTGTTCGGTGATGAAGCGCGGATGACCCTCGCCAGTTGGGACGAGGCAGCGTGCCGCGCGGTGTGCTCCGATCCCGCCAGTCCTGGCGATGTCCTGGAATACTTCCTGCACAACCGCCGCCCGCGCCTGATGCCGGCGCTGCTCGAGAATCCCGCCATTCCGGAATCCGCGCTGCTGGAGATCGCGCAGGAACATTCCGCGGAATCGGTGCAATTGCTGCTGGCCACGGCGCGCGCCAAGGCGTCGGCGAACGTGCTGCAAGCGCTCACTTCGAACCCGGTGCTGATGCCGTCACAGGTGCAGCAGGTGCGCGACACGCTGGAGAGGCTCGCAACCACCCAGCAAGCGGCCGGGCCAGCCGAAGACGCCGCATACGAGGAGGCAGTCGCGCAATACGTGGCCGAGCACGCGGTGGAAATCGCGGCCGAGGAAGGGAAGAGCTTTCAGCTTGTGAGTGACGCGGAAGCGGAGCAGCAACCCGTGGAAGCCGCGCCGGTTGCAGCCGCGCCGTCGGCGTCGGTGTCGGCGGTCACGGCGGAGAAGGTGAGGAAAGCGAAAGAAGAAAGCGACGAGCGCGTCTCGCCGTTGCAGAAAATTTCGCGCCTCACGGTCGGCGAGCGCGTGCAGTTGGCCATCAAGGGCAACAAGGAAGAGCGCTTCATCCTGATTCGCGATGGCTCCAAGGTGGTGTCGTCGGCGGTGTTGGAGTCACCCAAGGTCAACGACCAGGAAGTGGAGATGTTCGCCTCGATGAAGAACGTGCAGGAGAGCGTGCTGCGCGGCATCGCCGGCAAACGCAAGTACATGAAAACCTACGCCGTGGTGCGGGCCCTGGCCAACAACCCGCGCTGCCCGTTGGACGTGCAACTCACCATCGTCAAGAATCTGCTGAATATGGATCTCCGCGCGCTCTCCGGGAACAAGAATGTCTCCGAGACCGTGCGCAAGGTGGCGCTCAAGATGTTCCGGGAGCGGACGGAGAAGAAGAACATCTTCGGCGACTAGGCCGCCGCCAACTCGCGTCTACTACAATGGTGTGCCAGCCAGGAGAACCGGCGTGCCTACAAGCAAGGCCGATCAGATCGGAGAACTGCTCAAGAGCGCGCGTAACATCGCCGTGGTCGGACTTTCCGATAGTCCCTTGCGCCCGAGTCACGGAGTCGCCGCGTACATGCAGTCGCAGGGATACCGCATCGTTCCCGTCAATCCGACCATCACGGACGCGCTCGGCGAGCCGTCGTATGGCTCGCTGCTCGACGTGAAAGAAAAGATAGACGTCGTCAACATTTTCCGGCGGCCGGAATTTGTGCCCGCAGTCGTGGACCAGGCCATCCAGTTGAAAGTCCCCGCCATCTGGATGCAGGAGGGCGTCATTCACGAGCAGGCGGCTGAAAAGGCCCGCCGCGCCGGCATCTTCGTGGTCATGGACCACTGCATCCTGAAGGAGCACCGCGCGCGTTTCGGGTGAGTCGGGAGTCCCGAGACGCGAGTCTCGAGCGACGGAAACCGGCTATTCGTCTTTTCCCTTCGTGCCCTTCGTGGTGGATGGTTTCGCCGCTGCCCGTCTCCGCCTGATCTCCTCCAGCCGCTCGCGGATGCGCTTCTCCACTCCCTCTACCGTCGGATGGTAGTAGGTGCGGTTGCGAAGATTGTCCGGCAAGCACTGCATGTCCGCGACTTTCTCCTTGAGATCGTGGGCGTACTGGTAGCCGGCGCCGTAGCCGAGGTTCTTCATCAGCGAGGTCGGCGCGTTGCGCAGGTGGAGCGGCACCGGTTCGGCGGCGGTGGTCTCGACGTCGGCTCGCACCGAACCGTACGCCGTGTACAGCGCATTCGATTTCGGCGCGACGGAGAGATACACCACTGCCTCGGCGAGCGCGAGATTGCCCTCCGGCATGCCGATGAAGTCCACCGCATCGCGCGCCGCCATGCACAGCGAGAGCGCGTTGGGGTCGGCCAGTCCGATGTCCTCCACCGCCATACGCACCACGCGGCGCGCAACGTAGAGCGGGTCTTCGCCGGCTTCGAGCATGCGGCCCAGCCAGTAGAGCGCGGCATCGGGATCGCTGTTGCGCACCGACTTGTGCAGCGCCGAAATGAGGTTGTAGTGCTCTTCGCCCGTCTTGTCGTAGAGCAGCACGCGCCGCTGCAGCGCGTCCTGCACCATCGCGTCGGTGATCTCGGCGTTCTCGCCCGCGATGTCGGCGGCCACCTGCAGCACGTTATAGGCGGAACGCGCGTCGCCGCTGGAATAGGCCGCGATGCGCTGCAGCACGGCATCTTCGGCACGCACGTTCATTTCGCCCAGCCCGCGTTCGCGATCTTCCAGGGCACGGCGCAGCAGAACCACGATCTCCTCCCCGGCGAGCGGATGCAGCACGTACACGCGGGTCCGCGAGAGCAGCGCGCCGATAATTTCGAAGGAAGGATTTTCCGTGGTGGCGCCGATCAGCCGGATATTGCCCTTCTCCACGTGCGGCAAAAACGCGTCCTGCTGCGCCTTATTGAAGCGGTGGATTTCGTCAATGAAAACGATGGTGCGCGTGCCGAACTGGCGGGCTTTTTCCGCATCGGCCATCACCTGCTTGATTTCCTTGATGCCGGAAAGCACGGCGGTAAACTCGATGAAGTCCGCCTTGGTGACGCGGGCGATGATCTTGGCCAGCGTGGTTTTGCCCACTCCCGGCGGGCCCCAGAAGATGATCGAGCCGGGATCGTCGCGCTCGATCTGCAGCCGCAGCGGCTTGCCGGGCCCGAGCAGGTGCTCCTGACCGACGAATTCGCCGAGCGACCGCGGGCGCATGCGATCGGCCAGCGGCGTGGACCGGTCCGGCGGCTCGTCTGGGCGGCGAATTGGATTGAACAGGCTCACGACAGTAACTCACCACGGAGGCACGGAGACACGGAGAAAACAAATTCATAAAACCCGGCGGACAATGCCATTCTTGAGCGCCGCAACATTGAAATTGATCAGAAGGCCCACGCGCTTGCCCGACAATCGCAAATACGTTACCAGTTGCGCTTCATGTACCGGCAGAAGGCGCGGAACTGCCTTGAGCTCAACAATGACGGAATCGTTTACCAGGAGATCGATTCGATAGCCGCAATCCAGCTTCAGGCCCTTGTACTGTACCGGCAGATCAAGCTGTCGCCGGAATAGGAGCTTGCGCAGATGTAGTTCGTGGCAGAGACATTCCTCATAGGCGGATTCTAGCAATCCAGGCCCAAGCTCGCGGTGAATTTCGATGGCAGCGCCGATGATGGCCTCAGTTACTTCTTCTTCGATCAGACCTATTCGACTCCGTGTCTCCGTGTCTCTGTGGTGAATCATGATTTCTTTCTCTGGCGCGACGCTTCATACAGAACAATGGTCGCCGCCATGCCGGCATTCAGGGATTCGACACCCGCCGCGTGCAGAATCGATACCTGCCCATCCACCTGCCGCATGATCTCCTTCGGCAAGCCGGCGCCCTCGTTCCCGATCATCACCACCACGCCTCCGGTAAGATCCGCCTCCTCCACCGCCGTGCCCTTGTGCGACGATGTGGCCAGCAACTTCAGGCCGCGCTCGCGGAGCGCGGACAGCACCGCCGGAAATTCCACTCCCACCACCGGCAAGCGAAACAGCGAACCCGCCGACGCACGCACGACTTTGGGATTGTAGGGAGACACCGTCCCCGCTCCGACCAGCAAGCCGGCGGCGCCAAATGCTTCGGCGGAACGGATGATCGTGCCCAGGTTTCCGGGGTCCTGCACGCCGGCAGCGGCCACGATCAGCGGTTCGGGCGCGGCCAGCAGATCATCGAGCTTGTGGACCTTCAGGCGCACCAGCGCCGCCACCCCTTGCGGCGTTTCCGTGGCAACCACGCTTTGGAACACGTCGTCGGGGAGAAGCAGGATTTCGACATTGGCGGAGAATTGCGGCAACAGGCGTCCGGCGCGGGGCCGCGCGGATTCGGCGAAGAACACGGCGCGAAAGCGCAGCCCGCTGCGGATTGCTTCCTCAATGGTTCGGACGCTTTCGATGGCGATAGAGCCGTCGGCGGCCGGTTCGCCATCGTGAAAAGCGCGCCGGAGTTCCTTGACCAGCGAATTCTGGCGGCTGGAAACGCGGCGCAGGCGATCGTATTCGGCCATCGGCACGATGATACGCCGCCCCGCTGTTCCGGTATCACCCAGGTCCAATTTGGGCCTGCGCAGGCGCGGTTCGGCGTGCGACCTTTGCCCCGGGGTACTTCCCTTGCGGTTTGCGCCGATGGTAAGTTAGTATTCGCGGTTTGCCGAGATGAGTCCTACTGCAATGAGCGTGCGCGCCGAAATCCTGAAGATCAACAGCGACACTCCGGAGTCTTCGCTGGTGGCCTATGCGGCGGAGCAGATCAAGTCCGGCCACGTGCTGGGTATGCCGACCGACACCTTCTATGGCCTGGCGGCAGATCCCTTCAACCTGCGCGCGGTGGAGCGCGTGTACGAAATCAAATCGCGCTCGCGCCACAAAGCGTTGTCGCTGCTGATTGAGAGCGAGGAGCAGGCGGAGATGCTGGCGCGCGATCCGCTGCCGGACGAATTTTATGAGCTGGCGCGGAAATTCTGGCCGGGGCCGCTAACCATCATCGTTCCGGCGGCGTCGCGCCTGCCGTTGAAAGTGACCGCCAACACCGGCAACGTGGCGTTGCGTATTCCATCGGCCAACATTCCGCTTTCCGTGATCCGTGCTGCCGGGGTGCCGATCACCGCCACCTCGGCCAACCTCAGCGGGGCGAGCGAGTGCACCACCGCTGCGGCCGTCCGCGACCAGTTGCAGGAGAGGATTTCGATCATCGTGGATGGCGGACCGTCGCCGCGCGACGTCTCCTCGACCATCGTGGACCTCAGCGAGGGCGGCTGGCGCGTCCTGCGGGAAGGCGCAGTCCCCCGGCAGGCGATCGCCGACACCCTCGGCGGAGAATGAAGCCGCCGGCACTTAGGCCTGCTGTGAACCCATCCGCCGCATCCGCTCTGCAACGATCCGCCCGCAGCACAAGCACCATCGTGCGCCAACTCGCGGCGTGGTGCGTCGCTATTGTGCTGGCGGCGTTTGCGGTGGCGGCTTTCTTCATTGTGCGGCAGGGAAATCGTGATGAAGCGCGGCGTGCGGACGCTATCGTCGTCTTTGGCGCGGCGGAATACGCCGGCCGGCCATCGCCCGTGTATCGCGCGCGCCTCGATCATGCCTACGAGCTTTTTGAGCGCGGTCTGGCGCCCATGGTGATCACCACCGGCGGCGCCGGCGCCGATCCCAAGTTCACCGAGGGCGGAGTCGGCCGCGACTACCTGTCACGCCGCGGCATTCCCGACCGCTCCCTGATCGCCGAGACCCAAAGTGAGGACACCGCCGAATCGGCGGAGCGCGTCAGCGCCATCCTGCGCGCCAACGGTATGCACAGCGTGGTCGCGGTCAGCGACGCCTACCACATCTTTCGCATCAAGCGGCTGATGAGCCGCTGGGGCATTGTCGCTTACGGCTCGCCGCGCCCAGGCTCGGTGCCGCACGCGGCCAGCGCGAAAATCTCGGCCGTGCTTCGCGAATCGGCCAGCTACGTCTTCTGGCGGCTGTACCCTTCGTGGTTTCCGCAGTGAAGCAGTTGTGAGTTCTGAGCGTGGAGTATCGAGGAAGCCCGTTATTTCCCTGGGCGATAAACCAGCACCACCGAAGGCCCGTTGGCAGGCGTCTCGGTGCCCAGGCCGTAGGCGTAGCGCGCTTCCACCAGGAAACGAATCGCGTCTTCGCTGAATCCAGGGAAGCGTCCGGCGTTGCCGTCGTCGTGTCCGCGCCTCTCCGGCTGCGAGCGCCACAGGACCGGTACCTCACTGCGCGCCATCACCACCGCGTTTGGAGGCACGTGGCCGTGCAGTTCTTCCCAGCGCGCGATGTCTTCCATGCTGAGCAGGTAATTGGCGTCGGCACGCATCCGCCCAGTGACATCCAGCACGACCAGCGGGGCCACGATTCGCGGCGCATGCCCGGCATTGGCGTTCCACTGCCGGTTGGCCGACGAGTTCGGTGAGGCAGCGTAGGTGAGTTCAACCACCGCGGTGCCCACGTCTTCGTTTCCGGCCGGAGGCTTGGGATGGGCGATCAACAGCACCGCCAGCGCCATCGTCCAGCCGATCATGAAGGTCCGCCACCGCATAGTGAGAACTGCCTCCTGATTAGACGCGGATGTTAGCGCAGATGTTGCGGCAAAAAAACGGGACTTTGGAGATAGCACTTTGGATTTAATGGGATGAGCGGTGGAGCACGCCCTCGGACCGGAGCAGGTCCAAAACGCGCTCCTGGATCTGGTCGCGGATCTTGCGCACCACCTCGATGGGCTGCCCCTGCGTGTCGGTGATCGGCCAATCGAGGCGTTTCACGCCGGGAATCACCGGGCAGGACTCGCCACAGCCCATGGTGACGATGTAGTCCGCTCCGTGCGCCAACTCCGGCGTGAGCAACTGGGGCTGGACGCCGCTCAGGTCAATCCCGGCCTCACGCATCGCTGCCACCACCTGCGCATTGAGGTGCGGACCGGGTTGGGTTCCCGCGGAAACGACTTCCAGGCGGTCCCCGGCCAGGTGGCGCGCCCATCCGGCGGCGATTTGCGACCGGCCCGCATTGTGCACGCATGCGAATACGATTTTCTTCATGATCCGAGCTTCCCCAGCAGTAGCGCGATCAACCCAGCCGCAATTGTACTGGCGAAATTCACGCCGTTATTGCCGATGACGCCACGTTTCTCCAGGGTGGCGCCGAGCAGGCTGTCGATGACCGTCGCCACTACTCCTGTCCCGATGACGATCGGCAGAGCCGAGGGCGGCACCACGTGGGTTGCGGTCGCTACGGCTCCGACCATCGCCGCAGCCGCTACTCCGGCGACCGTTCCCGGGACGCTTACGCCGCCATTGGTGCCGGCCGGCACGGCGCGCATCGTGGTAATCAGGTAGGCGCGCTGGCTGAGCGCTTCGCCACATTCGCTGGCAACCGTATCGGCGGCAGCTTCGGCGAGGGCAGCCATCGCTGCCGCCAGCAGCGCGTGATACCCCGTGACATTGGCGGCGACTGAGAACCCGGCGGCAGCTCCCAGGTTGGCGAGCACCTGCGCGGCGGAGCGGCCGCGCGCGCTTTCCGCGATGCCCAGCGCTTGCTTGCGCCGGTAGCCAAGCCGCGTCGTCAACCACGCCACGGAGAATACGCTCACCAGCGCCGCGAACCCGCCCGGTCCGGCGGTCAGGAATAACGCCAACGCGACGGCAAATCCCGCCAGCGCTCCTCCCGCCGTCGCTCCGCGCAGCAGCCATGCGCCCGCAGCAAAGGCCGCGGTGACGGCTACGGCGACCAAAACGTGCTGGGTTAGCAGGGCGTGCAAAATGGCTGGCGGCGCCAGGTTCGCTGCCCAGCATCGTACCAAAGGAAGGTTTTAGGTTTTGGGCGTTAGGTTTTAGGCATTCGGCCCCGGCATGATCGGGAACAGGTTTAGTCTTGCGCCAAGAGCTAGCGCCCAAGCTGCCTGCCGATTACAATAGGAATTTCCTCATGGGCAAACACCTCGAACACCCGGCGCCGCCGGTGCAATCATCCGTAGCCGTCCGGAAACCACTTCGCCGTGTGCCCGCTGGCATTGCGGCTGCGTTGGCGTGGGTGTTGCTGAGCGGTTGCGGCGATACCTATCGTCCGGTCGCCAATCCCGTACCCAAGCCCGGCGGCGACCCGCAAGCCACCCGCGTTGCCGTGGTCATCAGCAATAACAATGGCTCTCCCGGTATGGCCAGTACCATTGATGTTTCCGGAGACACCAACATCGGCAACTTCGTGGTCGGACGCAGCCCGAGTCACGCTGCTTTCCTGCCTTCCTCCTCCCAGGCGCTGGTCGCCAACAAGAATGACGATAGCTTGTCATTCTTCACGCCTTTGTCGCAGGGGTCCACGGTGACGATCGTCACGCTGCCGGCGGGCTCGGCGCCGGTATACCTCGCCAGCACCCAGTCCGGTCTCATGTACGTGGCCGACTCGGGGACTAACTCGGTCGGCGTGGTTACGAATGCTGCCCTGCAGAGTTCGATCCCGGTGGGACGCACGCCGGTGGCGTTGCTCCAGACGACCGACACCACGGTACTGTACAGCGTCAATAAGGGCGACGGCACCGTGTCCGCGATTACTACCCTAAACAATTCCGTGGCCGCCACTGTTCCCGTGGGCAGTTCTCCCGTCGCCGCCGCCATCAACTCTGATGGCAAGACCTTGTATGTGGCGAACCAGGGTAGCGGGACAGTTTCGGCGATCGACACCGCCAGCAACTCCGTGGTCGCGACCGTGGCCAGCGGTGCTTCTCCCAACTCCCTCATTTTCGATTCCAGCCGGCGGCGCCTGTACGTCGCCAATACCGGATCCAACACCATTTCCGTTTTCGACGCCGATACCGGCCTCACCCTGATCAAGACGGTCGCCGTCGGCGCCGGTCCTGCTTCCATTGCTGCCTTGCCCGATGGCACGCGCGTCTATGTGGCCAATGCCGGGTGCAGCGATGCCGTCAACCTAGCGGGGTGCTCGGGGACGACCGTGTCCGTCATCGATACCGTCAGCTTGGCCATCCGAAAGACAATCACCGTGGGCAGCACGCCGGTCTCGTTGGCCGCCGATGCCGCTTCGACCAAGGTGGTGGTCGCCAACCGCGATTCCAACACGATTACCTCCATTCGCACTTCCGACGACACCGTCATCAACACCAATGCTTCCGGCTCGCCGCAGCCCACCTTCGTGACCATCAGCCAGTGAGACACTCTCCCGCACCGGGGAGGGTGGCTCGATGAAGCTCCTGTCGCTCTACGACGATCAGCACACGCATCCCGTCAATCGCGCGCTGCACATGATTGCTATTCCGCTGGGATTTTCGTCCATCGTGGTGGTGTGGTGGCACCCGATTATCGGCTTGCTGCTTATCCCCGCCGCGCTCGGGCTCGCGACCCTGGGACACGTCATCGAAGGCAATCAGCCCGCCTTCACCAAGAACCCGGCTGCTATCTTCATCGCGCCCGTGTGGCTCTTCAAGTTCCTGGCCGGCAAGGCGCGCAAGCACGAAACCGCAGCAACCGGGAAGTGAATGGGCTTTGGGTTTTAGGTCTTAGGCGTTAGGCGGAAGCGGCACATACCACCCGACCCAAGGCCTGGAGCCCAAAACCTAACGCCTAAAACCTAAAGACCGAAATGCCGATTTCCTGACAAGCTCGTCCGCCAAGTTACTGAAGTACTTCACTTTTCCATAAGCGGCACTTTGCCTTGCCCCCAGCGTATGTTATACGTGTTCGTTCCCCCTGGCGGCCGCGCCCGCCCGCACCGGAGGCTGGTTTTGGATTTTCAACTCAACGATGAACAACTGCAGCTCCGCAAGAGCGTGCGCGAG
The DNA here is from genome assembly GCA_049509755.1 of Terriglobales bacterium. Lineage (GTDB taxonomy): Bacteria > Acidobacteriota > Terriglobia > Terriglobales > Acidobacteriaceae > JAIQGF01. Next base: position 102,968 of record JBEKZP010000006.1, on the reverse strand, counting down.
TTTGCCGAGCGCGAAATCCGTCCTCACGTCATGGAGTGGGACGAGGCATCGCGCTTTCCGCTGGAGACCGTCAAGGAAGTCGGGCGCCTCGGCCTGATGGGCGCCATCTTCCCGCCCGAATACGGCGGCGCCGGCATGGGCTATGTCGAGTACGTGCTCGCCATCGAGGAACTCTCTCGCGTGGACGGGTCCATCGGCATCATCGTGGCCGCCCACACCTCGCTGTGCACCAACCACATCTTCACCGCCGGCAGCGAAGAGCAGAAGCGCAAGTACGTCCCCAAGCTTGCCACTGGCGAGCACATCGGCGCCTGGGGACTGACCGAACCGGGCAGCGGATCGGATGCCGGCAGCGCCCGTATGTCGGCGGTTCGCCGCGGCAATTGCTGGGTGTTGAACGGCACGAAAACGTTCATCACCAACGGCCACTACGCCGATGTCGTGGTCGTTCTCGCCGTCACCGACAAGGCGGCGCACACCCACGGGCTGTCGGCGTTCATCGTCGAGAAAGACACCAGGGGCTTCCGGCCAGGCAAGAAAGAGAACAAGCTCGGCCTGCGCGCCAGCGACACCTCCGAACTCATCTTCGAGGACTGCTGCATTCCCGCAGAAAACCTGCTCGGCAAGGAAGGCGACGGCTTCGTTGACGCCATGCGTATTCTCGACGGCGGGCGCATCTCCATCGCCGCCCTCGGACTTGGCATGGCCCAGGGCGCCTTCGAGGCGGCGCTGAAGTATTCCAAGGAGCGCCAGCAGTTTGGCAAGGCGATCAGCGAATTCCAGGCAATCCAGTGGAAGCTCGCCGACATGGCCACCGAAATTGACGCCGCCCGCCTGCTCACCATGCGCGCCGCCGACATGAAGGACAAGGGCATGAAGACCACCCAGGAATCCTCCATGGCGAAACTCTACACCAGCGAAGTCGCGGTGCGCTGCGCCAACGAAGGTGTTCAGATCCATGGCGGTTACGGGTTCATCAAGGATTACCCCGCGGAAAAGTTCTATCGCGACGTGAAGCTGTGTACCATCGGGGAGGGGACCAGCGAGATCCAAAGGCTTGTGATTGCCCGCCAGCTTCTGAAAGACTAGTCGGTCGTCGTTGGTCGTTAGTCGTTCGCGCCAACGACCAACGACAAACGATCAACGACAGTGGCCACCAACATCAAAAACTGGGTTTCACGCATTCGCTCCGGCGATCCCCGCGCCCTGGCGCGCGCCATCACCACGGTCGAGAACCGTGTGCCCGAATCCACCGAACTGCTCAAGGCGCTGTTTCCGCACACCGGGCACGCGCGCATCATCGGCCTGACCGGCGCTCCCGGAGCAGGGAAGAGCACCCTGGTTGACCAGCTCGCCAAGGAATATCGCAAGGAAAACAAGACCATCGGCATCATTGCCGTTGACCCGACCAGCCCCTATACCGGTGGCGCGATTTTGGGCGACCGCATCCGCATGGGCTCGCACTACGCCGATCCCGGCATTTACATCCGCAGCATGGCGACGCGCGGCTCGCTCGGCGGCCTGGCCGGTACCACCTCCGACGTTGCCGCCGTGCTCGATGCCAGCGGGCGCGACCTGGTGCTGATCGAAACCGTCGGCGTCGGACAGGACGAAGTGGACATCGTGCGCCTGGCCGAGATCACCGTCGTCATGCTCGTGCCCGGCATGGGCGACGACGTGCAGACCATCAAGGCCGGCATCATGGAAATTGCCGACGTGTTTGTCATCAACAAGAGCGACCGCGAAGGCGCGGAGCGCGTGGAGCGCGAGATCCGCGCCATGCAGTCGCTCTCCACGCGTTCCGATAACTGGACGCCGCCGATCGTCAAGACCGTCGCCAGCGACGGCCAGGGCGTCCCGGAACTGGCGAAAGCAATCGCCTCCTACGAAGAGTTCCTGCGCACCCACAATCTCGGCTTGCAGAAAAGAGTGCAGAATTGGCAGGAGCGCCTGGTGGAAATGCTGCGTGAGTCGCTGCTGCAGCGCGTGCTGCGCGACGAAATGGGAGATGGCGCCATCTCCCGCTACGCCGCCGAAATCGCCGAACACAAGCGCGACCCGTACTCGCTGGTGGAAGAGATTGTCAGCAGGCTCGGCCGGTCGTAACCCATTTATGATTTGCGATTTAGTGATTTGTGATTGAGTGATTGCGCAAGCCGCACGCAACGCTTTAAATCACTAAATCACAAATCGCTAAATCACAAATCCCGCGAGGAACTCGCAATGTTTGAAATCGATCATCTCGGAATCGCGGTCAAGTCGCTTGCCCAGGCGAAAACCTTCTACCAGAACCTCGGCATGCAGGTGATGCCGGAGGAAACCGTCGCCCAGGAGAAGGTCCGCCTCGCCATGGTGCCCCTCGGCAAGAGCCGCATCGAACTGCTGGAGCCGCTTTCCGACGACTCGCCCATCGCCAAATTCCTCGCCAAGCGCGGCGAGGGCCTGCACCATGTCTCGCTGCGCGTGGAAAACCTGCAGAGCACAGTGGAGAACCTGAAGAAGTCCGGCGTGCGCCTGATCAACGAGCAAATCCAGGTCGGCGCCGGCGGTCACCTCTACGTCTTCGTGCATCCTTCCAGCGCCGGGGGCGTGCTGCTGGAGTTGTGCGAAGAGCAGCCCAAAGGAGTTTAGTGATCGGGCGATCGGGTGACCGGGTGATCGTTCTTGCCATAGATACGGCGGGCTCAAGCGGCAGCGTAGCCCTGTGCAAATGTGGCGCGGGCGCCCACGCCCGCGATTTTGAACTGCTCGAACTCGTTCCCCTCGCCGGCCGCACCTACTCGGCGCAACTGATGCCGCAAATTTCGGCGCTGCTGGCGCGCCATAAGCTGGACAAACTTGCCATTGACGCCTACGCCGCCGCCACCGGTCCCGGTTCCTTCACCGGCCTGCGAGTCGGGCTCTCCACGATTAAGGCGCTGGCGGAAATCACGCGCAAGCCTATCGCCGCTGTTTCGCTGCTGGAAGCGCTGGCATGGGCGGGCGCCAGAGGCCTGACCCGGTTCTCCGAGCCTGGAACTGGAAATCAACCTTTCGAAGCGCAGGTCATCACCGCTCTCGACGCCATGCGCGGCGAGGTCTATGTCGGTGAGTACGTGGTCGGCGAAAACGCGGTACCCAAGCTGGTGCGTGAGGTCCTGATGCCGATGCAGGAATTCGCCGCCGAGGCACAATTGGCGCCGCAGGTGCCGGTGATCACTCCCGACGAATCCGTCGCCTCCCTGCTGCGCGCCCGTGGACAGGAAGTGCAGGTTGTGCCCCGTCCGCAGAGCGACGTGATTGCCCGTATCGGCGCGCTCAGGATTGCCGCCGGTCAGGTCATTTTGCCGGAAGCGCTGGACGCCAACTACATCCGCCACTCCGACGCGGAAATCTTTTCGAAAGGAAGCTCTTAGCTTTTAGTTCTTACCTGTTAGCCAACGGCCGCATCGTCCTGCAGAGCTGAAGGGCGAGAACTGACCAGGCAAGCTAAAAGCTAAGAGCTAAGGGCTAAGAGCTAAAAGCTAAGAGCTAACAGCTAACGGCTTGCACATTCGTCCCGCCACTCCCGCCGACGTTCCCGCCATGCGCCGCATTGAAGCGCAGGCCCCGACCGCCGCGCATTGGAACGAAAGCGAGTACGACCGCATTTTTGCCGGCGATCCGCCCCGCCTCGCGCTCGTGATCCAGAACGACACGGTGCAGGGCTTCCTGATTGCGAATCAAATCGGCCCGGAATGGGAACTGGAAAACATCGTTGTCGCTGCTGGTGCGCAGCGGCGCGGCTTGGCCTCCGCTCTGCTCGCCCACTTCCTCGATGTGGTGAAGCAGCAGGGCGGCGAAAGCGTTTTCCTGGAAGTACGCGCATCGAATGCAGCCGCGCGCGCTTTTTACGCCAAGTACGGGTTCGCCGCGACGGGACGCCGACGCCACTACTACCAGCACCCCGACGAAGATGCGGTCCTCTACCGCAGGGTCATCGGTAGCCCGTAACTTGTAGGCCGGCTTTGATTTCCGGGACTACGACTGCGGACTACCGAGCCGCCAGCCTTGCCCCCTGTCCACCGGCCACTTTCCCAAATTGCACCGCCGGCAGGGCAGGAAAAAAATTCAGCCTATCGGCTGCAAAACCGATTGAAGCGGCCTTGACCCTGTGCTAGCTTAAAGTCCTTGCCAGACTGTTGGTAGGAGGTCTGCTGGATGGCAGCTCAGGTTCGGGACGTGCTCTTCGCCAGCAATGAAGAGTTTCGGCGCCTTGTAACTGAACATTCCCAATATTCACAGCGGCTCGATAGCCTCACCCAAAAGAGATTTCTCTCCGAGGATGAGAAGATCGAAGAGGTCCGTCTGAAAAAGTTGAAATTGCGCCTCAAGGACCAGATGGAGTCCTTGGAGCAGCAGTTCCGGCATCGGAACAACAACGTAGCTTAATCGCTTACCAGCCCCCTTGACGGGGTCCTTGCCGCCACCACGGCAAACAAGTTTGGTATGTCCTGACACGCGGTTTCGGCCGCGTTTTTCTTTTTTGCGCCTCAGTTCGTAAGTTTTTCAGTGCTGCACCACCGAGCCAATTTCTTGTTACTGAAATGTTGCCGAACCAAGACACTGCAAAACTGACAAACTGACGTACTGACGAACTCACTCGCCCCGCCCCGTCTATAATTGCCTCTTACATCATGGTTCGTGACGGCTACTATTACGCGCTCGGGTCCCTGGTAGCTGCCGGGCTTCTCGCCTGGCTGGCTGCCCCGGCGTGGGCAATCATCCCGCTCGTATTCGGCGCGTTCTGTGCCTGGTTCTTTCGTGACCCTGACCGCCAGATCCCATCGGCGGCGGGCGCGATCGTCTCTCCCGGCGATGGCCGCGTCACCGATATCATGGCCATCGAGGTGGAGGGCCGTGGGCGCACCCGCATCAGCATTTTTCTCAGTGTCTTTGACGTCCACGTCAACCGCTCACCCATCGGCGGCGTTGTCCGGGAGGTGCAGTACCGCAAGGGCCAGTTCAAGAACGCCATGGGCGCGGCCAGCGCCGAGGGCAACGAGCAGAACATCGTGACCGTGGATGACGGCGCCCAGACGGTCGTCTTCAAGCAGATCGCCGGCCTGATCGCGCGCCGTATTATCTTCACCAAGCGCGCCGGCGATACGGTGGCGCGCGGCGAGCGCATCGGCCTGATCAAGTTCGGCTCCCGTTGCGACGTCATCTTCGACGCTGCCGCCTCGGTGCAGGTGAAAATCGGACAACACGTCGCCGGCGGTTCCAGTATCCTTGCCCTGGCGCCGGTCACGCAGCCGGCTGAGGGCCGCACCGAACTGACCGGCGCACAGCGCGAACAGGGAGCTCGCCGATGAACTGGCCGCCACTTCGTCGTGCTGACGATTCGCCGCGCCGCCGTCGTTTCAGCAAGGGCATCTACCTGCTGCCGTCGCTGTTCACCACCTTGAACATGGCGCTCGGCTACTACGCCCTGTACCACGCCATCCAGGGCTCGGCGGCCCAGCCGTGGCATTACGACAATGCCGCCAAGGCCATCGGCTTCGCCATCATCTTCGACGGCCTCGACGGCAAAATCGCGCGCATGACCAATACGGAAAGCGCCTTCGGCCGCGAGTTTGACTCTCTGGCCGACGTCATCACCTTTGGCGTGGCGCCCGCCATCCTCGCCTGGATGTGGGGATTCCGCATTCTCGCCCCGCTCAACGGCAGCGATGTCCTGGCGCGGGTGGTGCAATTGGGCGCAGTTTCGACGTTCGCATTCCTGATTGCCGGCGCCAGCCGCCTGGCCCGCTTCAACATCCAGGTGAACCCGCAACCCTCGAATCCCGGCCGCCCGGGCAAGAAATATTTTGTCGGCATGCCGATCCCGGGCGGGGCCGGTGTCATCGCCGCCATCGTGCACTTTACCAAGGGCAACCCAATTACCGCCTGGTGGATGGGGCTGATTTGGGTAGGGCTCATCTTCGCTGTCGCCTTCCTGATGGTTAGCACCTGGCGCTTTTACAGTTTCAAGGACATTGATTTTCGCAGCAGACATCCGTTCCAGCTCGTTGTGGTGATTGGTATCGTGATCGCCTTGATTGTGAGTTACTCGGAGTATTTCCTCTTTTTCCTGGCGCTGTTCTACATGCTCTCCGGCGTTCTCGCGCGCCTGATGTACATTTTGCGGCGCCGCGGCAGCCCGCCGCCACCGCCGTTGGAGGCCCCCACCGCACGATGAACAGCGCACACCAACCCGGCAGATCGGGCTCGGAGAACGGTCTCTATCGCGTCGCCATCGTCGGCGCCGGCAGCCTGAAGGGGAAGGAACTCGCCGAAGTCCTGCCCGAGACCACGTTTCCCGCGGTGGACATCAAGCTGCTCGACGACGACGAATCCCTCGGCCAGCTCGAGTCGGTCGGCGAGGAAGTGACGTTTGTGCAGAGCGTGCGCGCGGAAAACTTCGAGAATGTGGACTTCACCTTCTTCGCCTCGCAGCCGGATTTCACCCGCAAGCACTGGCGCATCGCGCAGCAGGCCGGTAGCCTGATCGTTGACCTCTCGCACGCTCTGGAAGACACGCCCGGCGCCCGCGTCCGCTCCCCCTGGCTGGAACGCGAGCTGCGCCATTCGCAGATGCCGGAACTGGAGCCCGCGCCGGTGGTCACGGCACACCCCGCCGCGGTCGTGCTGGCGCTGCTGATCGCTCGCGCGCAAAAGGTCGCGAACCTGCGCTCCGCCGTTGCCACCGTCTTTGAGCCTGCCTCCGAACACGGCCGCGCCGGCATGGACGAACTTCACGAGCAGACCGTGAACCTGCTCTCCTTCCAGGACATGCCCAAGCTGGTTTTCGACGCGCAGGTCGCCTTCAATGTCCTGGCGCGTTACGGCGAGAATTCCTCGCCCACGCTGGAAAGCGCCGAGCGCCGCATCCTCAGCCACTACCGCCAAATCACCGGACAAGGTGAGCAGCCGGGGTTCCCGCCGCACGCCGATGTACCGGTGCCTTCCCTGATGCTGGTGCAGGCGCCGATCTTTCATGGACACGTCTTTTCGCTCTACATTGAGCTGGAGCAGGCACATTCGATCGGCGATTTTTCGCAGGCCATCGCCGGCGAGCACGTTGCGCTCACCCGCGGCTCCGAGGAGTTGCCCAGCAACGTTGCCGCCGCCGGGTCGGAGGACGTGATGGTGTGGATCCGCGCCGATGCCCAGCGCGAGACCGGCTTCTGGATCTGGGCCGCCGCCGATAACCTGCGCGTGCTGGCATTGAACGCCATTGACGCCGCCCAGCAAATGGCGGCCGCCATGCCGAAAGGGAAACTTCAGTAGGAGTCGCAAGTCCCGAGTCGTTAGTCGCGAGTATGGCCACGCGCCCTCGCGTTCGCGGTGGAAGCGTTGGGCCTTAGCTCTCCTCGCGACTCGGGACTCGCGACTCGGGACTTTTCAACACGTGACGAACCGCTTATTTATTGCCGCTCTCTTTTGCTGCATGCTGTTGACGGTGAGCTGTGGCTACCACACCACCACCCACTACGTCCGCCTGCCTGACTCCGTCCACACCATCGCCGTTCCCGCTTTCACCAACCAGACGCAAAACTACCGCGTCGAGCAGGTCTTGACCTCCGCCGTGGTTCGGGAATTCGTCACCCGCACAAAATTCCGGATTATCAGCGAACTTACCGACGATGCCGACGCCACCCTGCGCGGCACGGTCACCACCATGCAACTGGCGCCGCTCACCTACGACTCGCAGACCGGCCGCGCCTCCAGCGCCCTGGTCACGGTCACCATGCGCGTCTCGCTGGTGGACCGCAAGGGCACGGTGCTGTTCGACCAGCCGAACTACACTTTCCGCGAGCAGTACCAGGTGTCGCGCGAGCTCACCAGCTTTTTCGAGGAAGACTCGCCCGCCGTGGACCGCCTTTCGCGCGACTTCGCACGCACTCTGGTCTCCAATATCCTGGAGGCCTACTGAATGCGCGCCTTCGCAGCGGCGGAGAAATTCGTTACCGACATCGTGCAGCGTAAGCTGAAACCCTGCTACGTGCTCGCCGGCGATGAAGCCTTCTTCCGTAAGCAGTGCCGCGAAGCCGTGCTCCAGCATCTGGTTGCGCCCGATCTGCGCGACTTCTCGCTCCACGAATTCGATCTCGCCGAAACCCCGCTCATCGAAGTCCTCGACGCCGCCCGCACGCCGTCGCTCATGGCGCCGTTCCAGGTCTTCTTCATTCGCGGCGTGAAGGCGCTCTACACTCGCGGTTCGCACGAGGCCGAGTTCAAGGCGATCGAAGACTACGCCGCCAATCCCAATCCCGACGCGCTGCTTATCTTCGTCGCGGATTTCATCAACATTCCCGCCGACGTCCGCCGCATGGAGCTCACCGACCGCGACCGCTACCAGCGCCTGCGCGAAACCCTCGGCCAGTATTGCGGGATTGTCGAGCTGGCGCGCGTCGAGGAAGGCGAGGCCGTGCGCTGGGCCATCGAGACCGGCGCCGCCGATGGCGTCAAGGTTGATAATGACGCCGCGCGCGAATTGGTGGACGCGCTGGGCGGCGACATGATGCTGGTGGCCAACGAACTGGAAAAGCTCATCCTCTACGTTGGCGAGAAAAAGCGCATCGCGCTCGGCGACGTCGAAACCATGGTCCTCGCCGCCAAGCAGCGCTCCCTCTACGAACTCACCGACGCCATTTCCGCCAGGGACCGCGTGCGCGCGCTGGGGGTGCTGGAAGCGATCCTCACCAGCGGCGAAGGCGAGGAAGCCGCCATCGGCCACCTCTACATGCTGGCGAAAACCTTCCGCCAGATGCTGGTGATTTTCGAAAAGCGCGTCCGCGACTCGCGCGCGCTCTGGGCCGCGCTCTGGCAGGGCTTCCGCGTTCCGCCCTTTGCCGCCGAAGACATCCTGCGCCAGGCGCGCCGCTACAAGTCGCGGCGCGAACTGACGCGCGCCCTGCGCCTGATCGCCCGCGCCGACCTCGACCTCCGCTCCAACCCGCCCAGCAAACGACTCATCCTCGAGCGGCTGGTCCTCGACCTCTGCGCCGAGCCCCACCTCGCCGAATCCGGCTGGGAGCAGCAGCAGTTGCCGGTGTAGCTTGAACCTCGATTCCTATCTCGCCCGCATCTCCTACTCCGGCCCGCTCGCGCCGACGCTGGAAAACCTGCGCGCCGTGCACTATGCCCATCTGCTCGCCGTGCCCTTCGAGAACCTCGACATTCATCGCGGCGTGCCCATTGCGCTCGACCAGGAGCACCTGTACGACAAGATCGTCCTCCGCCGCCGCGGCGGCTTCTGCTACGAGCTGAACAGCCTGTTCGCGGCCCTGCTGCGCGAACTCGGTTTCCGAGTAACCCTGCTCTCCGCGCGCGTTCCCATCGCGGAGAACCGCGTTGGCCCGGAGTTTGATCACCTCGTCCTCCGCGTGGATCTGGATACGCCCTGGCTTGCCGACGTGGGATTCGGCGAGTCCTTCATCGAGCCGCTTCCGCTGTTGCCCAACGCGGAGCAGTTTCAGCGCAATGTTTTTTACTGCCTCGATACTCGGGAAGAGCGCTGGCGCGTACTGCGCTATTCTCCCGAGCCCGGCAACCGGCGCGGCGTGCCGGTGCTGTCCGATTCGGACTCGGAGTGGCGCATGCTATACGACTTCACGCTCGTGCCCCGGCGCCTCTCCGAATTTGAAGGCATGTGCCGTCATCACCAGACCTCGCCGGAATCTCATTTCACGCGCAACCGCGTATGCAGCATTCTGACCCCCACCGGGCGCGTCACATTGACCGGCAAAGGCCTGGTGATCACCGAAGACGGCGAGCGCCGGGAATCCGCTCTCGCTACTACTGAGGAATGCGACGCCGCGCTGGAAGAAGTTTTTGGGATTCGGCTGGATGCGGTGCAAAGCACCGGCACGTGACAAGGGTTCCGTCGCCCGCTAAAGCGGGCTCTTGCTCAGGCAGGCAGCTAACCCCGGGCTCACGCCCGGGGCTACGTTCTGCCGCGCGCTACGCGCGCTGGGCGTCCTCAAGATGCCAGCAAAAGCAAAACGGCAGGCCGCAGCCTGCCGTCCAAAAGCTAAGAGCTAAGAGCTAAGAGCTTGTTTTCCACACGGCGTTCAGCCGCTTGCCGAGCCGCGACTTATACCGCGACGCCGTATTCTTGTGCAGTATGCCCTTCTGTACCGCCTTGTCGAGCACCGAGGTGGTCTCACGATATCCGACCGCTGCCTCGTCCTTCTTGCCGCTGGACAGCGCCGTCCGGAACTTGCGCAGGGCGCTGCGCAGGCGCGACTTGTTGGCGCGATTGGCGGCGGTGCGCTTTTCCGTCTGCCGGGCGCGTTTCAGGGCCGAAAAGTGATTTGCCATATTCGACTGGTTGTCCTCTAAGAGTTTTTCCTGTGGGCCAAACGTATATTCTACGGCCTGCCGCTGCATCGGTCAATCGCACTCTGCCTGCGCCGGGAGCGAATCCCCTGAAAACGCGCCATTTACAGTCTCCAGGTCTTGTCTTTCATGACGACCGGAGACTGACGGCTGGGGACTGTCTGTGCCATTGACTCTGTCCCGAGCACGTCGTACTCTAGGCGCAATGGTAGTTGCTTCCACTTGGTGGCGAGCATCGGCCCATCTCACCACTCCACATATGTCCATGTCCGTACGCGCGCGCGCCGGCGTTTCCGGTGCCGCGGCGGGAGGCTAACGCTCAGCATTAAATGAAGAAGAATATCGACATCGCCAAGAACATCGAGACCCTGTTCGGAACCCGGGACGAAAACCTCCACCTCCTCGAAGAAGGCCTGAACGTCACCATTGACCTGAAGGCGGAATCGGTCGAAATCGAAGGTGCCGCGCGCGACGTCGCCCGCGCCGAGCAGGTTTTCACCGACTACGCTCATCTCCAGCGCACCGGATTCGTCTTCAACAACGGCGACCTGGGTTCCATACTGCGCATCCTTGCCTCCGACCCGGCGGCCACCCTGCGCGGTCTCGCCGAAGCCGGACGCCAGCGCTCCTTCGGGAAACGTCCGGTGCAGCCCAAGAGCGCCAACCAGCGCCGCTACGTCGAGGCCATCGAGAAGAACGACATGGTCTTCGGCATCGGGCCGGCGGGCACGGGAAAAACCTACCTCGCGGTGGCCATGGCCATCTCCGCGCTGCTCGCCAAGAAAGTGAACCGCATCATCCTGGCGCGGCCCGCGGTGGAGGCCGGCGAACGCCTCGGCTTTCTGCCCGGAACCTTGCAGGAGAAGGTCGATCCCTACCTCCGGCCGCTGTACGACGCGCTCTACGACATGATGGACCCGGAGAAGATCGATCGTTACCTGGAGAAGAACATCATCGAGATCGCGCCCATTGCCTTCATGCGCGGGCGCACGCTCAACGATTCCTTCATCATCCTCGACGAGGCGCAGAACACCACCTCCGAGCAGATGAAGATGTTCGTTACCCGCCTCGGCTTCAATTCCAAGGCGGTCATCACCGGCGACATCACCCAGATTGACCTGCCGTCCACCAAGCGCTGCGGCATGCTGGAAGCGATGGACATCCTGGGCAACGTCAATGGAATTTCGTTTGTGCACTTCGACGAGAGCGACGTGGTCCGCCACCACCTGGTGCAGCGCATCATCCGCGCCTACGACGACCACAAGACGCGCATGAGCGGCGACCAGATGGTGCTGCCGATCAACGGCAAGTCCGGCCGCAATGGTTCGCAGCCGCCGGTTGAGCCTGTCGCGCCCGAGATGGAAACGGCGCCTGAGCACGTCGAAGAGTAAAATTGACGGCGGTCACGGGAGGGCTGCACGTGCCCTCCCGTTCGCTTTTATGATCATCATCAGGAAAGCGGCGCCGGGAATTTCCGAGCAGGTGCTGGCCCGTTTCGCGCAGCGCGCGCGCAAGGCCGCGGGCCTTCGCGGCCAGGTCAATGTTGTGCTGACCTCCAGCCGCGACATCCGCGCCCTCAATCGGCGCTTCCGCGGAAAGGACAAGCCGACCGACGTGCTTTCGTTTCCTCCCGTTCCGGTTGTCGCCGATGCATTCTCCGGCGACATCGTGATCTCCACCGATATCGCCTGCCGCAACGCGCGCCTTTACCAGCACGCGCCCGCGCAGGAGGTGAAAATTCTGATCCTCCACGGCATGCTCCATCTCGCAGGGTACGATCACGAATCCGACCGCGGCGAGATGGCGCGCAAGGAAGAACGTCTCCGCCGCGAACTTGGGCTGACAGACGGCCTGATCCGCCGCACGACTAACGACCAACGACCAACGACCAACGACCGCCCGAGGCGAGCCCGATGAACCTCGCCCTTGCCATTGCCTTCATCGTTCTGCTTTTCGTTCTCGGGCTCGTCTCCTATGTCGAGCGCTTGTACACCGAGCGCGGCAAGTTTCTCTCGCGTGAATTCGAGGAGAACATCGAGGCCTTTGAGAAAGAGGTGGAACCGCGCTTGAAGATGGGCCGCGAACGCGCCGCGCTCTCCGTCGCCGTGCTCGAACAGCTCGCCACCGCCGCGCTCGCCATGCTGGTGGCGTACAGCGTCTTTCACACCGGCAGTTGGACCGCCGCCGAGCTTGCGCAGGCCGCGCTCGCCATGGTCCTGAGCGTAGTCGTGTGCAACCACCTGCTCCCGTTTGTGCTCTTCTCGCGCACCCGCGGCACCTGGCTCGCCAGGTTTACCATCCCGTTGCGCGCCTTGCTGTACCTCGCCATGCCGGTGACGCTTGCCATCGGGTTCTGCATCTCCGTCTTCGCGCTCACCCGCGAGCACGCCGAGCCTGCACCCGAGCGGCCGTCGGAAGCCGTGGACGCGCTCATCGAGGCCGGCCAGGAGGAAGGCATTCTGGAGGAGAGCGACCGCGAGCTCATCCAGTCGGTGGTCGAGTTCGGCGACAAGACGGTGCGCGAGGTGATCAAGCCGCGTCCGGAGATGTTCGCCGTGCCCGCCGACACCACCGTCGAGAAGCTCACCGACATGCTGCGCACGCGGCCGTACTCGCGCGTACCGGTGTATGAAGGCTCCATCGACAAAATCGTCGGCATCGTGCACGCCCGCGACCTGCTCCAGGTTACCGACACCGAAGCGAGCACCCGGACAGTCCGCGAGCTGATGAGCGCCGACATCAAGTTTGTGCCCGAGAGCAAGCGTGTCAGCGACCTGCTGCGCGAGATGCAGCGCGACAGCATCCGCATGGAGATCGTGGTGGACGAATACGGCGCGGTCGCGGGCCTGGTCACCATCGAGGACATGGTCGAGGAGATCGTGGGCGAGATCCGCGACGAGCGCGAGAAGGACATCATCCGCGAAAACGAATATTCCTACATCGTTCCCGGCAGTATGGACGTGGATCGCCTCGATAACCTGTTCGGCATTCGGCCGGAGGGGCACGAGGCCACCACCGTAGCGGGCCTGGCGAGCGAGATTGCCGGGCGCATTCCGCAGCAGGGCGAGGTCATCAATGCCGAGGGCCTGCGCTTCGAGGTCCTGCAGTCCACCGACCGCCGCGTCGAGCGCCTGCGCATCTCGACCTTGCAGCACGCGAAGACAGGAACGGATTCATGAAATCGGGTTTCGTCACCATTCTCGGGCGTCCCAATGCCGGCAAGTCCACGCTGCTGAACGCGCTCGTCGGCGAGAAGCTCGCCATCGTGACCCACAAGCCGCAGACCACGCGCAACCGCATCCAGGGCATCCTCAATCTTCCGGCGAAGAAGGGAAGACCGAAAGCGCAGGTGATCCTGATCGATACGCCCGGCGTGCACCGGCCGGAAAATCGCCTGGACAAGAAAATGATGCAGGAGGTGCGCGACGCCCTCGAGGGCAGCGACCTGGTGCTGCTGATCACCGACATCACGCAGAGGTTCGGGACGGGCGAGCAGTTCGTCATTGACCTGGCCAAGCGCGCCCACACGCCGGTGATCCTGCTGCTCAACAAGATCGATCTGATTGATACGCGCAAGTTGCTGCCGCTGATCGAGCAGTGGTCGAAGCTGCACGATTTCCGCGAGATCATTCCCATCTCGGCGCGCAAGAAGCGTGGCCTGGAAGAGCTGCTCGACGCCATCGTGCGCACGCTGCCGGAAGCTCCGGCATATTTTCCCAGCGACCAGCTCACCGATCAGCCGATGCGTTTTCTGGCCGCCGAAATCATCCGCGAGCAGGTGCTGATTTCGACGCAGCAGGAAATTCCGTACGCAACCACGGTGCTCATTGAACGCTTCGAAGAGGAGAAGCGCCTGTTGCGCATCGCCGCGATTATCTACTGCGAGCGCGAAGGGCAGAAGGGAATCCTGATCGGCAAGGGCGGCGCCATGCTGAAGAAGATCGGGACCGAAGCGCGTCACCAGATCGAGCGCGCGCTGGGCAAGAAAGTTTTTCTCGAAATGTTCGTCAAGGTGCGTCCTGGCTGGCGCGATTCCAGCGACTTCGTCGAAGGGCTCGACTGGCGCCGGCAACTGGAAGACATTGCCGCGCGCGAACAATTCAAAAAAAATCTGGAATGACCATGTCTTTCGGCTCGGAGGAAGAACTGCGCGGCATGCCCATCATCTTGACCGCACAGGTGTTCTGCTTCATCGGATTATGACCCGCAATATGTGTGGAATAGTTTCAGCCGTCCCTACGGGACTTTGGTGATCTAGCACAACGTTTCCCGGCGCTGAAGCGCCGGGCTATTGTCATTCGCCCCTGCGGGGCTGAGGGATTGGAATATCCTCCTGATTCACGATTGCCGATCGCGTTCACGATTGCCGATCGCGTTGACGACTGCTGATCGCGTTGCGAAAAGCCCCAGGCGTGGTTGTGTATGGATGCCGGAAACTCCGTACCAGAATAAAACCCGTCCGGTACGGACGAATGACAATAGCCCGGCACTTCAGTGCCGGGAGAGCATACGATTCATAGCCTAAGTCCCGTAGGGACGGTTGAATCCACATTCGGGAGTGCTGCATGGCGCACACCTATGTTTCGAATCTCGTCCATTATGTGTTCTCAACCAAAGATCGCCAAAAGTGCATCGCGGAGGAGTTGCGCCCAAAGCTGTGGGCTTACCTCGGCGGTATCGCACGCCAAAACGACATGAAAGCACTGGCCGTCGGCGGCACCGATGATCATGTGCATGTGCTGTTGTCGCTTCCGGGGACCATGCCGATCGCGAAGGCCGTGCAGTTGTTGAAGGGCGGCTCGTCCAAGTGGATCAACGAGCATCCCGGCGCGGTGTTTCATTGGCAAGAAGGATATGGTGCGTTCACGGTAAGCGTTTCCCCTGTGGACGCGACGATTGAATACATCCATGCGCAGGCCGAACATCATAAGAAGCGCAGTTTCGAGCAGGAGTTCGTCGCGTTTCTCAAGAAGCACAATATCGATTACGATCCGCGTCACGTGTGGGGATAATTTCAGCCGTCCCTACGGGACTTTGGTGATCTAGCACAACGTTTCCCGGCGCTGAAGCACCGGGCTACTTTCATTCGCCCCTGCGGGGCTGGGGCGATCCGGTTTCAAACTTGGGTATTCGATGAAGGCCGCGGAAGGTGCAGAGGGCCGCCACGAGCCGGCAGATTGACTTTGGCGTAGTCGCCACGGCATATTTGCGGCCACTGCTTTTTGGGGGGCGGATGGTCGGAAGAACGATTTCTCACTATCAAATACTGGAAAAGCTCGGCGGCGGCGGCATGGGCGTCGTCTACAAGGCGCAGGACACGCGCCTGGGCCGCTTTGTGGCGCTCAAGTTCCTGCCGGCGCAGGTAGCCGGGGACGCGCAGGCGTTGGAACGCTTTCAGCGCGAAGCGCGGGCCGCTTCCGCCCTCAACCACCCGCACATTTGTACCGTCTACGACATTGGCAGCGAGGGCGACGAGCACTTCATCGCCATGGAGTTGCTGGAAGGCACCACGCTGAAGCACCGCATCGAACGGCAGCCGCTGGCGACGGAACGGATTGTGGAGTTGGGCATCCAGATCGCCGATGCGCTGGACGCGGCGCACAGTCGCGGCATCGTGCACCGCGATATCAAGCCGGCGAACATCTTCGTCAGCGACCGCTGGAAGGCGAAAATCCTGGATTTTGGGCTGGCCAAGGTCTCGTTGAAGAAACATGACGTGGAAACGATGGCGGCGGCGGTGACGGCGGGGCCGAGCGTGGCCGAAGAGCACCTGACCAGCCCGGGAACGGCACTGGGCACGATCGCCTACATGTCGCCGGAGCAGGCGCTGGGAGAAGACCTGGATGCGCGCACCGACCTGTTCTCCTGCGGGGTAGTGCTGTATGAAATGGCCACCGGCGCTTTGCCGTTCCAGGGGACGACCTCGGCGGCGCTGTTCGACTCGATCCTGCACAAGCAGGCCGCCGGAGTAGCGAGTCTGAATGCGGACGTGCCGGTAGAGTTGGAACACATTGTCGGCAAGTGCCTGGAAAAGGATCGCGAGCTGCGCTACCAGACGGCGGCGGAAATCCGCGGCGATTTGCGCCGCTTGCAGCGCGACGGCAGTTCCAGCCGAGCGACGGCCGTGCCGGCAACCCCGGCCGCCGCCCTGGCTGCGCCGATCGCGGCGGGGCCCTCCCGGAGCGTCAAACGGATGCTCACGCCGGTTACTGCTGGGGCCGCGGTGGTGGCGCTGATCATTGGCATCTACATCGGCCGGCTCTTTTTCGTGCTGCCCCCGCCGCCACCCCCGCTCTACCACCAGCTTACGTTCCGGCGCGGCAGCATTCGCGCGGCCCGCTTCGGACCGGACGGCCAGACCATCCTGTACAGCGCCGCCTGGCAGGGCAATCCCAGCGACGTCTACACCGCGCGGCCGGAGGCGCCGGAGTCGCGTTCGATGGGATTGCCGCGAACGCAACTCCTGTCGGTCTCCTCCAGCGGCGAGATGGCGGTGCTGTTGAATGCGCACGCCATCGGGACGTGGGTGACTACCGGCACGCTGGCGCGAGCGCCTTTGATTGGCGGCGCGCCGCGCGAAATTCTCGCCAATGTGCAATGGGCCGATTGGAGCCCGGACGGAAAAGAGCTGGCCATCGTGCGCGACGTGAACGGCCGCAACCGCCTGGAGTATCCGGCGGGAAAAGTGCTCTACCAATCGGGAGGATGGATCGGGAGCCCGCGAGTTTCCCCGCAGGGCGATCGCATTGCCTTCATTGACCATCCGCTGCAAGGGGACGACGGCGGTTCGATCGCGGTGGTTGACCTGCAGGGAAAGAAGACGGTGCTTGCGTCCGATTGGTACACCGTGCAGGGATTGGCGTGGTCGCCAGATGGGAGCGAAGTCTGGTTTACGTCCAGCAAGTCGGGGATCGACCGGACGCTGTGGGCAGTCACGCTCGAGGGCAAACAGCGGCTGGTGACGCGCATGCCGGGCACGCTGATGCTGCTCGACATCTTTAAGGACGGCCGGGTGCTGCTGACGAGGGCCAGTTGGCGCCGCGAACTGATGGCCATCGTCGGCAAGGATGCCAAGGAGCAGGACCTGTCCTGGTTCGATTACTCCTACCCCGGCGATTTGTCCGACGACGGTAAGACGCTGCTGTTCGACGAAGAGGGAAGCGGCGGTGGGCTGGCGTACTCCAAGTCGGGCGGGCTCACCTATGCGGTGTATGTGCGCAAGACGGACGGCTCGCCGGCAGTGCTGCTGGGAGAAGGCGCGGCGGTAGCGCTGTCGCCCGACGGTAAGTGGGCGGTTGCGCAGTCGCCTGGTTCTCCGGCGCAGTTGCGGCTGTTGCCGACCGGGGTTGGTGATGCCCGGGAGCTCACGCACGACAACATCAATCACACCTGGGCACGCTGGTTTCCGGACGGCAAGCGCATCCTGTTCTCAGGAAATGAGCCTAGCAAAGGCACACGCCTGTTCGTGCTCGACGTAGGCTCGGGCAAGTCGCACGCCATTACTCCCGAGGGCCTGGTGAGCACCTCGTTCGCCATCGCGCCCGACGCCAAATTCGTTGCCGCCGTTGCCGGAGACGAGAAAGGCTACCTGTATCCGATCGACGGAGGAGATCCCAAGCCAATTCCGGGATTCGAAGCCGGGGAGCAGCCGATCACCTTCAGCCATGATGGCGGGTTGTACGTTTACCAGCCGGGAGAATTGCCGGCACGCGTGTTCCGCCTGGATGTCCTGACGGGCCGGCGCACGGCGTGGAAACAGTTGATGCCGTCCGATCCGGCGGGCGTGGTGACCATTGGCCCGATTCTGCTGACGCCCGACGCGAAGACTGCGGTGTATGGGTACCATCGGACGCTGTCGGATCTGTACCTGGTGGATGGGATGAAGTAGGGCAAAACCAACGCGACCTACTCCTTCACCGCAATCCCCAGCGTCTTCATCTTCCGGTACAGGTGTGATCGCTCCAGGCCCAGCACTTCGGCGGTGCGGCTGACGTTGCCGTGATTCTGGTCGAGGGTTTTCAAAATGAAGTCGCGTTCGTAGGCCGCCCGCGCCTGGTGCAGGGTGGAGAAGCCGTCGCCGCCGCGGCGCGAGGTATCGCGATAGACCAGAGGCGGCAGGTGCTTGCGGTCGAGCTTCGTCACCGCCGGATTCATGATGACGATGCGCTCGATCACGTTCTTCAACTCGCGCACGTTGCCCGGCCACGAGTAGCGCATCAGCGCGTCAATGGCGTCGTCGGTCATCTCCTTGGTGCGGCGGCTGTATTGCGAGGAAAATTCCTTGAGGAAATGGCGCGCCAGCAGGGGCACGTCTTCCAGGCGCTCGCGCAGCGGCGGGACGTAGAAGGGAATCACGTTCAAACGATAAAACAGGTCCTCGCGGAAGTTGCCCTTGGAGATTTCCTCTTCCAGGTCGTGATTGGTGGCGGCGATGACGCGCGCGTCCACGGTAACGATTTCATCGCCGCCGACGGGCGTGAAGCTCTGCTCGTCGAGGGTGCGCAGAACTTTCGCCTGCGTCTTCAGGCTCATGTCGCCGACTTCGTCGAGGAACAGCGTGCCGCCATCAGCTTTCTGAAATTTTCCTTCTTTGTCGGCGCTCGCTCCGGCGAATGATCCTTTGCGGTGGCCGAACAACTCGCTCTCGATCAGGTCTTCGGGGATGGCGGCGCAGTTGACCTCGACAAACATGGCCTCGTAACGCTCGCTTTCGGCGTGGATGGCGCGGGCGGCGAGTTCTTTGCCGGTGCCGGACTCGCCGAAGATGAGCACGCGCCCGTTGGTCGGCGCCATTAGCGCGATCTGCTGGCGCAGCGCCTTCGTCGGGATGCTCTCGCCGACGATCACGCTCTTGGGCTGCTGGCGCTTGAGGTCGCGGTTCTCCACGCGCAGGCGGCGCGCCTCGGCCGCGTTCTTCACCAGGATGAGCGTCTTCTCGATGGAGAGCGGCTTTTCCAGGAAGTCGAAGGCGCCCAGCTTGGTGGCGCGCACGGCGGTTTCGATGGTGCCGTGGCCGGAGATCATGATGACCTCGGGCGAGGCGTCGGATTGCTTGATCTTGTGCAGCGTTTCCAGGCCGTCCATGCCGGGCAGCCAGATGTCGAGCAGCACCACGTCAAACGGGCGCTTGTCGAGGATCTCCAGGCAGACCTCCCCGCTGCCGGCGAGCGCGGCGGTATAGCCTTCGTCCTCGAGCACGCCCTTGAGCGACTCGCGGATGCCGGGCTCGTCGTCAACGATGAGGACGTTATGCATGGGCTATCTGCGCCGGTTCGGTGGCGACCGGCAGTTCGACAATGAAGCGCGCGCCCACCGGCTTGTTTTCCTCGACACGAATGGTGCCGCGGTGGTCTTCCACGATGCGGCTGACGATGGCCAGCCCGAGCCCGGTGCCGCGCTTCTTGGTGGAGAAATACGGCAGAAACAATTTTTCCTTGAGCTCGTGGGTGACGCCGTGGCCGCTGTCGGCGATCACGATCTCGATGGCGTCGCGCGTCCCGGCCAGCGCGGTGCTGATGTCCACTTCGCGGACATGAGATTCCTGCATGGCTTCGGCGGCATTGTCCACCAGGTTGGCGATGGCGCGCTTGATGGCCTCGGGATCGGCCATCACTTTGGGCAGGTCGGGTGCGAGCTGGGTGTGGACGCGGATGCCGTCGAGCCGCCCGTTGAACATGGCGAGCGCGGATTCCACGATGGTGTTGATGTCGGCGGGCTGCGGCTGCGCCTGCGGGAAGCGGGCGAAGGTGGAGAACTCGTCCACCAGCGTGCGCACGGTTTCGACGGCGCCGCCGATGGTCTCGGCGCAACCCTTGATCACTTCCAGCGACTGCGCGTCGGGCGGCGTGCCGCGCTCCAGGTGGCGGCGGATACGCTCGGCGGAGAGCGCGATGGGGGTGAGGGGGTTCTTGATTTCGTGCGCGACGCGGCGCGCCACCTCGCGCCAGGCGGCCTGCTTCTGCGCCTTAAGCAGGTCCGATAAATCCTCGAAGACGAGCACGTAGCCGAGGCGCTGGCCCTCGTGCTGCAACGACGCAGCGGTCACCGCCGCGATGAGATGGCGGCGCTGAAACGGGATTTCCATCTGGATGGTGGTGGAGCCCATGCGGTCGGCCTTGCGCAGCAGATGGCGCATCTCCTGCATGACGTCGGGCGGGAAGATGTGGTCAACGCGAACGCCTTCATGCGAGCCGTTGCCCTCGGGCCACAGGATGCGGTTGAGCGCGTTGTTGGTGTGGGTGACGCGGCGCTCGGCATCCAGAGAAAGCACGCCGGTGGGAATGCTTTCCAGGATGGTTTCCATGTGGCGGCGGCGCTGCTCCAGGGCGGCGTTGGCATCGGCGAGTTCCCGGCTGGAGGCCTCGATCTGCCGGCGCGAGGATTCCAGCTCCTCCGCCATGCGGTTGAAGGAGTGCAGCAGTTTGCCAAGCTCGTCGCCGGTATCCACGGCGACACGGTAATCGAATTTTCCGCGCGAGATTTGTTCGGTCGCTTCCGCCAGCGCAGCCACCGGCCGGGTGACGAATTTGGAAAGAAACAGCGCCATCCAGGTGGAGGCGAACAGAACCAGCACGGTGAGCAGGAGCAGCAGTCCCATGTAGGTGCGGCGGACGAGCTTGCGCTGCTGCGCCAGTTCCATGTAGCGGCGCTGGCTGGCTTCAATCTGCGCCATGGTGCGGGAGAATTCCTGCGGCAGCGGCATGCCGACCAGCACCCATCCGCCGCGGCCGCCGACCATCGCCGCCCCCAGCATGTACTCGACGCCGTTCAGAGTGAAGGATTTCGGCAGCGGCAGCAGCGTGCCCTGGTGCTCGCCGATGCGCTGGCGAACCATCGGCCAGGGCTCGGGCAGGTGGAACGCGCCCTCGGCTTCGCCATCCAGGATGGCGACCGCGAAGCCGCCCTGAAGAGGTGCGTTATGGTGGCGGAAGATGCTGATCACCTGTCCGAAATCGCCTTTCTCAAACCCGCGCTGCGTAGGCGCCGCTTCGGCGATGGAGGTGGCTTCCGCCTTAGCGTTGTCCAGCGCGTAGTTGGCGAGCAGCGTTCCGACGCGCGCCGTGTCCTGGCGGACTTCCTCCACCGGGCGGGAGAACCACTTGTCAATCGAGCGGTTCATCAGCCCATAGGCGAACATGAACATGAACAGCACCGGGCCGCACGACAGCACCAGTGCGCCCAGCACCATCTTGGTGCGAAATTTCGAGCCCAGTACGCCTCCGCGCGTTTCGGCGAACAGCTTGAGCAGGGTGCGCACCAGCACGACCATGAGCGCGAGCAGCAGAAGGAAGATGAGCGCGGAGAGGGCGGAGAAGATCAGCGTCTGCTCGCTGGTGGTGGGGCGGAGGAAGGTAAGATCGAATGCCTGCTGGGACGAAACTACAAACAACAACAGAAAGATGATGACGGCGAGAATGATGAGGGCAGTGCGGCGCCGGCGCGAGCTTTCCTCGGTACGAATTGGCGCTTTAGCAGACAAAACGAGCGGTCCCCGCGAAAGAAGCGCATCATGCGGGGCGGCAGGGACATTATAGCGGGAGAAAAGCGGGTTAATCGTGCCGTCCCTACGGGACTCGGGATTTGTGGCGCTTGTTCCCCAGGGCTGCCGCCCCTTCGACTTCGCTCAGAGGCAGGCTCTGGGCTACCAGCGTTCACCCCTTCGGGGTTAACGGCGGCGGGGACCAGAACGCGGCAGGAACACCCGCAGCGGGCACGGCTCGCACAGCGCCTTCGACTTCAAACAAAAATTCTTGCCTACGCCGACGATCAACCCGTGCATTTCGTTGAAGACCTGGGCGGTCGCGGATCGCGGCACGGTGCTGATCCGGGAGGGCGGATGAGACGCGCCTTCGGGGCGAGTCCCGAGTCGCGAGTCCCGAGTCGCGAGTGAGTGGAAATGAGCTTCACATTCAGTCACGAATTCGGGTGTGCCCAGGGCGGCCTCGAACAGGTTGCGGATGTCGTCGTAGGGCGCCTTCGGCGGGAGGATGCGGTGGCGGTCGAGAATGCGACGGGTGTAGGCGTCCACGACGAAAACCGGATGATTGCCGGCGTAGAGAAGGATGGAGTCCGCGGTTTCCGGGCCGATGCCGTTCAGCGCCAGCAATTCCTCGCGCAATTCGGCGGTGGGGCGGGCGAACAAGCGGTGGAGAGAGCCGGCATGGCGCTCATCCAGGTAGGCGACGAAATTTTTCAGCCGCGCCGCTTTTTGACGGAAATAACCCGCGGAGCGGATGAGCTGCTCCAGTTGCGGGAGCGGCGTGTTGCGAATTCCGGTGAGGCTGAGCACGCGCGCGCGGCGGAGTTGCTCCATGGCTTTCTCGACGTTGGTCCACGCCGTGTTCTGGGTGAGAAAGGCGCCGACGACAACCTCGAAGCGGCTCTGGGCCGGCCACCAGTGCTGGCGTCCCCAGGCGCGAAACAGGGTGTGATAGAAGGCGCGAATTGTTTCCGTGCGGGAGAGGACCACAAAATAAGTTTAAACGTCCGCCGCCAGGGTGCGGGGGGAACCCAGCCGTATCAGCGCCTGGCGCAGGCGCGGGTGCTCGCGCATCAGGCGCAGGTAGTCCCATTCTTCGTCCGCCATCTTGGCGCGAACGATGTGCAGCAACTTCGATTTTTCCGCCGCCGTCCAGGTGCGTAGGTCGGCGGCGGAGTTCAGGGAGAGGGCGAAGTTGCCGAAGGCGTAGCGCTCGTCGGAAGTCAACTCGCCTGGGGAGAGGTTGAGCGCCGAGGCCAGGCGCTGGGTGCAGGCGGCGCGAAAGGCGTCGGCGTCGCTCCCGGACTTCGCCATCTCGCGGAGCACGGCCATGCCGAGGGTGCGCGCGCGGAAGCGGTCCCAATCGCCTCGCGGCGTGCGCGGCATTTCGAAGAACACATGGCCGGCGGCAAGCTTGCGCAGGGTGCGTGCGGGCGTGCGATAGCGCGGGTTGGCGGCGATCTTCCTTTCTTCCGCTTCGACCAGCGCGGCAAGTTCCGGCCGCCCGGGACGGAAGCCGAGCTTGCGGTAGAACCAGAACGCGCCGGAGGCGATCGCTTCCTCGTTGTCAGCGCCGAGCTGGTACGGGTACACGGAAATCGTGTCCATGCCGAGCAGTTGGCGGAGGGCGCGCAGCACTTGGGCGTAGGTCCAGCCCGTCTCGCCTTCGCGAAATGCATAGAAGGTGTTGAAGCCGATTTCCATCCAGTCGGCGAGTGCGATCGCTTCCAGGTAGTTGATCGGGATTCCGTTCTTGAGGGTGAACCCCGCAGCGTAGGTGCGCAGCGGGAAACGCCGGCTGGAGGGAAGTCCCCAGATAAAAATCTGCGTGCCGCGCCCGACCTCGGCGAGATAGACCGGCGGCGCGCCGAAAGTCATGCCGTAGAGCCCGCGGTAGCGAACGGTCAGCACCTCGCGCCCCATGTTGATGATGTCGGCGCTCTCGCCGGGAGAGAGGGTCTCCAGGCTGAGTGGGGAAGCGAGTTCGCGCGCCAGTGAGACGTCGCCGCGGCGGATGAGCGGCTCGCGATGAAAAAAGATCGGACGCGAGTTGCGGCGGGCGAGAGTGCGGCTGGCGGGAAGCTCGCCGAGGTTCCACTGCACCGGCAGTTGTAGCGATTCGTACAGTTCCGCCTTGCCGCGCTCGGGCATGTTGGACGAGGCAAAGCGCCGCAACAGCCACGCTACTTCGGGCTCGTTGCCTCGAGCCGCATCCAGCCACTCGCGATAGGGCACGTCAGGCTCGACGAATCCGTCTTCATCGAGCAGCGGCATGAAGCGCGGCCAGGTGTTGGCCAGGCGTGCGGAGTTGATGTCGGCGTCCCAGCAGATTTCGACGTGCTGCGGATACGACTGCGCCAGCCAGGCGGCGATCTCGTAAGGAAATGTGTCAACGATTTCAATGCCGGCGATGCCGGAGACCGATTCGTCGTCGAAAGCGGACATGTCGGCGCCGGATGCGCGCAATTGCTCGACCCGCGCGTGCATGCCCGCGAGCAGCGCTTCGCTGATCCGCACCACACCGGGTCCTTGCGGAAACGCGCGCAGGAAGAGAAGTGCGTCGTGAAAGCGGATGAGCGACTGCGCGTCGCGGAAGCGCCCCTTGCCCGCGGCGGCGATGGCCTTCTCCGCGCGTGCGGATTCGCCGGGGCCGAAACGGCGCTTGCTTTCCTCAAGGCGCGCGAGGAGCCGCTCTGACTTGTCTGTCGCCATGAATTTCGCGGAGATGGGCGGGAAGTGTACCCTGAACCGCCACGGGAGTCACTAGCGCGTTCGCCAGCCAAGCACAAGCCGCAAATCACCAGGGGCCGCTTCGCCCCAATCTTGCATCCAACCACCAGGAGTTCCTCATGAAATCTGCCGTGATTGCCCTGCTCATGCTGGTTTTTGCGACGTTGTCGTTTGCCGCCTCACGCCGTGGATACACCATGGATGTCCCCGCCGCTAACGCGCGCTCCATCACCTTCGACGTACAGGAAGGCGACCTCATTATCCGCGGCGATCCGGCCGCCACGTCGGTACACATGCGGGTTTCCATTGACCGTTACTGGCTTTTCAAACTCGGCGAAGACGGCATTTTAAAGAAATTGATCAAAGTCAGCGGCGAAGGGACGCCGGAGCTGAAAATCGTCACCGAGATCGAGCCGTCGTGGCGGAATTACGGCCGAGCCGAGTACCCGATTGACTTCGAGGTCGTGGTGCCCGCCGGCGCGGTGCTCAACATCCGCGATACCTCCGGAAAGATCGAAGTTTCGGACATCAGCAGCGCGGTCGATGTGCACGATGGCAGCGGCACCCTCGCCGTGCGCCACGTTAAAGGCCCCCTCAGCATTGATAAGGAATCCGGCGACGTGCGCGTGCAGGACGTGTTGGGCACGACCACGATCGCCAGCCGCTCCGGCCAGCTTCACTTTCTGCGCGTGGGCGAGCTCAACGTCACCGCCTCCGACGGCAATCTCGACGTCATCGACGCCGGCTCCGCACGACTGGTCAACAAGGGCGGCAATATCCGCGTCTCCGGCGTGAAAGGCAGCGTGCACATTGACGACCACTCCGGCGAGATCGAAGTCAGCCAGGTCGGCGGCGACGTGGACATTCGGGACACCTCCGGCCAGATCCGCGTCTCGCATGTCGGCGCGCTCACGGTAGACGACACTTCGGGGGACCTGGTGGTGGATGGCGCGCGCAGTGTCAATGTCCGGACCAAGGAATCAGGGCAGGTGAAAGTGAAGAACGTCGCCGGCGAGGTCAACATTCCGCCCGGCATCACGCTGGCACGGCGCTAAGACATTCAAAGATACGAATCGTGACCTGCGGGGCGGAGATCCGGTTTCACAGCACCACGATCGAAATTCCCTTGTTCCCCCGCCCCAAATCGGTGTCTGGTTTCAGTTCCGGGCATCGCTGCAGCAGCGCCCACGAGCGCTCATCGGAGATGCGCCACTCCTCGCCGGCGATAAACGCGCGTAGTTCCCCGGCGCGCACCCGCTGCATCAACTCCGCTTGCGCGGCCAGGCGAATCGCGCCGCCTTTCCCGGAAGAGCCGTACCCATGGATGATCTTGACCGCTGCATACCCCTCGGCTCGCGCCATCCGCAGCGCGTCATTCATCAACGACAATGCCAGCGGCACCGTCGGCATGTCCTGCTCCAGGTTGACGACCTTCAGCGCCGATTTCCGCCTCTTCATCCCGCAACTCCCGCCCTTCATTTATCATGTCTGTCGGTTATGAGCATGAAAGAAATTGCCAGTTGGGTGCTGAATGCATGCAGCGCGCGCGGCGCGCAGTTCGCCGACTGCCGCATCGTGGACGAGCGTCAGCGCGGGCTCGCCACCAAGAACGGCAAGGTCGGGCACGCGGCCGACAGCCAGTCCCTCGGCATCGGCATTCGCGTCCTGGCTGACGGCGCCTGGGGATTTGCCGCCACCGAGGATCTGACGCGCACAGGCGTCGAGATCACCGCTGGGCAGGCGGTCGAGATTGCGCGTGCGTCGGCCCGGGTCAAGCAGCACGACGTGCGCCTCGTGCCCGAGAAGGCCTACACGGATGACTGGACCAGCCCCTACCAGATCGATCCCTTCGACATCTCGGTGGAGCAGAACCTCGATCTGCTGATGAAAGTTGACGCCGAGCTGCGCGCGGTCCAGGGCATCACGCTGGCGGAAACGAATATGAACTTCCGCCGCTACGAGCAGTGGTATTACTCCTCCGACGGTTCCGACATTCACCAGGTGAAGTACACGACCGGCGCTGGATACGCGGCGTTTTCCTTTGCCGGCTCGGAAATTCAGAAGCGTTCGTATCCGACTTCGTTCGGCGGGCAGTGGCAGGACAAAGGATACGAGTTGATTCACGAGCTCAAGCTGCTGGAGAACGCGCGGCGAATCGCCGAGGAGTGCGTCGCGCTGCCTAAGGCCGACCAGTGTCCGCAAGGGAAGTTCGACATCATCCTCGATTCCTCGCAGCTCGGGCTGCAGATTCACGAGTCGGTGGGGCACCCGATCGAACTCGACCGCGTGCTGGGCATGGAAGCCAATTTTGCCGGCACGTCGTTTCTCACCATCGACAAGCTGCGCAAGCTGAAGTACGGCAGCGAACTGGTGAACGTGGTGGCCGACGCGCGCCCCGAGCACGGGCCCGGCCTCGGCACCTTCAAGTACGATGACGAGGGCGTTCCGGCGCAGTGCACGCCGATCATCAGCAACGGCCTGTTCACCGGGTACCTGACCTCGCGCGAGACGGCGGCGATGGTCGGACTGGAGCGATCGGGCGGCACCGTGCGCGGCGAAGGCTGGAACCGGCTGCCGATGATCCGCATGACCAACGTCAGCATCTTGCCGGGAGAAAAGAAGCTCAGCCCGGAGGAACTGATCGCCTCCACCGACCACGGAATTTTCTTCCAGACGAACCGCTCCTGGTCGATTGACGACAAGCGCTACAACTTTCAATTCGGCACCGAGATCGGCTGGGAGATCAAGGGCGGCAAGCTGGGACGCATGCTGAAAAACCCGTCGTATTCGGGAATTACGACCGAGTTCTGGAATTCGATGGACGCCATTTGTTCGCGCGAACATTGGACGCTGTGGGGCACGCCGAATTGCGGCAAGGGACAACCGCAGCAGGTGATGGGAACGGGACACGGCGCGAGTCCGGCGAGATTTCGTGGAGTCAAAGTGGGAACGGCGTACAAGGGAAACTAACTTTTCGCGTCGTCCCTACGGGACTCGGTTCGGATTTTTCGTTTCTACCCAGCACTTCCGTGCTGGGCTACTAGCGGGCCGTCCCTTCGGGACTGAGGAAAGATCGTGCTGACGAGAGATAAAGCGCAGGACACTTTCGACCGGGTGAAAAAATTCGCCACCGCGGACGAGATTGAGTTGCTGATCTCCGGCGGGCGGAATGCCCTGACGCGCTTCGCCAACAACACCATTCATCAAAACGTGGCGGAAGAAAATTACGTTCTTTCCGTACGCACCGTGTTCGACGGCCGGACGGCGCGCGCCACGACGAACAGGTTCGATGACGAGAGCGTTCGCCGCTGCGTCAAGGCGAGCGAGGACTTGGCGCGCGTGCAGGCGAAAGATTCCGACTTGCTGCCGGTTGCCGGACCCGATGCATTCGGTGCAGGTGCGCAAGTGGGGCGCAGGTTCAGCGAGACGGCCAACATAACACCGGCAGACCGCGCGGAAGCGGTAGGCAAGATCGTGCGCGTTGCCCAGCGCGAGAACCTGACTACGGCAGGGATTTACGCCACGTCAGAATCGGTGGAAGCCGTCCTGAATTCGCGCGGATTGTTTGCCTATCACACGCAAACTTCGGCAGAGATATCGGTCACCATGCTGGCCAAGGATTCCTCCGGGTGGCAGAAGGCGAACTCGCCGGATGTGCGCAATCTGGATCCAGTGGCGCTGGCGGAGATTGCTGCGCGCAAGGCGCGCGAGTCCGCCGCACCGCAGGAGCTGGCGCCGGGCAAGTACACCGCGATCCTGGAGCCGGCGGCGGTGCTGGATTTGTGCGGCTTTATGTTTTGGGACTGGGGCGGGCAGGCGATTCTCGACGAGCGGTCGTTCCTCAACAACCGTATCGCGACGCAGTTGTTCGGCCCCAACGTCACCATCTACGACGACGTCGATCATGCGCTGCAGTCGGGCCCGCCATTCGATGGAGAAGGCGTGCGGCGGCGGCGCGTTCCGCTGGTGGAGAACGGCGTCCCCAAGCGGCTGGTGTACGCGCGCGCCACGGCGGAGAAGATGAAGAAATCGGCGCACGCCGGCAAGGTGGGGCCGGTGGAGGTCACCGGTCACGGCCTGCCGCTGCCGAATGAAATCGGCGAAATTCCGCTCAACATTGTTTTTGCGCCGCCGGCGGAACCGAAGACGGTGGAGCAGATGGTGACCAACACCGAACGCGGCGTGCTGATCACCCGGCTGTGGTATATCCGCGAAGTGGACGCTTACGAAAAAATTCTGACCGGCATGACGCGCGACGGCACGTTTTACGTCGAGCGCGGCAAGGTGCGGCACGGCATCCTGAATTTCCGCTTCAACCAAAGCCTGGTTGACATGCTGGCGAACGTCGAGGAGATGGGGCAGCCGGTGCGGGCGAGCGGGGAAGAGTCGTTTGACATGGTGGTGCCGGCGATGAAAGTGAAGGGGTTTAACTTCACGGAAGTAACGAAGTTCTAAGCGAGTCTCCAGCCCTCAGTCTTCAGCCGTCGGCCTCTAAACCCCTCGAGCCTGAAGACTGACGACCAAAAACTGACGACTCCCGAGGTAACCCTCGCAGGTGACCTCATCAGGTAATACTTTGGTAACTTTCGCTTGGGGAAGAGCGGGTGTAATCTACCGACTTCGTGGCACTAGAAGAGACATCTACGGAACTGAGAACTTCGGTGCGGTTCCCGCTAAGGCTCCCCATCGCCATCACGACATCGGGCAAAGAACACCAGTCGGAAACGCAAGACATTTCAGCCGGCGGGGTCCTGTTTCATCTGGAATCGGAAATGACGGTCGGATCGCCGATCGAATTCCGCATTTCGATGCCGGCAGCAGTGTTGGGCGCATCCACGGATGTACTGGTAACCGGTCTGGGACGCGTGGTACGTTGTAACGTCGAAGGCAAACGGCGCGCCATCGCAGCCGTCATTGACGAGTACCGGTTCGAGCGTCGCCAGTAGACCTCCTGGGGGAGCCACATGGCCAGCCGACTGGCCAAAGAACAATCGGGAACTCAACCCGCCTCGGCCGAAAACGGCCAATCCATTCGTGTCATCATCGCGGATTCGCAAGCTATTTTCCGCGTCGGCATCCGCAAAGTGCTGGCGGTGGAAGACGACCTGCGCGTCGTCGCGCAGGCGGAAACGCTGGCCCAGGTGTTCTCGGCGGTGGCCAAATTTCCGGCTGACGTGCTGCTGTTCGAGTCGCGCATCTCTTCCAATCCACCGGAAGCGGCGACGGAACTCCTGAAGCGCGCTCCGGAGGTCAAGATGATCGTGATCACCGGCGATGTCGATGCCGATCAGACGGTGGAATACCTGCGCCGCGGAGTGCGCGGCATCGTGACGCGCTCGATCGCCCCCGACCTGCTGGTGAGGTGCGTGCGCAAGGTCGCCGAGGGCGAGACCTGGCTGGACAACCGCGGCGTCAACTGGATGATCGAGGCTTACCGCTCTCAGTCGACGGCGCTGACCGCGCCGCGCCCCAAGAACCGGCTGAGCGACAAGGAATTGCTGATCGTCTCCTGCGTGGCGCAGGGCATGCGCAACAAGGAAATCGCGCAGCAGGTCGGAACCACGGAGCAGGTGATCAAGAACTATCTGCGCAAGGTATACGACAAGCTGGGCGTTTCCGACCGCCTGGAACTGGCGCTGTATTGCATTCACCACCGGCTGATGACCAAGGGCAGCGCAGCGGCGGATGTAACCGAAGCGGCCGCAGCCGCCGGCAGCACGGGAGTGGCGGAATAGCGTATTGAAGCGCCAGGAAATCGGCCGAACAGATTCAGCCCTATCTCGTCCGCAAGCACGACCGTTCACTTCCCCATCTGGTAAACTTCTGGGTCCGCAATTCAATCCGGCAGTCATCTGTGTGCCTGGCCAAAGGGAGGCAATCATGAAAGGCGATGCCAAGGTAATCGCGGTCCTGCAGGAGGCGCTGAAGGCGGAGCTGACGGCCATCAACCAATATTTTCTGCACGCGGAAATGTGCGAGAACTGGACCTACTACAAGCTGGCGGAGACCACGCGCAAGGAATCGATCGAGGAGATGACGCACGCCGAGAAGCTGATCGAGCGCATCCTGTACCTGGACGGTACGCCGAGCATGAGCGACTACTTCAAGATCAATGTCGGCGCGACCGTCGAGCAGCAGTTCAAGAACGACCTGCAACTGGAATACGACGCGGTGAAGCGCCTGAACAACGGCATCCGCACCTGCGAGGCCGCCGGCGATAACGGGTCGCGCGAGCTGCTGCAGCAGATTCTGATGGACGAAGAGCACCATGTTGACTGGCTTGAAGGCCAGTTGCACGCGATCAAGGAAATGGGAATCCAGAATTACCTGGCACAGCAGTTGGGCGAGAAAAAGGCGGAGTGAGAGGCCGCCGCAACCGGCGGTTCGATGCAACGCCGCGCCGCCTATGGACGAGCCCGCAAGTCGCCCATGGCCGTGCTGGCCGGCCCGGCTCAATACGGTAGAATAAGAGAGTCGTCCCGCCTTCGAAGTGTATCCGGAGAGATGGCCGAGTGGCTGAAGGCGCACGCTTGGAAAGCGTGTATACGGGAAACCGTATCGAGGGTTCGAATCCCTCTCTCTCCGCCATACCTCAAAATCACAGCTAAAAATGCTGGTTCCGCGATCCGGTTACTATTTTTTGTCGGTTGCGGTTCCTAAAAACCGTGAAATCCCCCGCTTCCCTCACATGCTCCAGGGAACAGGGAAAGGCCCACTGGGAGCATCAAAACCCGGAGAAAGTCTCATTATCCTTGGACTAAAGATGGAGGGCAGGTCAGGCCGCGTAGTACTTCGCGCACCGCCCCTCGACAAACTCGTCGAAGCGCTCCGCCTCCAGCAACTCGTTCAGACGCTGATAGAACGGATGCCCCGGAGCCGACGCCAACTCCGTGTGCGCAATCCAGATGTCCTCTTGCTTCTCCCGCTGCTTGCGCGTGCCCATCGCCATGCGCGCATTCTACGAACAATGCCTGTGGATTCCTCAGCCCTTCCTGGTTACGAATCCAGACTTGCACCACAGGCTGCTAAGCAAGAACGTGGATGTGTCCCCCTCCAGCAGCACACTTGTGAATCACAGCCATTCATATTTTGCGTTCCAGCCAGATGTCCGCGGTTGGTACTATCGCCGCCAATGGTGAAACGTTTGTTTCTGATGTTCGTGGTTTGTCCTTTGTTTGCTTTCGGTTTCGATGATGCACCGACCGGCACGCAGAAGATTCCTCCGCGCCAGGAGCTTGTCGTCGTGACCGGCGCCTTCGAACCGCTGCCCCTGGATGAAGCCGACCGTGCTGTCACGGCGTTCGAGACGCGAAACCAGCCGCTGCTGTTCCCGTCATTCATAGACTATCTGCGACTGGAGCCTTCAGTCGATCTGCGCCAGCGGGCCTCGGACGGCATCCAGTGCGATGTCTCGATCCGCGGCGCGACCTTTGGCCAGACGCTGGTACTGATCAATGGGCTGCGGGCGAACGACCCTCAATCCGGCCATCACAATCTCGATCAGCCACTTCCGATGGGAGCCCTGGAGCGCATCGAGGTGCTGCGCGGCACCGGGTCTACTCTCTACGGCGCCGACGCGATCGGCGGTGCTGTCAACTTCATCACTGCAGCGCCGGCAGTGTCGGAATTTCGCACCACCATTGCTTTTGGCAATTTCGGTATCAACCAGCAGTCCGGCGCGGCCGCGTATTCGCGCCGACGTTTCAGCGAGCAGCTTACGTTTGAGCGTGAGTTCTCTACCGGCTTCATGCCCGACCGCGATTACCGCAACCTGCAGACGGCCTCGAACACACACCTGAAAAGTGGTATTGGACACACAACGCTCCTCCTGGCTTACGGCGACAAGCCTTTCGGCGCCGATCAGTTCTACGGCAACTGGAATTCCTGGGAGCGCACCACGGGCTGGTTTGCCGGACTCAGCCAGGACCTCGGCAGCAAGACGCAGGTCTCGTTTGGCTTCCGCCGCCACACCGACCAATTCGTCTTGTTACGTGACCACCCGGAGGTCTATGCCAACCATCACGCGAGCGAGAGTTGGGAGTACGCGCTGCGCCGTCACGACAAGCTCGCAACCAATGCGACCCTGTCCTACGGCGCGGAGGGCTATCGCGATTCCATCGACAGCAACAACCTCGGTCACCACGCGCGCAACCGCGGCGCCGTCTACGCCAACTTCGATGTCCGCGCGCTGCGCCGCTTTTCCTTCTCGGTGGGAGCGCGCGAAGAGGCGTATGGATCACTGCGCACGAACTTCAATCCGAGTGCGAGTGCGGGCTACTGGCTCTCGTCCCGCCTGAAGCTGCGCGCCTCCGCCAGCCGCGCCTTCCGCCTGCCGACGTATACCGAGCTCTACTATTCCGACCCGGCCACGCGCGGCAATCCTAACCTGCATCCGGAATCGGCGTGGAGCTACGAGGTCGGGCTCGATTGGAACTCCGCCGGCGTTCTCGGCGGCGACGTTACCGTGTTTCACCGCCGCGAGCGCTATGGCATCGACTACATGCAACGCTCTTCGGCCGATCCGCTGCAATATGCCACCAACGTCCAGAATCTTAACTTTACGGGGATCGAAACTACGCTGCGCCTGCGGCTGCCGCACAGTCAACAGGTGGACTTCGCCTATGCCGGGCTGCACGGCAATCGGGATTCTTCCTTCGGAAATCTGCGGTCGCGCTACCTGTTCAACTATCTCTCTAACAACGGATCGATTGGCTGGCAGGGGTCTCTGCCGGGGAAGATCATGGCGCGCACGCGCCTAGGCGTGACCGAACGCCGTGGGCTCGACCCCTATGCGCTGTGGGATGCCGCCCTCACCCGCACCTTTGGGCGGGTCAGTCCATTTGTACAGTTCACGAACCTGACGGACACCCGTTACGAGGAGATTACCGTCCCGGCGCCGGTGCCCATGCCTGGCCGCACGGTGGTTGGCGGAATGAATTTCGTGCTGCGAGGAAGCGCAAGTAAGTGATCGCAATCTCCTGCCACCGATCGTGGGCGGTTTCGACCCTGTTGCTGTTCGCGCGATCTGGAGACAAATGCCATACAACACGCTTACGCTCGCCTACGAACACCGCGTCGCTACCATCACCCTGAACCGTCCTGAGGAGCGCAATGCTATCAGCTTCCAGTTGCTGGAAAAATTGATGGCGGCGCTCGACGAGGTGGAGCGCTCGCCGGCGCTGGTGCTCATCATAACCGGTTCGGGCAAGGCTTTTTGCGCCGGCCTCGACCTGGAAGAGCTTAACGGTCTGCTGGGGAAGACACACGACGAGAACGTCCAGGACTCGGCGCGAATGGCCCGGGTTTTTCGCCGGATCTACGATTTTCCCAAGCCGACCATTGCCGCCGTGAACGGCGCGGCCATAGCCGGCGGCGCGGGCATCGCGACAATGTGCGATTTCACGCTGGCTGTACCTGAAGCCAAGTTCGGATACACGGAAGTGCGCATCGGATTCGTGCCGGCAATCGTGTCGTCGGTCCTAGTCTGGCAGGTGGGCCACAAAATCGCGCGCGACCTGCTGATGAGCGGACGCCTGTTCGGCGCCGCCGAAGCACACCGCTACGGCCTCGTGAACGAGGTCGTCCCGCCAGAGCGGCTGATGACGCGTGCCCGCGAACTGGCGGCGGTATTACTTGAGGCCAGCCCCGCTTCCGTGAGATCGACCAAGCAGTTGATCAACAGCTTCATTGCCGAGCCGCTCAAGCAGCACATGGCTGCTGCCGTCGAAGAAAATGCCCGCATCCGCAGCACCGCCGATTTCCGCGAGGGCATCACGGCGTTTCTTGAGAAGCGTAAGCCGCGCTGGGTAGAATGAGCGTTCAATCGGGAAATCGAGGTTGTTCGGATTTCTTCGGCGTACCGCTGCGTCCCCTGCGCCTCAGTTCCGCACAACGGGCGTGATGTCAGCCTGTCCCAGCGCGACAAAGAGTTTTGCTTTCGTAAACCGCGCCGCGCTCGCCGATTAGCACCAGCGCCAGGTGCGCGAGGTCGCTGCTTGCGCCCACGCTGCCCTGCGACGGGATCACCGGATGCACGCCGCGCGGTTGAGCATTTCGCAAAGCGTATCAGTAACGAGCGGGCGCACGCCGGAAAACCTGTGTCTCATGCTTGCCCGTTAATAGCGCGATTGTCCGGATGTGCGTAGCAACCGCTCCACGTCTCGGCGTGTAGGCAATGCAGGGATGGCGCCCCGCATCTGGGTCGCCAGACCCCCGCACGCGTTCGCGAAGCGCAAAATGCTGTTCAACTCCGCGGGCGCTAAATCGTCCAGTTTGCGTTTAGCGTGCGTAGCTGCCAAGATGCCGCACAGCATTCCTGCGACAAAGGCGTCCCCGGCGCCGGTGGTATCCACTGCCCGCATACGAAACGCGGGAACTGCACCGGAGTGACGCGGTGATCGGTAATAGCAGCCCTGCGCTCCAAGCGAAACTACGAACAGCTGGTGAGGGAATCGGAGCTGCTCGACGGCGTGCGCTATGGGACCGTTGCCGCCAAGAAACCGGACTTCCTCTTCGCTCATCTTCACGATGTCGGCTTGGCGGAGCCCCATCAAGATCCACCGGCGTGCCGTCGCCAAACTCGGCCATAAGGGTGGCCGCAAGTTGGGATCGTACGAGATCAGCAATCCCTTTTCGCGTGCCATCTCGATGGCGTGAAGCGTCGCGCTCCGACTGGGCTCCTGGATGAGGCTGATGGAACCGAAGTGAAAGATCCGCCCCCGGTTGAAAGATCGTTTTCGGACCTCCGTCGGACGTAGCAGCGCGTCGGCACACGGATTACGGTAGAAGAGGAAGTCGCGTTCCCCCTCCTTACTGAGCGACACGAAGGCAAGCGCCGTCGGCGCCCCCGCCCGCGAAACGATTCCGCTCACATCCACGCCGTTGCCACGCAGGGTTTCTCGGAGAAAATGGCCGAACTCATCGGCTCCTGTCTTGCCGATGAACGCGGCTGGGCAACCCAGCCGTGCCAGTGCGACCGCCACATTGGCCGGTGCTCCCCCCGCTGCGCGCACGAATGAGGTCGCGTCCGCCAGCCGGCTGCCGTGGTGCATCGCTACGAAATCGATCAGCAACTCTCCCAAGCAGACGACCCAGCCATCATGGGCACGAACGGCTCTCTTAGTCATGGCGATCCACTGCGATCATCACCTTCATGACGCGTTCGCGGCTCAGCCTTAAGAAACAAGGCCTTCTGTAACTGACCGCCCCTATTCGTAGGGGATGCGTAGCCCGTCCATGATGCCCTTCATGTAGCCGATGGCCAGGATCTTCCCCATCATTGCGTATCCGGGATTTTCGTTGGACTCGCCTTCCAGGGTCGGTGCGTGGTCGGGTCGCATGGGTCCGTGGAAGCCCGACTCGTGGTAGACCTGAAGCATGCGGACCATGTCAGTCGGGCCCTTGTCATGAAAGCTCTCTCGGAAGTGCTCTCGATCGCCTTCGATATCACGGAAGTGCACGAAGAAGATCTTTTTCTGAGCGCACCATTCCCGGGCGAGTGCTTCAATATCCTCCCCCATCGCCTTGAAATTTGCTTGGCAGAACGTGATGCCGTTCACCGGACTGGGTGTGATGTCTAACACTCGGCGGAAATTCTTCGCGGATGTCAGGATGCGTCCGATGCCGCGCAGAGGCGAGATGGGTGGGTCGTCCGGGTGCAGCGCCATCTTCACGCCGGCCTTCTCTGCTACCGGAATGACGGCCTTCAGAAAGTATTCGATGTTGGCCCAGATCTTTTCTTCGCTGACCTCACCCCACTCGGTGAGCCCCTGCTTCTTGGCAACCTCGTTGTCGAATTCGGTCAGAAACGCGCCGCCACGGCCGGGTAGATCCACCCGGGTGCGGTACCACCCCAGACCTGCCATGAAGTTGTAACAGACCATGGGGATGCCGACTTTGGCCAGAGCTTCAACGGCAGCACAATAGTTCTCAATCTCCTCGTCGCGGCCCGGCAGCCCCAACTTTATCTTCTCCGCCGCGACGGGGTGACTTTCGACGCCGACGATGATGAGTCCGGCCGCTTTGAATTCCGCTTGGATCTTTTCCAGGACTTGCACGTATTGTTCCCGTCGAACCGCGTCCAAAGCGGGAAGCACATGCGCGATCGCGTAGTTGATGCCGATTTGATGAGCCAGCCTCAGTCTCTGGTCAACAACCGGAGCGAACACCTCCGTCAGCTGGATCTGTCCCTGTCTAGGACTCACCGCCTGGCGGCTCTGCGCGCCCGATCCCACGCAGGCGGCCGACAAAGGTGTTGCGCTTGCCCCAGCCGCGATTCCGGACGTGCCTTGGATATAATCGCGACGAGTGATTCTCGACATGGTTCGATTCTCCCGCGAATCAGTCGGCTATTTGTATTCTCGTCTGATCCGTCTGTGCGCCGTCTTCGCCGTTACGTTAGGGAGGATAGCGAGAATGATATTGAATCATACCTGTATGCTCATGTATATATCCACTTGCCCCAATCGGCAGAAAGGCAATCATGACGCGCGAACAGATCCAACAAACAATTGTGGCAACGGGCATCATACCTGTCATTCGAGCAACCAGCGCTGAAGCCGCCCTCCAAGCCGCCGAGGCCGTGTCGCGCGGAGGCATCTCGGTCGTCGAAATCACCATGACCGTCCCCAACGCCATCCGAGTGATGGAAAAAGTGGCGGAGCAGCTAGGTGGGCAAGTATTGCTCGGAGCCGGCACGGTGCTGGACCCGGAGACGGCGCGCGCCGCCATCCTGGCGGGCGCGGAATTCATCGTGGCGCCCTCGCTAAATCTGAAGACCGTGGAAATGGCCCATCGTTATTCAAAAGTGGTCCTCCCGGGCGCCCTCACTCCCACCGAGGTCCTGGCCGCTTGGGAAGCCGGCGCTGATTTCGTCAAGATATTCCCCGCGGGTAACGTCGGCGGGCCGAAGTACATCAAGGCACTCAAGGCTCCGTTCCCGCAGATTAGCCTGGTGCCGACCGGCGGCGTGAACCTGGAAACCGCCGCGGACTTCGTGCTGGCAGGAGCGAGCGCGCTTGGGGTGGGAGGGGAGCTGGTGGATGCCAAGGCACTCGCAGCGGGCCACGTGGAAGTGATCGAGGAGAATGCCCGGAAATTTCTGGCGTGTGTGCGTACGGCGCGGGAAGCTACCGCCAGCCCCCATTAGACGATGATCCAGCCGTTTCAATCCGGAGCCCGGCTGCTCGATGACATCGATAACGTACGCCTGGACGCGCGTCAGGTTGGGCTCTGGTGGCTTGGGCAGAGCGGTTTCGTCATCAAATGGCGTGAGGCTGTCCTCTTTCTTGATCCATACCTGTCAGAACACTTGACGGAGAAATATGCAGCAACGAACCGCCCTCATGTCCGGATGACTGAGGCACCTTTTCGCGGAGCGGACGTGCGCCGCGCCGATCTGGTGCTGATTACGCACAAGCATTCTGATCACTTCGACCCCGGCACGGTTCCCTATATTCTTGAGCGAGTGCCGACCGCACTCCTAGTACTGCCGCCAGCTCTGATGGACTATGCCGCCGACATGGGACTGGAGCATTCCCGCCTGGTTCCCGCGTATCCAGACCATCCGCTCACCCACGTTCTGCAGGACGGCAGCAGAATCGTCGTGCACCCGATCCCCGCCGCACACGAGCGCCTCGATTGGTCCCCAGCGCACGGCTATCCGTATCTCGGCTACGTTCTTCAGTTGGGTGGACGTACGCTCTATCATTCGGGCGATTGTGTTCCATACGATGGCCTGGTCGACTGGCTGCGGCCATACCATCTGGATGCTGCGCTGCTGCCCATCAACGGCCGGAATCGACACCATGGGACACTGGGCAATTTCACGATCGAGGAGGCAGGCCAACTGGCTGCGGCGGCGGGTGTTGAGTGGCTTGTTCCCATGCACTACGATATGTTCACATTCAATACGGTCGACGTCGCCGCGTTTGCCTGCCACATGGCCGAACATCACCCGCATCAGAAGATCCGCATACTCCGCTGCGGCGAGCGTCTGATCCTCCCCGCTCTCTAGTTTCATGATCATGGGTTTTTCCCCTGGCTTTTCGCGGCTCGTGGCGAGCTGGACAGCGACACCCACCCCCAAAGCGCCGTGGCGCCGGTCACCTGGCCCAATAGCGAGCCATAGGAAATGTCCTCTACCCTCCTCGCTTCTTTCAGCCGGCCAATGAGGGCGCCGCTTACCGCAAATCGAATCAGCGCGGACGCCAGGAAGACCAACAGGAAGGGATTCACCCAGCGGGGGGCCAGAGAGACGATCAACGCGCCGCCGGCTGAACCGAGAAGGATCAGCGATCCATTCACAATGTTCATGGCTGCGATCAATCTCGCGCGCCCGGCGGGAGGCGCCGAATCGAGCAGGAGCTGAAAGGAGCAGAGATCCTGGGCGGCGAAGGCAAACCCGCCCAGCATCTGCGCGAAGCAGATTACAGCGAGATGGAGGCTGGCATAGCGGGGGGGGAACAACCAAAAGAAGGGCAGGCTGGAGAAGAACCAGGCAGCCGGCACCAGGCATTTTCGCGAGCCAAAGCGGTCCGACGCTTTTCCCCACAACGACAGGAACAAGACTCGGGAGAAAACGGCAATCCCGTTCACCGCCGTGTAGGTGATATAGGACCATCCGAGTCCATGCTGCGCTCGCGGCCGCAGCATGTACGCGGAATAGAACGGCAAGGCCAGGTGCAGGCTGAGGTTCATGAGGCTGAGATACAGAACCAGCACCCGGCGGTCCGGTTGGTGAAAGGTGTCGACCACAGCCGCGAGGCCGCCCCGCGGCTCGGGCCAATCGATGCCCGGTTCCCAATGGCGCGTCAGAAACCAGAAGGAAACGAGCCGCGCCAGCCCGGCAATGGCAAAGATCACGACATAGCCCGTGAATTCGTGGTTTCGCCCCTTGAACAGAAACAGGAGCAAGCCCGCCACCACCAGGCTTGCGAATGTGGCGCCCTGCATGTAACGGGATCGCCGTCCGAAGAATCTCCCCCGCTCGACTTGCGAAACTAGGTCTCCCATGAGAGAAGTCCAGCTCGGCATCAGGACCAGCCCGCAAGCCCAGTACGCACAGACGACAACCAACAGGACCGCGCCCCGCTGGCTGCCTGACCACTCGTGCAGCGCGATTACAGGGAGAAACATCAGGGCTTGAGCGAAAGCCGCTGAGCAGATGAAACGCTTTCGTGTCTTGAACAGAAAGAGGAGCCGCTCGGAGAACGCCTGGCTGAGCGAGCCGATAAAAATCGGCAGAGCGAGGAAGAAGCTGAGCAGCGTGTTGGAACTGCCGAGAAATAGGGCGTAGGCGAGGAAATAACTTTCCCCCGCGCCGGCCATCACCGAGTAACCAAGCCCATCGAGGATCGAGAAAAGCAGGGTTTTTCGGACCCGGTCCTGTTCGCCGTTCAACATCTGTGTTGCGCCTGATGCTGGGAACACTAGCGATGGGGCTGTTGAAACGGAATGCAAGCCAGGGGCGTTCGGACCGCGCCCGTCCCAGCGCCGGGCTGTTTTTCGTGGCGTCTTCGTTCAAACGCGAACTTCAGCAGATCGCCTCGGGCGTACGCCGTTGCGTACTCGGCGGGAGTTCCGTCTTCCAGAAACACCGCTCTTTGGCAGGCGATCACAACGGTTGACGGCTCGATTTGCAGGAGGGCCGCGACTCGCTTGGGCGCACGACAGCAGTCGATGATCTGTCGCGCCCATCTCACTTGCGGCCCTAGTCTTTGCTGAAGGAGGCGGTAGGCCGAGTGATCCGTCAGATCGCGGCTAATGCGCTTGGCCCAGAGATCAGCGGGAAAGCACGAGGTGGACAGCGATGCCGGCTTCCCGTTTGATCTGAGCATCCACACGATCTCTACTATCTTCGATCCGCCGCGGAGCTTGAGAATCGCGGCCACCTGCGCCGTCGGTCTGGTAATCGTCTGCCGGAGTATTGGAGCCCTATCTTTGCAACCAGACAGCATCGCCTCTTCGATGAGGCCCCCTAGTCCGGCCAACTGGACGACGTTTGTCGAACTAGCGATGAAGGCCTTACAGCAAGACATTGTCAGCACAGTGCCCTCCATGGAGCCTGATACGGAACCAAACTGAAGTATTATCGATAATCAGTAAATCATTTTTTATGCCCACTCTAGCCTCGCTGTCAAACAAAATGTAAGGAGATGTCACGGCTAGCCATTTGCGGGAAATATTTTTCTTGAACTAACGGATGATTTTACTTATTATCGATAGTATGCTGCGATTTGCCGAACTGAAACAAGTGAATCTTCGCGAGGAGCTAGTCGTTTCGATCCGGGAGGCGATCCTCACCGGGCAGCTGCGCCCGGGCCAACGAATTGTGGAATACAAGGTGGCCCGTGAGCTGGGCGTCAGCCAAAACTCAGTCCGCGAGGCGCTGATCGTTCTCGAGCAGCAAGGCCTTGTCACCAGGATCGCGAACAAGGGGGCGTTCGTGACCAAACTTTCCCCGGAGGCCATGGAACAAATCTACCTGGTGCGGGTCGAACTCGAAGCCTTGGCGGTCAAATTCGCAAAACAGCATATGCGACTCCTAGATGCCGATCGGCTCCAGCAAGACATAGAAGAAATGAGAAGGGCGGCTAAGAACGCCGATCGCGTCGCGTTCTGTCGCGCCGATTTCGAATTCCATCAAAGGCTCTGGGGGTTTTCCAATAACCCTTACCTAGTGAAGGCGCTGGTCAGTATTGTCGCACCGCAGTTCTCTTACTTGTTGATTCAATCGTTCAGTATCCCGCCCGAACACCTCCTGGCGGTCGTGGACAGGCACCAGCAAATGCTGGATTCCATCAAGAACCTCAGCCCGGAACCGGCTGCCGCGGAGACCAAGGGGCTCATCCGTCAGTTGCGCACCGACACGATGCCGTTGTTGCACGAAGCGGAGACCAAGTTGGCGTCGGCCGATGGGGCGGTGCCAGACAATGAATTGGGGGACGGCGAGAACCGGGGCATTTCCATGCCGCCGATGCGGAGTGGGCCAGCGCGTTGATCTTCTGTCTGCAACCTCCCCGATTCGGCAGATTTTGAAAAAGGTCTTATCAACTACATCCTGAGGTGAACATGAATCGGCGCAACGATTTGCGCGATGTATGTCGGCGGTACAGCCTTCTCTATACCAGCGTAGTTTCCGATGTCTTGGATGAATTAGGTCTGCGGCAACAGGCGCTGCCGTACGAAATCAGGCCGTTATCCGATTCGATGAAGGTCGCCGGCGTGGCTTTCACAGTTCAAGGGCGAGCGGCTGTGACGCCGGAAGAATGTACAGCTGAGCATTACATGAAAGCCTTAGGCATCATCGACGAATTACCGCCCTTTTCCGTGTTGGTCAACGAGCCAGGAGGCGATACGGACTGTGCCCACTGGGGGGAATTGTCCAGCAACGCTGTTCGCGCCCGAGGCTGCCAGGGCGTCGTAGTGGATGGAGGCGTCCGGGATACCAACTATATCTGCCGGATTCGCTTCCCTGTCTTTGCGCGCTACCGCACCATGGTCGACGCAATTGGCAGGTGGGTTCCAACCATAATCCAGGAGCCGACCACCATCGGCAGCGTCGTCATCCACCCGGGTGACTTCATCTTTGGCGACCGGGACGGTGTTGTGGTTATTCCGCAGCACCTGATCCGCGAGGTTCTGGAGCGGGCAGCGAAAGTGAAGCGTCTGGAGAGCCGCGTCCGGAGTGACTTACGATCTGGGGTCCTGGCCGTGACAACATTCCAGAAGTACGGCAAGTTCTGAGGATGCACCATCAGGAGACGCAACGGATGGAAACCTACGACGTGTCGGTGACGATTTCGAAAGATCTGGTGATGCCGATAGGCGCGCCGCAACCCGTGCTCGCTCCGATCATGCTTGTCGAGGAGGGGTATCCGTACTCGATCTTCATGTTGTCTTTCATCGACCACTGTGGAACTCATGTGGACGCTCCCTATCATTTTGAGGCCAACGGTGCGAAGACCGACGAATTGCCTCTGGACGTCTTGATTGGGCGAGCGCGCGTGGTGGAAGTGCCAAGCGAGCGGGCCGTCGAGCGAGAAGATCTTGAACGAGTGGATCTCCAGGGCGTGGAGCGGCTGCTACTGAAGACACGCAACTCCTCGATGCTGCAGTCCAAAGACTTCCGGAAGGACGCGGTTTATCTTTCGCCTGGCGCCGCCGATCTGCTGGTCGAGCGGGGTGTCAAGCTGGTGGGGATTGATTACTGGTCGGTCGAGGCCTTTGGCAGCCAGGACTACCTTACCCATCACACGTTGCTGCGCAACGGTATCGTGATCGTCGAGTTAATGGACTTGTCAGAAATTGTGCCGGGCGATTATGAGCTCATTTGCCTGCCCTTGAAGTTGAAGGGCTGCGGTGGAGCCCCTGCTCGTGTCTTACTGCGCGAATTGTCATAGGAGCGAGAGGAATCCGGAACGATGAAAATCGTGGATATTAAAACGGCTGTAGTAGAGGGGAATTTCGATTGGACCTTCGTCCGCGTGTACACCGATGAGGGGATAACGGGAATCGGGGAATCGTTTCTTGCGCCCGGCCTCACCTCCATCATTCGTGACCTGAAGCCTCTGTTGATCGGCGAGGACCCGCGCAACATTGACAGGCTGTTTCGCAAAATGCAGTTCCACACGGCGGTTGTTGGATCGGTGT
Organism: Terriglobales bacterium; assembly: GCA_049509755.1. Classification (GTDB taxonomy): domain Bacteria; phylum Acidobacteriota; class Terriglobia; order Terriglobales; family Acidobacteriaceae; genus JAIQGF01. Next base: position 59,764 of record JBEKZP010000006.1, on the reverse strand, counting down.
ATGGCATCGGCAACAACGCCATCAGTGGGGTCGAGACGGCACTCTGGGATATTTTGGGGAAGAGCCTGAACGCCCCGGTCTACCGCCTGCTGGGCGGACAGTTCCGCTCGCGCATCCGAGTCTATGCCGATTGCCATGCCGGCGAGGCCTTGGGCAGCCTTGGCCCAGTGCTAACGCCCCGCAAAACAAGCTGGACTACGGAACCAAAGGAAGACGAGCCGATCGGGCCAGAAGACTACGCTTGCCATGCGCGAGAGATGATGGCACGCGGCTTCACCGCTTTAAAGTTCGATATTCCGGAGGTGGACCTCTATCCGGCGGCGGGCGAATTCAACCGTTGTCTCAGCACCCGGAATCTGGACCGGTTGCTGAACCTGGTCTGCGCCACCCGCGAGGCGGTCGGCCGGGACTTCGACCTGGCCTTCGATCTCCATTGGCAGTTCAACGTCAACGACGGTCTCAAGTTCGCGCATGGCTGCGAGCCTTACAACCTGCTGTGGCTGGAAGACCCGATCCCGCCAGAGAACATCGATGCGCTGGCCGCGCTCACGCACGCCACCCGGACACCGATCTGCAGCGGCGAGAATCTTTCGCTGCGGCATGGTTTCCGGCCGTTAATCGAGAAGCAGGCAGTGAACATCGTGTCGCCGGATTTTCAGAAGGCGGGCGGCGTGCTGGAGGGGCGGCGCATCGCCGATCTGGCCGACACGTACTATATCGCCGTCGCCCCCCACAACATCAGCAGTCCCATCGGCACGATCGCCTCGGCCCATATCGCCGCCGCAATTCCGAATTTCCTGGCGCTGGAGTTTCACGCCAGCGAGGTGCCGTTCTGGGAGGATCTGGCCACTGGCATTCAGAAGCCAATCATTCGAGAAGGCTACATTCATCTTTCTGAAGCACCGGGATTGGGGATTGACCTGAACGAAGAGGTGGCGCGCGCCTATGCCAAGCCGGGAGAGCCGTTTTTTGCCTAGGGATTGCCGTTGACTAGTGATGGCGGTCGGGATCTGAACTCTATGTCAGATGAAATGGCAGCGGTACTTTCGCCACGAGCCTCCGCGGCCAGAGCAACAGCGGACAGAGAAGGAGAGCCGCGCGCCGATGACCTCGCCGGTTCTTCCAAGCTGTCGGTATGGATCAAGAGCATTTACGGGGCGGGTTACTTCGGCCAAACGACCTTGCAAAATGCCTCGTTTCTCTTTCTGCTGATTTTCTACACCGATGTCGTTCACATGCCACCGCGGCTGGTCGGACTTGCGCTGTCGGTGGGGCGCATTGTTGATGCTTTTACCGATCCGCTGATGGGCCAGGTCAGCGACCGGACCCGCACGCGCTTTGGCCGCCGGCGTCCGTACATCATGGTCGGGAGCTTCGTTTGGGGGCTCGTGTTTCTCTTGATTTGGCTGCCGTCGCCGCTTTGGTCCCTCGGTGGCAAATTTGCCTACCTCGTAATGACCGACATGCTGTTCGCCCTGTGCCTGACCCTGGTCCAGACTCCGTACTTCGCGCTAGGCGCCGAGCTGAGCCTGGACTACAACGAGCGCAACAGCATCGCCGGATACCGGCTGGCATTCATGCAGATCGGCACGATATCAGCCGCCGGATTCCTGATGCTCTCCCGTTTTTTCAAGGCACAACTGGCGAGCCTCGCGGACGGCGCTCAGCAGACTTTCCATATCCTCCATTACCTCGCCGCCAGGGCTAAGTCGCTTCCGAACCCGGAATGGACTACGGCGGCAATTGTGTTCGCGGTGGTGGCCGTCACTTTCATGTTTCTGTCCGGTCTGGTCCCCAAGGAGCGATTCGCGTCGCGGCGCATGGAACGATTCAGCATCAGGGAAGCCTTGAAGTGGACGCTGTCAAACGCCAACTACCGGCGCGTGGTCGGCACCCACACCCTGGTCTTTGGGGTTTCCGCGCTGAGCGCGTTCCTGATTCCGTTTATCACGATTTATCTGATCAAGCGGCCGGGATTCATCCTGCCGATCTACGCGGTCTACGCGCTCTCGGGCATAGTGTCGTTGCCCTTTTGGCTGGCATTGGGCCGCCGGCTGGAAAAATCGGTTGTCTTGCGCATTCTGTGTGTTTTCCACGCCTTGCTCTGCCCGGTGGTGTTTGTCTCACTCGATCCGTCGCGCCCGACGCTCATTTTCCTGCTGCCGGTGCTGGCCGGATCGTGCCAGACCGCTTTCCTCACCTACACGCACTCGATGATCGGGGATGTCACCGACGAGGACGAATCGAGAACCCGCCGCCGGCGGGAAGGCATATATTTCGGCGTCTATACGCTGTTGTTGAAGCTTGTCTTCTCGATGGCCACGCTGTGGTCCGGGTTCTGTCTGGCTTTTATCGGATACGTGCCGAACGCTGCGCAGAGTGCGCAAACGCTGTCGTGGATGCGGCTGTTGTTCGCTATACCGTTTCTCGGCACACTGCCCGGGTTATTTTTCCTGCGCCGCTATTCGCTCAATCGGGCGCGACTGGGCGAAATACATGCGGCCTCGCAAAGCTCCTAATCCGGGGACGGCGGACGGTGCAGCGCCCCGTCTCCGCGCCGGTTGCTTTAGCAGGGAGGGTTGATGATGGTCTGTGCATCGGTTGATTCGGTGGTTGCGCGGGCGCCGGCGGCTTACTTCGCGCCGGGCTATCATGGCGGTTATTTTCTTACGTCGGAAGGCATCTTCCAGTCGGCGCTGGACAACATCTTTGATTTACTCGACACCGATTCGCGCTTCAAGGTGGTACTTGAGATTGAGCCTTACACGCTGCAGCGAATGAAAGGTGGCGAGAAGTTCGCGTTTGAGCGGTTGGGCAGGACAGAGCCCGTGCCCGCCCACTGGGGCTTGCTGGGCGGCGGCGATTACGACATCAGTTTTTCACCCGAAGCTGCGCGTTCCGGGAAACACGGTATCCGCATCCGCTTCCGAAGCGGTTACTACGCGCATGCGCTGGCGTCAGTGCCGGCTGGCAAGCTGCGCGGCAGGGAGTTGATCTTCTCCGGCTGGTTGCGTCAACGGGAGGGCCGCGGCGCTCATCTCTCCATTGTCCATGGTCCAGGCGCCGCCACCCGGACCGAAGCGGTCCCCGCCGATGGGAAGTGGCATCGAGTCGAGCTGAGGTGGAAAGTACCGGGAAATGCCCTGCGCTTCTTTCCCCAGGCGAAATGCGAGGGCGAGGCAACCGATGCCGATTTCGATGATCTTTCCTTGCGCGATGCCGCCACAGGCGAAGAGTTGCTGCCCAACGGCGGGTTCGAAGAGACCATGCAGCCGGACTTGCGCGACCCGGTCGGGTTGGAAAGACTCCGGCGTTTTGTCCGCGCGGGACGTATCGAGATCGTTGGGGGCGCCTATGCGCAGCCGATTCTGTACGCCACCGGAGAAGAATCGATCGTCCGCAACTTCGAATACGGATTGCGTGCGGTCGAAGAGGCGGTGGGCTCCCGAGTCAACGTTTACGCCGCGCAGGAACCGGGGATGTGTTCCCAGTTACCACAATTGCTGAGCGAGGCTGGGTACGAAGGCCTGCTGTATCGCACGCTGTGGGCAATATTCGGCTCGCCGCCCCATCGCGATGCCGAACAAGCGTGGTGGGTGGGAAACGACGGTTCCCGCATTCGAACGGTTCCCTCCTACACAGCAACTCCTCTCGTTCGCTACCACCTTACGGCTCTGCCCGAACCAGAAGTCGTGGAGGGCTTGAAGGCGGCCGGGATCGCGAAGCCGTTATTCGCAACCCTAGAGGACTTTCTGACGGAGAAAATGCCGGAGCCCGGATCGCCGCAAGTGACCGGCCGGTTCGCCGCTCCGTTGACGGCGCAAGTTGTCACGCTGGGCGAATACTTCCGGCTGACGCCGAAGCCATGCCAGGAGTGGCCGGACGCCTTCCACGGTTTCGAAACCCGCTTTCCGTTCGGCATGTTGGCCGGCGAACTCCAGCGTGCCGACAGGGCCTCGGAGGACAGGCTATTGCAGGCCGAACGCCTGGCCGCTATGACCAGTATCGATGCCGGGGAAAGGCTAAACCGCGCCTGGGAAGCGCACCTGATTGGCGGGCACCATGACGCCTGGGTCTGCGCACCAATCATTTTTGGAATCTGGAAGCAGCGCACATATGCGGAGGTTTCGGAGGCGGCCTATAAAGAGGCGCAGCTCATCAGCACGACCGTAAGAAATGAGGCGGGCTGCTCGCCGCAAATTCAAGGCGCTGAGTTTTCTGTAATCAACACCTCGGCGGCAGGCCGTCGTGAGGTGGTGCGGGTCAAGCTGACGCTCCCCGAGACCTCCGCCAGACAGCCCGTATTCGCCACGACTTCGTCTCTGCGCTCGAGCGCTCCCTGCCGGATCAATGTAGTTTCTCGGCACGCCGATGGCAGCGCAAGAGATATTGAAGGCGTTCTACTGGCTGAGGTCCCGTCGCTAGGTTTTCAACAGTACCGGGTCATAGAAGGTACAAGTGCCGGTGTTCCGCAGGTGCGGGTTGAGAAGGGTGAACCGGCCCACCTCGACAATGGCCTCGTCCGCCTCGCCGTATCCGAGCAGGGCGTCTTTGTCTCTGGGATGGGAGGGGACCCGGTAGCCCTTTTCCTGGCGGGAGACTTCCCGCGGAAAGGAAGTCTGAAGGTCCCGCTAACGGCAGAGCACACCCGAATCGAAGATGGCGCAGCTCTGGCGTCTGGGAGCGGGGAAATCGGCGGCGTTCCTTTCCAGGCGACTTTCAGGCTGGACCCCGTTTCCCCGATTGTGCGCATAAGCCTCGAATTTGACTTTGGCGCCGGGACCGACGTTGGAGCCCAGGAAGATTCTGATCAGGAACGGATGCCGAGCCACGCGCGCGACGACCTGAAACTGCGGCTGGTTCTTCCACTTCCTTTCCGCGGGGCCAAATTCTTCTCTCACGCGCCCTTTGAAATCCGCCGCGTGGATACCGAGCGCTATCCGCTCTTGCGCTACGCGATGGCAGAAGGAGACCAGGGCCAAGGCGTCGCGGTTTTCACCGACCGAGCCACCGCTGGCGTTTTCAAGAATGAACCCGCGTCGCTGGAAGTGGTGCTGGCTTATGGAGGCCGCTTCCTTTACGCCCCAAACGGAAACGCGTCGCTGACCGGCAAGCAGCGATTTGAGATGGGACTTCTGCTCTACAGGGGCGGTTGGCAGCAGTCGGAGATTCCCAAATGGTCGGAGGTCTTTTCGCAGCCCCTCTTGGTGAGATCTGGCCACCTTTCAAGAACGGAGCCGCTGGTTCGCATCGAGCCCGAGGGTTCGGTGATAGTCACGGCCCTGAAGCGCGAAGGCCGGCACCTGTTGTTGCGTTTCTGGAGGCCCTACGAAGGCGAGGCGGAGATCAGGGTGCAGGTTGCGGGCTCGACCCATTTGCGGAGAACCGACCTGTTACATCGTTCGCACCAATCGCAGCCGGATCGTCTCCGCCTGCGGCAACACCAGATTGTCACGCTCTGTGCGCGGCTTCAGACATAAGCGTTGAGGTGAACTTCTATGAAATCGGACTCTTCCAGGGTTACCCGCCGGGAGTTTGTGGTAGGCATGGGCGCGCTGGGCGCAACGGCGCTGACGGCGGAACGCCGCCCTACCCAGAGGCCCACCCAGAGGCCCAATATCCTATTTATCATCGGGGAACAATGGTCGGCGGCAGCCGCCAATCTCGCGGGCAGCAAGGGCGTGCTTCGCACGCCGGCCTTCGATTCCCTTGTCGCCAGCGGCGTCAGTTTCAACAACAGCTACTGCTCCTACCCGCTGTGCTCGCCCTCCCGCGCTAGCCTGTTTACGGGACGCATGCCACATGAGACGGGCGTGATTTTCAACATAGACGATGAGCGCGACGCCGTGCCGCATGACATGCCGGCGCTGGGTTCGCTTTTCGCGGATGCGGGTTACGCTACGGGCTACTTTGGCAAAGAACATAGCGGCGGTGTGGCTTATCGCGGTTTTCAAGCACGGGGCAGTATCCAGTTCACAGGTGCGGGCGACCTGGCGAGCGGATCGGTTCTTGACTCGGTCTTTGCACGGGATGCAATCAACTTTATTCAGACGCGGAGAAGCGCGCCTTTCCTCGCGGTCGTCTCGCCGATCAATCCTCACGATATCAACTACACCTTGCCAAATGCCCCAATCCCCGGCAAGAGCATTGTTGACATCTCGGGCGCCTTCGGATCGCATGAGAAGTATCTGCGCGGCCAGGATTTCCCGCCCTTACCCGCCAATTTCAATCCAGAAGCAGAACCCTTGATGTGCCATCCCTTCCTCCGGAAGTTTCATTCGATCCAGCTTGGCTGGACCGAGCGGCAGTGGCGGCTCTACCTCGCAACCTATTGCCTTCTCATCGAAAACACCGATTGGCTTGTTGGCCGCTTGCTCCGCGCATTGAGAGACTCCGGTCAGGAAGACAACACCCTGGTCGTCTTCACCTCCGACCACGGTGATCAGATGACCGCTCATCACCTTGTCGGCAAGGGAGTCTTCTACGAGGAAGCGGCGAGGGTGCCTTTCGTGCTCTCCTGGCGGCGGTCAATCAAGCCGGGCCAGGCCAACAGCCGCGCTCTTGTCTCCGGCGTCGACGTGCTTCCTACTCTATGCGACTACGCCGGGGTGCGGATTCCGCCAGGCTTGGCGGGACGGAGCGTGCGTCCGTTGGTAGAGCACCCAGGCGCGCAGTGGCGTGAATACCTGGTGTCGGAAATCTTCGACGGGCGGATGCTGCGGATGGAGTCGCACAAGTATGTCCTTCACCAGCGAGACGAAGGAACGGCCGAATTTCTCTTCGATTTGCGCAACGATCCCGGCGAAACACGCAACCTGGTCGGAGATCCCGCAAGCAATAGCACATTGAAACAAAGCCGAGCGTTGCTCAACGACTGGATGAAAGAGACGGGCGGGACTTTCGAACGCACCCGTCCGAGCGAGGAACTTCGCCGGGTGCTTGACATGCCGGTGCCACCGCGCTAGGCAACCCAGGGCGAAGCCCAAACAGTAAGTGCCGCAGCGCTGGGGGTGGGAAATTGATCGAGGTTATTGGTTTTGCCGAGGAGATATGAAATGCGCATCTCAAAGTCAAACATAGGAAGAACTACTTCATATTTCTCGCGCGTTCTGCTTGCATTCCTCTTGCTCTCAGCATGTCTGGCTGCCGTATCTCCGGCGGCGGAACAAGGCCCGACTGCGGTCGAGTTCCGAGTGGTCCCTTTCAGCCACATCGATCTCACGTGGTTCGGGACGCCGAAAGAAGTCGATTCGCGCTTCTCGCAGATTCTCAACGACGCGATCGAGAAGGCCAGGTCCAATCCCGACTACCGTTTTCTGATCGATGACGTCTACCCGCTTGAGCGCTACCTGGCGCTTCATCCCGAAAACGGTGTGCTGCTGAAGCAACTGGTGCGCAGGGGACAGCTTGAGATCAACCCGCAATGGGCGATGCCCCACACTGACGACACCATTGGCGAAGGCAATGTCAGAAACCTCCTCTATGCCAAGCGCTTCATAAAGGAAAACTTCGGAGTTGATCCGAACGTTGTTTCCTACACCGATCTCCCCGAATGGATGGTGCAGACACCGCAGATCCTGCGGAGCGCGGGAATCGATTTCCTGGTGATGACACGGCTGGGGCCGCGGGGAGTACCCCTCCTGTGGTGGCAGGGGCTGGACGGATCGCGGCTGCTTACCGCAAATATCGGCTACGGTGGCATTCCGCTGCTAATGCATGGGATTAGCGTGGACGCCGCGACCATGAAAGTCGCTGGCTTTGCCGAATTCGCGAAGAAGTCGGCCGAACCGTTCGGCAGCAGTCCTGCGATCTTCACGCTCGGTTCCGATATGTTCCGGCCTGTTAAAGACCTGGAGCGGAACGTCCAGCAATGGAACGCGCAATCGGACGACGTGAAGATACGCCTCTCCACCTTTGCGGAATACTACGAGCGGATAAAAATGCGCGCGGATTTCCCGGTGTTTAGCGGGGAAGTGCCGGACGCCTGGATCGGCTACAAGGAAACGGTTTACGCCAAGACGTTCCAGGATGAGCAAACCGCTTCCAATCTCCTGCTCACGGCGGAAAAGCTGGCCACCTTCAGCCACCTGGCGGGCGCCCGTAGTTATCCCGGCGCATCCATAGCCGAAGCATGGAAATCGCTGGTTCGCGCCTCGGACCACAACTACGGCGGCATCGGCGGGCGGGAATCTGATCAGGTGAAGATCAAGCTGCGCGAGGAGGCGATGTGGGCTGCCCAGGACGTGATTGACAACGCGCTCGCATTTATCGGAGAAAAGGTAAGAATCCCGCAGCAACCGTCTCTCCCGATTGTCGTATTCAACCCGCTTTCCTGGTCCCGCACGGGCCTGGTCTCTGCCCACGTGACCCTCTATCCGGAGCTTGAGTCGCTGCGAAGCATCCGTTGGACGGATTATCCTGGCATGGCGCAGGCAGGAGCCAGAACGAAGGCGCTGCGGGAGGCGGCCGATACCTGGCCGATCAGCAAGACCGAGAAAGTGGTTCTCCGGGACGCCGAGGGGAAGCAGATCGAATTCCAACCGACCTTTGCCTGGCGTTCGACCGCGAAAGGCGAGGCGTATCTTGTGTTCCTCGCGGAGGACGTGCCTCCGCTGGGCTACAAGACCTATTATTTGTACGCTGAGAAGGAACCGCTGCGCACCACCAGTGCGCTCAGAGCAAGCGAGGGAGTTTTAGAGAACGAGCACCTGCGTGTGAGGATCGACCGGGCGAGCGGTGCCTTTTCTCTTGAGGACAAGGCCACTGGAAAAGCGATTGTGAACGGCCTGACGGTGGCTTTGGGCGCATACGCAAACGCCGCCGCTTACAAGTCCGGTAAGCCCCCTCTACCGGTTCCAGTCAGGTTCCAGCGCAGTGAAGTGATCGAGAACGGGCCGGTGCGGGCGAGGATTCGGCTGGTGTACGGGATCGACCATCCCGCCATTCAGCGTTTATCGACCGAATTGACGCTGACCCGGCGAAACAAGCTCGATATCGAGACCACTATCCAATACGACGACGCAGACGTGAAAGACATCGTGATTGCCAGCCAGGTGTTTCCAGTCGGTTGGAAGAATCCTCAGTTCCACTATGGAGTCCCTTACGGTCACAACGATATGACCGGCCTTCGGCCCGGACTCCTGCAGGAATATTCATCTGGGGATGACGAGGCGTTTCCGCCTTCGGAAATTTTCAAGATCAGCCGGGTCGTCCAACAGTGGCTCGACGTGAGCGATGAAGGCGGCGGCTTCACGATCGCGTCCAACCGCAGGCTATTCCAGTTGAGCGGCGATGCTCTTCGGTGCGTGTTGTTCGGTGCGTCTCCCAATGAGCCGCAGCGGGCCGAAGTTCTTCATTCGGGGAAGATCGTGTCGCGGTTCACGATCACTCCTCACGGCGGAACCTGGCAGGAGGCGAAGAGCTATCGTTCGGGATGGGAGCTGAACACGCCGCTGCTGTCGTACACGGTCGAGAACGCTATCGGTGATCGGACGCTACCCGCCAGTGTCAGCTTTGTCAGTTCGTCGTCGGATCACGCCGTGGTCACGGTAGTCAAGGAGGCGGAGGACGGAGACGGGATGGTCGTGCGCCTGTTTGAAGCCGAAGGGCGGGAAGGAAACGGCACGCTGCGACTTTTCCGGCCCGTACGAGAAGCATACGCGGTCAACCTGCTCGAACAAGGGCAGGCGCCGGTTTCGCTGGAGAGTCTCCCGCTCCGCAAGGACGAGATTAAGACGCTGAAGCTGGCTTTGAAGCCGTAACTGAATCCAAAGTCGAAAGTCCAAGGTCGAAACCTTCGGCCTTCGATTCAGACACTGACTTTGGACAGTGATTCGGACACTGACTTTTTGACAGTAAAGAGGCGATGAAATGCGAGTCGCAGCTCTCAGCAAAGCGTCTGTCGCGCTTTTTCTCAGCCGCATCGTAATCGCGGCGTTGGCGATGGTTTGCTGCTCGCTGGCTCCATCACGGGCCGCCGCGCAGAAACAGGCGCCCATTGAATTCCGGATCGTACCCTTCAGCCATATCGATCTGACGTGGTTCGGTACGCCGAAGGAAGTGGACTCGCGCTATTCCCAGGTATTGAACGATGCGATCGAAAAGGCCGCAGCTCGTGCCGATTATCGCTTTCTGATCGATGACGTTTACCTGATCGAACGCTACCTGGCGCTTCATCCCGAGAACAGTGCGTTGCTGAAGCAACTGGTGTCCCGGGGACAACTTGAGATTAATCCGCAATGGGCGATGCCTCACACCGACGACACCATTGGGGAAGGGAACGTCAGGAATATCCTGTATGCGAAGCGCTTCGTAAAAGAACGTTTTGGGATCGATCCGCGAGTTGTCTCCTACACCGATCTGCCCGAGTGGATGGTGCAGACTCCACAGATCCTGCGTGGTTCCGGAATTGATTTTCTGGTCATGACGCGCCTCGGACCGCAGGGTGTGCCCCTGCTGTGGTGGCAAGGTCTGGATGGTTCGCGGCTGTTGACCGCCAATATTGGTTACGGAGGTCTCCCGTTGTTGCTGCATGGGATTAGCGTAGACGTCCCGAGCATGAAAATCGCTGGCTTCGCCGAATTCACGAAGAAGGCGGCCGCTCCGTTCGGGAGCAGCCCTGCGATCACCACGCTCGGTAACGATCTGCTCCTACCCATCAAGAACCTCGAGCGGAACGTCGAGCAGTGGAACGCGCAATCGGCAGACGTCAAGCTACGCCTCTCCACCTTTACGGAATACTACGAACGGATAAAAACGCGCGCTGATTTCCCGGTGTTTAGCGGGGAAGTGCCGGACGGCTGGATCGGCTACAAGGAAACGGTTTACGCCAAGACGTTCCAGGATGAGCAAACCGCTTCCAATCTCTTGCTCACGGCGGAAAAGCTGGCCACCTTCAGCCACCTGGCGGGCGCGCGTAGTTATCCTGGCGCTGCCATCGCCGAAGCATGGAAATTGCTGATTCGCGCTTCGGACCACGGTTACGCCGGCATTGGCGGACGCGAATCCGACGAGGTAAAAATCAAGCTGCGCAAGGAGGCGATGTGGGCTGCCCAGGACGTGATTGACAACTCGCTCGCATTTATCGGGGAAAAGGTGAAGATACCCGAGCAGCTTTGTCTGCCCATCGTCGTGTTCAATCCGCTTTCCTGGCGCCGCACGGATTTCGTGGCCGCCCACGTCACGCTCTATCCGGAAATCGAGTCGCTGCGAAACCTTGACTGGGCCGCTTATCCGGGAGCGGCGGCCGAGGCCCGGGGAACGGCGATACGGCAGATTGCCGACACCTGGCCGCTTCCGAAAGCGGAGAAAATGGTTCTTGAGGACGCCGGCGGCAAGCAAATCGACTTTCAGACGAGCTTTGCCTGGCGTGAGGCGGCGAAGGGAGAGGCATATCTCACCTTCCTTGCCGAAGACGTGCCTCCTCTCGGCTATACGACCTACTATTTGCGCCCGGCCAAAGAACAGCACTTCAGCAGCCTGGTGAAAGCGGCGGAAGGGACGCTCGAGAACGAATACCTGCGCGTAACCATCGACCGAGCCAGCGGCGCTGTCGCCGTTTACGAGAAGGCCAGCCGGAAAATCGTAGTCAGCGGCCTCATACCCACTGTGGCTCAATACGAGAATGCAGCCGCCTACAGGACCGGCAAGCCTCAGCCGATCTCGCTGAGGCTCAACCGCTGGGAGATAGTCGAGAACGGTCCGGTGAGGGCGAAGGTGCGTCTGGTTTATGAAAGCGGCCATCCAGTTATTCAAGCGCTATCGACCGAGTTGTCGCTGACCCGGCAAAACAAGCTCGATGTTGAAACCACCGTGCGGTATGACGACGCGAATGCGAAAAACACCGTCATTGTCGGCCAGTTGTTTCCCGTCAGCCTGAAAGAGCCGCGCTTCCACTACGGAGTACCGTACGGCCATAACGGAATGACCGACCTGCGGCCGGGGCTCCTGCAGGAATATTCCCCCGGTACCGAGGCGGCGTTTTTGCCTCCCGAGGTTTACAGGATCAGCCGGATCGCGCAGCAGTGGCTTGATGTCGGCGGCGATGGCGGCGGTTTTACCATCGCTTCCAACCGCAGGATGTTCCAGGTGGTCGGTAACGACCTGCAATGGATGCTGTTTGGCATATCGCCCAATGAGCCACAAAGGGCCGAGGTCCTTCATTCCGGAACGATCGTCTCGCGGTTTTCCATCACTCCCCACAGTGGAACTTGGCAGGAGGCGAAGACCTATCGTTCCGGCTGGGAGCTGAACACGCCACTGCTTTCCTACACGGTGGAGAACGCCGTCGGTAGCCGGACGCTTCCCGCCAGCCTAAGCTTCCTCTCCTCGTCGTCGGATCACGCCGTTGTCACCGTGGTTAAGCAGGCGGAGGACGGAGACGGGATTGTCGTGCGCCTGTTTGAAGCAGAGGGGCGGGAAGGGCAGTCGTCACTGGCGTTCTTCGTTCCGGTTCGGGGGGCCGTTGTTGCCAATCTCCTGGAAGAGAAGCAATCGGAGGTTACGCTTGATCGCGTGCCCCTTCGAAAAGACGAGATCAAAACGCTGAAACTGCGCCTGAAGGAATAGCGGCTGGGAGGGGATTTTGCTATGTCGAGGGACCGGGATTGTTCGAGCCGAAGGGTGCTGATGACCGGTGCGGCCGGCGAAGTTGGCACTTTCCTCACGGGCCACCTTGCCGGGCATTATGAATTAGTGTTGAGCGATATCCGTCCGCCTGAGCAACGGCACGGATGCTCGTTTGTCCAGGCGGACATTACAGAACTAAAGGCGATGCGGACGTTGTGCCGGGCCGCAGATACCGTGATTCATTTAGCTGCCGATCGCCGCGCCGATGCGCCCTGGGAGAGCCTGCTGCCTCGCAACATCGTCGGCACTTACAACGTATTCGAGGCGGCCCACCAGGCCGGCTGCCAGCGAGTGGTTTTTGCAAGCAGCGTCCACGCCGCGCTCGGCTATCCCGCCGATTGGGAAGTTCGAGCTAGCATGCCGGTGCGGCCACCCGACCTCTATGGGGCCACTAAGGCTTGGGGCGAGGCCCTCGCCCGCTTTTATGCCGACCAGAAAGGACTGTCGGTCATCTGCCTGCGGCTGGGTTGGGTCATCGACCGAGCGCGTGTGCGGTGTTATTCCGATCATCCGGAGGTCGAATTGATGCTGACGTCCGAGGACCTAGGGCGGCTAGTGGTAGCGAGCATCGAGGCGCGCCACGAGTTGCGCTTCGGTATCTTCCACGGTTTATCGAACAATCGCCGGAAGCGATTCGACATCAGTGAGGCACGTGAGCAACTTGGCTACGTTCCCCAGGATGACGCCTTTGCCCTGGCCGCAGGGGTGGGATAGCCCTGGCTTACCGCTTCTGCCATCTGCACATTAGTCGGCGACCGGTCCGGGGAGGGGTCCACGGCGGGACTGAGTCTCCCTAAGGTCCTTCTGCACTGCTGCCAGCTGGCCCCGATCCAGTGAGTACGAGCGCAAATAAACCAACCCCAGCGGGATGAAAAGGAATGGAACTGCATATAGAAGTCTCATGCCCCAAAGAGTGGCTGTGCTTTGCTGGCCGTTGGGGACGTACCGGACAACAGCAAGGGCAAACCCCGACCACATGAGACCTAGCGAGATTGCCAGCTTCAAGAGCAAGTTGTAAACGCCGAAATACATGCCTTCACGGCGTTGGCCTGTCCGCATTTCGTCCTCGTCGGTGACATCACCCAGCAGCGAATGAGAGTATGTTTCAAAGGCCGCCTGCCCAGACCCGGCCCAAAATGCGAGTAGGAAGATGAGCCAAGGATAGGAGGGACTAAATAAGACGAGCGACAGAGGACACGCTGTAGCCATCCAGACGCATGCGATGCGAAGGATTACTGACTTCTCCAGAATTCGGCCGAGCTTCAACCATAGAGGAAGCGTCGCAACCCCGGACACTGCGAGGATGGCGTATGCCGGCAAAAGATAGGAAGGCTTCTTGACGTAATACACTAGCAGATAGGGCAACATGAAGTTGCCCAGCGACGTGAAACCGTAGTACGTCACATACGTGGCGACAACTCGCACGAAGTTCCGGTTGGACAAGGTCGTCTTGAAGGCCACCCAAGACGTGAATCCCGAAGCACTGCGCGTCGCGAATCGTTCCTTGGGGATCAAGCCGGATAAGAACATACCGGCAACCGATACAACAGCAAGAAGGATTCCGGCCAAACTCCATTCAACATTGGGAAGCGCCTTTAGCAGATGGGGAACGTGGCTTGCGAAACCGCCAGAACCTACTTTCTCCCAATGCGCCGTTTGGTCTCTTATCAAAATCGTAAGCGTGAGCATCGCTGCTCCCACAACCTGGCCCACTTGCATGAAAGCAATTCGGTACCCTGCGATGCTACTTCGCTCGTCATAGTCGAGGCTCAATTCCGCCCCTAGCGCTAAGTAGGGCACAATGAAAAGAGCTGCGCCTAAGGCATACGACACGTCGACCGCAACAAGATATGCGAATTTGCTTCCCTGAGACCAAACCGGTAAGGCCAGCCACAGCGTTACAAATGTGGCGCCCCAGAAAATGCTCCCGAGCATAATGTACGGGCGCCTACGGCCGAACCGGGTGTTGGTGCGGTCGCTGATCTGTCCTATCGCCGGGTTCGTTACAGCGTCAAACACTCTCCCTATTGCCAACGCGATTCCGACCAACTGAGGCGAGAGGGCAACAACATCTGTGTAAAACAGCATCACGAAGCAGTAGAAGGCGTTCTGAAGCACGGTCTGGCCAAAGAAGCCGCCGGCATAGATGGCTTTGAGCCGAACAGAAAGGCGTGCGTCGTCAGCTACCGCCTCGCCACTCTGTTGTGCCGCCGGCACCACGCCGGCCGGCTCCTTAGCGGCGACTGATTGCGAACGACTTTTCTCTTCGAATGTGCGCATGGCGGCCCTGCAATGTGCGGGCAGTAAACATATTCTGCAGATTGTTTCTTGTACCGGTGTCTCGTTATGTGCCTGCCGATCGAGGCAGGGAGTCATCCTTCACTAACTCCTTCAGAAACTCCTGCATCGTCGCGCGCACATTAGGGGAACCGACCTGCTCCGCATAGGTGCTGCTCTTCAACCGCTTGCCCA
Organism: Terriglobales bacterium; assembly: GCA_049509755.1. Classification (GTDB taxonomy): domain Bacteria; phylum Acidobacteriota; class Terriglobia; order Terriglobales; family Acidobacteriaceae; genus JAIQGF01. Next base: position 44,665 of record JBEKZP010000006.1, on the reverse strand, counting down.
ACGCGGTCAGATTCGGCGTCAGGCGTCCTTCCGCAGCAAGCACATCGAGCCAGGCTGCCACGCCCCATCCGCCAATATCCATGAGAACCTGTGGGTCATACTTATTGTTCCGGGCAAGCGCCGCGAAATTCCGCCGCGCACGCTGCATCGATCGATAATACTTAAGCTGTTCCGCCCGCCAGTCGTTCGGACCGGCCGTCTGCTTTTTCCAGTACTCCCAGGCCTCTTCACCGGCGAACAGCACTCCGCTGCTGAATGTTTTGGGTTGGCCGACAGCATCCTCCCAGGCTTTCCAGTCGGCCTTCAGTTTTCGAAGGATCGCTTGCCGGCCAGGTTCGCCAGCCAGGTTCTTCATCTCGTAAGGGTCTTCGGCCACGTGGTAGAGTTCCTCACCCAGCTCTGGTGTGAATATGTACTTCCATTCCCTGGTCCGAACTGCCTTCCAGCCGCGCGGGTAATACTCGCAAAAGATCTCGTCTCTCAGGTGCGCCTGCCGGCCTTCCAGCAGCGGAAGCAGACTTTTGCCCGCGAGACCGGAGGGTATTGGCACTCGCGCCACGTCCATCACCGTGGGAAGGATATCCATGATGTAAACCAATTCGTCCACAACCCGCGGCTTGTATCTGCCTGGCCAGCTCATTATCAAAGGAAGCCTGATGGACTCCTCGTACAAAAATGCCTTTCCCTCGTAACCATGATCGCCGAGCATATAGCCATTGTCCGTAACGAAGATAATCAGCGTCTTTTCCGAGAGTCCCAGATCTTGCAACGTGCTCAGCAGCCGCCCAATTTGGTCGTCCATGTAACTGACCAAGCCATGATGAGACGCTATCAGCTTTCTAGTTTCTTCGGGTCCGCCCGACGGGCCCCCGAAATTTTTCCCAGGGTCGACTCGTCCATCAGCGGGGTACAGAAGAATGCCGTCAGCTGAACTCGCAGGACTGGCGGCATGCAGCCGGCGGTTTTCGTCTGCGGAAACATAACTTGGGGGTAACTTCATTTTGCTCGGATCGTACATCTCGGCGAATGGCCGCGGCATCAACCATGGCCCGTGCGGACTAAAGTACGCAAGCCACAAGAAGAACCGCCTGTCCTTATTGTTCTTAATGAACGATATGGCGGTATCCGTGATTGAGGTGTCTGCCTGCTCCTTACTAACGGGAACGGGATTCAGCTGCTCCCCCGCCATGTGATAAGCGTAGGTAGGATGCGCGTAGACCATGGGCGACGGAACGAAGAAGTCCTGCCAATCGAAACCGAATTGCGAGATTTCCGGAAACAATGGCCAGTGCCATTTGCCGGTAAGTCCGGTCAGATAGCCCGCCTTGTGGAGGGACGGAATCAGACTATCGCCTTCCTTCATGATCAGGTCGTTGTCCGTCACTCCGCTCTGCCTGGAATACAATCCGGTAAGTATGCAAGCACGGCCCGGAGCGCAGAGGGACGTGTTCGCAAACGTATTGGCGAAGCGAACCCCGCGTTGCGCCAGGCGGTCAAGATTGGGCGTTCTGACCGATTCATTCAGGCAACCAAGCTCGTTGTATTGCTGGTCGTCCGAGATGATTAGGAGCACGTTGGGAACGTCGTCGGTCGTCCAAGCGGCCAGCGGGTTATCCCCGCCGGTCAAAAAGGGTAGCAGAAGGCCGCTACCGGCTACTTTCAGAAACTCTTTCCTGTTCATGGTTGTCATCGTCGTCGCTCCAGAATCGGGTCTTCCGTCAACAGATTCTTACTTACCCGGTCAACCGCAGGAAAATCAGCTTTTCTCAAAGCGGCCTATAGGGACGTAGCGTGTTTCTGCTCGGCGCCCGTCGCAGCCGCTCCTAGGACAGTTCTCTCAGTACAACACGTGCCGGCGCACCGCCAGCGCCCTTGAGTTTGAGCGGCAGGCAAAGCAGTTCGTAGTCGCCCGGAGCGATGGATGAGAGGCCGAGCATCTCGATGATCACGACACCATTTCGCAGGAAAGTGTGGTGGGTCGGATAGCCTTACTCGTAATCTCCTCAATGGAACAGTAATCAATGCCGACCAGCTTGATACCGCGCGCCACAATGAATTCGGCGGCGTCGGCTCCCACGGACACGAAGTTCTTGGTGAACTCTTTGGAATTCACGATTAACGAATTTCTTGTTTTCAGCAACAGCCATTCGACGTTGTCCAGATCAAGCGCCAGCAGGTCGGCTTTCTGAATCACTCTCTCCGTGGCAATCTCCACGACGCGCGCTCTCCCGATCAGAACGTCCAGCGCTAGTTCATCTACCTTGGCTCCGTCCGCCTCAAAGGGATATGGAGCATCCACGTGCGTCCCGCAGTGGTCGAAGAAGGTGAGCATCGAAGATGGAGAAAGGATAGCCTTCCTCCACTTGCATCACGGGCGCCACTACCGGCTGGGGCGCTCCTGTCGGGACAGCGAGTTCCTTCGAAATCCGTACGGAGACATCGTAGCTTCGCTGGTCTCTGGTCATTTCCACCTCTTTCCCACGAGTCATAGCGCCGTGATGCGGCCGGCCAGCTTCGCGCACCTCGCACCAGCTAGGGCTTAACAGTCCTCTTCAAAAGCTCGCGAATCGCGGAACCTGCCGACAAGATATCCGGACCGAGTTGACTGGAAAGGCCGCCGTCGACCACGAGTATGCTGCCCGTCAGGAAGGCGCTGTCATCCGAGGCCAGAAAAGCGATCACCCGGCCAATTTCCTCGGGCGTGCCTAATCTGCCAATGGGATGGCACTGGCCCAGCAATTCCAGAGTCGCAGCATCGTAGTTCCGATCATTCATCGGCGTGCGGATAGTGCCCGGACAGATGCAGTTCACTCGGATGCCATCGCGAGCATGGTCCAGGGCCATGGCCCTTGTCAGGCCAATGACGCCTGCCTTGGCGGCCGAGTAAGCTGCATGTCCGGGAAAGGAAACCAGGCCCAAAACAGAAGCGATATTGATGATGTTGCCACTAGCCTGCGAGAGCATTTGCGGAACAGCATACTTCGAGCAAAGAAAGCAGCCTTTGAGGTCCACTGCAAACAATGCGTCCCAGGATTCTTCATCCATGTCGACGACGCTGCCATAGCGAATGATGCCGGCGTTGTTGACCAGAATATCGAACCGGCCCCAACGTTCAACGACGGCAGCAACCATCTTCTGCACGGCCGCCCCGCTGGAAACGTCGGCTTCGATGGCCAGGGCATCTCCGCCTTTATCCCGAACCAGTCGAGCGGCCTCTTCCGCACCCGGGCGGTCGATGTCGACGATCGCAACGCACGCTCCTCGCTCGGCAAGCACGACCGCGGTCCCGCGGCCGATGCCGGCCGCGGCCCCGGTCACCACTGCCACGCGCCCATCGAGTTGTCCAGACATTGCGTTCGAGCCTCCGTTCCTCGATCCCATTTACCTCTCCTGCCCGATCAGGGGATCCCTGGTTATCAGTGGAGACGTGTCAACAACCAAGGATTGCCTACCGTGGCGCACTGGACAGGAGGGCGCCCGCCCAACCAGGACTTTCCCCTCCGGCCGCTCGATAAACCATCGTTGCCACCAAGCCTTATCTTCTTTCCATTGCCGATATGCCGACTGCGGGTCGCGGGCCAGTAGGGCGGTGAAATTGGGATCGGTATACTGCTCCCCGAGCAGTACGTCAGACTGCTTTTCGAGTGCAGGATCTGCCCCCAAGGTATAGCTGGCCGGATCAAAGAGATCGCTGTATCGGCCGGTCCCTCCTGATACCACCGTTCCAGGTTGCCTGCCCAATAGCCCATTTCCCAATTCGGCGCCCGGTCTGCCTCCTGACAACGCATGCAGGCCAGAAAACATCCGCGCGAATTCACCAGATCCTCACCGGCTCTGAGTTCCAGTCAGGACCGTGAATCCCTGTGCTCGAATCTCCCTGAACTGGCATCGCCAGCTTGCGCAACGCGGCGAGTGAAACGTCCCGCTGAACAAGCTCCCTAAAAGTCCAAGCGCAGCCCAAGCTGGATCCAGCGGCTGCCCGACGTCCGGTCCGGGGGCACGTATTGGCTGGTAATCACGCCAAAGGCTCGCGGATTTGTCAAGTCCAGAGACGGCGGGGCAAACGTCACGTGATTAAACAGGTTAAAGAAGTCGGCCGAAAAGCGCAGCGCGATGTTCTCCCGCAAACGAATGCGCTTACTCAGCGTGGCGTCCTGGTTCCATTCGGGGAACGAACGCAGAGGGTTGGCGCGCCCGCCGCGTGTATCCGAACTCAGGCTGATTTTGCGAAAGCTGTTGAACACAGCCTCCGGGTTCGCAAACATGTTCAGCCCGGTCCCGCCGTTTGCAGGGTCGCCACTGGTACCAACATTATTCGACCCCGTGACGCCCGAATGGATACCGCCGCCAAGGTCGCTGATCGGCACCGTAGGTATCGCCGCGTTCCCCATACCGTCCACATAGGTCAGCAGTGAGCCGCCCCCCATCGCCGATGCCCCCTGGGTGACAATCAGCGGAACACCGCTGGCGGCACGGAAGACGCCGCCGACCTGCCAGCCACCGAACAAGCGATCCAGCGAACTTCCGAAGCGATGCCCGTGCCCCATCGGGAGGTCGTAGACGAAGGTGGCGTTGAGAACGTGGGTGCGGTCAAACAACGACGGCCCGTACTCGAAATTCGGGTAGAAGCTGTTATCCAGCAGGCTCCCATCACGTTGAATGATTCCCTGCTGATCGAGCGATTTTGAAAACGTGTAGTTCGCATCGAACATCAATCCCTGGGAAAACCGCTTGCGCAGGTTGACGAAACCGGCGTTGTAATTGGACTCCCCGGTATGGGTGCGGACGAACAGTTCAAGCACCTGCAGGTTGTCGAAAGGGGACAAGCCTTTGCCCAAGCGGGCCGAGTCGATTGTACGGAAGATGGCCGGCACGCCCCCGGTGATGAAGTTTGACGCGTTGCTCCCGACGATGGCCGCTGTTCCGCCCGGCATTTGGTTTTGGAAGAACGGCTGGGGGGTGACGTTGGCCGCCGTCACCCCGGCACGCAGTTGGCCAGCCACCGCGTCGAATGCCTGACCGAAGGTTTGTCCGGAAACAGGATCCTTCTGGAAGATGGGATCGGAGTTTAAGTTAATGTTGGCGGGCAGGTCGCGTCCGAGGCGCCCCATGTAGCCGACTTCAAGCAACAGGTTGGCCGGCAGTTCGCGTTGGATCGTCAAGTTGAAAACGTAATTCCTCGGCGTGGGCAAATGCGGATCAACAGTGATCGAGAGCATTTCCTTCAGACCGAGCGCTGGAATGATCGGAGAGGAAATCGCGGGTACCTGCGGCAGCGGGATCGTACCATCGACGCCGACGCGGAACGCGGAACCCGAATCGGTACCCCCGGTGACGCAGCCAGCGCCGCCCGTTCCATTGGCCGTACACCGTGGGGCTTGCACCGTAAGAGTTTGGGAAAAACCTACCCCCCCGATAGGGAACATCGCGGCCTCGAACAAACTCACGCGGTCGTAAACGATACCAAAACCTGCGCGGAAAACCGTGCGCTGGCTGCCGAACAGCCGCCCCAAGAGGCCGCCTTCGAATCCTGGGCTCCAGGCCACCGAAGCACGCGGTGCCCAATCGCCGCGGTCGATATTGTAAATGCCGTCATGGCCCGACTGGGCAATGGGCGTAAACCCGAGCTGCGGGTTGTAGCTTGTCCCGGTCAGTCCAGCCTGGCGCTTTGCATCCAGGAACTGCTCGGCATCGATGAACTTACCAGTGGTCATGTCGGTCAGGAACACTTGCCTGTCGTTTTTCTCTTGCGGAGGAGTCGACCAACCATACCGGATCCCTAGCGACACTGTCAGAGCGGGCTTGATCTTCCAGGTGTCCTGAAAGTAGAACTCCTGGGAGCGCAGGGTGGCATCGACCTGCACCGGAGTCCCGAGCGGCAGCGGGTTCAAGCTGCCATCGCGGGTGAGCAGCACGCTGACATTGTCCACCATGCCGGTGACATCGGCGAAAACTTGGTTCCATCGTGAAACGTCAGTGGCTAGGAGGCAGTTCACTTGTCCTGCACCTGAACACACCGGCGGCCGGGAGCTTGCCGGAATGGTGGTGTAACCGCCCGTTGCCAAGCTGGCGATGGGCGTCGTGAAGGCGCCGATGCCTTTGTTACTGCGACTCATCAGCGCATGGTATTGGCGAGCGTCAAAACCTAACTGAAAGGTGTGTTTACCCTTGATGCGGGTCAGGTCGTCGGCGAATTGGAACGCCCGCGTGTCAAAAGTAAGCACGAGCGCCGGTTGCGTGCCGATGTCGATTGGCTGGCTGAGGCCAGCGACATTCATGGCCACATAACCGGCGGCCGAGGTGTTCGTTCCTGGAATTTGGAGAAGGTTGGCTACCGCCCCAGGGTCATCTGGCTGATAACCGCTCCGGTCGCGCGTCCAGCCGAAGCGAAAGCTGTTGACCATGTTGGCCCCCGTCCCAGTCAGTCCCAGCGTGACGTTCTCACCGCGTTGCGGAGCGCTGCTGGTATAAGCAGGCTTGCCTTGGACAATACTCAGTTGGCTTGGTGAGATGGCAAGATCACGATAGTAAGTGCTGGAGGCATTGACCCGCCACGTGCCTCCTTTCGTGAGGTTATGGTCTAGCCGCAAAACCCCATAGCGTGTCTGATCTGGCGCCGGCACACTGGCCCGATAGCCCGTGGTATTCAGCCCGTCGCCCAGTGTCGAGTCGTTGCCTGCGGGCATGAGCGCCCATAGTGCTTTCACGCTGGGGCTCAGGCCCAGTCCACGGGGATCACAAGCCTGGTTCTTGCTGGGTCCGCAGAGCGTGGAATTCGCCAGGTTGTAACTATTGATGTTGCCGGCGGCGTCCTGGAAGCGAACGATGCCTTGCCGCAAGCTGTCGGTGGGCACGACGCTGGTCGTGTCGAAAGCACGTTGGAACTTTCGGCCCTCCAACATGACAAAGAAAAAGGTCTGGTCGCGCCGAATGGGGCCGCCCAGGCGCACGCCATAGCGATTGTCCTTCTGCTCGGCCCGCGGGATGCCCAGCCGGTTGAGGTCCCAGCTATTGGCGTTGAGATTGTCATTTTGGAGAAACTCCCACACGGCGCCATGAAAGCTGTTCGAGCCGCGGCGCCCGACCAACGACATCTCTGCGCCCGCGGAGCGGCCGAAAGAGGCATTCGGATTGGCAACGCCGACCCGGAATTCCTCCACCGATTCCACCGGTGCGGGAATCGTCGTGCGGAAACCGGACTGGCCACCTTGCGGAGCGCCTCCGCCAAAAATGTTGTCCGTAACATCGATGCCGTCCAAGGTCAGGGTGTTCTGGTCCTGCCGCGCGCCGCCCGCCCCCCCACCTCTCTCGCCAAAACCGGCGTACGGGATCGTGCCCGGCTGCAAGAGAAGGAACTCGCTTGCATCCCGCCGTAGCGAAGGAAGACGCAGCATGGACTCGCTCGCGAGCACGTTTCCTACCGTCGCGTCCGCCGTCTGCAACTCCAGTCTCTCGGCAACAACTTCGACCCTCTCCGTCACCAGACCGACTTGCAGCGCGAAATCCACCGTGAACGATTTGGCCACCTGCACGGCCACCGACGAAACAACGGCGGTGCGGAAGCCGGCGGCGGTCGCTGTAATCTTGTAGACTCCCGGCGGCAGGGCGGCAAACGTATAACCTCCCACCTGGTTACTGGTCTGTTTGCGCACCTGATTGGTGGCCAGTTCGACTAGTTGCACCTGGGCGCCGGCGATCACACTTCCGCTAGCGTCTTTCACCGTGCCGGTCAGTGCGCCGGTCGTGGCCGTTTGTGCGCCTGACCATACGGGGGCCAGGAGAGACACCGCGAATGCGCTCACCAGCAGGACACCGCACCCGCATCCATATCTCCGTGCGGCCAGCCGCGACCCGGAATTGGATTGGAAGAAAGAAAGCCCGAAGGCCAGTTTTAGTAGCCGCGCAATTGCTGCTCGCTTCATAAGCACCTCGCAAATTGTTTGCCGCTGAAGTCAGGCTTCAGCCTGCTCTCACATCCTGCCGTACTGCTTAAACGTATCCACCACAAGTCTTCCGCGCCGCAGATCCCTGCGGACTCGGTTCTCGACGGACCTTACCTCTTCGGCCTGCTTCAGAACCTCGGTGATGAACTGGGCAGGGATTACCAACACCCCGTCCCGGTCTCCGAAGATAAAATCGCCAGCTTCAATCCCGACCCGGCCAATGCGAATGGGCTCCTGGTGCGAAGACGGAACCCAGCGGCCAACCGCATCCACCATCGTTGCGTAGCGGGCAAACACGGGAAACTTAATTTGACAAATGAAGTCGGTATCGCGTGTCCCACCGTCGATCACTACTCCTAGACAACCCCGCGCACGGGCGGCGTTGCTCGACAGTTCACCCCAATGGGCACACTCGGTATCGCGACCCGCCTCGGTGACCACGACGGAAAATGGTGTCAGCTCGTCGATGATGGCAAGCGCGTGGGGTAGATAGTCGCGCGCGCACTCTTCCGGCGTCACGGCGGCGCGCCCCTGCACCGTAAAAGCTACGCCAGCGACTTTCATGTCGCTCGCCAGGGGCCTGATGTCACGTGGAAGAGCCTGATTACGCAGGCCCATCTCGTCCAAAATATCGGAGACCGCGCCGGTATAGAGCCTTTGATATCGTTCGCAAATGTCTTCCCAGTTCAAAACGGTTTGCCTCCTTGATCGGATAGTTTTTGCACGACCAACAGAGCCGACTCCAATGGCGCCAGGGGTAGCGCAATCTGCCGCAGGCCGGGTCCGGGCAGGATCGCGCAAGGACGGCTGTTAACGGGCTTGCCGTTAAAAACGTCGCGCACCCTGTACCAGGCGTTGGCGTCCCAGCCGAAAGCGTCCTGCGGTAATTCCACCTCGACATCTACGGCCGAGGGCCCAAAGTTGGTCAGGGGAACAGCCCAGCCGGATGGCGAATGCCAGCTTGCGGCAAACACGGAATCGTCCGATACCCGCACCTTGAGGTATTCACAGCGCCCGTTTCTCAATTCCGGGATTTCCCGGCGAAGCGCAAGCACGCGCGTAACGAATTGCTCATTACCTGTTTCGCCGGTGGCGTACTGCATCAAGGCGCCGTCGAGCGTCGCCAACGTAAAGAAGAGTGCTCGGAAGCCCTCCTCTCCGAACTGCTCGCGGCGGAATCGGGAACCCCACGGGAACGGTGCGAACCAAACGGAATCGTGCGAGTCGACCTGGTGCAGCGAAATCGTCCCGGCCGGCATCGCCATTCGCCGGTTCTGCATCCAGACGCGTGCCTGGTAAGCCGTGAATTGTTCCTGCGCGCCTGCGGCGACAGCCAGCTGTTGCCGCCAACAGAGCAGGCGTTCGTACATCCACAGCTCGTCGTAGCTGTAATTCATGTCGAAAACGCGGCGGTACACGGGCGCCGAATCCTCGGTGTAGAACGCCAGGCCGGGCTTCATGCGCCGCAAGATTCGGGCCGCGCGCTCGAACAGCCGAATGCCGCCAGTGGCCGAACGGCTGGCGCGGTAGGGCAGGCCGCCGTCCCAGTTCGGAAAATCGTTCCATGTCGGGGCGTCCACCCGGAAGCCGTCGATGTCGAATTCCGTCACGTAATACCTCATCGCCTCGATGATGTAGTCCTGCACGTCGCGGTTTTCGAGGTCGAGGGCCCAGGTGTAGGTGTGGGCGCAGCTGCCGTTGTCAAATTTCATGAACCAATCGGGATGCTGCAGCCGAACAGGGTGAACTTCCGGCGCCGCTTCGATTACGGGCGGAGCTAGGTCGAGCAGTGCGGCGCCGAATCCAAATTTCCGGTAATTGTCGTCCGGGACCGCTTCGACCAACTTAAGGAGTTTGCGCAGAACCTGCTTATCCACGACTCCGTGCGTCACCCAGTCGAGGACCACCCGCAGCCCGCGCTGGTGCGCCTTCTCGACCAGCAGTCGCAACCCGTCGCCATAGAGCTGGGCCGGGTCGTAGTAATCAATGATCGAGTAGCTCGGCGCCGGATGGCGCGGTATGAGTTGGAGAGCCTCAAAGCCCATCCCGCGGATGACGTCCAACTGGCCGATGAGCGCCTGCATGTCCGGATGCGGGCTGAATTGGTGGCGGCCACGTTCGAACAGAACGGAGCCGATCTGCGTCTCGTAGATCAGGGCGCGCTCGGCCCACTCGGGCCGGTCGGCTGGAGCCTTAACACCAGCTTCCTCCCACCACTGCTGAACGCGAGCTAGGACTTCAAACCAGTCCCCTTCGAGCGCCCAGATATAGTCGCTCCCCCAGGAAACCTCGTCTCCTTCGCGCATCCTTGCAGCCAGCGGAATGGAGAAACTCACCTGCAAGCCGCAAGGATCGGCGGTGGCGTAAACAGCCGGAATCTCGCTTTCCGAGTAACCCCAACAGACCAGCGCCGTTTGCAGCCGTGGATTTCGAACCGCCGCCATGGCTGGATCCAGGTGGAGTATGCCCAGCGGTCGCAGGCACGTCCCGTCGCTGATTCGGTCGGCGGCCAGGGAAGGGGGCACCGGCAGCGCCGGCATCTCGAGCAGATCCCCGGGCTGCAAAGCAACGGCCGGCAACGCCACTTCCACCCCGCGAAGAAGCGCCTCTCCGGGTCCTACATAGCCTATGTGGAACTGCCGTTCGATGCGCGTTTGATGGTGCGGAATCCGATACTCGAAGGTTACGATCCAGTCCGACTCTTGGCATCGCACCCTGAGCACCACGGCGTCGCCTTCGTCCACCACGTCATGGCTTACTCGCTGCAGCTTCGAGCCGATCGTTTGAAAGCCGGAGATGCCGGTATCGCCGGGCGGGTAAAATCTGGGCGGAAGGGAAGACTGTTTGCCGCCGACGGTGAAGGAGAAAAATTTCGCGCCGCTTGGAGCTTCGAGCAGCTTCCTGCCGGACGCGGTTTGCCTGAGAGCTCGCCAGGCCCCTGATTTCTGATCGATCAGGAGCTCCAGCCCCGATGCCGAGAACACGAATGATTGTTCGAGTTCCGCAGCCGCTCGCTGCATACACTCCCCCCTCTGCACCGAATCCCGATGGATCGCCGCGGTAGGGCCTTTCCTTTCTGTCGAGTTTCAGGCTACTGAGAACTTCTCGTCGCTTTGCCGGACCACGTTCATGGCGAAATCCCTCAACCTCTCGATGATCCGTGTAACTTCGGCCGCCGCCGTTTCGGCATCCTCATTCTTGAGGAAGTTCAGAATCGCCTGGTGTTCCTCAATTATCGGCAGCATGTCCTCCCGCGGCCACTTCATGGACTTGATCAAAATATGGGCGAACTGAGGGGCGACGATGCTGCTTAGCGCCTTGACCAGGTACAGGTTGTTGGAGAACCCCCACAGCTTCCGGTGAAATTCAAAATCCGCGTTACAGAAGGCAACGACGTCGTTATCGTGGAACGCAGCCCGCATTTTCTCAATCACCTGCTGCAGCTTGTCCGCGTCTACCAGACGCATGTGCTGCTTGGCGAACTTGACCGCCATGCCTTCCAAAAGAATCCGGACTGCGTAGATGTGTTCCATGTCCTCGGGTGAAAGTTTGGTGACCTGCGCGCCTTTGTTCGGGACTCTCGTCACCAAACCCTGCTGCTCCAGCACCGCTAAAGCTTCGCGGACGGAGTTTTGACCAACGTGCATCTCGCGAGCGAGCTTGTATTCGATAATGCGGTCGCCAGGCCTAAGTTCACCGGTCAGGATCAGATCGCGAATCTGATCGACCAGTGCATCTCGAAGAGCAATCTGTTTTACGGGTGTGAGTGGCATGCTGGATTTCAACAGTTAAGCGTAATCCGCAGTCAGGTTCTTAATAGTTAAGCGTAATCAGTAATCAGTAAAACATGCGAACGACATGCTGTCAACAGGAAAATCTGTTATATACAAAGTGCTTGACAGAAAATGCGACACAATGTTAGTGATTACTGATAATGGATAGCAGAATCGGCGAAGTTGCACCGCAGTCGCCTGGGAGCGGGTTGACGGCGTATTCGGCACCTAGCCGCCTGAAAATCACGGACATGCGGGCCTGCACCGTTGCGGCCAACTACGATTACCCAATCATTCGCATCGATACCGATCAGGGCGTGTACGGACTAGGCGAGGTTCGCGACGCGGGCGTCAAGGGAATTGCACTCATTCTAAAGCCGCACCTGCTCGGCAGGGATCCGCTGAAGATTGATTCCATCCTTCGACGTATCCGGATGTTCACCGGTCAGGGACGGATGGGCGGCGGCTATAGCGCCGTTGATATGGCCCTGCATGACATTGCCGGCAAGGTATACGGGGTTCCTGCCTGGCGCCTGCTCGGTGACAAATTGCGAAGCCGTATCCGGATGTATTGCGACACGACGGCTCACAAAGATCCCAAAATCTACGCCGAGCGGATGCTGAAGAGAAAGCAGTTGGGCTTTACCTTTTTTAAGATGGATCTGTACACCGGCATGGTGAAGAACCGGCCGGGCGCGATCGATGGCAGCCGAACTGCGACCGAAAAAGGGCTCGGCTACTTGTGCGAGTACATCGCGGCTGTGCGCGACAGCGTCGGCTGGGATGCTCCCTTAGCGGCCGACCATTTCGGGCGTTTGTCCGTCAACGACGCTATCCGTTATGCCAGGGCCTTCGAGCCGTATGGGCTCGCCTGGGCAGAGGACTTCGTCAGCCACAAAGATTGGCGCGGCTTTAAAACTATCTCGGAAGCTACCACGACACCGACATTGACGGGCGAAGATGCCTTTGGATTGGAAGAAGGATTCAAGCTGCTGCTCGACAATGACGCGGTCGACATTATCCAGCCGGATCTGGCGACAGCTGGGGGATTGCGCGAAACGAAGAAAATTGCCGATTACGCGGATAGCTGCGGCATCCCCACCGCTTTGCATTTCGCGGGATCCCCGGTCGGCTGCATGGCGAGCGTGCATCTAGCCTCGACCCTCGCCAACTTCATCGCCATGGAAAACCACGCGCTCGAGATGCCCTGGTGGGATGACCTGGTGAAAGGCGTGCCGAAACCAATCATACAAGACGGCCACATTCCCGTGCCCGATACGCCGGGGCTGGGAGTGGAGTTGGACGAAGACGTTGTGAAAGAGCATCTCCGCTATCCCGGATATTTCGAATCGACACCGATGTTCGACGAGTTTATCGTTTCGGGTTTCCGGCGCGTCGGTCCCTGGCCGCACTACAACGAGGACGGAGAGTATGTCAACGCCATCAGTTATGAAGTCGATCTCGAGGACTACCTTGCCTGGCTCGACGAAGGGACGCACTGAAATGGCAACGTTCTCAGGTAAGCGGCGCACAAGGCGCAGAGAGTGCGGAAGGGCCGAAACGCTGTGATTGCCGATGCTACAGCGCGAGGCTATACATCTGAAGCTGCCGCGAGTTTTTGTTGTCGTCGCTATCTCCCGATTACCCGGCTGCAGGGGTTTGCGGCAGCGCCGTTCATGGCAGCGCAATGAAGGTTACGCGTATCGATACGGTTTATTGGAAGACGCCCGAGAAGATCCCGTGGCGGCCGAATTGGACGTGGGTGCGCGTGCATTCCGACACCGGCCACGTTGGCATCGGCGAGACCTATCCTCGCACCGAGGTAGAGGCCGCGATGGTGCATACGGCCGCCGCTCGCCTCCTGCTGGGGCGCGACCCGCGCGATATCGACCGCATTTGGTCCGACCTCTACCGCACGTTCGACTATCAAGTCAGCGGCGGTACGGAGATGCGGGTCCTCAGTGCGCTCGACCTTGCCCTGTGGGACTTGCTGGGAAAGTCGCTTGGGGTGCCGGTCTACCGCCTGATCGGTGGCAAATCCAACCTGCAAATCCGCGTCTACAACACTTGTTTCCCGCACAAGTTCGATTTCAACAAGGAACCAGAGAAGATCATGCGGGAACTGATCGACCGCTACCGCATTCGGGCCATCAAGATCTGGCCCTTTGACCAAGCCGCCTCTCGAAATCAGCACCAGTACATCGCTCAGGCCGATATCGACGAGGCGCTCTTTCCAGTGCGCAAACTCCGGGACGCGTTTGGAGATGGGATTGAAATCCTGATGGAGTTCCATAGCAACTGGAATCTGCCATCGGCGATCCGCATTGCTAAGGCCCTCGAGCCCTACAGGCCCATGTGGCTGGAAGATATGCTGCTGCCCGGCAATTATCATCAGTACCGCCAGTTGGCCGAAGCAACGTCGCTTCCGCTGACCATCAGCGAGCGCATGGCAGGGCGCATGGACTTCGTGCAGTTGCTGGAAGCACGTGCGGCCAAGTACATCATGTTTGATCTCTGTTGGTGCGGCGGCCTGAGCGAAGCCAGGAAAATTGCCACGATGGCGGAGGCCTTTCAGTTGCCAGTCGCGCCCCACACGGCCGGGGGGCCGCTCCTGTTCTACGCTTCCAGCCATCTCGCAACCGCCTCTACCAATCTGGCGATCCAGGAGAGTTGCCAGCGGTTTTATGAGTCCGACTGGCCCGAGATGTTGGAAAACCCCATCGTGCCCAAGGACGGATGCATCCAGGTTCCCGAATTACCCGGCTTCGGCATGGAGATCAAGCCTGAGGTCTGGAGGCACCCGGCCGCTGTTACACAGACTTCGACGCTCTGAGGGGGCTGAGAAGGCCGCTTCGCGATGAACAGCAAAGACAGGATATTGACGCCTCTGGTCTACATACTGCCGTGTATAGCGCGAACCATAAGGAGTGTTTCAAATGCGAACGATCCGATGCTGTTTGACCTTTCTCCAGATGTTTCTGTTTTGCACCGGACTTTTCGCTTTGGACGGAAAAGGGCCGCATTGGTTTGAGGAGGGTCCCATCTATGAGACACATCCTCTTTATTACGACGGGACCTTGAAGGGCGTAACGGCGCATATCCCGGAGATCGCCGGACTGGGAGTGAAGACCGTCTACTTGATGCCGATTTGGGACCACGCCGAGAGACAAAACCCCCGCCAGCATTACATTTACATAATCAACGATTACTACCGAATTGCGCCGGAATTCGGAACGGAGAAGGACCTGAAGGAACTGGTTGATGCCGTCCACCGAAACGGCATGCGGATCGTTTTCGACCTGGTGACGACGGCGGCAGCGGCCACAGGAAGCGTGCCGGCAAAGAATAATTGGCTGCTTGCGATGCCGGTGGCCGAGCTCCGGGAACGCGCCAAGGCATTAGGCTGGGAGCTTAAATCGGGTACGTTCGAAGGCGCCGACTACATCTACTCCTCGGATGTCCACCCGGAAAAGGCGGGTTCCGCTGGGGCCCTCCTCGGCCATGTAGCGGCCAGGGTGGACGGCGATCGCGCAATCATCCATTGCTTTCCGTGGGCGCACTGGGGGCCGGCCATCGATAAGACCAATCCCGAGGTCATCGATTATTTCGCCAAGGTGGCTGGGTACTACGTCAAGGAATATGGCATCGACGGCTGGCGGGTGGACGCGCCGCAGGACAATTGGAACCGTGCGCTTTTCCCGGGCAACCGGTCCAGCATGCCGATGATGCGGAAAATCAGGCAAACGGTCACCGCCGCGAAGCCCGATGCCATCCTGTTTGCCGAAGGTGCCTTCCTCAGCGCGCCGCCAGGCACTGACGTTCTCAAGCTCATCGCCTCCGGCCAGACTCCCGGAGACCTCGAGCCCGTGTTAGACGAGTTCTGCGAGATTTCTTATAGCTACTATTTCAACCGTCGCCTCGCCCGGGTTCTTCGTGCGGGCGTCAGCGGCGACGGGACAGCCACTCGGGAATTGCTGGACGCTATCAGTAGCGAGCTGGTGCGTTACGACCGGCCGCGTGCCCGGTTCCTGGAAATCCACGACACCGGCAGGGCCGCTCCGGTTGCTTCCGACAACCTGAAGGCCCTGGCCACGCTGATCGTCACGGTTCCCGGCGTCCCGATGATCCAGGTCGGGCAGGAACGGGGCGCCGCGAATAAGTTCGATTGGAGCTCCAATACCGCGGTCGATTTCAAATCCGGCGATGAGTTGAGGCAGTTCTACAAAAAGCTATTCCAAATGCGAAGCGGAAGCGGGGCACTGAAGTACGGCACGATCGAAACTGCCTGGGTGTCCGGAAACGCGCTGCTCGCTTATCGGCGCAAGTTTGAAAAACAGCGGGTGGTAGTGGCAATCAACCTCACAGACAAGCAGGGAGCCGGGGTGCTCGACGTTTCGCCGGCGGCAAAGGGGGCGGTGTTCCAGGACCTCTTGAGCGGCGAGAAGATCGCTGTCGAACAGCCCGGCCGCCTCAACGTTACGGTTGCGGCCCATGGTTCGCGGATTCTTGTGGCCATGTAGAGCGTTCGCAAGGAGGACGCCGATATGAAGTATGCGGTTCATGCGTATTCCTGGACTCCGAGCTGGAGCAATAAGACTCTGCACCTGATCGATCACGTCAAGGAACTGGGTCTGGATGCCATCGAAATTCCGCTGATGGAACCGGATCTCGTGGACTCGAAGGCGATCAGGAAGCGTCTGGAAAGCGTCGGGTTAGGCGTCTGCACCTCGGTCGCGGTCAACGAGCAGGCTGACCCTACAGCCGATGACCCCGAGGTTCGCAAATGCGCTTTGGAGTTCCTGAAGCGATGCGTGCGGCTGACAGCGGAGATGGGCGGGACGGTTTTCACCGGTGTCACCTATTCTGCGATCGGGAGAAGGATCCCGCGCCGCCCCAACGAGGAAGACTGGCAGAGGGCGGCGGCGGCATTAAAGGAAGCGGCGCGCTACGCCAAGTCCTTCGGTGTGACCATCGGCATTGAGGCAATCAACCGCTACGAAACATTTCTCATCAACACGGCGGAGCAGGCGGTAGCGCTGATGCGCATGGTAGATGAGCCGAATGTGCGCGTTCACCTGGATGCCTATCACATGAACATCGAGGAAACCGACTATTACGGCGCCACCAAGCTCGCCTGTCCCTACCTCGTGCACTACCACCTCAGCGAAAGCCATCGGGGCATCCCTGGACGCGGCCGCGTCGATTGGGACGGCATCTTCCGGGCGCTAGGTGAGGCGCGATACGAAGGACTGGTAGGCATGGAATCGTTTCCCGAAATTTCGGAGGCGATGACGCCTGCTACCTGTACCTGGCGCGACGTCGCTCCTTCCAGCGACATTCTAGTGACGGAGGGGCTGCGCTTCTTGAAGCGGACCGCAGCCAAGTATTACGCCTCATGAAGACCATACGGTTCTGCGTTGCAGGCACGGGACGGGCGGGGTTGATCCACGCTAACAACATCGCCCGGAACATTGCGGGAGGCGCACTGGCTGCGGTCGCCGAACCCAACGCTGGCGCGGTCCGCGCCCTTATCGGCCAAATCGATGGCTGTCAATTGTTCCCATCGATCGGCGAAGCGCTGCGCGGCGCTGAATTTGACGCAGTCGTGATCGGTGCCCCAACCTTCGCTCACAAGGAGATCGCGGTGGCGGCGGCAATGGCAGGCAAGCACGTGTTCTGCGAAAAACCGATCGCACTCAGCCTCGCTGAATGCGAGGAGATCTCCAAGGCAATTGAGCGGAGTGGCGTCCTGTTTCAAATCGGTTTTATGCGCCGCTATGACCCTTCCTTCCGCGAGGCGAAGTGCCAGATCGACCAGGGCAAAGTCGGACGGGTCACGTTCGTGCGCTCGGTGACCCGCGGTCCCGGTCTGCCGCCCGAATGGGCCTGCGATCCGGCCACCAGCAACGGGATGCTGGCCGAGGTGAACAGCCACGACTTTGATACAGTCCGCTGGCTGACCGGCAGCGATATCGCTGAAGTCTTCGCAGTGGCTGGTGCCTTTAAATGTCCTGAACTGCGGGAGAAGTATCCAGGTTTTTACGATAATGCGGCCGTGTTGCTGAAGATGGCCAACGGGGCAATCGCCACGATCCAGGGCGCATGCCCGGCAACCTTCGGATACGAGGCGCGCGCGGAGGTCCTCGGGACCGAAGGACTGCTGGAAATCGGCTCTCTCGGTTCACTCAATGTCGTTCGCTGCCGGAAAGAGGAGGGGCTTGTACGCCCGCATTCCAGTAGTTGGCAAAGTCTTTTCGAAGCAGCCTACCTGGAAGAGATACGTGCATTCGTGGACTGCATCCGGAGCGGTGCTTCGCCAGTGCCCGGCTTCGAAGACGGGCGCAAGGCACTGGCCGCGGTTATCGCGGCCAACCGATCGATTCGGGACAAACAACCGGTGGAACTATGAGCAAGTATCCCACAGCCAGGCAGCCGACGCTGTATTTCATCGGCGTAACCACGGGCCAATCTTCCATCATGAAGGTTTTCCCCCGGTGGGCAAAGGCATTGGGACTGCGGGAGGCGGTCGTAAAAGGTGTCGATTTGAAGATACACGATGAGGCTTCCGCTTATCGTGAAATTGTGGCCCACATCAAGGACGACCCTCTGTCGCTGGGCGCCCTGGTGACAACTCACAAGATCGATCTTCTGCATGCGACCCGCGATCTGTTCGAGTACCTGGACTATTACGCCACGGCCATGCAGGAGATCAGTTGCATCTCCAAGCGAGGAAGCCAATTGCGGGGCCATGCCAAGGATCCGATTACCAGCGGGCTGGCGCTGGAAGCGTTTCTCCCGCGAGACTACTGGCGGCAGACCGGCGCGGAGGTGTTGGTGTTGGGCGCAGGAGGTTCTTCGATCGCCGTCAACTCCTATTTGATGAACCCGGAATTTGGCGCAAACCGGCCGTCGAAGATATATGTAACGGATCCCTCAATCGACCGCCTGAAAATGAGCCGAGAGATTCTCGGGAGAATCGTGGCGGGGTTCCCCTGTGAATTCCTCCAGGCTACCGGGCCGAAGGTCAACGACGAGCTGGTCGGACGATTGAAGCGCGACTCGCTGGTCATTAATGCAACCGGGCTCGGAAAAGACGTGCCTGGTTCGCCGATCACCGATGCTGCGTGCTTCCCGCTCAATGGCATCGCCTGGGATTTCAACTACCGCGGCGACCTGACCTTCCTCGCGCAAGCCAGAAAACAACAGAAGGCCAGAAACCTGACGATTGAGGATGGCTGGATTTACTTCATCCACGGATGGACGCAGGTAACCTTCGAAGTATTTGACCTGAAGATTGAGGTCGGCAGCCCAAAGTTTCGCGAGCTGTGCAGCATCGCGGAGGAGACCCTAGTGCATGCCTAAGATCTTGATCACACCGCGATCCGTGACGGGTACGGAGCCTTTCCTGGCCCCATTACGCGCGGCTGGTTATGAGCTGCTGATGGGACCTGCCGGCAGGCAGCCGACCGGGGAGGAACTCGTTGAGTTGTTGCCGGGCTGTGTCGGGTGGGTTGCGGGCGTGGAGAAAATCCCAGGCGAAGTACTGCGGGCTGCTCGCGATCTGAAGGTGATCAGCCGCAACGGAACGGGTGTCGACAACATCGATGTCGAGGCGGCAGAAAGACTCGGCATCAGGATTTGTCGCGCCGAGGGCGCGAACGCACAAGGAGTAGCCGAGCTGACGATCGGTTTGATCTTCGCTCTTCTTCGTCAGATCCCATGGTGCGACCACCGTTTAAAGAAGAGGCAATGGGAACGTCTGAAAGGTACGGAAGCGGACGGCAAGACGCTGGGCGTAATTGGCTGCGGGCGGATTGGCGCGCGCGTTGCGCGGATGTCCCTGTCGCTGGGAATGTCCGTGTGCGCTTATGATCCGTGCAAAAATGCTGCCCTTGATGGTCTCGCTGCCTTTCGCTGGGCTGAACTTGACGAGCTGTTCCGACACGCCGATATTCTCACACTGCATTGCCCTCCGCAG
This sequence comes from Terriglobales bacterium, assembly GCA_049509755.1. GTDB lineage: Bacteria > Acidobacteriota > Terriglobia > Terriglobales > Acidobacteriaceae > JAIQGF01. The sequence continues at coordinate 24,971 of JBEKZP010000006.1, read as the reverse complement.
CCGAACGGCCCGCTTGTGAATGCCGCTCGCCTCACCGGCATCAAGCCGGGAGCCTATCTGGTCAATACGGCGCGCGCCGATCTGATCGATGAGTCGGTCGTCTTCGACGCTCTGGAATCGGGCCGCCTGGCGGGTTATGCGACTGACGTGTTTCCGACCGAGCCCCCGACCGACTACCGGTTGATCGAACATCCTCGTGTGATCGCTACACCGCACGCTGGCGCCTATACCGCGGAGAGCATCAACCGAGCGACTTCCGCCGCCGTAGAGAACCTCCTGCAGGCCCTGTCTGCTGGAGCTAGGAGCCAGTCATGCTGATGCCCATTTGCTCGCACGTCGATCGCAGAACCTGGCGCATTGACGCAAACGCGATCCACATCAAACGCCACCTGTCGGACATGAAAGGCATGTATCACGATCGCGAGGCGCAAGCGGTTTTGGAAAAGAAGAACCCCGTCATTTACGAAGTGTTCACGCCAGCCATGCCTGAACTGGAAGGCCACCTGGCTTATGGAACCTCGATCATTAATCCCGGGAAGGTGGGAGACGAGTTCTACATGACCAAGGGGCATTTCCACCAGAAGCTTGAGACCGCGGAGGTCTATTACTGCCTTCAAGGGCATGGTTACCTGCTGATGCAGACACCGGAGAGCGAGGTTAAGGCGGTTGCGCTAAGACCCGGCGGGATCGTTTACGTGCCGCCTCGGTGGGCGCATCGCTCGATAAATGTGAGCGCCGACCGCTTTGTCACCCTTTTTGTATATCCAGCCGACGCAGGCCATGACTACGCAACCATCGAAACAGAAGGCTTCGCGCAACTATTGGTACATGTGAATGGCAAACCGACCCTGGTCGATAACCCGAAGTACGCGCGTGGGCGGGACTGATGAGCGCCATTGAATCCCTGCGGGCCGTCTTTTGCGGTATTGACAACGTTGTCGTCGAAACAACTCGATTTAACGCACCCGCGGACGGCGAGCTATTAGTTCGTAATAAGGCCAGTTTTGTATGCGCTACAGACTTAAAGATCGTCAAGAACGGGTATTTCCGGATCAAGGAAGGCGAGCGGCGTGTTCTGGGTCACGAGGTTTCCGGTGTGGTCGAGATGGTCGGCCCATCGGTGGAGAACTATCAGGAAGGCGATGCGGTCCTGATCGCTCCAAACCTGGGATGCGGTTCTTGTGAGCTTTGCCGTGCTGGCTACGAGCATCTCTGCGCGGAATATGAAGCGATCGGGATAACGCTGGACGGAGGCTTCGCCCAGCATACCCTCGTTCCACAGCGGTTCATCCGGGCGGGCAACGTGATTCGATTGCCCCAAGGCTATAACTTCGACCAGGCGGCTTTGATCGAGCCGGCGTCCTGCTGTCTCAATGCTCACGAACGAATCCAGCCCCGCCCTGGCGATAAGGCGCTCGTGATTGGCGCCGGCCCCATCGGGGCCTTCCACACGCTGCTGCTGAAGGCTGCACGCCTAGAAAGCGTTTTCATCTGCGACTTGGTCCAAGAACGACTTGAGAAGCTGTCGTTCCTGGCGGGGGTGGAGAGATTCTGCAATAAGGACCGCGATCTGCTGGAATATTCACGCCAGGCGACCGCGGGCAGAATGTTCGACATAGTAATTGTTGCGAATGCCTCGCCGCAGTGTCAACAAATTGCCCTGAAGGTGGCCGGCATTCGCGGTCGCGTGAACTTTTTTGGCGGTATACCAAAGAACGCAGGCGAGGTGCCGCTAGACACAAACCAGATCCACTATAAGGAACTGACCGTGATCGGCACCACCCGCAGCAAGGTAGCCCATTTTCATGAAGTCATCCGGCTGCTCGCCGAAACCGGTATGACCGGGCACCTGGATCGCTGGGTTTCGGCGAAGTACACGTTGAACCGGTTTCCTGATGCCTGCAAAGCCGCCATGCAGCCGGGCAATCTCAAGGTGGGATTCAGTCTTGATTGAAAGTAGGCACCAACATGGGAAGACAGTGCCTGATCGGTGTGGATATCGGAACGACAGGGACCAAGACGGCAGTGTTCGACGCTGAGGGGACGCTGGTGGCCGAGTCTTTCGAGCCATCCTGCCTGATTCAGCCCCGGCCCGGTTGGGTCGAACAGGACGCCGATGAAATGGCTGACTCTGTTATTCGCACGATCTGTGATTGCATGGTGAAATCGCGGTTGGATGGCGGCGACATTGCCGGCATTGCCATTGACGGGCAGATGGCAGGAGTCATGGCCGTCGATGTCCAGGGACGCGCCGTGACCCGCTACGATTCCTGGCTCGACTCCCGCTGCAAGCCTTACATCGATCAACTGGAGAAGGGCTGCGGGTACCTGATGCACGAGCGGACCGGTTGTGCCCCCATGCTCAATCACGCTCCCAAGATGCTCTGGTGGAAGCACGAGGAGCCTGAGTTCTACCGGCGGATTCACAAGTTTGTGCAGCCCGGCGCCTATGCGGCGATGCGTCTGGCCGACCTAAGCGGCCGGGAGGCGTTCGTGGATCACACCTACATTCATTTTTCGGGCTGCTGTGATACGCGGAGTCGCGAATGGGATGGGGAATTGTGCTCGCGGAGCGGTATCGACTTGGACAAGCTACCCCAGATCGTGAATCCATGCGATGTCATCGGCACCGTGTCGCGCAAAGCGGCGGCGCGTACGGGGTTGAAAGCTGGCACCCCCATTGTCGCCGGCTGCGGCGATACGTGCGCCTGCTTCGTAGGGGCTGGCGTGGTTGTCCCGGGCCTCTTTCTCGACGTTGCCGGCACTGCCTGCGTGATGGCAGCCTGCACGGACACCTACCACGTGAACTCCAGCGACAGGACCTTTCTCCTAGCCCATTCCATCGGCGAACACCTCTGGCATCCTTATGCCTACATGAACGGCGCCGGACTGAACTTGAAATGGTTTCGCGATGAGTTCGCCAACAAGCGGCTTACGGAGAGCAACCGGATCGGGTTCAGCGCGCTCGACGGAGAAGCGGCGACGGTTGCTCCGGGATCCGACAACCTTATATTCATTCCCCATCTTGCTGGTCGGGTCTGTCCCAGCCAGCCGAACCTGCGCGGCACTTGGCTTGGATTCAGTTGGGGCCATACGCGAGCTCACTTCTATCGCGCGGTTCTGGAAGCCGTCGCCTACGAGTACCGATACTACCTGAAGTCGTATCTTAAACTTTTCCCTGACACGCCTCCCCGAGAAGTCCGTGTGATCGGCGGCGGCTGCAAAAGCACACTCTGGAATCAAATCAAGAGCGATGTGCTCGGCATCCCTTATGTGACGCTTAATAGGGAAGACGGCGCGACGCTGGGAGCAGCGATCGTCGCCGGCCTGGGAACTGGGCTGTACAAGGATATTGCCGCCACGACGCAGACGTGGATAAAGACGAAGGACCACATCGAACCGAATCCAAAGCGGCACCGGCAGTATCAGGAATTCAGCACGTTTTACGAGCAGCACCTGTCTGATCTCAATCTTCTGTATAGCCGAAAGGAGGCCAGTCGTGCGGCAAGCAGTGATGGTGGAGCCGGGCCGGATTGAATTCCGAGACGTTCCTGTTCCCGAGCCGAAAGACACGGAAGTGCTCATCCGGGTCAAACGGATCGGGGTCTGCGGGTCCGACATCCATGTGTACCACGGCAAGCACCCGTACACGCGCTATCCAGTGATTCAAGGCCATGAGTTCTCGGGCGACGTGGCCGCTGTCGGGAGCAAGGTGCACAGTGTCAAGGTGGGGCAAATGGTCACGGCGACGCCGCAGATTGTGTGTGGCCAATGCGGCCCCTGCGTTTCCGGCCACTACAATATTTGCAACAGCCTCAAGGTCGTGGGATTTCAAGCGCCAGGGTGCGGACAGGAATATTTCCCGGTGGAGGCGGAAAAGGTTGTTGTTCTGCCTCCTGCCTTTTCCTATGAAGCGGGGGCGCTGCTGGAGCCCCTGGCGGTAGCGGTCCACGCCTCTCAGCGGATCGAACAGCCGCTCCAAGGTAAGAACGTGGTCGTGATGGGTGCGGGGCCGATCGGCAACTTGGTGGCCCAGGTGGCTCGGGCCAGGGGCGCCAGGCGGGTCGCCATTACCGACATGATTGACTTCCGCCTCCAAATCGCTTCCGGCTGCGGCGTGACGGACACGATTAACCTCGCGCAGCAAGAGTTCATTTCGGCTGTACGGGGAGTTTTCAAGGACGGAGAGATTGATGTGTTCTTCGAATGTGTCGGTTCGGAAACTGCGCTGGCACACGCCATGGCAAGCGTTAAAAAAGGCGGAACGATCGTTGTGGTCGGTGTCTATCCGTCAAAGATCTCCGCTGACATGGGACTGGTTCAAGACCGCGAACTGAACATTCGCGGCAGCCTGATGTACAAGATCGAGGACTACCACGCGGGCGTCGAACTCATTCAGAAGAAGCTGATCGAGACGGACCGTGTCATCACCAACAGCTTCCTGTTTGAGGATTACCTGAAGGCCTATCAGTTCATAGAGGATGCCAAGGGCAAAAGCCTGAAGGTGATGATCGAGGTATAGGGAGCGTTGTGCCAAACGGTATGCGAAGCGCCAAAGCATCGGTACGGCCACCCTTCTGCTTGGCTGAGACGCTCGCTGGGTGCTGCTAAATGCGACCGATCAAGTCCAAAACCGATCCGCACTCCGAAAGCCACCAGGAGAACCACGCCGCCATGCGCGCGGCCGTAGAGAAACTGAAAACCGAACTGGCACGATCCGTCGCGGGGGGCGGAGAAAAGTACCGGGCCCGGCACCTGCAGAGCGGGAAACTGCTTCCGCGGGAACGGATCGAAAGGCTGTTGGACGACGGCTCATATTTTCTCGAGCTCGCACCGCTGGCCGGAATTGGCATGGAAAACGAAACCCCGGGCGCCGGTGTGGTGGGCGGGATCGGGCTGATTTCGGGGAAGCAGTGCCTCATTATCGCTAATGAATCGACCGTAAAGGGTGGCGCCATCAGCGAGGTGGGCCTGCTCAAACACCGCCGGTTATCGGAGATCTCCGAGCAAAACCAGCTTCCCGGTATCTTCCTGGTGGAATCGGCTGGGGCGGAACTCCAGCAACAGAGCAAGATCTTCATCGCCGGCGGGCGAGAGTTCCGCGACATTACCCGGCGATCGCGCCGGAGGATCCCCAGCGTGTCGATCGTATTTGGCAATGCAACTGCCGGCGGCGCCTATTTCCCAGGCATGTCCGACTACATCGTCATGGTAAAAAAGCAGGCCCAAGTTTTCCTGGCCGGACCCCCTCTGGTCAAGATGGCCACGGGAGAGGTCGTCGATGAAGAAAGTCTGGGGGGAGCGGAGATGCACTCCCGCATCTCCGGGCTCTCCGACTATCTGGCCGAGGACGAACTGGAGGGATTGCGGATCGCGCGAGAAATCGTCAGCCATTTCCAGCCGGATGAGCGGGCTGCGCCGGGCCAGGAAGATTTTGCCGAGCCACTCTACCCCGCCGAGGAGCTCCTTGGGATCGCTTCCGCGGATGTGCGGGTGCCCTTTGACATTCACGAAATCATCGCTCGGCTGGTGGACGGCTCTCGGTTTTCGGAATTCAAATCGGAGTATGGAACCACGCTGGTAACCGGATTCGCCCGCATCCACGGGTATCGGGTCGGCATCCTGGGCAACAACGGCGTGCTGATGTCCGACTCCTCGGCCAAAGGCGCCCAATTCATACAGCTCTGCAACCAGCAGAATATTCCCCTGATCTTCCTCCAAAACATTACTGGTTTCATGGTGGGCCGCAGTTATGAGGAGACCGGCATCATTCGCAACGGGGCGAAGCTGATCAACACGGTGGCCAACTCGACGGTGCCGGCAATCACGGTGATGGTCGGAGGTTCCTACGGCGCCGGCAATTACGCCATGTGCGGCCGCGCCTACGAGCCCCGCTTCCTCTACACCTGGCCTAACCATCGCATCGCAGTGATGGGACCGCAGCAACTGTCCGGCGTAATGGACATAATCAAGCGCGAAGCCGCAGCCAAGGCGCGTGTGCCCGTGGACGAGGAGAAGCTTGCGCAGCTAAAGACGGGCCTGGAGGAACAGATCCAGCGGGAATCAGACGCATACTTCGCAACGGCCAGGCTCTGGGACGATGGAATCATCGACCCGCGCGACACACGCACGGTCCTCGCAATTTCGCTTTCGGTTGTGTGCCGCCAGCCGGTTAAGGGAGCTATGGAATGGGGAGTGTTCCGGCACTGAGGCCGGTGACACCATCCTTGCCTGTCCTCTGCTGGCGCTCAGCGCAGTGAGAGAGGCAGGAAGGCCTGTCAGCACGGCACGGGAGAGAGATGGAGAAGCCGTTCCGCAAAATCCTGATTGCCAACCGCGGCGAGGTCGCGATGCGAATCATGCGCACCTGCCGGGCGATGGGAATCGTTCCGGTAGCGGTGTACTCCGAGGCAGACCGGCGATCTCCTCATGTGCGTTGCGCCGAAGAAGCGGTTTGCATCGGCGCCGCCCCGAGCAAGGACTCATATCTCCACATCGAAAAAATTCTGGAAGCGGCAGCCATTACCGGAGCGGAAGCGATCCATCCGGGCTACGGTTTTCTCGCCGAGAACGCGGATTTTGCCGCCGCCTGCGAACGTTCCGGGATCGTGTTTATTGGCCCCTCTTCGGAAGTGATCAGAAGCATGGGCTCGAAAATCAAGGCACGAGCGATCATGGAGCAAGCGGGGGTACCCGTGCTGCCCGGATACGGCAGTGCAAGGGCGAACTTGGATGGGTTGTGCCGCAAAGCCCTCGCAATCGGGCTTCCGGTCCTCGTCAAAGCCTCCGCGGGGGGTGGAGGCAGAGGGATGCGCCTAGTGACCGAGCGCGCGGAATTGCGTCCGGCCCTGGAGACAGCCCGCCGCGAAGCCGAAAGTGCCTTCGGCGACGGCACGCTGCTGGTGGAGAAGTATATCGAAGCGGCGCGGCACGTGGAGATTCAGATTCTCGGCGACATCCACGGAAACCTGATCCATCTTTTCGAACGCGAGTGCTCGATCCAAAGGCGACACCAGAAGATCGTCGAGGAAAGCCCCTCTCCGGCTGTCGACGCGGACCTCCGCAGCCGCATGGTGGAGGCCGCGCTCCAGGCCGCCCGCGCCTCCGGTTACTGCAATGCGGGAACCGTGGAATTCTTGCTGGCCTCCTCCCGAGACTTCTACTTCATCGAGGTCAACGCTCGCCTTCAGGTGGAGCACCCGGTAACGGAAATGGTCACCGGGCTCGACCTGGTTCGACTGCAAATCGAGAGCGCTCAGGGCCAGCGGCTGCGCTTGCGGCAGGACGAAATATCGTGCGCCGGACACGCCATCGAAGCGCGCCTCTATGCCGAGGATCCCGAAAACGGGTTTCTGCCCTCGGCGGGCACGATCTACGATTGGCATCCGCCCACGCCTGCCAGCGGCCTGCGCATCGACCAGGCGCTCGAGCAGAATCTGGAAGTAGGGGTCTATTACGATTCTCTCCTCGCCAAGGTGATCAGCCACGCGGAAGACCGCGAAACAGCTACCCGCAAGCTTGTCGTTGCGTTACGACAACTCTCGGTGGCGGGAGTGGCGACCAACCGGGAGTTCTTGGTTCGCGTCCTCGACCATCCTCAGTTCTGCAATGGGAGTATCCACACGGGGTTCATCGAGCAGCACGCCAACGAACTGTTGGGCGTCCGCGACCCCAGGCAGGATTTTGAGGCGGCCGCAGCCGTGGCCCTGTATCTGCAAAAGAAGTGGCAATCAGCGAATCCACTTCTGCGTCGCATTCCACCACACTTCCGTAATAATCCGCTCCGCGATGCCGTGCTCGAGTTTCAAGTGGGTGCGGATCGGTGGGAGATTTCGTATCGCCATCTTGGCGGCGAGCGATACATGGTCGGCTCCAGTAGCCGGGAAGCGCCCGCCGAAATCATCTGCTTCGAACCCGGAATTCTCGATCTGGCTATCGCGGGCGTATTTCGCCGATACCGGATCACGGAGGCGGGGGAGCTCTTTTTCGTCCATTCGGCGGCTGGCTCCCGCACGGTGACGCGCCTGCCCAGATTTCCTGATTGCCGAGCCGAGTCCCAGCTTGAAAGCGCGCGGGCTATGCTGCCCGGGCAGGTTTTGCAGATCCTGGTGGAAGTGGGACAGCACGTGAAAATGGGTGATGCCCTGGTCATCCTCGAAGCAATGAAAATCCACCAGACGACGAAAAGCCACATGGACGGCACCGTGGAGGCAGTCCTGGTGAGGCCCGGCGAAGTCGTGGCTCCTGGAGATCTGTTGGTCCGCATCACCGCGCAAGACCGCGCAGCTGGAACAAAGCCCGACGGAGAAGCTTAATGAAAACCCAAATCGCTGGAGAACCCGAAATGCTGTTTCCCTATTTCACCGAAGAACACGAAATGATCCGCCAAACGGTGAAAAAGTTTTGCCAGCAAGAGATGGCTCCCTTTGCCGAAGCGTGGGACGAAGCCGGCATCTTTCCGAAGGAACTCTTCCGCAAGGCTGCTGACCTGGGCTTGTTCGGAATTCGGATCGATTCCCAGTTTGGGGGAAGCGGGCAGGACTGGTGGGCGACAGCCGCCTACCTGGAAGCGCTCGCTTACTCCGACAATCCGGGCGTCAATATGGCCTTGATCGTGCAGTCAGAGATGACGATCCCCTTTATCGCGCAGATGGGGACAGAGGAACAAAAGCAGGAGTTTCTCAAGCCGGCGGTGGCGGGCGAACGGATCGCGGCGCTAGCCATCAGCGAAGCGGGAGGCGGCTCCGACGTGGCAGCCCTGCGATGCCGCGCCCGGCCCGAGGGTGACCAATTCGTGATTTCCGGCCAGAAGCTCTGGATCACCAATGGCACGCGAGCTGACTTCCTTCTTTTGGCGGTGCGCACTGGCGAAGAAGGACATCGCGGCATCTCACTGGTCTTGTTCCCCACGGACGTCAAAGGTTTCTCGGTGGGACGAAAGCTGAAGAAGATCGGCAATCTTTCCTCCGACACCGCCGAACTGTTCTTCGACGACTGCCGGGTTCCGGCACGGATGCTGCTCGGCGAAAAAAATCGGGGATTTTACTACATCATGGAAAACTTCCAGGGCGAAAGGCTGGCCTCGGCGCTCCTGGCGCTCTCGGTGATGGAGCGGTCCATGCAGTGCGCCCTGGACTACGGCAGGGAACGCAAAGCCTTCGGAGCACCGATCGGCAGCTTTCAAGTCTGGCGGCACAAGTTCGCCGAGCACCTGACCGGTATCGAAGCGGGGAGGTGGCTGACTTATCGGGCGCTTGACTTAGTCAACCGGAACCAGAAGGCTACCCGCGAGATTACGATGGCCAAACTCTACGCCACCGAGCTGGCCCAGCGGGTTGCGTACGACTGTGTGCAAATCTTCGGTGGCTTCGGCTATGTCACCGAGTATCCGGTCGGACGATTTTGGCGGGACGCCCGCCTCTGGACCATCGGTGCGGGGACGTCCGAGATGATGAAGGAGATCATCGCAAAACAGGAAGGCTTCTGAGCTTCGAAGGAAGGTAGCCAGTGAGCGAGCTCGAATATAACCTGATTCATCGTTTCAACGTCGGTGATGTGCTCCGGCGCAGCCGTGCGCGATATCCCAGCAAGGTTGCGTTGCGATATCAGGGGCGGGAACTGACTTACAGCCAACTGGACAATCTCGCTAATCGCACTGCGCGCGTTTTGCTAGAGGCGGGTGTCCGGCGCGGTGCCACGGTTGGATACCTGGGCTTTAACTCACCGGAGTATGTGGCAGCCTTCTTCGGCTGCCCTCGGCTTGGCGCCGCCTTGGTGCCCATCAACGTCCAATTGACCACCGACGAGATCGACTACGTCCTCGAAAAGACGCTCCCCCAGGCATTGATTATCGATCCCGCTCTTCTCTCGCGGCTGAACTTGCATGGAGAGCCGGTATCTGGAATTCCCAATCGTTTCACCCTTGGCCAAGTTCCTCCCCCTGAAGGCTTCCATTCAATGCACGATGCCTTGCAGCAGGTCGGCGAGGCAGCGGTAGAGGTATGCGTCGAGAATGAAGACGTGGCCACCATTATTTTTACCAGCGGGACTACGGCCAGGCCCAAGGGCGTGATCAGTAACCATCTCAATTGGTATTCCACATTGATCTCCGCGGTCGCGGATCTGGAATTCAGCCGCCATCAGCGGACATTATTAGCACTCCCGATGTTTCATTCCGCCGGACTCTACTTAGCTTTTGCCACGATAGCCACCGGGGGAATCGGAATCATTCCACAGAACATGCATGGGGAAGCGATTTTAGAGGCGATCGTCGAACACAAAGTGAGCAGGGTTGCCTTGCCGGCCACGGCCTGGATCGGATTGCTGCGGGTACCAGGTATCAAAAACCTTGACTTCTCTTGTCTCGAGCGGCTGCTTGTCTTCCAATACCTGCCGACCTCGGTTTTTCACTGCTGGCAGGAGTTGGTGCCCAACGGGCGCTGGTTCAATTATTGGGGGCAAACCGAAACCACTCCTCTTGGCGCCTCGACACCTCCCGAAGACTTGGCACGAAAGCTGACAAACGCCGATCCCGTCGGTCTTCCCCATCTACCTTTGGAAGTTCGTGTGGTAGATGAGGCCATGGACGAACTACCGCCGGGCGAGGCAGGTGAATTGGTGATGCGTGGGCCCTCCGTTACACCGGGCTATCTGGATGATCCAGAAGCCAACGAAGCCATGTTTCGTGGCGGCTGGCACCACTCCGGCGATATGGGCTACCGCGACGAGGAAGGCTTCCTCTACTTTGTGGATCGTAAGAAGGACATGATCAAGACGGGCGGAGAGAACGTCTCCAGCCTCGAGGTCGAAGAGGTGCTGGCGCAGGACCCGGGTGTAGCTGAAGTCGCGGTCCTGGGCCTGCCCGATCCTTACTGGATCGAGAAAGTTGTTGCTGTCATTGTTCCTGCCGCCGGTGGCGCCGTCAACGAAGAGGCCATCCTGGCGCGCGCCCGCAAGCACTTGGCGGCCTTCAAAGTCCCCAAGCAGATTTTCCTGGTCAAGGAACTGCCCAAGAGTTCGACGGGGAAGATTGTGAAGCGAGCGCTGCGGCGAGAGCTCGCGGCGGGCGCCTCACATTCCCTGGGGGACCCCTCATGAAGCCTGTTCGTGTGGCGAACGGCCAGGGGTTTTGGGGCGACTCACCGGCCGCCCCCATCGAGCAGGTGCAGCGCGGCCCGATTGATTACTTGACGCTGGATTACTTGGCCGAGCTGACAATGTCGATCTTGCAGAAGCAACGTGGCCGCGATCCGCGCGCCGGTTATGCCCGCGACTTCGTCACCGCCATGTCACAGTTGTTGCCGCACATTATGGCGCGCGGGATTCGCGTGATCGCCAACGCCGGCGGGGTCAACCCCGAAGCCTGCCGGGACGCTGTCCTGGCGGTCGCCCGCGCCCGCGGCTTTGCCGGCTTGAAGGTTGCCGTGATAACGGGAGACGATATCCTCAACCGCCTCGATGACTTCTTGCAACGCGGCCTTGAGATGAAGAACCTGGACACTGGCGCGTCACTGGCCTCGGTGCGCTCGCGCGTCCTGAGCGCGAACGTTTACTTCGGCGCCCGACCGATTGCCGAAGCACTCCAGCGGGGCGGGCAGATCGTCATCACCGGCCGCTGCACCGACGCGGCCTTGGTTCTGGGGCCGCTGGTCCACGAGTTCGGCTGGGCGGCTGATGATTGGAACAAGTTGGCGGCCGGAACCATCGCCGGTCATGTCGTTGAATGCGGCGCCCAGGCTACCGGCGGGAACTGCCAAGCCGAGTGGGAGGCGATTCCCAACCTGGCCGACATCGGCTATCCCATCGTCGAAGCCTGGCCAGACGGCACCTTCGTGCTGACCAAGCACTCAGGAACAGGTGGGCGGGTCAGCCTCGCCTCGGTCAAAGAGCAACTCCTCTATGAACTGGGTGACCCGCGAACCTACATCACTCCTGATTGCGTCGCCGACTTCACCACCATTCGGCTGGAACAGGAGGGCCCGGACCGCGTGCGCTTTTCGGGAATCGAGGGATGCCCACCTCCCGACACTTACAAAGTCTCGGTCAGCTATGCGGCGGGGTTCAAAGCAGCCGGCGCCTTGATCTACGCCTGGCCCGATGCCTACAAGAAGGCCCAGGCTGCCGATCGCATTCTGAGGGAGAGGCTGGCCCGGCTCGGTCTTCGCTTCGACCATATTCATACCGAGTACGTGGGAGTCAACGCCTGTCACGGCCCGCTCGCGGGGAATCCCCCCCCCGACGCTGCCGAAGTGGTTTTGCGGGTTGCGGTTCGGTCCGAAGACAGGACGGCCGTCGAACGGTTCGGCGCGGAAATCGCGCCCCTGGCGCTCAACGGCCCCCCGACGGTGACCTTGTTTACAACCGGCCGGCCGAAGGCGCAAGAGATCATCGGTTACTGGCCGGCGCTGCTGCCGAAAAGCGAAGCTGCGCCGGAAATTTCATTAAAGACGGCATGATGGCGATGACTCGCGTGAAACTCATACAGTTGGCCCACTCGCGCTCCGGCGATAAGGGCGATACCGCTAACATTGGACTGATCGCCCGCAGGCCGGAGTACTACCCGATCCTGCTCGATCAAGTGACCGCCACACGGGTGAAGGAATTCTTCCGCGGGATCTGCCTGGGCCAAGTCGAGCGGTTCGAATTGCCCAACCTCGGTGCGCTGAATTTCCTACTGCATCAGAGTCTTGATGGCGGCGGCACCCTCTCGCTGCGAACCGACGCCCTGGGCAAGACCTACGCTTCCGCCCTCTTGCGGCTGGAAATCGAAGTGGATGATTGCCTGGTGGGCCCGGCCGTCCGCGGCGGCTAGCGAAAAGTTGACAAAAAGCTCTTGACAATACGGCCCCTAGCATATACTTGTGCAGTCCTGTATATATTGGCCCGCCCTCCTGCAGCCGTCAAAGGGTCGCGAACGCAAAGCGAGCGCTCCGAATCGTCCGTTTCCTGATGTCGCCGCTCCGTTGGCAGATTTGCATACAAGGAAAGTTGGAGGAACAACATGCGCGCAGCCGTTCTTTACGAATTCAACAAGCCTTTCAAGGTGGAATCCGCCGATCTCCAGGAGCCGCGTCAGGGCGAAGTCCTGGTGAAGTTGGCGGCGAGCGGGGTCTGCCATAGCGACTTAAGCATTCAACGCGGTTATATTCCCATTCCGCTGCCTTTCATCATCGGTCATGAGGGTGCCGGGATAGTGGAGGCGGTCGGCCCGGGCGTGACTTCCGTAAAGAAAGGCGAGCATGTCATTCTTACCTGGCTCTACAGTTGTGGCCGCTGCCGCGACTGTTCCCGTGGCCGCCCACAATTGTGCGAAACAGCCGCGGCAGCCATGTTCGCTGGCGGCGTCTATGACGGCAGCACCCGCTTCAGCGTAGGCGGCAACGAGGTTCGCCACTTTGTGGGAACCTTCGCCGAATACACCGTGGTGCCCGAGCAGGCCGTCGTAGTTATTCGCCCCGATGTCCCGCTCACCAGCGCCTGCCTGGTCGGCTGTGGAGTGATGACGGGGGTGGGGGCGGTGATGAATACCGCCCGGGTCGAGCCGGGCGATTGTGTGGCGGTCTTCGGCTGCGGCGGCGTCGGTCTGAATGTAATCCAGGGCGCCGCCCTCTGCGGAGCGGAAAAAATCATCGCGGTCGATGTTGTCGCCCAAAAGCTGCCGCTGGCGAAAGAATTTGGGGCCACTCACCTGCTGAACGCCGCCGATGGCGATGCGGTCGCTCAAATTCGGGAGTTCACCGGCGGACGAGGAGTCGATTACGCTTTCGAAGCGATCGGCAGTGCGGACGTGATGCAGCAAGCGTTCCAGGCCCTTCGGCGCGGCGGCAAGCTGGTTATCGTCGGGATGCCGGCCCTCACCGCGACGCTCACACTGCCGGCGATATCCTTCCCGATGGAAGAAAAGGGAGTGATTGGATCCTTGTACGGGTCAGCGCGGTTCCGCTCTGACATGCCGCGCATTCTCGACCTGTACATGGCCGGGAAACTGAAACTCGATCAACTTCTCAGCCGGCGCCTCCCGATCACCGAGATCAATGAGGCCATGGCGCTGATGGAGAAGGGCGAGGTGGCGCGCAGTGTCATCACTTATGACACGTGATTTGCGGTGACGCGACGCCCGAAGAAAGGGGGATGAGGGTGGCGACCTCAGTGATTGAGATCATCAATCCAGCTACGCAGCAGAAGGTTGGCGAGGTGCCCATCTACGACCGTGCCCAGGTGCAGGCCGCGGTCGAATCGGCGCGGAAGGCGCAGGGGGCGTGGGCGGCGTACTCCTTCCGGCGGCGCGCGCAGGTGCTTTATCGCTACCGCGATCTCCTGATCGATAACAAGGAGCGCATCGCCGATGTGCTCACCGGCGAGACTGGTAAGCCGCGCGGCGATGTCTACACGGTCGAACTGTTTTATCTCTGCGACTCGATCGGCTTTTGGGCTAGTCGCGCAAGAAAATTGCTGGCCGATCAGAAGATTCGCCCACACCTGCTGAAGAACAAGAGCGTGTATTCGAATTACCTGCCGATAGGAGTGGTCGGCATCATTGGCGCCTGGAACTTTCCCCTTAACCTCACGATCGGCGACGCGATACCCGCGTTAATGGCCGGCAACTCCGTCGTTATCAAGCCCTCGGAAGTGACACCGCTCTCGGCGCTTCTGGCCGCCGAACTGGCAGCCGCTGCTGGTTTTCCGCCAGGAGTTTTGCAAGTAATAACTGGCCGCGGTGAAACCGGCGCCCATCTGGTCGATTTCGCCGATATGATTCACTTCACGGGCAGCATAGCTACCGGCACGAAAGTGGCGGAGCGCGCTGCCCGAGCGCTCAAGCCGGTAACGCTCGAACTGGGCGGTAAGGACCCGATGATCGTGTTGCGCGATGCGGACCTCGATCGCGCGGCCAACGCGGCAGTCTGGGGTGCACTGGTCAACTCCGGCAGGTATGCGTTTCGGTCGAGCGCGTCTACGTGGAAGAACCGGTCTACCAGGAGTTCGTGAACCGGGTGGTCAGACTCGTTAAGGGCCTCCGCCAAGGTTCCTCCGAAGCCGACATCGACATCGGCGCGATGACATTTCCGCCGCAAGTGGAGAAGGTCGAGCGTCATGTGGCTGACGCGATCGCTCACGGGGCTAAAGTCCTCACCGGCGGGCGCCGCAATTCCCGACTGCCTGGACTTTTCTACGAGCCCACCGTGCTTATCGATGTCGATCACAGCATGAAAGCACTCCGCGAAGAGACCTTTGGTCCCCTCTTACCGATCATGAAAGTGCGCGACGAAGAGGAGGCGATTCGACTCGCGAATGACTCCGTTTACGGCCTCTCCGCCAGCGTTTGGACGAAGGATATCGCTCGCGGACGGGCCTTGGCGCACCGCCTGGAATCCGGCGGGGTCTGCGTCAACGATTGCCTCGTGCATTACCTCACAATCGACGCGCCGATGGGCGGGCGCAAGCAGAGCGGCTTAGGCCGCCGTCACGGTCCCGAGGGCATCCGCAAGTACTGCCACCAACAAACCATTGTGGTGGACCGCTTCGGCATGAAAACAGAATTGTTGTGGTATCCATGGTCACCGTTCAAAACCCGCCTGTTCAGCCGGGTGCTGAACCTGCTGTTCCGTTCCGGCTGGAAGAAGCGCTTCTTCGGCTGATGCGCGTGTTACCAGCAGCAGGTCGCCGGCCATACTGATAATCTGCATTCGGGCTGAAAACAGCAACGGGGAACGGGTTCGAGGCGCATCGGCTGGCTGTTCTTGCTGATCTACCTCTGGCACTTTAGGGAACTTTCCGCGCGGCGTTACAGCCGCCGGTATCTGGCGAATACTTCCTCGATCGGGACACCCTTGGCCAATTCCCGGCGGGAGCCTTCTTCCTTCTGCTCCAGCTCTTCCAGTTTGAGCAGGACATCGTAAGCGACACCCTGTGGGACGACCAGGACGCCGTCGCAATCGCCGACAATCCAGTCGCCGGGATCGACACGCACCAGGCGGGTGAGCGTCCCGCTCAGGTAAATAGGCACCATGAAATCTTCGGCGCGCCAGCGGTGCAGCGACTCGATGGGAGTAGTGTAGCGGACAAGCACAGGCCAATCAGGAATGCGCAGCAGTCCAGCGCGGTCGCGGGTTCCGCCATCGACTACCACGCCAGTAGCGCCGTGCCGCTTGGCCGTGAGGCTCATCATCTCGCCCCAGTGGCCTGTCTGCTCATCCTTTTCGGCGTTTACCACAACCACGCAGCCGGGGAACATGGCCTTGAAGAGGCCGAACCCCTCAAATTTGGCGGCCTGCGCCAAGTCAGCTTCGGCACGCGGCTCACGGGCGCCGTAAACGGTGAACGCCGGTCCGGCCACGCGCATGTCGTCACGCAACGGCTTGATCTCCAGTGAGAGGCACTGGTTGGGCAGGCCGAGTGCATCCAGGGTGTCGTAGACGGAGGCGGCCGTGCACTGGCGATACCGCTGGGCCATTTCGCCAACAGAAATAGGATGCTCCATGAAATGAAATCAGCTCCCTCCCGCGGCAAAGGCCACGTCCTGCTCAAGGTCCTGACGTCTTACGGTGCGGCCCGGCTCTCGCCATTGCTGCACGAGAACGTTGAAATTGTACGCTCCAAAGTGTTCTTGCAAGGTGATTACCCGGGCTGATCAAGGACACAGAGGGAGCCAGCCAGTTTCATGAGTATGCAAGCAGCGTTGATAACGTCCTGCTTGCCGACAGCGTCGATCACTGCGTCGAGTAGTTTTCCGGGGCACTCAATCACACGCCCGATCTCCGGATTATGGGAAGTAAACACCTGGTCTTTGCTGTAGACCATAGTGGGCCAATGCTATTGCTGAGCTAGCCGAGCAATACAATTGTCAGGCAACCAGTTCTTGCTCTCCAGCAATGCTGGTAATTCGCCGAAGACATCCTCGTAGTTCTCCCCCCGAAGCGAACAAGCGCACTGCCGCAGGCCGAGGAGGCAATTACGGAACGGACGACAGAAAACTATACACAACTAGACAAGTATAGGAATGGGAGGCTGTCTGTCAAGCGCTTTCTGTGCTTCGCGTCTTTCGGCGCGCCTTGCCCATCCTCGACCATCTTGCCAGGCGCGTTGCCGCAATGTGTTTACCTCGATTCGCCTCTTGCCCACCGGTGGATCCCGCACCCTCTTGACACTACACCGGTATATACTTGTTTTCTTCGGGCGCCAGTTTTTGCGCACATCTGGCCTGAACGGAGTTATTGATGGTGAATTTTTCCGTAGCTAAGAACAGTCCCGTACCCATTTATCAGCAGATCAAACGTTCGCTGATGCAAGTGATCGAGAATGGCGCACTCAAACACGGAGATCCGATTCCCTCCGAGAATGAGCTTGCTTCGCGATACAAGATCAGCCGAATGACAGCCCGAAAGGCCACCGAGGAACTGGTCAGGGAGGGCAGACTGATGCGCGTGCCCGGGAAGGGCACGTTCGTTGGTAAGCGCAAGAATTTGGTGGAACTCGCGGGGCTGCGGAGTTTCACCGAGGAAGCCCTGCGGCTGGGCTACGTGCCCGGCAGCCGCATACTGCGGCAGGAAATCGTCAATCCCAGCCGGCAGGTGACCGAGAACCTGAAACTAACAGAGGGCGAGAAGGCGGTAATGATCGAGAGGATTCGCACGCTGGATGGGCAGCCCGTTTCGCTGGGCACATCGTACTTCCCCGTGACGCTCTGTTCGGTGCTGCGGGCGCGTGACCTGACAAACCAATCGATCTACCGCGTATTGGAAGGCGAGCTCGGATTCAAACTGGGCTGGGCTCGCGAGACAATTGGCTGCTGTAGCGCCCCCAAAAAGGTTACCAAGCTGCTCGGCATCAAGCCGACGACCGCCGTTCTCTCCTGGGAGACGCTGGTTTTCCTCGACGACGGCACTCCGATCGAGTATCACACCGCTTACACCTGGACGCACCAGTACCGGCTAATGTTTGAACTGAAACGCTAGCTTCGGCGGGTGATTCCACGAGACTTTGAGCGCTTCGGCTCAGAAGAGAGCAAAGAAAGGGTGGAGGTCATCTATGGTTGACGTAGTAACGTTTGGCGAGGCGATGATTCGATTATCACCTCCCAACTATCAGCGCCTGGAGCAGGCAAACTCATTCGAGGTTCAGGTTGGAGGGGGTGAACTGAACGTTGCGGTGGGTATAGCCCGCCTGGGACTGAAGAGCACGTGGGTATCACGCCTGCCCATGAATCCGCTAGGACGTTTGATGGAAAATCGTGTACGCCAGGCGGGTGTGGACACTTCGAATATTTCATGGGCGAAGGACGGGCGGCTTGGGCTCTACTTTGTCGAATTTGGTGCCGCGCCGCGAGCCAGCTCCGTCCTCTATGACCGTGCTGGTTCGGCCATCAGCACCATAAGACCCGGCGAGGTGGACTGGAAAAAAATCTTTACGGGCGCCAAATGGTGTCACACGAGCGGCATTACACCGGCGCTTTCGGATTCGGCTGCCGAGGTTACGCGCGAGGCGCTGCAGGCGGCACGACAGGCGGGCGTAACGGTGAGTTACGATCTGAATTATCGCGGCAAGCTTTGGACGCCCGAGAAAGCACAGGCTTTTCAGGAACCGTTAATGGACTTGGTGGACGTACTGATCACCACGGAAGAAGACACCGGCGTAGTCTTCAAAATCAAGGCGCAAGGCAAGACCGATGACCGTAGCTTTCAACAGATTTCATCCGAAAGCTACAAAGAAGTGGCGCGACGGTTGCAGGAGAAATTCCATTTTAAGGCGGTGGCGATCACGCTCCGTCAGAACCCGCTGGTATGGCGGAACACCTGGACCGCGATCGCGTATGCGGACGGCAAGTTCTACGATGATGTGCAGTATGAACTCGAAATTGTGGACCGGGTGGGAGGCGGTGACTCCTTCAGTGCGGGATTTATTTATGGCTATCTGGCCCAGAAATCCTACCATGCCGCCCTGCGCTACGGTAACGCCTTCAGCGCTCTGAAGCATACCAACCCCGGAGACTTTAACTGGGCGACGCTCCAGGAGGTGGAGAATCTGCTCAAAGGAGCGAGCTTGCGCGTGGCACGGTGAAAGTCTACGACCGGCAAGGCAAACAGGCGTGGAGGTGGTCAGGTTACGGTTTACTGGATAAAGAGGGCGCAGCACCTCTTGAACTTCTTGCCGCTGCCACAAGGGCAGGAGTCATTTCTCCCCGGACGTTTCTCCATTGCAGATCGAAGATCCTGCAGACGAGCCCATTCCATCACATTTGCCGGGGCTCTCTGATTGCGAAGTTCAGAAGCCATGTAGGACATGTAAGGATGGATGTGGTGAAAAAATAATCTGTACCCGGCGCAGAGATAATTCAGGCCTTCCTCGCCGTCGGGCGTGCGAACGAAGCGGTGCTTAGGGCATTCGCCGTTGCACGCAAAGCGTACATCGCAATTGCGACAGTAGCGCGGTAGGGAATCGCTCTTGTCCTGGCCGAACTTCCACTGTTGCGCTGAGTTCACCAGAGACTGGAGTGGATGCTCCAGGACATTGCCCAGCTTGTTTTCCGGATAAACGAAATGGTCACAGGAATAAACGTCGCCGTTGTGCTCTATGGCCAGAGCAGTCCCGCAGGTCCGCCGGAAAACGCAAAGGCTTGGGTCGAGTCCCATCCAAATCTCAAGCGCGATGTCAAAAAGTTGAACAAAGTACCCCGCGACATCCTGGCGCACCCACTCGTCAAAGATTGCACATAGGAACTTCCCATACTGCAAAGGCTCGACCGACCACGAGGAAACCCTGGCCTTTTGTGCGGGGCTCGGAGCAATCAATACAAGCCCATCGGCATTGGGTTTAGTGGCGATTCTTTCAACAATTGGAATAAACTGGATAAAACCGCTTCCGATCTCCTTCAGAAACCGGTAGACCTCCAGAGGGTGATGCGAGTTTTTCCGGTGGACCACCGTTAGTGTGTTGAATTGGACGCAATGCTTTTTCAGAAACCCAATCCCACGCATGACACGATCGAAGGTCGGGTGTCCTCCCTTATCCACACGATAGCAGTCGTGAAGCCCCGGCGGGCCATCGATCGAAAGGCCGACGAGAAATCTGTTTTCAGCGAGGAATTCGCCCCAGCAGTCGTCCAGCAGAATACCATTGGTTTGAAACGCATTCTCGATCTGCCTGCCATTAGCGTATTTCCTTTGAAGTTCGACGACCTGCCGGAAGTAGTCGACTCCAAGGAGGGTTGGCTCGCCGCCCTGCCAGCAAAAGTTTATAATCGGCGCGTTCTGGGCCTCGATATACTGGCGGATGTAGTCTTCAAGCAACTCCTTCCGCATCGCCCAGTCGGTTTTCTTGGGATAAAGGTTTTCCTTTTCGAGATAGAAGCAGTATTTGCAGTCAAGATTGCACAGTGGCCCCACCGCCTTGGTCATGATGTGGAAAGCCCGTACCCTTTGTGGAGCGCGAAGCCGCTCGACCTCCTTCGCGCCAAGCCTCATGGTGTTTGCTCCTGCTCCCGGTCCGCCTATTTTATATCACTGAAGTGCGCCCTTCCAGAACTGGACAGATTGATCAGTTATGATCCAGGGCTTCCGCCCGGAGGCGAGATGGGCAGACGACCGAAGGTTCAGAAGACTCCGCAGGAGAAATGGCAGATTGTGCTGGAGGGTCTGAAGAGCGGCAACATCGCCCAAGTCTGGATTAATCGTCTCCTGCAAACCGGGGTCATTGGCTGAGACGACTGGGTGGCCTGCGATACCGATGACAAAAGGCTCGCGCACATCTGCCACGACGCACGCGCCAATTGGATGCTGCGGCCGTGAATCGAGTTCTCCAACATCGCGAACACCGGATATCAAGAGATTCCCGGTGTGGACATGCCGGGCCGTTCGGTCCTGGTTGGCGTAGAATTCGTGCTCAGCATGAAAAGGCGCGGGCACTAGCAACCAAAACTCCGATTCGCTGGGGTTACTTCGAGGACGAGTTGATACTCCTACCGCCCAACTACTACACGCTGGTGGCCGAATTGCCGAACACCGTGCTGCTCGAGACTTCCCGCCCTGATTCAGAGAATCAGCGAAGCTACCTGTTTGTAAACCCTGCCAGTATTTTCGGCGTGGCCAACCTCGCAGATATTCCCAAGTTGTTTGACTGGATCGACAGTCGCCTCCTAGCCGGGTTTTTCGTGGCGGGGTTCCTGAGCTACGAATGTGGCTACCACTTTGAACCTCGTGCGAACATGCGTCCTCTCGAAAAGTCCAACCTGCCGCTGGCGTGGTTCGGCGCCTACGAACAGCCATTTACCTTCGACCATTCTGCCGGCACACTTGAACCCGAACTAACACGAACGTGGAGCAACTCGGCTCTTCCTCCGGTCCCTGCGGGCGTGTCCCCCGTCTCCTGTTGTCGATTGGAGATCTCCCGAACTGAGTATTGTGCAAAGGTAGAGGCAATCAGGGCGTACATTGCGGCAGGCGATACGTACCAAGTTAACCTCACAACCAAGGCTCGGTTTCGGTATACCGGTTCGCCCGCGACAGTATTTACCGCGCTTAGAAACCAACAAAGTGTCAAATACGCGGCGTATATTCACCTAGAAAACCGGCACATACTCTCTTTATCTCCCGAGCTCTTCTTTCGGATGGACAGCGGCCGCATCGTCACTCGCCCAATGAAAGGGACCGTCAGAAGGGGGAAAACTGCCGCCGAAGACTCACAGCTACAGATGTGGTTGCGCGAAGACGCAAAGAACCGCAGCGAGAACATAATGATCGTCGACTTGCTTCGGAACGACTTGGGCAAGATTGCGGAAGTCGGTTCAGTGCGGGTGGATGAGCTGTTTGCAGTAGAGAAGTATGAGACGCTGTTTCAGATGACCTCTACTGTATCGGCATCCCTAAGGGCTGGGACCAAACCGTACGAGATCTTCTCAGCCATTTTCCCAAGCGGTTCTGTTACCGGAGCGCCTAAGTGTCGGACCATGCAGATTATCCAGGAACTCGAAAACGCTCCCCGTGGAGTCTACACCGGCGCGATTGGGTTCTTTTCCCCTAGCCACAATGCCGTCTTTAACGTTCCCATCCGGACAGCAGTGCTTGAGGCCGGCTCAGGCGAGATGGGCGTAGGAGGCGGAATCGTATTTGACTCGCTGGCCGAACAGGAGTACGAAGAGTGTCTGCTCAAGCTGCAGTTTCTCGCCCGCTCCGAACCAGTGTTTCAGCTAGTGGAAACTCTTCGCTGGGGGGGCAAGTATCATTTCCTGAAGGAACACCTTCGGCGTTTAAGGTCCTCTGCTGAATATTTTGGCTTTCCGTTCAGCGAAAGCCACGTAGCATTGACGCTCGAGCAAAACCAGCACGGTCTTAAAGGGGATGTTGTATACAGGGTACGCTTGCTGCTCGATGTTCGAGGTAGCATCTCGCTGGAGAATCTGGTGCTCGACCCCGAGCCACCCATATCGACGATCAAGATGTCGCCAATTCGAACTTTCTCGCAGGATAGATTTCTTTATCACAAGACTACGTGTCGCAGCCTGTACGAGCACGAGTGCGCGGAGGCCCGCAGACTGGGATACCAAGATGTCGTTTTCCAGAATGAACGAGGGGAGGTCACCGAAGCAGCTAACAACAATATTTTTGTCCAAATTGGAGGAAGGCTGGTCACTCCACCTGTGGAGTGCGGTTTGCTAGCTGGTATATTCCGCCAGTATGTTCTGGAGAATGAGCAACGTGCCTCAGAACGGATTCTCAGCTATGAAGACCTGAAAACTGCAGACGCAATCTTCCTGTGTAACTCTGTCAGGGGTATGCGACGGGTGACAATGGACTAGGCGTAACCTGTGGCTCGCCAAAACTCGATACGGGCTGCTTTTCGTCTCAATCCAAAGTTGGAAACGCTGTTTCCCACGCCAATTGATGGCTCTGGTGCAGCAGGTGGGAAGCGTCTCACGCGGAATCTGACGCCGGAGTCCATAGACCAGGCAGGGACCTCCCCCGGCACCGAAGAGCGCCCACAGGAATAAAGGAATCTCGGGCCGCGAGATCGCATCGATGGCGCAGCCCACCCACCCAGCCGGCACCGCGAGACGATTGATCCCGAACCACGTCTGCTCACTGGCTATCGCGGTGCCCTTCTTCCGTCGCAGGCTGGTGATTGAGAGGGGGGCAGCACTTCATCGAAGCGGGCGAAGTCCTCTCTGGCTTGAGCGGCGGTGCGCCGTGGCGGGATTTCACTCTATCTCGATCCCACACAAGATTTCCCCGCCCATCGCGTATAATGTCGTCGAGCTCATCAAGCCATGCGAAGACGCGGCACCACATATCGTGAATGTTTGGCGGCGAGTTCAGTATATGCCCCTCGCCCCAGTACCTCACAAATTGAGCTCGCTTGTTTTGCCGGTAAAGCGCAGTGAATAACTCCTCGCCCCGTTGTATCGCTACGTAGTCCATATCGCCTCGCACGATCATCAGGGGGGGGTCTACTCGGTCCGCATAGTATATAAGGATCGCCGAGCTGAGTTATTGATTGACAGCACTGCTGACTCGCCGCAATAATACTGAATTCAATGACGTACCCCATCTCGATCCCGTCGCCACTCCCGCCGACGCCACCGGTGTCGGCGCGACCATGGGATTGGATGGAGCATTGTAAGAAGTAATAACCAAACCAGCCAATCATCTCCAAGGCTCGCGATCGACACGAGATCGCGGGCCTTCTCTTTTGTGCGCGAAAGGAAGTGTTATGGACTTCAGCGAGGAGATCACCCTGGAAGGGCACATCATCGACTCCTGGATTCTGCCTAAAGTGTTTGACGCCGTCATGGACCTGGGTGGCTCGTTTGATTTGCGCGAAATCAAGGTAGGCCGCCGCAAAGACGAGCCTTCGTTCGCCAGGCTGAAAGTAATGGCCGAAAGCGAGTCGCAGCTGGACCAGATCCTGACGGCGTTGCAGCACCACGGTGCCGCTATCGTCTCGCATAATGACGTGAAGACCGAACCAGCACCGGGCGACGGTACCCTGCCCGACGAGTTTTATTCCACGACCCACATGCCTACTCAAGTCCGGCTTAACGGCAAGTGGGTGGATGTGCAGGACACCGAGATGGATCTGGTGATCATCGTTGATCCCGAACATTCACGAGCGCGGATGTTGCCGATGGCGGACGTGCGCAACGGCGATCTCGTCGCTGTGGGACACGCAGGCATCCGCGTGCAGCCTCCGCAACGGCCGCGGCAACGGGAAATCTTCTCCTTCATGGCAAGCGAGGTTTCGTGCGAGCGGCCGAAGCGACTGGTCATCGAGGAACTCGCTCGCCAAATTTGGCAGATCCGGGCCACAGGCGGAAGAGTTCTCGTCGTGGCCGGTCCCGCAATCGTTCACAGTGGAGCCGGACCGTACCTCGCACGAATTATCCGTGCGGGATTTGTCCAGGTGCTCTTTGGCGGAAATGCTATCGCCGCCCATGACGTGGAGAGCGCTCTGCTTGGCACTTCCTTGGGCGTGGCCTTGCAGAACGGCCAGCCAGTGGAAGGAGGGCACCGCCACCACATGTTTGCGATAAACGCTATTCGACGTGCCGGTTCTCTTCGCCAGGCCGTTGAAACCGGAGTCCTGCGGGAAGGAATCATGTTCGAATGCATCAAGAACAATGTGGAGTTGGTGCTCGCCGGCTCGGTGCGCGACGACGGCCCGCTTCCAGATGTAATCATTGATATGGCGGAAGCGCAGCGCCGTATGCGAGCTGCCGTCAAGAATATCCACATGGCTCTCATGATTGCCACGATGCTGCATTCCATTGCGACGGGCAACATGCTCCCGGCGGCAGTGAAGGTCGTAGCCGTGGACATCAATCCCGCTGTGGTGACCAAGCTTGCGGATCGCGGGACATTTCAGGCGTTAGGGAGACTCTGATTAAGTTCTCTGATTTCCACAACGGTTCAAGCTAAAGTGCAGCCAGATGAAGCCTCACAACAAACAGAGGACACTGGCGATGATGACCGGCTTTGAGCGGT